>NZ_AFEJ02000001.1:3600000-4200000 GCF_000238775.2 Acaryochloris sp. CCMEE 5410 | reverse complement strand
CTTTCAAAGCATTAGTCCGATAGGTGGGATCTATTAGAGCCGCGAGATAGCCTCGCAAAAAAGACATTGATCGTTTTTTACAAGTCAGCGAAACGGTTGAGAAAATTGGAACAATATATGTTCTTTCTCATTATCGCTCTGCAAAACTCCGTTCAGGTGCCGAGGTAGAAGTTGTATCTTCTTCAAATAGGGCATTGTAGATGAAACCAGCTGCGATCGCACCTGCAATTGGCGCAACCCAGAATAGCCATACCTGAGCAAACAACTCCATATTGCCTGCCAAACCGACAATCAATGCGGGGCCAGTACTACGAGCAGGATTTACGGAGGTATTGGTAATCGGAATACTGATCAAGTGAATGAGAGTCAGACCTAAACCAATGGCAACAGGAGCGAACCCTTGAGGGGCACGGTTGTCTGTGGCACCCAAGATGATCAAGAGGAACATCATGGTGAGCAAGACTTCTGCGATCAAACAAGCAACCAGATTGTAGCCACCAGGTGAGTGAGCACCGAATCCATTGGTCGCAAGTGGGTTACCACCCGAAACATCAATCGGACCCGCACCACTAGCGATCAGATACAAAAGACCCGCCGCAGCAATCGCACCCACCACTTGAGCAACGATGTAAGGCAATAGCTCAGATCCAGGGAATCGCTTGCCAGCCCAAAGTCCAAAGGAGACGGCTGGGTTGAAATGTCCACCAGAAATATGACCCACGGCATAGGCCATGGTCAGAACGGTCAAACCGAAGGCGAGAGAAACGCCTGTAAAACCAATACCTGCGGGAAAAGTAAAGGCAGACTTGGCCTCACCGATTTCTACACCTGCCGTAAAGACAGCAGCGAATACAGCACTACCACAGCCTCCAAAGGTCAGCCAAAACGTGCCGAAAAATTCAGCAAAACCTTTTTTTGTAATCGACATAGATGAACTCCATCTTCAAAACATGAGGAACATAAACTTCATACCCCCCTCGGCTCGGCAACTCTTTTCAGGTTCACGTATTTGTTTTATGAGCAAAGGTTAGTGAATCTCGGGTGAGAGATAAGAAAGAGCATCAACAATTCCGAATGGTTATCAATAAACCAATCCTCGCTAACATATTCTGAATATCAAAACGGTATTTGTAAACACATCTATAGATTTTGACAATATTTCTAGAAGTGATTTTCTATAGCACGCAAGTAATTCAGAATACGAGGGAGTGAGTCGCTACAACCTATTAGCCAAAGGGGTTTGATCCTGAGCATTGCATCCATTGCTCATCGGTGTTCATGATGGGCCATAGCCACAGCAAATCATGGTTGCTCAGAGAGTTCTAAAAAGTAGCCTACAAAACGTTTTGAGAATATTTTTGATCGTGAATAGACCCCCATCAGAAAGCTATGGCTGACCTAGAATGTGGTGACCTTTTCGCGATCACCTCTAGGGCATCCTTCACCATCTGTTCCCTTAAGAAAGTAAAGCCACAACCTATCCGGCTTAGGGCAAAGTTCTCAGACAAGGATGAATTTTGTAGAAGCCCGTTAAGACACAAAATGGGGCATGACCTGAGCAGAAGTCAGGAGTCCACAAAGCCCTTGTTGATGGAGGGCAATGCCTGCTTTGAGGTAACCAAAGGCAGGCCCACAAACATTGGCGGCCATGCTCGTTTCATCCCCTAATGTGAAGGTATGGGTCGAGATTTTACCTTCAAAGGTCCGACCCGTGAGCTGTACGTTGGTGCTAAGGGGTTTTTTGGGATTACGGGTATCAACAACCCCGCCAACGGTAACGCGATCTCGACCACAAATCCCGGCCATTTCTAAAATAATGTCATCGGCATGTTCCATATCTTCCAGACTCAGGATGCCGTTGGTTGTGTCTAATAAGGCTTCTACCTCAGCATCAGTCATGGCTTTGGCTGTTTCGACGGTGTAGCCCGGTAAATGGGCAATGTCTTCGCGGATGGTGGCCCGGTAGGCTTCCCAGTTAGCAATACCGACCCCAAAGGTAATTTTGACTTGATGAATTTCGGCGTAGCTTTGGGCCGCTAAGGCAGCAGCCGCCGTCAGTAAACCGGGGGTGGCACCACAGCCTGTGACATAGGTAATACCTGCTTCTGCGAGTTCAGAACGGAGGTCCACAAGCTGCTCAACCGCGCTGGTTCGTTTGATGGCATCAATTAAAACGCCTTTCCAGCCAAGATCGATGAACTGCTTGGCGACGGAAGCCATAAAGGTATTGGGCAGGTTAGGCAACGCCAGGAAAAAACCGGCAACGTTTTGGCTCTGCTGAATCAGATCAGCAATGCTTTGGGTGCTGAGGGTGCCGCCTGGGTCGAGGTAACCGAGAGAGCCTTGAGTTTTGTAGGTTGCGATCGCACGTTGCAAATCCAATCCTTCGGGGTTGAGGGCAAAGCCTTTTTGGTCTGCAGCGGCGACCAGCTTCATTTGCTGTTTGGGAGCTAAAACTCTAGCTGCGGCTTGTCCAAGTCCGCCAAACCCTAACACACCAACGGGAATCGGCTGGTTTGATGTTTGCAGTGGATTGGCTAAATTGGTCACGTGCTTTACCTCGCCTGTCAGACTATCCATAACAACCTCAAACATTATCGGGTAAGTAGGTAAAACTTGAAAAGCTGTTGTAGATTTCGCAAGAAAAATTCGATCGAAACCTATACAGGAAAAGGTTTTCAAGTTAGTTCACAAAATGAAACTTAGTTAATCTTTAATTAAGCCAACTCTACTTAACTATGGCTCTTTTTGACTGGATTGTTAGAGGTAGGTTAGAGATAGTCACATATCGCAACTAGACAAAATCTCTTGTTGTTTGATTAGTGCTCGACCACACTGAATTAGATAGGTAAGCTAGAAACCATCTAGCTGTTTTTAGCCTACTAATCATGCCTGACAAATATATTGTGACGCTAACACCTGAAGAACGCAGTGAGCTGATGCAACTCACCCGACGTGGAACCTTGTCAGCGCGAAAAATGAAACGAGCCTAGATTTTGATGTTGGCAGATGAGGGACACAAAGACGACACCATTACTCAAATGCTCAATGCAGGCATCTCTACCGTGCATCGTACTCGCCAGAAATTTGTTGAAGGTGGTGTGGAATTTGCCCTCAATGAGCGTCCCAGGCCAGGGGGCCAAAAGAAGCTCGATAGCAAAGCAGAGGCCTTGCTCATTGCGACAGCTTGTAGCGACCCACCTACCAGTTATTGCCGGTGGACCATGCAGCTATTGGCAGAACGGCTGGTTGAACTCAAAGTCGTCGAAAGCCTATCGGATGAAACTGTGCGACGTACGCTCGAAAAAAACAGCTTAAGCCTTGGCTAAAAAAGCAGTGGTGGTTTTCTACTGTAGGCGCAGACTTTGTTTGGCGGATGGAGAACGTTCTAGATTGGTATGCCCACCCCTACGATCCTGATGAGCCTGTTGTTTGTTTTGATGAACGGCCTTGCCAACTGATTGGCGAAACCCGGGTGCCCCGTCCACCGAAGCCCGGTCGTCCTCAACGCTACGACCATGAATATGAGCGGAAGGGCACTTGTAGTATATTTGGCTTTTTTCAGCCGCTCAAAAGTTGGCGACATTTGAAGGTGACTGAGCATCGAAAAAGTGAGGACTTTGGGGTGTGCATGCAGTATCTGGTGGATGGTCTGTTTCCTGATGCTCAACAAGTGCACGTTGTCTTAGACAATCTCAACACCCATACTCCCGCTGCACTCTACAAAACTGTCAAACCTGATGAAGCTTTGAGGATTCTCAGGCGCATTCAGTTTCACTACACACCAAAACATGGTAGTTGGCTCAATATGGTTGAGTTTGGTTTTCGGCTCTTTCCAGGCAGTGCTTAAATCGACGAATTCCTGATATTGAAAAACTCCGGCATGAGGTCACCTTATGGGAACAAAGGCGTAACCGAGATAAAGCGACGGTTAATTGGTTATTTACAGTGGATGATGCGCGAACAAAACTGACCAGGCTCTATCCGCAACCTATCCTGTCATAATCACTGTGGTGGACCACTAGGTTGTGGATACTAAAAATCTCAGTGTCGTTAGTGTCGTTACTTTAGTTTGAGCCTTCTGCTAAAGGCTAGGTAACACATCACCGTAGTTTTGTTCAACTTTCCACAAGGGATAACGTCCTCGATCTTTCTTGCTGACTTCCTTGTTTTCGGCTAGCGCCTGGATCTCCAAGATCTCACCGCGCCAATAACAACTCGCCTGCTTTCCAGACTTAGTCTCTTTCCACTCCCACCTGGTTTCCTTCTTATTATTCTCAAATGCCTCCAAATGATTTTTTATCTTCGTTTGTACAGGAGGATCCAAAAAATCAGCTTTATCAAGGGTCTTTTCTCCTGTCACTAGTTCTTTCATGAAATCTGCGATTTGAGAGCGCAGTACTGATCCTTTTATACGATCACTTAAATCTTCTGTTGGCTCGTAAGCGTCAGTGTATGATCTCTTCTGATTGTTCGAGAGCCCCTTATCATTCACCACAAACTCTTCTGGCGAGATTCTAGCATCCTTGGCTATTCTCCAAAGATCTTTTCGCAAACGACGTACTCGACCAGCTGGGCCACTCACTCGAACAATACCTTCGCTCCAATCACCAAATACCCCAGCACGGTCGCCCAGACCTAAACCACACCAAATTTCGTTGGCAACCCTATCAAGTTCTTTGTGCAGTTGTTGTACCTGGAAATACCTATTCGTGTCTTCCCCGAGAACCTTAATTATGAACTCTGCTTTCTGCTTGCCTTTCTCTTCAACTTCTTGGGCCAGTTCATCTGGAGCATTCTTGTCGTCTTCCCTAATTGCCACTCGCAGCCTTTCAACCCCATCAGCGGGCAGGCGAATCTTATCTCTGCCACTTGCCCCTACAGTAATAAATGTTCCATCTTCTTTGGAGTTGAGGTATTTATCGTAGGGAATTGGAACCTCGGCAACGGGGTCAGCTTCCAGGGATTGCCCTAACAATCTCCAAAGTACCCCTTGGTGCTCATTCCTTGCCCGGCTCAGCTCGTACTGTTGTTCCAATTCAGATATGGTTCTCTCAAAGTAATCGTTTGGCTTGCGTGGAACTGCCCCTTCGATTGTCACATTGACAACTACGTTAGTATTGCTAGCGTTGCCACCACCCGTAGCACCACCAATCCATGGGTTTCCTTCCCCCTTAAACCATGACACACGGCCATAATTACCTTTCTGTGGCTTGAACGGAGGGTCACCCTTGAGGGCGTTCTTATAGATCTTTTTCGCTACAGTGGGCAAAACAACTGCGAGGGTGTCGCGATCACACTGGATGACGTTGGATGAGAAGCCTGCTTTGAAGAGCTGATCTGATGCAAGGAAAGGGAATATAGTGTTCTCTTTTCGCTGCAACCCACCCACTGTCGTAGACAGTGAGCGAGTTGTGATTTGATCACAGCCTTTCATCGCTAAAGCTTTGGCACCCATTACATCAGCTTCGTGCTCTAATGCATCATCTTCATTAATTGATACTCCCTGGGCTTGTAGCGTAGGCTTAACACGCCCTTGCATCTGCTGCACAACATGCCATCCTTCATGGGGTAAATGCTGCTCTTCCCCGGGCCCTAGATGAATATCCTGACCTTGTGCATAGGCAAGAGCATTCAGCTGCGCTGGTTTAGCAGAACTCCGATGGACCCGCACATTCGATAAATCAAATCCCGAAAGTTGTTCCAAACCTGACTTCAATGGATCCGGCATCCCTGTGTGGTTTTCTCTATGGAAATTGTCGGGTTGAAGTTGAGTGGCGTCCATTGGCTGCAGCATGCCCTGCTGTGGTGTCGGTGTATACTGCCCACTTAACTGTCCAAGTCCCTGCTTTCGCTGAATCCAAGGTTGGGCCAACTCCTTAGATGGATCAGGAACCTTGTCCATCCAAGGGGATCCTAGTCGTGCCCATTTTTGTCGCTGTGCTTCCCATTCAGCCAACCCCTCCTCATTCGACTTTGCTTGTATAAGAGATCCCTCAATCGATAGAGGTTTTAAGCCCGGCTTAGGTTTGGGCAGTGCTTGCGCCGTGGGCTTTTTTGAGCGAGAAGCATAAGTACGCATACTGACTGCCTGACAGATCTTTGTATTCCATAGCTCATAAAGCTTTGCACTGTAGAGAGCGGATACGAGAGAACCAGATTTTGTTGTAGTGTTTCTTTTGAGCTTTTTAGAGGCAAAACACGGTTGCGGATCCTTGGTGAATAAGGGGACTGGCATCAACAACTCCCGTCCTTTATGGACCACCCCTTGAGCCACCGCAATCCAATCTTGAGATAGCTAATGCCTCTGTGCCAATGGGGATCAACCTGTTGGCGTAGCCCTTTAATATGAACAGCCATCCCCTGAGCCGTGCTGTATAGCAGTGCCACAGCAGCAATCAGGTACAGCCTCTCCAGAGCATCAGCACAGCGAATTTTCGACTCTTCAAGCTCAAACACACCAGATTTACTATCGAGGAATAATTCTTCCACCCGAAACCTCAAGGCGTATTGCCACAAGGTTTGTAACGAGGGTGATTCATCTGTAATCACTGCCCATGGTTCTTTTACGCCTCGGATATTCGCCAGTACCAAATTGCACCGATAGAGGCCATCATCCCAAAGCCCGACATTACGGTAGAGGAGAGCTTCTCCTTTGGATGGCCATAACCTACGGACTTCTCTTGGACATTGACGGGGGCCATGGAGAAGGACATCACATGGGATACGCAGACAGTAATGCCAACGGCTCTGCTGTAACCAGCTCATCAGTTGATGGTTCGCGAACCCACGATCTGCTAACAACATGACATCTGGATGCTGCCGTAATAACCAACGGGCCTGACGCAATAGCGGTTGATATTCCTCAAAAGCAACCGCCGCACTCTTGTGCTCTAATACTTTCCATAACAACGGTACTGCTCTGCCACAGCAGACAACGGATACATGAATCATGCAGTATTCATTCCATAAAACCGTGGTATCCATCGCTAGGTAAAGGCGATGGGTTCGCCAGTTCTTAAGCGCTAGAAGGACCAAAGGGACATACAGTTTGTGGACATCAATGAGCGGATTGCACAGAAAGCGTTGCCAGCGACGCTCGACACTTTGGGCTTTTTTTGCTCGGCAGGGGACATAGGATTCCCAAGCAGATAAGCATAATCGTTCACTGCAGATTAAGGCGCTCACCATCCATCCCAGGGTCATGAGATGACGCAAATCTCGATAATGGCTGTGTTGACGTAAAAAGGAGAACAGTTGACGATAAATTTGGGTGGAGCCTGACATTTGAGTAACGCTGATTTGTGCTTAAATCTAGCTTCACATGTCGCTCCACTCTTTTCTCAAAGACTATGAAAATAAAGGCTTTGAGATACTTCTGTCAGGCAGTCAGGTACGCATAACCAACATTGCCTCAGATTAGGTCACATTTCAGTCATCAATTCAAGCGAGCTACGAGATTCAAAAGAAATTTGTTTGCGGTAACTACATTTCAAATTTATTCGGTACTAAATTCCATCTTATCAAGGTTTTCCCAGACAAAAATCAAACATTCTGTCTAATTTATTACACCCAAACATTACCAAGGATATCGGCACTATCGTGTTGTCCTTAAAGGCATTCATCGCTGTAGTCAACAGCGTTTTTCTGATATTCAATAATCGCTGCAGACTACATAAAAATAGTATTTTCACTCTTTAACTTGATCATTAGCAAGTTAAATCTTCTCCACCCAGATATTGAGATTATGCTTCACTAGAAGATTAACTGGGCTAGCGTCATCCAACAGTTAAGGATTAATGGAGAGAGGCATACTACCGCCTAATATTTTTCGAATTTATATCTACGAGAAATTAATAGTACATGCACCGAATTTAATTTAATATTGAGCACGTCTTTTCCCATTTTTCGTAGGTTAGGTTAGAGATAGGTTTCGAACTAGATTTAGTATGAACAAGTTTTTACTGTCTTGGGTTTATATCATTAGCTTGGGACTGACCACTGCCTGTACTCAACCAGCAGAAGAGAGCGATCCACCCCCGGAAACACCGAATGAATCTGTGAGCCAAGGCAGCCCAACTCCTGCACCTCCTGGACTCTCAGAACTAGACGGGAAGCCGCCCGCTCCTACCACCAGCCCGTCACACCTCCCTTCAGCAGCGAACCCTAGCCAGCCCTTACCCACTCAATTGCCTCCCGTCGCCAATCCTTCGAGTCAGCCTCCACCCAATCTTGACCCTGAAGATAGTGTGGTTGCTCCAGCACCGACCGTTGCCGCGAACTCCCAGAATCCACGACAGTTTTGTGGCAATGATCATCTGTTTGAGAGTATGAATACCCCCGACTATCAGATTTTCATCTGTTTGAATCAATCCAGCCAAACTGACAGAAACTACCGCTACGTGGGCATTGAGAAGAAGACCGGGTCGAAGATTGTCTTACCCGCCCAGACCACAGGTGAATACTACGCTTTGTCCTATGAAGCAACCAACGGAAACGTGACCTATAAAATTGAGACGAACCCACAAGCCCTGCGAGATGCCCGTCTAGTCGTGACTCAAGGGAATAAAGAGCTACTCAGTCAGCAGATTGCTCAACGGGAATTAATTTTGGATTAGGCGATCGCTGATCAACCAGACCTATTTTCCTAAAGATTCCACATAGTCCTTAGCGTCTTTGAGGTCGTACCCCCATCGCAGACGCACCAATTTAATGGCTTCGATTTTGCGATTTTGCGACAGCAGTAGCCGAACCTCTGCATCCACATCGTCTGAATTTTGTGATGGGCTGCTCGTTCCTTCTAAGGATTCAACATAGGCTTTTGCCGCTTTGAGACCATATCCCCATTGCTCACGAACATATTTGATAGCCTGGATTTTTTGGTCCTGGGCCAGGCGTCGCCGGACTTCAGCTTCAACCTGCTCGTAATTTTGCGGTCTCGATGAGGGAGTCAATACATCGGTAGGAGGAGGGGTGGGTAAGGCATCCAGATATTGTCGAGCTTCATCCAGCTCCATGCCCTGTTGCCGTAACTTTTTAACTGCGGTAATCTCACGTCCTGCCGCCACGAGTTGTTGGACCTGCTGTCGAAGATCATCACTAATGACGATGAGACCTTGCCCAGAGGCATCATCTCCGTCGCCGCTTATCCCGTCGAGATTTAAAAGAGACGGATCAGCGATAAGGGGTGAGACAGCATCGTTTAGGTGGGGCTGATCTTCTAGGGAATCAGATAGATTATCTAAATTTGGTGAGTCCGGGGGCAACTTGGAAAAATCATCTGAGAAATTCCCGGTCTTTGGCGGAGGGGGAATATAGGGTGGGTCGTCCTGGTCTGGGGAGTTCGCTGCGGTTTCGCCCTGCTTGGGCTGAAAGGCCAACCAGATCACCAGCAGGAAGAGAGCACACACCAGAATAATTCCAACACCCATAACCCTTGATACTCTCAGCAACTCGTTGGGCAAGATTATACTTCAGGAGTTGGAATCCGTTGCTGTCATCAGAGATTTTTTCGGCACCCAGAGGTTTAATATGAAACATCACACTCGATTGGTTGTATTGCTGAGTCTGTTCCTCACGGCATCAGGAATTTTGGTCAGTCCCAGGGGGTATGCCAATCCCCAAGTCCCTGCTTCCCAGGCCGCTCCCCACACCCCTCAAGGGCGAATGCTCACCCGCTTATTTACCAGTTCAGTGGTGCTAGCCAATTGGTTTACGCCCACTTTTTTATCCCAGGTGGCTGCACCCCAGGTGCAAACCATTATTAGCAATATGAAACAACAACTCGGCCCTTACCAAGGGGTACGAGAGGACGGTACTGGCTTTGTGGTGGTATTTGAAAAAGGCATTGTCCCCACTCGCTTGGTGCTCAATCAGCAAGGGTTGATTTCTGGCTTACTATTTCAAGCGCCACGCGCGCATCCTAAACCTTCTCAAGATCTGACCTCTGCGTTTAAAGCCTTACCCGGTAAAGTCAGCGTATTGGTGCTTGAGAATGGAACCCCCAAGCTGTCCCACAACCCCGATCAGCCCCTCGCTGTTGGTTCTGCCTTTAAGCTAGCCGTTCTAAATGTGCTGAAGACTCAGATTGCTGCCAAGCAACAGTCTTGGGATGCGGTGGTGAAGCTACAGCCACAGTTAAAAAGCTTACCGTCTGGATTCTTGCACACCTGGCCTGCCAAATCTTCCTTAACGGTCTATAGTCTGGCAGCGTTGATGATTTCTCAAAGTGATAATACGGCTACGGACCATCTGATTCAGCTCGTGGGTAAACCCGCTTTAGAAAAGCTTTCCCCTCGGAATACACCGTTTCTGATGACGCGAGAAGCGTTTATTCTCAAGAATCCGAAAAATGTATCATTGCGCGATCGCTTCCTGGCTACCGAGACCAAACAACGCCAAGCCCTGCTCAGTGAGTCAGCACCACTCCCCTCTGTGACCGATTTTGAATCAGGCGTGCTATCTCCAGAAATTGAATGGTTCCATACCACAACAGAACTCTGTCAAATCATGGCAAACGTTGCCGACTTGCCTGTAACCCAAATTAATCCGGGGTTAGCTCGTCCTCAAGATTGGCAGACCATTTCCTTTAAAGGTGGATCCGAACCGGGAGTTCTCAATTTCACCACCCAGCTGCAAAGCAAGGACGGCAAAACCTATTGTGTGTCTGCCACCTGGAACAACAATCAGCCCCTTGAAGAAGCAAAGTTTACAGCTCTATATAGCGGATTAATCGATAGCCTTAAGTCCAAACCCAAAGCCAAACCAGCCGCGACTCCCAATTAGGGTCTTTGTCCAGGGACTCGGACCGGGTTAGGTCGACCTGTTCCACAGGTGAGGAAAGGAATACAACCGCCAATACCGATCCTAGGACCACCATTCGGTCGCTGTTTTTCTTCTTCTGGCAACTCTGGAACCGGGGCGCACAGTTCAGCCAACTCAGTCGTAGAAGCGGCAGGCGATGCAGATTGTCTCGCCACAGCCTCTGCTGTTTCCTCTCGAATCACTAACAAAGGGGTTTGCACATCCGTGGGTTCTTGGGCAACGAGTTGTTCTTGGTCAGGTGCTAACACCGAACTGATCGGACAGGCTTGATAGAACGCTGGCAGACTAAAGGTTTGGACAGGCCCTACGACGTTCTCTTTAATTTCTACTTGCTCACCTGCTTTCAATCTGATCTGTCCTGCACCATCATCATTGGAGACAAAGATAGGCCGACCGGTTTTTTCAGTTAACGCACTCACGATGGTTGAGTTTTGGGTGGAGTCATGGCGAACCGTTAGGGCTGTACCAAAGGCGACAATTTTGGCCGTCGGCGTAATCACCGTCGTGATGCCCTGCCCCGGCTGAATCATCGATAAAACTAATCCATGCTTGAGCTGAAAACTCCGAGTATTGGGGATAAAAAAGAACTTGGCATTAGAATGAACCCGAAACAAGGTGCCTTCATTAAACAGCAGCTTGGCCCAAGCACTCGACCCCGTTTTGAGAATATCCATCGGCACCATCACGTCACCGACTTTGGCAAGGCGTGGCTTTTGCTTCACTTTTTCTAGTTGAACTTGGGAGTCAAATGCATAGACTTTTGCACTGGTTAAATTCGTCCCTGCCCATACAGGCTGGGAAAATACTCCCAAAAGAATGCTGCTTGCAAAAGCTCCTGAAGGCCATCGCTTACCCTTTAACCCCATTTCTAAATCCTCAATATTCCACTCAAAAGCTAGCCTTGTCTGCTGAGATATGGCAATTCCCTAATTTAGATCTGTGAAGTATATAGGGATTTAATTGGAGGAACGACTACTTAGCTGACTAGACGTTTAGATGTTTTGGAGAGTTCCTATGCCAATTTATCAAGACATGAAAGGTTTCATCTATTGCAGATAGCAATCAAACCACCCAGCAGCAATATAATAATTGCTCCATGGAATAAAATAATTGTTTTGTAGTTCCTTATAGATTTTCTTCCCAATCCAGCATAGTTAGCTAGTAATATGCCGCGATACAAATTACTTTGCCTCTGGGTTGCTGAATTCTCAGGCTTATTGGTTTGCTGCTTTTCTAGTTCTAATGGGAGATATTGTTGCAGGTAATTTTCTATGCCTATTGCTCTATTTACATGGAGTAATTGAGTATATCGGTAGATGCAGTCTAATATACTTAGGAATACAGTTGTTACAATACCAATCACTAAAAAAATTACTCGCTCATCTTTATCCTGCAGAACAAAACCACATATTGCTGTTGCAATTGTGACTGACCATCCTTTGATGATGAATTTTGTAGAATCGATGTTACTTATTCTGGACTGATCAATTTCAAAAATCTTTATAAGTATGTCTTGCTCTTCCTTTGCGTTCATTGATCTAAGTATCAATTTTTAATATGTTTTGTTTTTGAAAATAATTGAAATCGCTGCAAGATTTCACAAGGGAATAGCAGGCATAAGCACTTTAGCTATTTTCAATATATCTGAGTTATTTTTTGCAGCAGAATTTGAAACCTAATTGATTTAGTCTATCTATTACTTTAAGTCTGCAATTCTTGAAAGTTTTGTAATAAGTCAGAACAGCGAAAAACCATTGCAGCGCGGCTATCTACATTAAGTTTGGCAAAGATACGCCGTAGATGGGTAGAAACGGTCCACTCGCTAATGCGAAGCTGATTGGCAATTTGCTTATTTTGTTGGCCTTGAGCTACAAGATAGACAATTTGTAACTCCCTTTCTGTTAGTAGTTTTGGGATGTTTGATGTTGACTCTGTATTTTTAATCTCAACAATGGCACAAGACTTGCCACTGATTACAAAGTGGCAAACCACTTTGTAATTGGATACTTTCAGTTCAGTTTGTAATTTTTTGTCAATATTATCTGAAGAACTGGAGAACTGAAAAGTCTCATCAGTAATCACTAAATAGTCACTATTCTTGATTGTGAATTCACCAATAATATGTGAAGATTTGAGTCTATCTAGGAGATAAGCAGATTTACTCGGCATAAATTGATCGACCATGGCATTGCTCCAAGATCAGTTAGGAATGACAAATTTATGCAGATATACACCGATTGGAGAGAACCTAAGACTTGTGTCTAGCAATACATATGAAAGAAAATAAAATATTTCAGCTAGACTCTATAAAAATAGCTTTTTAAGTTATCAGTACTAATCTATGATGTTACGCAAGAATATTGAATAAATAGCAACTAATCTAAATATTTATCTTATTTTCACTATAGATATCATGAACAGAGGATTTAGTTATTATCTATTTAATATCAGGTATAAAAGTTAGATCTCGCTTGATTTTGCTATTGGTGAGTTAGGATACTGCAAATAAGGTAGTTCTTTGAGGTGATAGCAGAATTGATGCTAATTAGGTAAAAATCTGTAATGTTGTAGATCTATTGATCTCTTCCTAAATTGCTATGCTAAATTCATCTCGATTGATGAGTAGGCTAATTACTATACCGAAAAAAATGCCTACTCCCATTTACTTTTTATTTAATTGCTCATATTTTTCTGCTAGGCTAAGTAGAAGATTCTGAATGCTTGTTGGTATCACTTCCCAGTCACTTTTAAGTACTTGTTGGTCTGCTACATCTATTGCTTGATTTGAGAACCTCATTTGAATATATGACTGTAATAACAGTATCCAAGAATTAATAACTTCATTCCCAATATGTAAGAAATTATTATTATTTTCCTTATATTCTTTAAGTGCATTAATCATAAAGTTTAATTCTTGTAAAGTTAAGTCTGCTGAAAAATAGTTTTCTTCATTAACAGCATTTATATCAGTTCTGGCCTTAGTATTTGTTAGCAAATTCATTACTCTATACAAGTTCAATTTTTCTATTGACAATTCAGATCCATTTTTATTGTTTGCACTAGACTTTAATATATATATTGCTTGTGAAATAAAAATTGAAGCCCACCTTTTACGAAAATCATCATGATATTCCCATTTTGTTTCAACTACAGAAATTGCAGTGCTCCTTAAAAAGGGATCTCGACCAAACCATTCTAGAGAATTAAATAGTATCTCCCATTTTTCTCTTCTATTACTAATTTTAGCTTGGTTATTTGCTAAAACAGATGATCCTACTACTCCAGCTAAACCTATACCTGCTGCAATAATTGCTGAATCTAAAGAAGGAAGGTTTAAAATATTACTTCCAGAAGTTTTGCTTGAATATTGGTCGTGCATCAAAAAAGTGTGGGTTTGCTAAACCTATAAGGAGTTGAGTTTTTCTATTCCCTGATGCAATGTCCTCTATATGGTCATCCCAAGACCCACAAACACGGTACAACTAGTAAAGGCAGCCAACGTTACCGTTGCCCCCACTGCCACCAAACCTTCAGTGAAACCTTTGATACCCTCTATTATCGCCGTCAGATTTCTCCTCAAACGATTCAGACCATCCTTCAATCTCATGCTGAAGGCATTAGCCTGAGGGGCCTATCCCGCATCACAGGTGTGGCCTATAACACTTGAGTAAGTGTGATTCGTTCAGCGAGCCATAAAGCCCAACTGATTCACAATCAAGACGTTCAAGCTGTTTCGACTAACGTCATCAATGCAGATGAGTTGTGGTCCTTTGTCAAAAAAAGCAAAAGCACTGTGAACCAGAAGAATTGAACGTAGGGGACTGCTGGGTGGCATTAAGCCTAGCCAAAGACAGTGGCTTGGTGCTCAGTAGCCGTATTGGCAAACATACCGACGAACTCGCTCAAGAATTAATTGAGAATACTGAAGGCAAAACTGCCTGTCACCATTGGCAAACCGATGGCTGGGAAGGGTATTCACGACAATTACCCGATGAGGTGAGCCATCAAGTGAGTAAAGCCCTGACCCAACGGTTAGAGCGGACCAATGGAATAGTGCGTCAACAGACTGGGCGATGGCATCGACGACAGAACAAATTTGGCAAAGTCTGGCAACAGAGTGCAGTGACCTTAAGACTGGTGCTGACCTATTTCAACTGGATCTGGTGCCACTCTCGATTCAAGAATACGGCTGCCCAACGAGCTGGACTGACGGAGCATTCCTGGGGATGGCAAGACTTAGTCACCTATCCCACACTTTGTTGAGGCACAATCTGAATATTCCTTTGTCGGAATAACCTTTAGGCTAAGTCCGAAATAAAAATATGCTAGTGAAGTTAAAAGAAAAGCAAATAATTCAACCTTTTTGAAAACTTTTATTGGCATATAAAACCTAACTAAAAAAAGGGTTTGACTTTATGGGATTAAGAATAAAATAACTTGAACAGTATCTTATTCTCACCTATTGAGTCAGGGCTGTTTTAAGTTAGCAGCGAAAAAATAATATCGACCCGATTAGCCAGCTTAGTCATCGCGGTTTTGAGGGATTGATAGTCGTTTAGCCGCAGGATATTAATCCCAATAGTTCTAAGCACTGACCAATTGAGCAGTGCTTGTTCATCTTCGAGTCGATAATCATCTTCGCCAAAAACAACATCCTTCGGCCAATGCAACCGATTTTCAATGCCCCAATGTTCTCGGACCAGAGATTGCCAATGCTGGGGTGAGGTGGCAGCTGAACTGATGTAATAGGCCGTATTGTGATACTCCTTTCCTTTGCGAGTGCCCCATCGTTGGACACAAAGCACAGAGCGAATTGCCTCCCATTCCTGTAAGGCTATGCCGACAGGCTCATAAACCTGTATACACCGATGTTCATCTCGTCCTCTACTTTGGGCGGAGTGGATGTGCTCAGCCATGGGTTTAAGACACTCAAAGTAAGTCTGGAGGTGGTCGTAAAGTCTTCCCTGATTGGATTTGACCGCCACAAGATAGTCGTTACCCGAGGCCACAATCTTCTCAAGTGTTTTTTGGGCGTGTAAGGCATCCATGGTAATCAGCAAGCCATCGAGTTGAAGGGTTTCCAACAGTGCCTGCACGACTTTGATTTCGCTATTATCCTCCTGAGTGAGGGCTTCGAGCTTGAGGGTGATGCCTGCTTCCACCGCAAATAAACTCACCAAGCCCACAAAACGCTGCTTCCCCTTGGCATCTGTCAGCCCCTGACGAATCCGTTTGCCATCAATGGAGGCTGCATAATTATCGGGAGAGTGAGTCTGGGCTTTCGAGAGCATCCATGCTTCAAATTGGTGGCTCAACGCTTGGAAGTCAAGCCCCTTCATCACTCGACGAAAGGTACAGTGAGACGGAACTTCGAGGCTCTCAAGCCCCAATAGCTCACTTAAAGGCTGGCGATAATCGCTCACAAAGGTTTCTAACGGACGGTACCCTTGATATCCAGCAAGCATGCCCATCACCATCAATAGCAACAGCAGCCATAACGGATGAATACGGCCATGGGCACTGCGGAAATCCGGGACTTGCTTCAAAGTATCGATTAGATGGCTCATCGGTCTCTCTACTGTTGGTCAGTAGAACCATCCTATTTTTTCTAGGAGTAACGTAAAACAACCCTGCCTATTGAGTAATCTGAGTTCGGAATAAGCTGAAAGTCTTATCTGTAAAATCATTAAAAATTTTATCAAACTGTAAAAGGACCGCATGAATAGGCTTAAAAGTTAGTCAAGTTACAGGAGAAAAGCCACCTCTATGGAGATCTATTTCAGCTTGCTTCTTTCCCCAACAGACTTCTTAACTCACTGATATAGAATTGTTTGTTTTTTCTTGTAACCATTTAATAAATTTGGGGCGAAGTAGTACCCCCTGACCCTTTCCACTGTCGAGTAAATCTCTCCCCTGATGTACTCCGATAAGATGGCGTTTGCCTAAATGCTTATCATAGATCCACACTGGTCCACCACTCATCCCGGCATCGCTCCAAGCATTGTATGTCAGCATATTGGGATAGAGATTATAAACACTATCAAAGTCGTGATATAGTAGCCCCGCTGGAGTTAATTGATTAGTAAAATCTGGATCTTTTGAAAAAGGATAACCAGCAATATTAACCTTTCGCGTTTTGAGCAAAGAACGAAATGAAGGGGTTACACTCTTGATGAAGGATCCTGTTTTTTTACTCCACCAACCTAATTTCTTTCTGTTACCAGGTGATCTGCGTAACTCAATTAAAGCAAGATCAAACCTAGCGCCTTTTGCCGTCGTTGCTAATGCTAATGCATTGAGCTCTTGCCTGTAATAGAATTTTAGATGTTTAATGGTACGAAAGGGGTAAGAAATAAACTTGTCATCATTCCGACCAGGTGACACCTTAATTTGTTCTGCTTTTATAAGTAGATTCTTTGGGTCTAATCCCAAGATATTATGAGCAACTGTTAGGACATGACGAGGACTAATCAACACACCCGAGCCAAATATCTCTGTTTTTGGCTGCCTTGAGTGAGGCATCGTTAACTTATATACAGGCTTTGGAAAGCTTGCATGAATGGAGCAAATCCATTTCCAAGGCAAGATTTTCGTATTAGATACTTTCTGAAACGCATCTATATCTTGCCACCCGTAGTCCAAAAAGGTTGCCGAAGCACTAGTCCGGTTTACCATATTTATCTCCTACTGAAATGACATGCTTATTCAGTCTTTAATTAGGACGTCTAAAGGCTGATTTCTTAATTTGCTACTGGTCTCATAGGTGGATCGAGATTCTCTTGACTATTAGTTAATAATTATTTTGAACTCCTGCCTCCATTTACTCTAAAACCCTTAAAAAAAGGTTATGACCATCTAGATCCTTGCTATGAGACTCTGTTAAATTGTTATTTACCATACTCTTTGCATGCGCCAATCTTGCCAGGAAACAGGAATTTTTACCTTAAAAGGAATAAATATTTGCCCATAATTTGAACCCCTTCCTCTACACCTAGATTTTCCAAATCTTGGCATAAACATTGGTTTATTTGCTTTGAAATGCTTATTGCTTGGATGATTTTTTATCGCATATCTAATATCGCTTTCTGATGGCTGACCTCTGTCTTCCCAATATGGATCACCCAGCATAAATGTTTTAATTATTTCAGCAAGATGCCATAAGTTGCTTGGATACTCTTTATATTTTGGTGTAAACCATAGCCCTTGTTCGACTATTAGAAATTTCCCTTCTCGTACAGGTTTTGATGGGCATTTCGCTATTTTCTTTTTACCTCTATCAAAGAGTTCATAATAATCTGATTCGTCCTGAAGGGTATCCATAATTACTTCATCTAGGAAACTGTCCATTTTTACTCTCCTATCCTATATATATTGGACAATGATTTTACTTCAAAATGTAATCCAAAGTTTTTTTAATTTAGACAAGTTTTCAATAGAAATTATCAATTTATTGTATCTCAGTCAATTCTTATAAAAAAATTTTATGTAATCCATTTTTCACAATTAAACATGGCCTAAAAATAACCTTATTCTTCACATTTAATACTTTGATAAATGGTTACCAGCATAAATCGGGACACTTAGAGAGAAGGCTGCAAGCTAAAAAAAGATAGAACATCCGTCAGTTTAGGCTTTAAAATTATTGCTGTAAGATTCTTGAGGGATAAGGTTTTCCGGCTGAAGTTGATACCCTGATAAAAATTTAAATTATGTCCTATGCAATAAATAATAATTAATTGAACATTTAGATGAAAATTATAAATTCAATGTATAAGTATTGAGATCAAGAATAATTTGTGAAAAGTTGAAGACTTGAAATTCAATAAATATTTTTAAGAAATGCTTTTTATGCACCATTTCTCTCTCAAGTCTCATGTATGATTTATTGTCGTTATTAGCAAGCTATTTTATTGTTTGCTAAATCAGATTGAAGCTTCTTAAAATTAAGTAATTGCTCTAAATAGAGAACGATTAAAGTACCATTATATATTTTGATTTGGTCGTTCAGACTTGGAATTATTTTTGGTGATTTTATTTAGAATACTTTATAAGTGTTTTTCCTATCTTGCTCTAATATTCGTAATTTTTATTTAAGCCATGAGTAGATTTATAGAACTTATGAGGTGTTGACTTAAATACTATTTGCAAATCAAATAGCAATGCCAGATTTGCTTCAGGATCGCGAATAGGGTGCAATTTCCTATCTGAACCAGATAGCAGTGGAGTTACACCAGGACCATGGCCACTTACAATGCTATCGCCATGCACAATTACCCCAATAATAGTTTTGTTTTCTCGAAGGGCAGGACCAAATTGACTACTTCCACAACTAATTGCAACTAAATCACCAAATCGTAACTGATCGAGATGAAATCGACTGCGAGCCTTGTCATCAAAAAGTTGAATATCTACATCACCCCTCCAGGAGGAATTCTTACCCAATCCAGAACCCAGCAAACCTGAAGGAATAACATGGGTGACAGGAACTTTTAGGCCTTTTGCATTTAATTGCAATGGCCATTGCTTCAAAAGAGCCGGAGAGCAGTTCATGACAGTTATGTCAGGATAATCTGGTAGCCGAAGTCCCATTCCGATGCTATTGATCTGAATGCGATCGCCAATCCGTAACCGCTTTAAAACTGGAGTGGGAAAATCCACCATCACATGATCAACCCCACCATGCTTCCCCGTTACTAAACCCCATTGCCCTTTACAAGGACCATTGATCACCTGAGCACGATTGCCCACACAGGCATACGTAATCAGCGCCAAATTATTCCCCTTACGACTGCCCGTGACTTCCCGATCATTATTGTGTAACGAAACCCCCGGCTCCACATGATCACCCGCAAGACCCACACAGCGATCGCCAATCCGCTGGTTGATAGAAATCCCCCCCCCAGCAGGCAGAATCCGAGGCACTCCATCATGACCAATCCGATAAGGATTGGCACGACCCACGGGATGGGCAATTTGACCCATCACCACAGACATAACCAAGTCCTCTTGGTTAAGCCGTAGCTGGTTTCGGTTGCGAACTGAGCGACGTGTTTTCATCTTCCAGTAAAGGCATAGGTAAGGTTTGGAGTGAATACCAATATCCTTGAGCCGATTGCCAAGGATTGATTTCAGATGTAAGTAGGGGAAGACTAGCATCCCATTCAGACTCGAAGTCGTCAGCAGCGATCTCAGTTTCAGACCAAGGTGTAGCCCTCAAGCTAGGATGGAAAGCCGTAGGAACATTCAAGTGCAAAACGGCCAAGTGTAAATTTGGAGACCACAGCAGTTGTGGCAGTCCGGCATGGACAAACAGATGATGCCAATAGCGGCGTGAGATCTCAGCAATCGGATCATTGAGGGGACGACGTTGACAGGGAATCTGCCACGTTTCCAGGCAGTCCACGATGTAGGGTGGGTGATCAGGCTTCGGTGCACAGGTCAAAATCATGCCTGTTCCCAGGGTTGCCAGTAAAGCCACTGTTTCGCGGCAGGCCAAAGCAAAGGGTTGACTCCTGTCAGTAGAGCTAAGCTGAGGTTCAAGGGACTGAGCTAAGAATTCATAGTGCTGGATGATTGCTTCAGGATCCACACCGTCTTTAATCCAAGTGGGTAAGCAGGATTGACCGACTGCATCTCCCAACCAAGAAATTTTGAGTCCTGCTAAATCCGTTTTCAGTCGGATATGTTCCCAAGCATGAATAGCCTCCTGATCAAGATGAGGGGTCCAAGCATGTTGTAAGCGTTGGTCAGGCTCGGTTAAGGTTTGCAGCTCAGTCTCAGATCGCTCTAGATAGAAGTAAGTATTATCCAAAATATGCCAGAGTTCTCTAGCAACCCAGAGTTCAACAAAATTGCCTAAATACTTTGCTAGAGCCAGTCCCTGTAGACCAGGACTCCCCAAAATCAACGTTGGGTCCAGAATACAAATCCAGCGCTTTTGGCTGAGGGTGACGGAAAGGGTGGGAAACAAGGTATCCATGTCAGACGATCCTCATCGATAGAGGAGAGAAAGCTCAAATCGGTAAAGACTTGCGATCGCGGGTACTCCGCAGCGCAGACGGGACGCCAGGGAAGCGCTGTCCTTCTGGGGTGGTACGGTAAGCGGCTAACCAAGCCTCAGCATGGGGACCAATGGGACGCAACTCCGTTTGAAAAAGATGTGGATCAACGGATGTTTCAAAGTTGTTGTCGGCTACAAACTGAAGGATACGACGACCACTTTCCGCCATCTTGGCTCGCTGGGACGGTTCAGCTGTCCCCCCTAAATAGCGGTTGGACACCACTTCAATCACATTCCATTTGGTATTGGCATCAAAGGCTTTTTTGATATCGGGGGCATCCAGGAGTTTCAAGACTGAATTGAGGTAATGCCCCACTTCCATCGTCAAAGCAAAGATATTGCCATAGGTCGAACGGTCAAGGGCATAGCGCAGATCAATCCCTAAACGCTGAACGGTGGCTGAGCTGCCGAAGGGGCGTTGGTTAATCATCGGTCCGCCTCGGATGACTTCACTCACCTGAAGATCTCTAAAGTATTGAGCGACGGCTACGATGAATCCCACTAATTGCCGATGGAAATTGACATTGGTTATTGCTCCTGCCGGAGCTTTAGAGCTACCGTAATTGAAAGCCCGTCGGTAAGCGATCATGCGATCGCGTGTACCATAGCGCAGGGGCTTCCATTTTTCTACCAAATACAAAGCCCGTGCGCCGGGACCCCGCTGAATCCGCATTTTGCCCAGACGGAATAGCTTGAGCAATACATCCACCACCTTAAATACCTTCATTCGCTCATGTTGGTAGATGTAGTACAGCTCTGCTGCTGCATGGAGTTGGCTAGGGACCACTGAATCATCAAAATCTGGCTGTACATAGGGATAAGGCAGGTTTTCAAACTCGACAGCCCCTTTATCCCCAAAGCCAACCAAGTCCAAAAAGCCATCGCCCCCTCCGTTGGCCGCATTTTGGAGTAACTCGGAAAATCGGTCTTCAAATTGCTGAGCAAATTGCTGACGTTGTTCGGGTGGGACTTCCGCTAAACTTTCTCGTAGGAAGTCATCCCACAAGCGTTGTATGGTTTCAGTGGTTTGGTAGCTCATGGTAAGCGTCCTTCTTCAAACAGATTCGCTTTCACAAAATTTTTCTGACAACGTCCAGGCTTCACGATTTTCTAGCCCCCCGCTTTTTCTGAGTCGAAGTTTTTGCGGTTGTCGTTCTTGCTGACTCACCAGTGGACTCTACTTCGACCAACTGCTGAATCGTATCTACATATAGTTCTTGGCACAGTGAGCAATACTTGTCATAATCTGCTTGCGTTGACAGGGTAGGGGAGTCTAGGAGAGCCTCCAAACGTTTTAAAAGCGCAGGATTTTTGGCCACTGCCTGACGATAGCTGTTGTACATGGGCAGATTCTTCATGCTTGAAAGTGCTGCTCCCAGGGCCTGAGCATCCTTTCTATAGACCCCAACCACAACCTGAAGATAAATCAGGACAAATGAGACTATAAACGTTTGCTGGGGCGGTTGTGGCGGATCTATTTTGGTAGCAATGGTGTCGAGCTTGGTGCATACAGCATCGAGTCTACTGCTAACGCCTTCAATGGCCTGCACTATTTCCCTATTGCGTTTATGCAAAGCGGTAAACTGTGTTGGATTGGTATGGATTGAAGTTGAGTTAGCCATAACCATAGGAGTTGACCTCGCACTTCTGAACTGGATCGGTGGTAAGTGATTGTGGTGCCTCTTAATCTGAAGATGTTGAAAATTGACTAAGAGGTCGATGACTCGATCGGCTGGCCAGACTCCTCTTCATCGTTGCTAATTTCTCGTTGAATTCGATCAAGATTGCCATCAATACTTGCTTCAGCATTTGCCACAGCGCTCAGACTTACTTCATATTGAGCGGGTAGTGGGAAATTCAGTACACAGGGTTCTCCGTTACCCGTGGCATTCTGTCGGGCATTCCGAATCACAGCTTCAATAACATTAAAAACACCAAGATTGCCGTTACTTCCACTAAATGGGATGCAAGCTGGGGCCATGGTTTGTATTAAATCTCTCCAGCGCCTTTCGGTATCTTGTTGAATACATAATTCTTGGTCGACGAGCTTCCTAAAATTTGGTCCGTTTGGTGGATCATCATCGGGTAACGCAGGTAACGGTTCATCATCGGGTAACGCAGGTACCGATTCATTAGTATCGTTACTGGGATTCATTGAGTTAATTCGCTCAAATAGGAGATTACGAACTTTACTGAGAGCAGTGCTAATGCGACTAATTAGCGCATCCGGATTAGGATTCAGTGGAGATGGAGGTAAACAGGTATCACCGTTAATACTCATGCCTTGCAGAACTGTGTCTACCATGTAGCTATAGGCAACGGCTCGATACTCTGGTTCATCGTTCTCGGCCGTGCCCAGTGCATAGAGATCAATGGCACGGTCAAGATCGTACAAAATTTTATCCAGAATAATTTGACACTTGACGGTTTCGGGCGTGCAGCCACATCGGGCAAAACAGTCCAGTAGCTCGGCGAGTCGATTACGCTCGATAGCAAGATCGACCAATCGTTGTTCAGCCGATTGTTCATTGGCTGAGTTGCCATAAAGGCCATAGAACAAAATAGGGGGCCGTGCTAACCGCAACAAGCGAAATCCACCCGCTCCTTCAAATGCATCAATAAATAATTGCAAAGCTTCTAAAAAGGCTGTCAGTGGGGGAGACTGGGGATCGACTAGACCACTGGCAATCAATACCAGGCGGCGCAGACGCGGGATTTCGAGCTGGGCCGTTGCCCCCAGATGGCGTAACCCTTCGACATTGCCATGACTGGCCCGCTGAATAAGCATGTCCATAATGCGAGACAATTCATTTTCGGTTAATAAAGACCGCAGATCCCCCTGTCCCTGGTCGTCCAAATGTTTGTAAAGTTGGCGATAGGCATCTACCCCCCTAGGCCATTCATTTGGCGCATACGCATCTTGAGTAGAACCAATAAAATTCCTCAAAGCATAGAGAACTGAATCTCGGCGAGACTGAAGTTCGCTATAGGGAACTTGGAGCAAATAGCGACTCCGGTTAAAGCTAACATTTGCTAGTGCCTCACCCATAGTTACCAGTAGCACTGCAGTCACTTCATCAATACTCTGGGCTAGGTTGCGATAGTTCACATTAACAACGGGTGAACTTAGTGCACCTACTAATCTCACCATACGGGCATAGTCCCCTAAAGTGCGACGAATGCCAAAGGTTTTGTCTCGCTGGCTGGAGTCAAGGGCAAACCGGGCTGAGTGAAATGCCTCGGTCATCGCTGAACGAATGGCCATCGCCCAGCCCTCTAACTCTGGAGTGACATCTTTAAGGATGGCGTTGCTCGTTAATTCCTGTAGATCTCGCTCCACATCGTTCATAGCCTGCTGTAGTTCAGCATCTGAAGAGGTTTCAGCTCGAACCATAGGGGCTGGTGTTGAAGGGGTTAATAGAAAAGGTACCCCCTCAGCTTCGCGATCAATCGCAACTGCTTGCGGAGTCCCTTTATAACGGTCTAGTAGTGCTTCAGCCACCTCTTGGGCATTATTTGGATCACTTACTCGCAATTCACGACGAATTAAGTTATCTAAGGCTAGCTTAGAGTTAGCACCATCTCTGGGCCTCGTGCCATTGTGGCGAGTGTTGTAGTAAGAATGGCTGGACTGAGCTACCATGGCTTTCGTTGATCTCCTATGGCTAAAGCATTGGGTATTAGGCGGCTAAGGCTTCCTGGGTTGCAATCGAGGTTAGTGTAGGTGGATCATTAGAATTTGCTAAATGAGCAGTCACCAATTGACTAATCTTGTTTGGGGCAACCTTGCCAGAGGATAAGGCGTAAGCCGAAGCACTAACCAAGTGACGAGGGGGTAAATGAGTGGGAACTTTGCCTGTTACTAACGTTTTAGCCCCGGCCTTAATCCATTTTTGATCCTGAGTTGTAAACGGGATAATATCTGCCAGGGCACGCTGACCTAAATTTTGGCGCGTTTGATAGGCAATTTCGTCTACTACTTTTGGAATTAACCGATCCGCCGTTTGCAACAGGCGCGCGGGGAGGCGACGCGACGTTGCAGGCTGATAGAGACCTTGCCAAACTCGCTTTAAGTGGTTGGATTCAGCTTCAAAGCGCATTCGCCGGAGCATTTCTGCTAAAATCAGAACCCGGAGATAAGCAGTGGGATGGGCTCCCCCAGGGCGATAGGTTAAAGTGCGGGTGGATGGGTTAGCGAGAAAGATGGCCATTCCCCAGGCAGCAGCGGGTCCCCCCAGTAATAATGCTGCTAAGTCAGCAAAAATCTCTTTATGCCAGCGACTATAGGTTTGCGTGAGGGCAGGATCGGTTGTGCCCCGCAAAACCCGATGAAGAACAGCTTGACGATTTTCTTGCCATATTCCCAGATCCGCTTGGAGATTGTGGGCGACTTCATGGAGGAAAACAGCCTGCCAGGGGTTATCCCGATCCCAGGGAATCCGAATAATCGGAAAAGGATTGGGTTCCCCCAGCAAACGGCTGAGGACGACGCCCCGACGCATGGTGGCGGGTGAATAACCATGCTCCATATAAGTGACAGGTTTCAGGAGAGAACCCTGAAACAAACGTGGAGCAGCTTGATGAATGGCCGTATAGCAATCAGCTGCGATCGCATCATAGGCATCAAGAGAAGGAGCAAATGCTGACCCCCGCTGCCCAAAGATCTCGAAGAAGAGGCCAAAGGCACGCCGCGCCCGATCTAACTCGCGTTCCACAAGAGCGATATCCGCAAGAACACGAGGTATGGGAGCAGTAGCCCAGGTTTGTTGGACGTGGTTCAGGCGTTTCATGACTTCACGGTCAATTTTGGCAAGACGTTGGTTAGCAGCTTTGAAATGATTCGGAGAAGGAGCATAGGACCAATCTTGGGGACGAATGCCAACTGCGGTGGGGGTGATGCTAGCGAGTCGCCCGGCCCGCGCCGCTAGCATCTGAATTTTCATGCGCAGAAATGCTCGAACTTCCATGATCCTGATTCCTCTAGTCAACAGCTTGATTCCATCAGCTTGATGACAAGTGCTGGATTAGCAGCGGACAGAGACATTCCCGCACACGTGGCAACGGTAATTCTTACCTCCCATCATCCGATAGGGATAGGGTTTTTTCGTGCCCTTCACCATGCGCTTCATCTTCGCCACTTTCTTAACTTTATTGGCCAGACGACGGGTCGTGGTTGGGCTTTTTGCCACTTTTGCCGTCGTTTTCGGAATCGTCTTGGTGACAGGTTGGCCC
Organism: Acaryochloris sp. CCMEE 5410; assembly: GCF_000238775.2. Classification (NCBI taxonomy): domain Bacteria; kingdom Bacillati; phylum Cyanobacteriota; class Cyanophyceae; order Acaryochloridales; family Acaryochloridaceae; genus Acaryochloris; species Acaryochloris sp. CCMEE 5410. The sequence goes on along the minus strand of NZ_AFEJ02000001.1, from coordinate 4,173,884 downwards.
GTTTTTTTGGTGACTACCTTGGCTGCTTGAACGACCTTGGGCATTGCTTTTGTCGCTTTGGCTCCTCGGCGACGGCCCAACATCTTAGTCGATTGCTTCACTTTTTTAACCAGCTTGAGCCGCTTAGATCTTGGTAAACGAGCCACACCAGGCATTGCCTTGCGAATAGCCAGACCCGCAATCACAGGTGCTGCAAGATCTAACTCATCTGTGTAATCAGCAAAGTCAGCAAGGGCATCAATGGCTTCAAACTCATCCGCACCATCAGCTCTAAGTTTGCCTAAGATACTAGCAATCCTGCCAGCAATTTGAGCTTGAGGAATAGGTAGTTTCGACAGGATTGGGGCTGCTGTTCGAGCAACCTTACCAATAATGGGCGCTGCCTTTTTAGCAACCCTGACAGCCTTTTTGCCCACCTTTTTAATTCCCTTCCACAGTTTTTTCAGGAATTCATCTGTGTCATAGGCACCCAGGGCATCAGCAACGACGTAATCTAGTGCATCGAAGTCATCATCATAGTCATCGAAGTCATCGAAGGCTTCAAAGTCATCGTACTCATCTTCAAAGTCATCATAGGCTTCGAAGTCATCGTACTCATCTTCAAAGTCATCATAGGCTTCGAAGTCATCATATTCATCTTCAAAGTCATCATAGGCTTCAAAGTCATCGTACTCATCTTCAAAGTCGTCATCGTAGTCCATCTCGGATAGACCTTCTGCTTCTTCGTAAAATAAGTCGTCCATGACATCGGTGGCGTACATGATTCTTCTCCTTCCTTCAGTGGTTGGAACTGGGATAAAAAACTAGCTCCCTCAGGGAGTCCGAATAATAATTTCTAATGGCCCGTTAACCCGAAGTTGTAGGGGCCTGTCACTTGGTCTTGCCGAGGTTAGGGTCACGGCACCTAGATTAGATGAGGATAAAAGCTTTATCAGTTTGGGACTAGCGGCTGTTCGCAGGGCTGACTGACGCAGGAGCTTAGGCAAAGCTTTTGCCGATAGTCCTTTGCGAATGGCTAATTGTCCCAAGTTGTAGGCGACACCTGGTAGGGCTTGCACTGCCCCGCTCTCTAGGAGCGTGGTAACTGCTTGTTCCGTAGACTCGAGTAACCGCTCATAGAAAGCTGGACTCAATTCCTGACCCGGTTGATCTAACTTGGGTCGAATCATCACTCGCGCAGTCAAACCAGTCAAGATAGGTAAGGCTGCATCCACATTCAATTCAGCAAACAAAGTGGCTGTGTCTTCAAGGGCATCTAGTTCGTCTAACCCTCTCAGGGAATAGCGCCTGAACATAGATCGTAGTTCTCTTAAAATACAAACGAGCGGCTGATAGGGGGCTTCCAAAGCTGCTGCTTGCCCTCGTCCATGTTGTTCTAACTTGTGTCGTCGATGTTGGTGGCCGTTATGCTCAGCCTTTCGATTTGTTGCGCTTGCTTTGCGCTTATGCTGACGTCGAGGTTCAGTTTGAATGTTTCTTTTGTCTATAAGAGGGACGACTTGGTCAATATCATTTAGAACATGCTCAAAAAATGCTGTGGTATTTGCTGCATCTAATGCTTCAACCATGCTGCGTTCTAGCAGGTGATGAACATTAGCCACCCTATCAATATCGTTTCCTAAATCTAGTGCAAAAGACTTGGTCAGACTTTGAATAACTTCATCAATAAAGGCATCATCAGAATCATCCAGCAAGGTGTCGCTAGACTCATCCATAGGATTCATTTGCATGAAATCTTCTGTAAAGTCTGGGTCATATTCATCACCAAAATCTTCTTCATAGAGATGTTCATCACTGCCATCTACTCCATCGCAATCATCATCATCAAATGGAGTTTCAAACACTTGTGAACCAAAGATTCCTTGGGCAAGATCCTCTTCTCGATCTAGACGTTTTTTAGCTGGTGTTTTATTATTTGCATCAGGAATTTCTGCTGTGGGAACGTCCACAACTTTACGACGTTTAGATGATCGTTTCATGGAGTACCTACCTTCAAAGAATAGGAATCAAGGGCTCAATAACTGCTATGCCTTTAATCGTTAGCACTAAGAACTTCTGAGAAAGTCAGCTTTCGAGCCAACTCACTACACTTTTTGACTGAGCGACTGTCTGGATAAATTCTCAGCTCTTTAGGTATTAAAATTTACAGACTCTTTTAAAAAAATGTAATCAATAGCGATCTGCTTGAGATCAACACTAGGTGCTGTTAAAAATTGGAGCAAGTCACATTATTCTGGTGACATATCTTGCGTATCTCAAAGAGAGTAGCTTAAATGAAGTACCTTGACTCTTAGATGTTTGATATCTGTGATTCAAGCAATACTGGACTATCTACTCATTTCAGGCATACTCATTTCTTTGCAGAAATCGGCATAACAGTTCATACCTAGACTCTAAATTCGCGCTTTATAATTCTTAGTCAAGAAAATAATCATCAACCTTGTTAACACTTAAAGTAAATGGTGAAAAAGTGATAGTTAAGCAACAAAAAATAGATTCTCATACAATATGAAGAATTACCTTGATCAAAGGCAGGAAAGAGTATAAATAATCATGCAACTAGAATTTTGTAATTTTAAAGAGTTTTACCCTTTTTATCTATCTCAACATCAAAATTTAATCTGTCGGAGGTTACACCTCCTAGGTATAACCTTGGGACTAATATCCTTGCTGACGGTAATTAGCCTTAGGAACTGGCTTTATCTACCCCTGCCCCTCGTGCTGGGCTATGGCTGTGCCTGGATCGGTCATTTCTTTTTTGAGAAGAACAAGCCAGCCACCTTCAATTATCCGTTGTGGAGCCTACGAGGTGATTTTGCCATGGTGAAGGATATGCTAACCGGCCAGATTGAGCTTTAAGTGAGCCGCATATCAAGGGTTTGCCATGGCTTCTATGGGGATGGCTCCAGGTTTGCCATTTTTGACTTGAAAAGAAGCCAGGGTTCGAATAGTGGACTCAGACTGTTCAACGGAGTCAACGATGCGTAAGTGGGTGGTCCAAACCTCCCGCGTGATCTGACAAAGGACATAGCCTCGATGGCGGGTATCCAAAAATTTGATGTGAGGATTGATTTTTTGACTGACGGAATAGAGCACCTGGGGTAGCCCCGTAGAACTAATGGACGTACCCACAAATTCAGTCCCAATGATAGGGGACTGAGGATCCTGAAAATTTGTCTTTAGATCTGCAACCCCAAAGGCATGGATGTCTCCCCCAATCACAACCACATTTTTCAGAGGGCGTTGCTCAACAACATCCAAGATGCGTTGGCGTGAAGCATAATAGCCATCCCAGCCATCTGTCCAATACCCAGATACTGTTTCCAGGCCAAACTTCAGTTCTGCCATCAGCTGTTGTTGGGCAATCACCTGCCAATGAGCGGAAGAGTTTTGTAGGCCCTGGATCAGCCATGCCTCTTGTGGTTTACCCAGCATGGAGCGGTCATCTGCTAGACGGTCTTGGCAGGCTGAGACTATCGCGCCTCCTCCTATTCCCTCAGTGGCGCAAGGTTGATCGTCCCGATATTGCCGATTATCTAAGCAATGAAACTCCACTAATTGGCCAAACTGGAAGCGACGAAACAGTTGGACTTGGCCATTTTGAGGCTGAGCGGTGGGCCGTAACGGCAGATGCTCGTAATAGGCTTGGTAGGCTGCCCATCGACGTTGGCGAAATACATTGGGGTCATCATAGTTTTGGGACTGGTCTTGGGCATAATCCTCATCGACTTCATGGTCATCCCAGATGCAGATAAAGGGAAACGCTGCATGGGCGGCTTGCAACTGGGGGTCACTTTTGTACAGGGCATAACGTAAACGATACGTCTCTAGATCGACGGGGTTAGGCCCTATATGTTGTCTGGGCCGACCTGCGTGGGGACCGCCTTCGTAGATATAGTCCCCCAAGTGAAAGACCAGATCTAAATCTTCTTGAACGAGATGTTGATAGGCCGTGAAGTATCCTTTTTCATAATGCTGGCAAGATACAAAGGCAAACTTTAATTGCTCAGGGTCTGCGTCCAAGGCTGGCATCGTTCGGGTTCGACCAATCGGGCTTGTTTCTGACCCCACCTGGAATTGATACCAATACCACTGGCCTGGAGATAAATTGGATACCACCACATGAACGGAATGTCCCCATTGTGGCGTAGCCTGGGTCGTTCCCTGTTGAATCACCTCAGTCATCTGGGCATCCGTTGCAATCTGCCACTGAACAGGAATAGCAACCGCAGGCATGGGTTGCTCTGATAAAGGGTTAGGGGCTAACCGTGTCCAGAGGACAACGCTATTGGGTTGAGGATCGCCGGAGGCAACGCCTAGGCTAAAGGGATAGGCAGAAAATTGGGGTTGAGCCAAGATCGGGGGGGACTGATCCTTGAGAACGACAAGACCCATGACTGACCCCACCGTCAACAAAAATTGTCGTCGATTGAGCATTTAAATATCGGTTGGGTTAAGCACTACAGGACTGGGGTCGGAGGCCATGACATCTAATTCTCAGATTTCTAAATATGCGGGAAACGATCTGCCATGGGTTGTGAGGGGAGGGCCTTGGAATGGGTAAGGTTGGCAGCGCAGCCATTGTGAACTGATACATAGAGTAATCGTTGCAAAGATTCAGTTGATAATGCTTCAGCTAAGTCGACTCAAAGTTCTTGTTTGGCACCTGATCGCCTTGAGATTCCAAAGTTAGTAAGAGAAAGCAAACCCGTAGCCTCTGAATGCAGGTATGGACCTATCACAGCGATAAGTGACATCTGGGCTATGTAATATAAATGTAGTATAAATGCATTGCATTGAGCTTGGCTTTTGTTCAACTCTTATCGTAGAAATGACTGCTCAAGCCGCTATTAGCCTCACTTAAAAGTTTGATGAGGGGGAAATGAGAGGTTGAATCGGGGCTGGATGAAGCAGCTACAGGCCAAAGCATAAGGGACGGTAAGGCGATACTTCAATGCTGCGGTCGGAATGGATCGTCACCAGGGAATTGACGGAAATTTTGGCGTTAGCCCCATCAAACTTCACCACTAACCCCGTCTGTCGATAGTCTTTGGGCATCATCCAGGCCACGTCGATTTCTGGGGGTAACTTCAAGGCAGCCAGCTTTAGGGGTGGAGAAGTTTCATGCTGATGAAAGGTTGGAGCGAGGCGCACTTTGGTTAAGTTCCTAAAGGTCACTCTCGGCAATATTATTGTAGGATCTGGAGCTGGAGGCACTGAACCCAGCGAGATAGGTTGTCCCCGCTTCATGGCTAACGCCAACTTGCGAAACTCTTGCTGATAAGCCATCAACGTATACGGCCCATATAATGTGGATGCGCCCTGACTGCCTGACAGATCTTTGTATTCCATAGCTCATAAAGCTTTGCACTGTAGAGAGCGGATACGAGAGAACCAGATTTTGTTGTAGTGTTTCTTTTGAGCTTTTTTAGAGGCAAAACACGGTTGCGGATCCTTGGTGAATAAGGGGACTGGCATCAACAACTCCCGTCCTTTATGGACCACCCCCTTGAGCCACCGCAATCCAATCTTGAGATAGCTAATGCCTCTGTGCCAATGGGGATCAACCTGTTGGCGTAGCCCTTTAATATGAACAGCCATCCCTGAGCCGTGCTGTATAGCAGTGCCACAGCAGCAATCAGGTACAGCCTCTCCAGAGCATCAGCACAGCGAATTTTCGACTCTTCAAGCTCAAACACACCAGATTTACTATCGAGGAATAATTCTTCCACCCGAAACCTCAAGGCGTATTGCCACAAGGTTTGTAACGAGGGTGATTCATCTGTAATCACTGCCCATGGTTCTTTTACGCCTCGGATATTCGCCAGTACCAAATTGCACCGATAGAGGCCATCATCCCAAAGCCCGACATTACGGTAGAGGAGAGCTTCTCCTTTGGATGGCCATAACCTACGGACTTCTCTTGGACATTGACGGGGGCCATGGAGAAGGACATCACATGGGATACGCAGACAGTAATGCCAACGGCTCTGCTGTAACCAGCTCATCAGTTGATGGTTCGCGAACCCACGATCTGCTAACAACATGACATCTGGATGCTGCCGTAATAACCAACGGGCCTGACGCAATAGCGGTTGATATTCCTCAAAAGCAACCGCCGCACTCTTGTGCTCTAATACTTTCCATAACAACGGTACTGCTCTGCCACAGCAGACAACGGATACATGAATCATGCAGTATTCATTCCATAAAACCGTGGTATCCATCGCTAGGTAAAGGCGATGGGTTCGCCAGTTCTTAAGCGCTAGAAGGACCAAAGGGACATACAGTTTGTGGACATCAATGAGCGGATTGCACAGAAAGCGTTGCCAGCGACGCTCGACACTTTGGGCTTTTTTGCTCGGCAGGGGACATAGGATTCCCAAGCAGATAAGCATAATCGTTCACTGCAGATTAAGGCGCTCACCATCCATCCCAGGGTCATGAGATGACGCAAATCTCGATAATGGCTGTGTTGACGTAAAAAGGAGAACAGTTGACGATAAATTTGGGTGGAGCCTGACATTTGAGTAACGCTGATTTGTGCTTAAATCTAGCTTCACATGTCGCTCCACTCTTTTCTCAAAGACTATGAAAATAAAGGCTTTGAGATACTTCTGTCAGGCAGTCAGGGATGCGCCTTCGTAGTGCTGGGCCTGGTACTCTTCAAACGTTGTGATGTATTGGGAGAAGGCATTAGCGTAAGTCGCAAGGGCAAGATAGTCTGCTTTTAGTGCAGCCTGGACCGTTGACCGTAAGCGTCGTCCAGCCATGGTGGTGATTTCACCAGGAATACCCGTTAGAACCAGATTGCCAATTTTAAGGATTTGAATGGGAACTTCTTTTGGCGTAATGGGGTAGTAGTCCGTTTCCGAATCTGCTAAACCGGGGGCAAAGGCAATGGGTTTGGGAGCATGGCCGTCAACAAAATCTCGGGTAAGCTTGCGGTCCAAGTGGCTGGGGAGTTCAGCACCGGGCATCTCAAGCGCAGCAATCACACCAGAAGCCGCTAAAATTGCGGACTCAGCCTTGGTAATCGTTCTGACGGTGATGCCTTCTCTAAATTGAAAAGGTGGATCGCTATCTTCGCTACTGCCAGCAGCAAAGGAGAGTCCTAACGCTGCGGGCCAGGTCCGCTTCCCCGGCTGGTCGGCAATCTCAATATGGGACATATCGATAAATGTATGCTGATAGTCGATGCTGCCCTGCAGGGGTTCTATGCAGGGGCAGCGCAAGAAAAATAAAGCTGTAATATGCTATGGAACTCCATTCTGTTAAAAGGGTTTCCCCATGGCTACAGGATTCAGCAAGCCTCCTTCCTCACCAGCTTCCACTGACTCATCCTCGTCACTACTGCCAACCACGGATTGCGATCAGGCTTATCAACAACTGACCGAGTGTTTTGAGGAGTTGACTGATCCACGGGGAGGCCAAGGTGTCCAGCATCCGTTTGTCAGCATCGTCGTGATTGGACTATTGGCAAGTTTAGGTGGCGCACAGGGGTGGGAAGATATTGAAACCTATGGTCTGAGCCATCAGGATTGGTTGTCGAGTTTTCTGAGCCTACCGTCCGGAATACCGACAGCAGACACCTATCGACGGGTGTTTGAGCGTATTTGCCCCACCGCCTTTGAGCAGAGTTTCAATCACTGGTTGGATCAGGTCGTGACGACCCTCGGTGCTCAAGTGATCCCGATTGATGGCAAACAACTCAGGGGCTCCTATGACCGCAATCAAGACCAATCCGCCTTGCATCTGGTCAGTGCTTGGGCCAGTGAATATCGGTTATTTCTGGGACAAGTCAAAGTCGAGGACAAGAGCAATGAAATTACGGCGATCCCAGCCCTCTTAGAGCTGTTAGACATTGCCGGGTGCATTATCACCATTGATGCGATGGGGACTCAGCACGAGATTGCCTGTCGCATTCAGGCCAAAGGCGCAGACTATGTACTGGCCCTCAAAGAGAATCATCCCACGCTGTTTGAGCAGGTTGAGCAATGGTTTGAAACGGCGGAAGCGAATGAGTTTAAGGGCATTGAGTACAGCTATGATGTGCGGGTGGAAGCCGGACACCATCGTCGCGAGAAACGACAAGTTTGGGCGGTGTCCCTTCAACAAATGGGTCCTCTGTACAAGCAGGCGCAGTGGAAGGGCTTGCAAAGCATCGTCAAGGTCGCTCGGACCCGCCACTTGTGGAACAAAACCACCTATGAGGTGATGTTTTACATCAGTTCTCTACCGCCCATTGCTCAGCAGTTGGGCAAAGCCATCCGCCAGCATTGGTCGATTGAGAACCAACTCCACTGGGTCTTAGATGTGACCTTTGGCGAAGATGCCAGCCGTATCCGCACAGGACATGCGCCGGAAAACATGGCCATCCTGAAGCGCTGGAGCATCAACCTCCTGAATCAAGAAACGTCCTTTAAGAAAGTACCCGTCAAAAACTAAAACGGGCGAGCATGGATGAAGCGTATATGCTCAAAGTTCTAGGCGCTTCTATTCCTTTACAGTCTAGCCTTTCAGAGACATAATTTTCTTGCGCTTACCCTGGGGTTCTATGGCTTGATCAAATAAGGCTTGGGCCTGCTGATATTGCTGGTGGCCATGTTTTTGCATTCGCTCGCGATCGTTGACGCCTGTTGGGATAGAGCCATAGGCGACATTACCGGAGACATCACCACAGTTGGCATTGGCAAAGGCCGCGATGATGGGTTCGCGAGACGCCGCTTCAAATTTCTCTGCCGCATATCCTTTGTTATCCCCCGTCACTAGGGTGTTGTACTGTCCACGATCTGTGGGATGGATGGCGTACCAGTTCAAGAGACCTATGGGTATCTCGGTAGTACCGTTCACATGGACAAATTTCAGCAGCAGCATCTCATTGTCGGTGTCGCGACCGTACTGTTTGCGTTCTGCTTCCGGATTTTGCTGGTAGGCTACGGATGAGCGTTGTCTGCCGCAATCCTCGATTTGTCCTTGGTTGACGTAGATTTTGCCAGGGGCTAGTTGGTCATGGGCTTGCTGAATCGCTGCCACAATCCCTGAGACGATACATTCAAAATTATGACGATCAAAGCCGCCAATCTGGTTGGGTCCGCCCAGGCTATGGTTGTACAGATAGTAGTGGGAATAACCACCCGGTCCGCTGTGGGTATGGGTTCCACTGATGAGCAGATTATCCAGTTGATAAAGGTCAGGTCCATAAATCTTTTGCAGGCGCTGCAAGACTTCATGCTTGACGATATGGGTACCAGACCAGAGATCTGTGGATGCGATCGCAACCCGCTTCGCAGACTCTGGATCAACCACAATAAAGGCTTTGGCATAGAGCCGGGATTCAACCCCCGTCGTACGCTGATGCTTATCCGCCATCCCTTGCATCCCCAGACCAATGGCAGGATCGATAATATCGCTTTTGCCCACGCCAACGAGATACTCAGTACCGGGCAACTCAACCGCTTGAGCCGGATCTCCAGAAAGGTGATCGAGAATCACTGAGCCCATGGCCATACTGACAGCACTCAGAAACTGACGTCTAGAGAGGTTGAAGTGGGGTTGCATCAGCTACATCCGATCGCAAAAGCTAGCCAGACTGTCTAGCCAATATTGTAGAGTTCAGGGTTTGAGTCCGACACTCTGAGCAAGACACTCAACCGATTCACCTATAAGCGGCATCATAAATTTCATCTGCGGTAATGCCCCTTATGGGTTATCCCAGACAACATATCGATCTCGCCCTTGATGCTTAGCTTGGTATAGGGCTTCATCCGCTGCTTGTATTAATTGTTCAGGGGAATAATTAGCATTAGGAATCATCGTAGCAATGCCCAGACTTAGTGTGACAGAAGCATGGCTTAACGATGAGCGATGAGGAATTTGGAGTTGGTGAATGGCCGTTTGAATCGTCGTTGCGATTTGGATGGCATCCATACGACTGACATTGGGTAAAACAATGGCAAACTCTTCACCACCATACCGGGCAGAAAATTCTCCAGGACGTCTGATGCTCCTGTCTAAGACTTTGGCTATCGACCGCAAGCATTCATCTCCGGCTGGATGACCATAGGTATCGTTGTAGTTTTTGAAATAATCAACATCACACAAAATTAAAGATAAAGGGTGCTGCAGTCTCCGAGCGACTTTCCAGGCCTGCTCTAAACGCTGATCAAATTGGCGTCGGTTGGCCAATTGAGTCAGCTCATCCACCGTGGCTAATCGCTCAAGGGCAGCTGTTCTTTCAGCAACTTTCTTCTCTAGTTCCTGATTAAGGGTGCGGAACCGACCCACAGCCAGCCCCAACCCCATCATGGCCAACGTGATGATGATGGTCAGGGCCAGATAGATAGTCTTTAAACCTCCCTGAGCCGTTTGTAGGCCCTGTTCGAGAGGCTGTGTGATTTCGGCAATCCCTCGAACCTGACCAACCTTCCAGTCTTTTTTGGGGCTACTGGGCAATGTATTGTGGCATGCGACACAACTGGGTTCCATCAAAACAGCTTCTGTATATCGAAATGAAAGACGATCTCCCACTCGCTCTTTGCGATAGTAAGCGGCCTGGGGATGCTTTTGGAGATAGTTCAGTGCAGCCCGTTCAAATTGATCTTGAGGGCCTCCTGTGGCCTGTCGATGGGGAAACGGAAAGTTGCTATAGAGTCGGAAGATGGTCCCTGTGGACTGGTTACTCAGCAATTCGCCCAGTTCAATCGTAAAGGTGGCGGGGTTGGGAATGCCGCCACTGACAGCATGATATTCAGGGATAACTTGAACATCCTTGATAGACTCTAGGCGATCAACGACATCTTCGCTATAGAACCGCCGGGCCTGATTTAAGGTTTGAATAACAACGCTTGAATATTGCACCGCTTGGCTATCTACCCAATATATGGAGAGATAGTAGGTCCCCACAAAAGCGACTCCCAGCCCCAGACTGAACAAGATGATCATAATCATAATCACCCGCTGGTACAAACGCTGAAGCAGCCGATTTAGGAATGTACCGGACATCATTAAACCAGGATGGAGTTGGGATAATTCAGAGTGTCCACTTCTATATCAAGGATGATGATTCTAGTTAAAAATTACAATTCTCCAATGGTCTAGGCTTATTTCTCTGCAAGAAGTTAACCAAAAGTGAGATAAGCATTTGATTCTGCTAATTTTTATTTCTTTACACCTTTTTAGCGAGCAGTCTCTAATTGGATCGCAACCGTTTTAGGGCAACATTATCAATGCATCAGCCGTCCGGTGCCAGCCGCGATGCGATCAAAATCGTGCTGTTTGCATAAATCTTGAGGCTGAACCCTATAAGTTGGAGAAGGCAGCCCATGCCAAGTTCGGCACTAGCCTTAAACACATCAAAACTGGGTGAAGCACACCACCGTTATGTCCCCTGTTAGCGTCAAAACCAGTCGATCAACCCGAGCATTGGAATCGGGAGAAGCCAAGCTATGGGTCGTGTTGGTGGGAGTCAATCATTATGCTGATGCCCAGCTATCGGACCTGGCCTACCCAGCCTTAGACTGTCAGGGATTGGGGGGTGCCCTGAATACTGCCACAGCGGCATTTCCGCAAAAATCTATCGTCTTGCATCACGATCATCCCCAGGCATCTGACTCCTCACCCGACTTGGCAGGCGTTCGGACGAGCTTGCAGCAAATTGTCGAGCAGGCTCAACCGCCAGACACCCTTCTGTTTTATTTTTCAGGTCATGGCGTCGTTGACCCGTCGACTCAGCAAACCTTTCTATGCCTCGCTGATACCCAAAAGGAACAGCTACCCCAAACGGGGCTGCCGGTGCAGGAATTACTCACGACCCTGGCCAATAGTGCTGCTCGTCAGCAATTGGTGTGGCTGGATGCTTGCCATAGCGGCGGTATGAGTATGCAGCTGGGGAGTAAAGATGAAACCCCAGACCCATTACCCAATCCAACCCCCCAACTGATGGCCCTGTTACGACAGCGGGCGGCCCAGAGTAAGGGGTTTTATGCGCTTCTATCCTGTGATCAGAACCAACAGTCCTGGGAGTTTCCCGAGCTAGAGCATGGGGTGTTTACCTATTACCTCATTCAAGGATTATTAGGAGATGCCGCAGACGACGACGGGGTGATTGAAGCCGATGCCCTCTATAAGTACGTCTACTACCAAACCCTGCGCTATATCGATAAGGTCAACCAGCAGCTTCGACTGATCAACCAGCAAAAGCGAGGTCGAGGCGAAACCCAGCTCGATGCCGAATATCCCCAGCAAACACCAAAGCGGATTGTGGAAGGGGTGGGGGAACTGGTGTTGGGTCTGCAGCCGGAGCTGCCCGTCCATGCCTATCCTCGACAAGCCCTGATGGTGGCAGGGTTGGCAGATAATCCCACGGCTCTAGCCTTCGGAAAAGTGTTGCGCGGGGCGGGGGCCTTTGAGCTGACCTATTTCCCCCAGGCGGAGCAAACCTGGCAAGACGTGCGAGACGCGATTCAAACCTGTTTGCAAGTTGCGGATCCAGTTCAACCTGTCCCAACGACGGTGACGACCGCCCTCCTCTACTTGCGGGGCAAAACGGAACTGACGAAAACGGGCGAGGCTCATCTGGTCTTACCGGAAGGGGTGGCGATGAGTCGGTCCTGGTTACGGCAGATGCTGCGACGGTCGCCTTTGGCCCAGCAAATTGTGATTCTGGATTGTCCTGGAGCCACGGATCTGCTGGATTGGATTGAAGACTTGCAGACCCATTATCAGGGCCAGTGTCTGTTAGCCTCAGCGGCTCCAGCGGATCAGCCGGAACAGTTTGCAGATGTTTTGTACGAGACCCTAACGCAAGCCAATACCCAAGAGGGGATGCCTGTCGCTAGCTGGATTGCTCAGTTGCAGATGCAGCTAGCAGGAAGTGAAGTGCAGCTGCAGACCTGGCTATCAGGGGTGCAGGGCGTGATTGAAGTCTTGCCTGGTGGGATGGGAGCGCGTAGCACCACGTCAGATTTTGACTTAGGCATTTGCCCCTATATGGGGCTGCGGGCCTTTGGTCCCGATGATGCCCCGTTTTTCTTTGGACGGGAAACCTTGACCCAGCAACTGATTGAGACGGTGCGAGAGCGGTCTTTTCTAGCTGTTGTGGGCGCTTCCGGCAGCGGTAAATCCTCCGTGGTACAGGCGGGGTTGATGGCCCAGCTCCAGCAGGGACAGCATATTCCAGACAGTGACCAATGGTGGGTGCGAAGCCTCCGACCAGGGGCCAAACCAGCCCAAGCGCTCGTGGAACGTTTAATCGAAAGTGGTACTGCTAAGGAGCAGCAGTACCAGCGGCTGCAGTTGGAAGGGATGCTCTATCAGGGGACTGAGGGGTTTGTTTACTGGTTGCGATCGCAACCTCAATCCACCATTGTCCTCGTGATCGATCAGTTTGAGGAATTATTTACCCTCGCATCCTCCGAAGATCGTCAGCAGTTCTTAGACCTCATCTTTGGAGCTATAGACCATGCAGACGATCGCTTTAAGCTGATCATCACCCTCCGCAGCGATTTTATTGCGCCCTGTTTGGAATACCCTGCCTTAGCCCAGCGGTTGCCAGAGTCCAATATTCTAGTGCCCCCTGCCCTGACGGCGGAGAATTATCGCCAAGTCATTCTCAATCCAGCAGAGCGAGTGGGCTTAGCGGTTGAACCCGAACTGGTGGAGGTCTTGCTGGAAGAACTGAGTAATCTCGCAGGAGATTTGCCACTGCTGGAATTTGTTCTAGAGCAGCTTTGGGAACAGCGGCAGCCTGGAGCGCTGACCTTAGCCATTTATCAGCAGCAAATTGGCGGCTTAAAAGGGGCGTTAGAACGCAAAGCCCAAGCGGTATATGACGGTTTGGATACAGAGGCTCAAGCCTGTGCCCAGTGGATTTTTCTGGCTTTGACCCAGTTGGGGGATGGTACAGAAGATACCCGGCGGCGGATCAAAAAGTCTGACTTGATTGTGCCCAAGCATCCAGCGGAATTAGTGGAGCGAACGCTCAAAGTACTGACGGATGCCAAGTTAGTGATCGTCAGTTTAGAGGAGGATCTGGCTCCAGCCCAGATCTTAAACAGTAAAGGCGATAAGGCATCCGAACCCCCTGAACCCGACTGGCTGGAGTGGATTAAACAGGATGTCACCGTGGAAGTCGTCCATGAAATTCTGATTCGTCACTGGTCCACCTTGCGCTGGTGGTTGGAAGAAAACCGGGTCCGTCTGCAAACCCAACGTCAGATCGAGCAAGCGGCGGAGGATTGGCAGCAGAGTCAACGGTCTCCCGATTTTTTGCTGCGCGGGGTGCGCCTGGATGCCGCAGCGGAACTGTATGTGAAGTACACAGATGAGCTATCGGCGGAGGTGCAAGCCTTTGTTCAAGCGGGTTTATCAGCCCAAGCGCAAGAGCAGAAACAGGCCCAACAACGGTTGCGACGGGCACGAGTAGCAGTGGGGGTTATTAGTGTCCTGGGTTTAGCGGCGACGGGACTGGCAGGCATGGCGTTTCTCCAGCGGCAGCAGACTCAGCTCAGTGAGATTCGGGCCTTAAATGCCCTGGCTGAATCTCAGTTGCGATCGCATCAACAACTCGAAGCGCTTCTCACCAGTACCCAAGCTGCAAGACAGATGAAAAACCTCTGGGGATGGGGGATTGATGGCCATACGTTAGGTGCAATCCGCACCCAAACTGCCTTGACGTTAGGAGATGCGATCGCAAACACCCATGAACGAAACCGTCTAGAAGGCCATACCCAACGGGTCACCTCCGTTAGCATCAGTTCATCAGGGCAGTGGATTGCGTCGGGTAGTGATGACCAAACGGTGCGGATTTGGCAGGCAAACGGCCAGCACCTTTATACGCTGAACATTGGCGAGCAAGTCAATGATATTGCCTTTAGTCCTGATGACCAGTCCATTGCCGTGATTACGACTCAGGGAACTGTGCAACGATGGTCTCCCAAAACAGAAAAGCAGCTTTCCAGCTTTGCGGCTTCCCCTCAGGGAACAGGCTTAGCTTTTCATCCCCAAGGCCATCAGTTGGCAACCGCAGGCCGAGAATCCGTAATTAAAATCTGGGATACCCGTACAAGCCAACTTGTAAAAACCTTGACTGGACACCAGGGTTGGGTCAATGCCGTTGAATTCGCTGGCAATGTACTTGTATCTGCCAGTGAAGATAAAACCGTACGGATTTGGGATGTGGCGAAGGGGAAAACGCTCCGTACTTTGCCCAAACAGGCTACCGCCGTCACCGATATCGCTATCAGTTCAGATAGTCAGACCCTCGCTGCTTCTATGGAAGACGGTACGATTCAGTTATGGTCTCTGTCGGGCCAGCTACTGCATACGTTGGAAACAGACAATGTTGTCGTGACTAGCGTTGCCTTTGGCCCGGATGGCAACACCTTAGTCTCCACCCATGCCGATCACAGCCTCCGTCTATGGCAAGTTGCCACAGGTAAACTCTTATCCACGCTGAAAGGACATGGCGCTCCAACCCTAGATGCTGCCTTTCATCCCAATGGCAACACCTTAATCTCAGCCAGTATCGATAAACAGGTCCGAATTTGGGCCACCCCATCCATTCCTGAAGACACATCACCCATCCTGGCCATGGCCATTAGTCCAGACCAGCAGATCTTAGCTACGGCCAGTCTAGACGGGGTGATTCAGCTCTGGCGACCCGATCCACAAATGGGCAAAGTCCTGTTCAAAACCCTCAAAAGCGAAACGCCCACATATGCCCTCCGATTTAGTGCCGATAGCCAACAGCTAGTATCCGGGCATGACCCAACCATTCAGGTGTGGGATATCCATGAGGGGACAGTGCAACGCACCCTCTCCGGCCATACAGGCAAAATTAATAGTCTCGCTTTCAGTCCGAATGGCAAAACCCTGGTCTCGGGTAGTGATGACCAAACCCTTCGCCTATGGGATGCCACCACGGGAAAACCTGTCAAAACTATCCAAGCTCACGATGGCCCCATTACGAGCGTTAGCATGGGACCTCGTTATTTAGCGTCGGGCAGTGATGATGAGACGGTGAAGCTGTGGCAGCTGGACGGCACCCCAGTCAAAACCCTAACGGGGCATAGCTTAGCCATCTCCCAAGTCCAGTTCAATTCTGAAGGCAATCTGTTAGCGTCGGCCAGTTGGGACAACACGATCAAGCTGTGGCGAGATGGGACGTTAGTGCAAACCCTGACGGGCCATCAAAATGGGGTGACAAGTTTGGCGTTTCTTCCCGATCAGCCGATTTTGGTCTCGGGCGGTGCGGATCAGTCGGTTAAGGTGTGGCAGGTAGATCAAGGCAGACTGCTCAAGACGCTGGATGGGTTAGGCTCTGTGGCACAAATAAATTTGCTGGGTAAGCAAATATGGGTGAGCACCGGCGAGACTCTCCAGAGTGCTCATATCGATCTGGACATTTTATTAGCGAAGGGGTGCCGTCATCTCGCCAGCTATCTCACAACGGCTGCTAAGCGACTGCCCTCGCAACGGCAGTGTTCTCCATGATGTCACTGACCCAAGGTTTAGGCACAGGACACCATGAAAATCCACCAAGATGCGTACAACGGCGATCTGGCCAGCGTTCGGCCAGCACTGACTGAATGAACCGCCCTGGCAACCCAGGATCGCAAAGGCGGGAAGTCACGGATGGTCTGACCCTGATCCAGGTCACTTTGGAATGGGATTACCACACAGGTTAATGCAGAATAAAGCATCTTCATCCTCCGTTTGAATGGGAAGCCCCTGTTCACTCAGCCATTCGGGAACGCTGGAAATTTGATTAGAACTGAGATTCAGACTGGTCAGTCCCTTGAAGTCCTGAAACACGGAAACATCGGAAAATCGCAAATCCAGACTAAAGAGTCCTGGGATATTTTGCAGGACTGAGATATCAGCAATCTGGTTGGCTCCTAAATCTAGACTGTTCAGCCTGGTGAGTCCCTGCAAAACTGAAATATCAGACAGCCGATTATGACTGGCATTCAAACTGGTTAGTCTTGTGAGATCTTGTAGGGCTGCAATATCTGAAATTTGGTTAATGCTTAAATTCAGACTGAAGAGGCCCTTGAGGTTTCTCAATGCAGAAATATCGGACAGCTGATTATCACTGACATTCAGCCGGTAGAGTCCCTTCAGGTCTTGTAATGCTGAGATATCCCTAATCTGATTGCTATGTAAATCTAAACTGGTTAGCCCTTTAAGGCCTTGCAGAGTAGACAGGTCGGTAATCTGAGTGAAACTTAAATTCAGGGTGGTGAGATCCTTGAAGTTTTGCAGTACTGCAATATCAGAGACTGGGTTGTAGCTTAAGTTCAGAGTAGCCAGTTGCTTGAGGTCCTGTAAGACTGAAATATCAGACAGCTGGTTATAGCTGAGGTTCAGACTGGTGAGTGCGTGCAGTCCCTGTAAGTCTGAGATCTCAGACAGCTGATTATCACTGACATCTAGGTTGGTGAGTTCGGTTAGACCTTGTAAAACAGAATAGTCAATAACCTCATTTGAACTGACATTCAGTTGGGTGAGCGTCGTGAGATCCTGCAAAGCGGAAATGTCAGACACGTCATTGGAGCTGATATCCAGTTGGGTCAGCCCTTGGAGATTTTGTAGGATGGCAATATCAGCAATCTCGTTAGCGCTGATATCCAGACTTTCAAGTCCCTGGAGGGTTTGTAAGACTGAAAGATCAGAAATTTTATTGGCACTTAAAGACAGGTGCGTGAGTTGTGGCAGGTCTGACAAAACTGCAATATCAGAAATCTGATTAGACCCTAAATCTAGATGGGTGAGCTTTGGGAGATGGCGTAAAACCGAAATATCAGAAATCCAGTGGTTGTAACTGAGATCTAGATAGGTAAGACCCCTAAGATCTTGTAGAAAGGCAAGACCGGTTGCTTCGCGAACGCTAACCGTTAGTTGGCTAAGTTCTTTGAAATTGAGCAACACGGAATAATCGTCTATTGCATTGGAGCGTAAATTCAGGCTGTTCAGTGTCGTCAGGTCTTTTAGTCCTGAGATATCAACAATTTTGTTTGCTGCTAAGCCGAGGCTAGTGAGTTGTTTAAGGTCTTGGATAAAGGAAATATCAGCAATCTGATTGTTGCTTAAGTCTAGGTGGGTTAGGTTCTTGAGGTCCGACAAGAAGGAGTAATCCGAAATATGGGTGGTTTTTAAATAAACCGTGGTGAGATTTGTGGCTTGCTGAAGATAGGAGGTAGCCGTCACGTCTTGTCCCGACAGGGCAATGGTGGAGAGCCCTGGGAGACTGGCAAATGGGACGATTTCTGGCGAGACAATATCGAATAAATACAAGGCGGAGAGATGGGGATATTGCTCGATGGATGCGTCCACTAATTCATGGCCATCCACTCCTTGCAAACTCAGTCCAACGATTTGATGTTCATCATTCAGTGCATAAGCATTGGGCTGACGCTGCAAATGGTGATAGGTGTCATTCAGGCTTTGATTAAAGTCCTCAACAGACATTTGTTTGAGTCTTTTCCGGGTTGTCTGTTCCAGGGTATGGATTAAATCTGGTACCGACATAATAAACCAAGAGAGAAAGGACCCAAAGACTGATTTTATTACTCTGATCCTTGAGTACAGGACAAAACTCTTGTAAGTTAGCCATGGACAGGGTTGTAAGGAGAGTATGACTCCTCACAACTAAATCCGATGCCTTTCTAGTCAATAGCCTCAATCATGCTACATTAGCCCCCTAAATCCCCCATCCTGGGGGACTTTGACTGTAGTTCAATGCTTTGCTCACTCGCCTGTCGGATTTGCTGAAGTACATGATCCAGGTGGTGAATAACGTTTGAGTTCTGGCATCGGATCACTCGGTAACCAAGCTGATGAAGCTGCTCGGTACGGGCTTCATCATACTCCACCTGCTGATTGTGAATGTCGCCGTCTAGCTCAATCACTAATCGACATTGGGGACAGTAAAAGTCGACAATAAACGAGCTGATGGCGTGTTGACAGCGGAATTTTAGACCGTTGAGTTGACGTTTTTGCAGTGCTTTCCACAGTTTTTGTTCGGCAGGCGTCAGATTGAGACTCAGTCGTTGTGCGGCGGCAACGACTGCTGGGGTCGTACCACGAATACGGTGGTGTTGCGCTCTTTTCTCTCGCATCTTGTTACCCCTACCTCTGTCTCACCTCTAGAATAATAATAAGCCTCAAAGTCCCCCAGAATGGGGAATTTAGGGGGCTAATGCAGAATTAACTGGGCTTTTAAAACAGCCTCTAACGTTCGCCATATCATTCCATCCTGACTGCCTGACAGAAGTATCTCAAAGCCTTTATTTTCATAGTCTTTGAGAAAAGAGTGGAGCGACATGTGAAGCTAGATTTAAGCACAAATCAGCGTTACTCAAATGTCAGGCTCCACCCAAATTTATCGTCAACTGTTCTCCTTTTTACGTCAACACAGCCATTATCGAGATTTGCGTCATCTCATGACCCTGGGATGGATGGTGAGCGCCTTAATCTGCAGTGAACGATTATGCTTATCTGCTTGGGAATCCTATGTCCCCTGCCGAGCAAAAAAGCCCAAAGTGTCGAGCGTCGCTGGCAACGCTTTCTGTGCAATCCGCTCATTGATGTCCACAAACTGTATGTCCCTTTGGTCCTTCTAGCGCTTAAGAACTGGCGAACCCATCGCCTTTACCTAGCGATGGATACCACGGTTTTATGGAATGAATACTGCATGATTCATGTATCCGTTGTCTGCTGTGGCAGAGCAGTACCGTTGTTATGGAAAGTATTAGAGCACAAGAGTGCGGCGGTTGCTTTTGAGGAATATCAACCGCTATTGCGTCAGGCCCGTTGGTTATTACGGCAGCATCCAGATGTCATGTTGTTAGCAGATCGTGGGTTCGCGAACCATCAACTGATGAGCTGGTTACAGCAGAGCCGTTGGCATTACTGTCTGCGTATCCCATGTGATGTCCTTCTCCATGGCCCCCGTCAATGTCCAAGAGAAGTCCGTAGGTTATGGCCATCCAAAGGAGAAGCTCTCCTCTACCGTAATGTCGGGCTTTGGGATGATGGCCTCTATCGGTGCAATTTGGTACTGGCGAATATCCGAGGCGTAAAAGAACCATGGGCAGTGATTACAGATGAATCACCCTCGTTACAAACCTTGTGGCAATACGCCTTGAGGTTTCGGGTGGAAGAATTATTCCTCGATAGTAAATCTGGTGTGTTTGAGCTTGAAGAGTCGAAAATTCGCTGTGCTGATGCTCTGGAGAGGCTGTACCTGATTGCTGCTGTGGCACTGCTATACAGCACGGCTCAGGGGATGGCTGTTCATATTAAAGGGCTACGCCAACAGGTTGATCCCCATTGGCACAGAGGCATTAGCTATCTCAAGATTGGATTGCGGTGGCTCAAGGGGGTGGTCCATAAAGGACGGGAGTTGTTGATGCCAGTCCCCTTATTCACCAAGGATCCGCAACCGTGTTTTGCCTCTAAAAAAGCTCAAAAGAAACACTACAACAAAATCTGGTTCTCTCGTATCCGCTCTCTACAGTGCAAAGCTTTATGAGCTATGGAATACAAAGATCTGTCAGGCAGTCAGCATTCCATCTCTGGAAATACAGCGAAAACTAGCAGAGGCAGGGAAAATATAGATAAGTTATTAGAATATGATTCAAAATTGTATTTCTATAGTTATTCCACTTAATAATGGATCCGGATTGTTGTTACTATAATCCCTGCAGATTTCTTTAAATATCTCCGCATAAGAAAAAGCACAAATCAACTTATTCCATGAAGGTGTTTTCTTAAACTTTATGCCTAGCGTTTTTGCTGCTTTTCTACAGCCATTATAATTCTTATATCTTCGAACAAGTTCTTCTTTATCAATTATTGATGGCAATAACTTGCAAGATGGTGTAATCCCACTTTTTTGCTTATGAGCTACTGTATCTATTTGATTGACAGCACCTTGAGCAACACTATAAATATATGCAGAGTTCTCTATATCTTTCTGATGATTCTCTTTTAGACGCTTTAAAAGAGAATTGATTTTCTTTTTACCCATAACTATCAGCCTGTATCATCTCTCAGTGCTCTATTTATAGAAGCAGGGTCAGTATACATTCTTGGGTTCTCTCTTTCCTCCATAGCAATATTTTCTCGACTAGGGGGTAAACTCTCATGGTCTGCAGTAGAGGGAAGTTGATCTTCTATATTCCACCCTCGAACAATTAGGCGAACAGACTTTAGAAAATTCCATACCCTTGTCATAAAGCTTGTTGAGGCCCATTGGACATTCGGATCATCGAAATCGATAATTCCTTCAAAAGCTTCAGATAATGTATCAAGATTACCAGATAAATTTGTTACTTCTTGCTCTAGCAACTCAATAGCTTCAGATTTGTCATTTAGTAATTCTTTCTTTTCGGCAGTGAGCTGATTAATTGCAAGTTGGAGATTATCGCGAGTTTTCTGAAGATCAGATATGTTATCTCGATATTTACTTATGTCCTGTCTGTAGCTTTCGTTGTAACGTCGTAGTTGTCCTTGACTACGATTAGTGCTGACAAGATATTGCCTTATTTCGCAATAAACTCGATCAGCCTCTTTAATATCAAGCTCTTGAATAGATGTTGGAAATTCAGTAGCAGATCGAAATTCCTGAGTCTTTTGATTATGCTCTGTGTTCACTTGCGTAACGACTATCCCAATTTTTTATTGCTCTTCTTCAAGATACCCCATACAATCATTCGATCTAAATTAAAAATTTTTCTCTAAAAAAATCATATACATTAATCTGAAGTGAGTAATGAGAATCACCTTTAAGCTGAATTAGAACTGGCAAGAATTGCAGTCTCACGAAATCTTATAAATGATATTAGATTCCTATAAGACCTTTTTATCTCAGACTAATTTTTAAGCCCTGTTCCTTCATCAGCAATAGCGCCTCTGCATTACCCCGAGCGTCATCCACCGGATGGTGAGTATGCGCCGTTTTCCGTAAGTGCTTGAAATTCGTGAAGGTGTCCTTGACCAGCCCTTTGTACAGAGAGCCAAGATTGGAAGATGTATGGCCAAAGGGATTATTGCCCAGGAAATGGTGAAAATACCAATTGATAAACTGCCAGTCAAAGCCGTTATTGTCCGAAATAAAAAACGGACGCCCCTTACTATTCTCGGCAATCCAATCCGCAAACGCCTGCATCACTATGGCTGGTTCCTCAAAGCCAAGGACATCTTCTCGGCTGAAGCCACTGACCGCTAACGCTTCTGGAACCCACTGTTCAGAACTTGGCTTTAACTGGCCATAAAACGTTTTGGACAACGTTGGCTCTACAATCACAGCCCCAAAACAAACCATCGAATAGTCGCCGGGGATAGGACCATCCGACTCCACGTCGACCACCACAAAACTCATAACCGTTCCAGTTCACCATAAACCTGTCCAAGATAGCCTATCCAAGTTCTACCCGCAGCTTTTCCAGGATCAGCAAGATTCAGGAAACTTTAATCTATGATTAATGAATCAAAATTGATATCAAGATATATTCAACACAGATAAAAATTACTATAAATACCTACACCCTAGGTTGACCAGAAGCAAGGTGAGCATGAAAACATCTCAATCTTGTGCCAACAAGCTCAAAACCTTAGCAGACGCCACTCGGCTCTCAATTCTGAAGCTATTGATGAATGGCCCTCAACACGTCAATGAAATCAATGCCGTGTTGAACGTCGAGCAAAGTCTCCTGTCCCACCATTTAAAAGTGCTGCGGCAGGCTGGATTTGTGCAAGCCACTCGCGATGGCAAAGCCGTCCTTTATGCCTTGGTACCGGATGTCCAAAGTCAGGTGTCCCAAGAAGGATTGAATTTGGGCTGTTGCGAATTCTCATTTACCTCCTTTTCTATTTAGGGAATGAAAAGTGATTGATACCGAGATTTCTGCCATCTCTTTTGGCAACATCGGCTTTTGCACTCGCCTCCTAAATCCCCCATTCTGGAGGACTTTGAGCCTATGTCTAGGCTAATGAATCTAGATCGTGAGACCTCTAGATCTGCTGAGGTTCAACTTTGTCACAGATCCTGTGTGGGTCGAGCAGACAAGTCCTTCACCAGTGAGGGATTTAGGGGGCTATCAGTGGTGTTTAGGCTGTGGAAGTTAGGAGCTAGAGCCATGTTCAACTATATTTTCCGGTGTTATTAAGTTCGTTATCCTAGGTCGTTCCTCTACGACCTATTCAAACTTTTATGCGGCCCTTACACCCAGGGGTCACCGAATTTTTATGGAGTCATTAGCAGGAACCGTTATGTCTGGTCGAGCCATCGCAGGTGCGTTTTTGGGCTTATGCCTAGGGTTGCAAGCCTGCAGCAGTTTACAAGCGTCTAGCTCCGGTAGCGCCCCTCAAAAACTGGTGATTACTGGGTCCAGTACCGTTGCCCCCGTCGCCTCCGAAATCGCCAAACGTTATGAAGCCCAAAACCCCCAGGTGCGGATTGACGTGCAAACGGGTGGGTCTTCTCGCGGCATTGCCGATGTGCGCCAACAGGTCGCCGATATTGGCATGGTGTCCCGAGCCGCTAAGCCAGCAGACCAGGGCCTCAACTTCCATACCATCGCCAAAGATGGCGTCGTCGTGATTGTCCATCGGGATAACCCCATTCAAAGCCTGACCCGCCAGCAAATTACCGACATCTACACGGACAAGCTCAACAATTGGCAGGACGCTGGCGGTAAATCCCAAGCCATTACCGTCGTCAATAAAGCTGAAGGTCGCTCCACATTAGAAGTATTTACCCAGCACTTCCAGCTCAAGTCCTCGCAGATTAAAGCGGATGTAGTCATTGGCGATAACGAGCAAGGCATCAAAACCGTGGCAGGTAACCCGCTGGCCATTGGCTATGTTTCTGTCGGTGCAGCGAAGGTGAATGTCGAGCAGGGCACGCCCATTAAAGTTTTGCCCCTAGAAGGTGTGAAAGCTACTGCTCAAACCGTGCGGGATGGTTCGTTCCCTCTATCACGTCCCCTTAACTTGGTGACTCAAGGACCTCTTAATCCTCAACAGCAAAAATTTATTGATTTTGCTCAATCCTCCCAGGTCAAGGATATTGTTCAGGAGCAGTCCCTTGTTCCAGTTCAAGAGTGAAGCAAGCTGGAGGGTTCTCTTGCAAATCCTGGCGCTGTGTTCCGGGGCAATTTTGCTATTGATTCTGGGCTTTCTTATCTGGGAAACGCTACCGATTCTGCGCTCTATTTCTCTCGATCAGTTTTGGCGAGATCCAGGTTGGCACCCTAGCGAACAGGCCTACAATCTCACCCCGATGGTGATGGGAACATTGGGAGTCACCGTTGGCGCGGTATTGGTGGCAACCCCTCTAGGTCTTTTATCAGCGGTATTTTGTCAGTACTATGCCCCGGCAGGCGTGGCCCAACTCTATCGACGCCTAATCGAGTTACTAGCTGGCATTCCCTCTGTGGTCTATGGCTTATGGGGACTGGTGGTTCTCGTACCCTTAATTGCCAAAGTTCAGCCGCCTGGCTCTAGCCTCCTGGCGGGCATTCTGATTTTGGCTCTGATGATTTTGCCCACCATTGCCCTGGTGACTGATGCCAGTCTAGCCAGCTTACCGCCTACTTACTGGCGCGGGTCAGCTGCCCTGGGCCTAGGAACCTGGGCCACCATCCAGGGCGTCTGTTTACCTGCTATTCGTTCGGGTCTCTTAACGGCTGTCATGCTCGCCACTGCCCGCGCCCTCGGTGAAACCATGGCGGTCCTCATGGTCTGCGGGAATGTTGTCCAGTTCCCCGATTCGATCTTTGCCCCCGTGAGGACATTGACCGCCAATATAGCCCTAGAAATGGCCTATGCCCTCGATCTTCACCGCTCAGCTTTGTTTGCCAGCGGACTTGTTCTGATGCTGGTGGTGACTGGGTTGGTCCTCGTCACCGATCCCTGGACGGATGCACCGGAGGATTAAGATGGTCCGTCGTCTGGCTATCCCTGTTGGCAAGGAGCAAGGGGCAACCCTGATGGTTTGGTTGGTGGCCTTGGGGATTACCGCTTTATTCCTCTGGCTACTCAGCGATGTGGTTTGGCAAGGAGGGCAAGCCATCAATGGCGCTTTTATAACTCAAGCCCCCAATAAAGCTGGGCTAGAAGGCGGTATTGCTCCCATTCTGGTCTCCACGGGGTTAGTGTTAGGGGTTTGTATGGGCGTATCCCTCCCCCTAGGATTAGGCACGGCTCTATTTTTAACGGAATTCAGTCCACAGCGCTCCCATCAGGCCATTCGTCTCAGCTTAGATATTTTGGCGGGGGTGCCATCCATTGTGTTTGGTCTGTTTGGCAATGCCTTTTTCTCAAAGGTTTTAGGCTTGGGATTCTCTATTCTGTCTGGGGGCTTGACCTTAGCCTGTATGGTATTGCCCATCCTTATTCGTTCCATTCAGGTGGGCCTGGTTAATGTCCCTCGCGAGTATCGTCAAGCAGCGGCAGCATTAGGATTATCTCGTTTAGGCACCCTGACAACCCTGATTTTACCCGCAGCGCTACCGGGGATTGCCGTGGGGATTTTGCTGGGAATTGGACGGGCCATTGCAGAAACCGCTGCCTTAATTTTCACTAGTGGTTATGTCGATCGGATGCCGACATCACTACTCGACTCTGGCCGGGTACTATCGATTCATATTTTCGACCTGGTGATGAATATTCCGGGGGGTGAACAGAATGCTTATGGGACGGCCTTAGTCCTCGTGATTCTGCTCATTGTGATTAATACTCTTGTTTCCTGGTTCGCCGAACGCTTTCGCCAATCCAAATTGCAAATTCTATGACCTCTCCCACCTTAAGCCCGCCATCCTTCACCGCCGATCATCACCAGCCGCCTAGCGTCCGGGTGGAGAACCTGAGTTTACGGTATGGTCGCAAGGTGGCCTTCGCCAATGTGGATGCTCAGTTCCGAGCCGGACAAATTACGGCTTTAATCGGTCCATCGGGCTGTGGCAAAACCAGCTTTTTAAGCTGTTTAAATCGCCTCCATGAACTCACGCCGAAAGCCCAACTTTCCGGCCAGGTCTATTTAAATGATTGCGATACGGCGACGATGCCCCTAACACCCCTGCGCCGCCAAGTGGGCATGCTGTTCCAAAAGCCAAATCCCTTTCCCCTCTCTATTTACCGCAATTTGGCATTTCCCTTAAAAGAGCATGGGATTTGCGATCGCACCCATATCCACCACATCATCGAAACCACTCTCACCGATGTGGGTCTGTGGGCAGAAGTCAAAGATCGCCTCAAAGCCCCTGCCCTCTCCCTGTCTGGAGGGCAACAGCAGCGCCTCTGTCTCGCGAGGGCACTGGCCTTAAAACCTCAAGTCTTACTCATGGACGAGCCCTGTAGCGCCCTGGATCCCCTCTCCAGCGAAGTGATCGAAGATTTAATTCTGCGGTTAAAAGGCACCTATACGATTCTGGTTGTCACTCACAACCTCGGCCAAGCCTCCCGTATTGCCGATGATGTGGCTTTTTTCTGGGTGCAGCATGATGTGGGCCAATTGATTGAATTTGGCTCCGCTCAAGAGATTTTCACCCGTCCCCAAGATCCCCTGACGGCAGCCTATGTCAGCGGTCGCCGGGGTTAAAAGGTCTAGCTGCGGTTCTTGTGATACAGAGGGTGCGATCGCACGCCCATCCTTCCAGATCTCTCTCACGAGAGAGTGGGCATCCTAGCAATGATCTAGATCGCCATTACAGGCTGGGCTGAGACACCCCAACTTTTCTCGCGAGTTTCTAGACTGCCAGTATCTGAAACCCTCACACCTACCATGACTTCTCTCAAATTCATCCTGGTTGCCAGTCTGCTGACAACCTTCACCAGTCCTGCCTGGGCCGGAACCACTCCCTCTACCCCTGCACCACGAGAATCCGCTGATGCATTGGGGGGTGAAGTGAAGCCGTCGATTACCCTCTTTTCTGAGAATAGCGAGGCTTCCACTACAGCTTCCGACCTGGAGCTACAGATGTCGGGCAAGCGTCCCTTAGAAGCCACCGCCAATCCTGATATTTGGGAATCTGAATTATTGGATGATCAGCGGCGCACGGATCCAGGCTTTTTCTGGATTACCACCGATTAAAGGCTAGCAATGGCATAGCACCGTCGGTCGGTCATGGGGAGACAGATCCCGCCAGTCCATAGGATACAGATCGTCTTCATCACAAAGAGTCAACATTTCAGGTTGGCAGCGACTGACTTTGACCACAATTTCTAAAGCTTGCTCTTGGACTAAATCTTCTACATATCCTGATTGATGGGCCTCTGCCTCTTCGATACTGTCGAAGGGACCAAAATAATAGTGACAATCAGGAATCGTGGTTTGAATATGGACCCACCAAGGTTGATGTCGAGTGGTTAAAGAGAACATATAAAACCTCATTTTTCACAGTTGATTGTAATGTTGTAGGTTTCATCGGGACCAAAGGATGTCTCGATCCAATGAAAGACCTCATTAAGCTGCTCTAATGTAATCAAACCGTACTGCCACAGAATCATCGGCAAAGGCCCTTGCTGTTGTTGACAAGACTTCAGGGCAATATTGATCGACTCTGTCGAAATCCCGACTTCTTGGGTCAAAAAGTCAATCAGTTGTTGGTATCGGTTGGCAGTCATCTCCAGTCCCCCAGCATCGTTAATGCTTGGTTAAACAATCTCATCTACAAGTACAAACAGTCAGGCTAGTCATCTAAGCAAGGTAAAACAGACATTAAGCCGCTCATCCAACAGTTTGAGTCTCTCGAAGGGCAGTTATCGGACGATGGCTGCCAAGTGCGTCCATGCCTTGCTTCAGTAGTGTCTCAATGTGGAGACGGTAGGCAGTGGTTTGTCCACGAGCAGACAGGGCCGTTGGTTCCGCAGTCAGTACATAGGTATTGGGAACTCGACTTAAAACATAGGTCATCAGTTCCTGTTTAGTTGCGGGATTCCCTAGCACCTCCTGGTAGATAGGGTTGGGACAATACTCTGCGAGTAACTCCGCCTCTTCTTTAACGATAGCTAACGTGAGATTAATTAAGGTCTTCGTCATCAGTCTTTAGGGGGGTCGAACGCAGTTATTCAGATTCAGGTACTGCTTCCATCACAGAAGTCAGCCAGTATCCTTTATGTGGAGAATACTCTCCAAACTTGGGGAAACTGTGAGGATCACCCCTCAAGTTTGGCAATGAAGGATCTGAACTCAGCCGTCAGTCACCCCGTCTCTGACCCAGGCTGAGTCTGCTGCTCTGCATCGCGTTTGGGTTGCAGATATAAATTCTCGATCAGAACGCCTCCTGCCGCGACCCAGGGTGGGGCAATTAAGGCCCCAATAATTCCCAAAACTTGGGTACCTCCCAATACCGCTAACAGCTGGTACAAGGGCGGCACATTCACCGACGGACTCACCACCAACGGATCAAGGACATAGGTTTCTAGATTTTGGATCAACACAAACAACAAAAACACCCACACCACCGTCCAGCCCCCTTGGGCAACCGCCACCAGCAACGCCGGAATCGCCCCGAGTACGGGTCCAAAAAAGGGAATCAAATTCGTCAGCCCTGCAATGGCTCCCAGTCCCAACGCCACTTCCGTAATGCCAATCAGCTTCAAGCCAATACTCACCGTGGTTCCCAAAATCAGCGAGACCAGTAGGCGACCCTGGATATAGGCCCCCATCCGTTGACTCACGGGAGGGACTTGATCCGCCAGCCGCTGTTCCCAGGGCTGAGGAAAGAGCGCGGCCAGCCCTTGCAGCAAGCGTTGGGAATCGGACAACATATAGGCTGACAAAATCAGCGCTAACAGCAAGTTAAAGACCCCTCCCAATAAGCCTTTGGTGATATCTACGGACTGGAGAATCAGCTTTTGACTCGAACGAAAGGTCCAAGCCGTCAGAGCTTGTAGATCCAATACCTGATTGATCATGCCTAAATCTTCTGGCTTACTGATGCCCAACTGCATAATCGAGTCTTCGATCAGCGTCGTCAGGGCATCTAAATAACCCGGTAGGGCGGCAACAATACGTTGAATTTGCTCTGTGATCGTCGGACCAATCACCAGCGCGGCAGTGATAGCCGCTCCAATCAAACTGATATAGACCCCTAGCACCGCCAACCATCGAGGCGCTCGTAACGATTCCACCTGTTGAATAATTGGAGCCAGGGTAGAGGCCAAGACGATGGAAATCATCAGCACTACGACTAAATTTTGGAGTTGCCATAGTAACAGCAGCCCCAAACTGATCACCCCTATACGCATTAAACTGGCAATCGACAGGGTAAGAGAAGGTTCGGATGGCTTCATACTAGGAGAGAGTAAGGATCAAGCCCTTGATCGGGCGGCTATAACTGCCAGCCTAATACATCTGCAATCTGAGTGGGGAGCTGTAGTGGATCAAAGGGCTTGGCAATCGTCGAATGGACACCCATGGCTTGATAACGCTTTTGATCCGCTGTTTGAATTTTAGCGGTCAGTAACAGCACTGGAATGGTTTGCGTGACTGGATTAGCCTGCAACTTTTGAAAGGTAGTGGCCCCATCCATATCCGGCATCATCATATCCAAAAGAATGGCATCAGGGCGTTCTTTCTCCGCCTTCAGAAGCCCTTCAGCACCAGAACTGGCCGTGACGACACGCCAGTTGTTGATCGTTTCTAACGCAATCTGAACCACTTCTTGAATGTAAAGCTCGTTATCCACTACGAGGATGCACTTTGCTGTCATGTATCCGTTCTACCTTTATGTATCATTTCGCTGAATGGGTAATGTGAAGGAAAAGGTGCTCCCTTTCCCTGGCTGACTTTCTACCCAAATTTGGCCGCCATGTTGATGCACAATACTCTGGCAAATGGCAAGTCCTAACCCTGTGCCCTCATGGTCACGAGCATCCGAAGAATCGGCTTGCTGAAACCGTTCAAAAATGGTGTCAATTTTATCCGGGGGAATGCCTCTGCCCTGATCTCGAATCCAAATACAGACCTGCGGGGCGTCTGCAGGCGAGAGGGATGTGGCATCAGGTTCGGTAGCCAAAGCACAACTTGGGGACTGCTGAGGCATAAGATGAGCGTTCATTTCCACAATGCCTCCCGGACGAGAAAATTTGATGGCGTTACTCAGAAGATTGGTCATTGTTTGGACAATGCGATCGCCATCCACATCCGTTAGCACTGATAGAGGTGTCACCTTTAATGTGACCTGCATTTGAGTAGCCATTCCCTGCATCGTATCGGCAGATTGGGTCATCAAATCTGAAATATTATACGGGTATTTGGTCATACTGACCTGACCCGATTCAATCCGTTCCACATCGAGAATGTCATTGATTAATCGCACTAAGCGATCCGTACTATCGACGGCAATGTTGAGGAGGCGCTGACTCTTATCGGAGTGAGGGGATAATAGGCCACTGGTGAGCATACGCAAAGACCCATGAATGGAGGTCAACGGCGTACGCAATTCATGGCTGACCACGGAAATAAATTCATCCTTCATCCGTTCCACCACCTGGCGATCGCTCGTATCTTTGAAGGTGATCACCGCCCCCGTAATCCCATCCTGTTCGCGAATGGGGGTACTGACATATTCCACCGGGAATAGGGTGCCATCTCGCCGTCGAAATTCATCCGTGATAAAGCGATGGGTGGTACCCGACACTAAGGAATCTTCAAAGGGATATGTGGCATCTTCATCATTTTTTAGGAGTTGAGGGTGGGTTCCCAAAATGATTTCTATGGGTTGGTCAATCAGGTCCGGAATCGCATAGCCCAACATCTCCGCCGCTGCGGGATTCACAAAAGTGATGTGATATTGCAAATCCAGCCCACAGAGTCCTTCCCCCATGGAATTGAGAATCAATTCATTTTGGCGGGTGAGCTGGGTCAGGGACGCTTGGGCTTCTAGACGCTCGGTAATGTCTCGCAGAATGGCCGTAAAGACCTGTTCTTCCCCCAGCTGCAGTTTAGAGATAGAGGCCTCCGCCGTAAAGTAAGTGCCATCTCGACGTTGAGCGGTGATCGGGCGACGCCGGGTCCCCATCTGGGTGGCCATAGATGGATCGACTGATGGGTCACCAAACTGCTGCATCTGAGACTGATGAGAGATCACTAAATCATCAGGCAAGAGCTTATGCAGAGGCTGACCGAGGATATCTTGACGGCGATATCCAAACATCTTTTCTGCCCCCTGGTTGAACAGGGTGATGGTAAAGGAGCCATCCACAGAAATAATGGCATCATCGGCAATTTCCAAAATGCCAGAGATCCGCTTCTGCGAATGCTGTAAAGCCGCTTCTGCCTGCTGACGGGTCTGCAGTTCAGACCGTAATTGTTGGTTAGCCTGACGGAGGGCTGCGGTGCGCTCCACAACCCGCTGCTCTAGATTATGTTTGGCTTCTTGCAGAACCACTTCAACTTGTTCACGCTCCGTCAATTCCGCCTGCAGTTGGCAATACAGTTCGGACTGCTGAATTGCGATCGCAAGTTGAATCGCCAATCGACTCAGTAACTTAATCTCTAGGGACTCCCAATGGCGCGGCTCCCGACAATGGTGGGCCATCAATAAGCCCCAGACTCGATCCTCCAAAATAATGGGCACCACTAAATTGGCTTGAATCTGGAACTGTTGGAGTAACTCTTGATGACAGGGAGACAGATTGGCGGTGTAGATATTATCAACCGCACTGGCATGGATGTGCTCTGGCGGCCTCCCATAAATATCGGGAAAACACGGATCGTGAATTTTAACCCCCAGGATCGAGGGCCATTGGGCCGTATCGACGGATTCCACTAGCACGATACCGTCCCAATTTTGTTCGATCCGAAAGATCAGCACCCGATCCGTCTCTAACAGCTGCCGAACTTCATCCACGGTGGTGTTGAGGATGGTCCGCAGATCTAAGGATTGGCGGATACGGGCAGCAATACCACTCAACAGTCGTTCATGCTCAATCTGCTGCTGCAAGGCCAATGCCGACTGCTGCTGTTCCGTAATATCAACGCCCGTGCAAATCACAAATTGGACCGCATGCCCCTGCTGAATCACGGAATTCGACCAAGCAATCAAGCGGCGCCCTCCTGTCTTTGTTCGCCAGTGATTTTGATGTTGACTGGGGCCTTGATGGGACAACAACTGCTCAAAAACGGCT
Organism: Acaryochloris sp. CCMEE 5410; assembly: GCF_000238775.2. NCBI lineage: Bacteria > Bacillati > Cyanobacteriota > Cyanophyceae > Acaryochloridales > Acaryochloridaceae > Acaryochloris > Acaryochloris sp. CCMEE 5410. Next base: position 4,141,742 of record NZ_AFEJ02000001.1, on the reverse strand, counting down.
TGTACACCAGCCCGTTCCTCTGACAACAGCAAATCCTGCCAGAGAAATCGCTCTTTCACCTCCGCAAAGGTATACTCAGACACCTGTTCACAGGCCTGATTAAAGCCTACAATCCGTCCCTGGACATCCAGAATCACCACCAGCGCAGGCAACGTATTCAGCAAAGACGTCATCCAGCTCTGTTGCTCAGGCAGCAGGTGAACTTGCTCAATCATCCACTTGCCTCCCCATCCGGTGGCAATCGGCAGCTTTGTACAGGGCCGATAAGGTCGTACCCGCCTCAGGATATTGCACCACCCCTAAGTCGAGGTGCATGGGCACAGCTGCATGGGTCAGAGCGTGGGCCTGCAAACAGTCCTGGCACAGATGTTGGACATGATCCTCTGCTTCCATCGACTGGACATCCTGCAGCCCCATCAAGAACTCATTGCTACTCCAGCGAGCCACCACATCATCTTTCCCACAGCCTTGACCTAGGGTATATCCCACCTGACGCAAAATCGAGTCTCCAGTTTCCAAATCAAATTCAGCATTAATCTGCCGCAGATTGGTCACTTTAACTAAGGCCAGACTCAAGGGTTGCTGTAGATCTTGCGCTCGCTTCATCATCTGGTCCAAGCGAGCAATGGCGGGTTGCCGCTTATAGGCTTTGGTGAGGGTATCCACCTGCCAGAGCTGCTGAGAAAGCTGCATGCGCTCCAGACGATTGACGAGCCGCACCACCAGTTCGGGGCCGACAACGGGTTTACTGACAAAATCATCCGCCCCCAGGGCGAAAATCTGATTGACCGTCTCGGCTTCGGTATGAGCCGTGAGAAAGATAATCGGCAGGTTATGCCAGTAGGCATCATTGCGGACGATCTGGCAAAGGTCCATCCCCCCCACATGGGGCATTTCGATATCGAGAATCAGGAGATCTGGAGAGACCGCCACTAAGGTTTGCCAAAATAGCCTGGAATCAGCAAGGGTACTCACCTTAAACCCCCAAGGCTCCAATAAAGGAGGCAGTAACTGCAGCAAACTCGGATCATCATCCACAATCATGACTTTGGCAGTGATGGATTGAGACTGGTGCAGCACCCGCTCCACCTCTTGGAGCACCTGCATGGGAGCGATCGGTTTCTCTAAAAAAGCTTTCCCCCCCAAACGAGCCACTTCTAGCCGCGAATGGAGTCCTTCCGGCAGACCATAGAACAAGACCGGAATCGGAGGCGTATGATGGGTCACCTGCTCTAGGAAAGCCAGGGTTTGATCTTTACAGTCGGCTACGGCTGAATCCATCAGAATCACCTGGGGCACATCCTGAGTCAGGGACCGATGGGCGGCGTCTAGATCTTTCACCGTCTGGACGGTCCAGTCCCAATATCGAGCTTGGTCCGTTAAGTCAGCTATCCAGTCTTGATCGGCATCGATCACCAGCAAAGACGGCAGGGTGCCTAGGGAATCCAAGGTGTCGGTAGGTGAGACCGGGCCATGGGCCTCAATCGTCTGTCGGAGCGTCTCTACCTGATGCTGAAATTCTCCAATATCCTCTGTTCCTAGAGGTTGGGGCTGGTGCAGGAGTTGCTCAATCTGGCGCGCTAAGTGAGTCCCCGCATGAATGCCAAACATGCCCAAGGCCCCTGCTAAGGTATGGGCCTCTTGCTCTGCTTGCTGCTGTTGATCGGCGTTGAGGTGGCCCTGGTGAGTTTGAAAGGCAACGCTGGCCTGTTCCAATGCCTGAACCTGCTGACGAATCCGAGCATGATACCGCTGCCAAATATTGGCAATGGCCGCTTGATTTTCCTGCTGGAAGGAAGGGGTTTCTGCTTCTAATTCTGCTAATGGTTTAAGACGATAGCCAATGCCATACACCGTTTCGATCATATCGGCCGGTGCATCCGCATCCCGGAGCTTATGGCGCAAACCTTTGATATGGGTTCTAACGGCCTCTTCCCCCGGCATGTCTTCATAGGTCCATAGATGCTCTAGCAACATGCCGCAGCTAAAGACCCGCCGAGGGTTACGCATCAGCAATTCCAGCAGCGCATACTCTTTGGGCGTCAACGCTAGGAGCTGCTGGTGATAGCTCACCTGAGTGGAGCTGGGATCCAACTGCAGGCGACCCCATTCCAAAATCGGCGAGGTATGGAGATGTCCCCGACGCAGTAAGGCCCGAATACGAGCTTCTAATTCTTCTAGGTCAAAGGGTTTGACGACGTAATCATCCGCCCCGGCATCGAGACCCACCGCTTTGTCATGGCTGTCCCCCTTGCCCGTCAGCAGCAAAATCGGCATGGTATGGCCTTGATTTCGCAGTTGGCGACAGAGGGTAATGCCATCCACCTTAGGCAGCATCACATCCAGCAGGAGCAAGTCATATTCAAAGGCATTCACCAGATCCGCAGCGGCTTCACCATCCGCCACAGTTTCCACTGCATAGCTGCACTGGTTTAGGAGCGTGGTTAAGGTTTCAGCGGTGGGCTGATCATCCTCAACAACAAGTATTCGCATCATCGGCCTCCCGACGTTAGGTCCGATTGAATCACTTAGGGAATCGCTACTCCAATTATGGGCGTATTTTTGCGATCGCACCAGGAAGACATCGGTCGAACGGTCAGGAAAACCGGTCTTAACAGTCAACGAGCTGACCTCAAGACCGGTTGTTTATCCAACTCTGAGTGAAACCATTGAAAAGCGACAAGGTTAAGCAGGAGACCAATCAACAGCAGATACCCCATCAGACACAGCTGATAGCTGGGGACTCCAACGATTAGATCCAGGGCTAGGTGGCTAATATTGATGACGGTATAAAGCAACGTCAAGCCAAAATGTAGCGTTTTGTATCGTTGTCCTTTCACAAAAGCGGTGGCAATAATGGCAGCCATCGCCATGCCAAAGACGCCCAACATCAGCCAAAAGAGGGTAGTGAGGGGTAGATCATTGATATGGGAGTGGGCCACACTCAGCCCATGAAACAACGGCATTAAAGCCAGTTGGGTATGAAAGAGCATGCCCAATAGAAAAGCCGTCCATAAGGCAATAATTTTTTGGCGCTCATCCCCCCGATGATGGTGTTTTCTCATCCTCAGACTCCTGTTCCATAGCCTCTATTTTCAGCTTATGGATGAATGTTGAGGAACTTGTGAGTCTCTAGAAAAAGAAAAGTGGGGATAGGTATGGCCGGTTCAATCTCTTTAAACTCAGCTCAATCATGGGTCCAGAGAGTTTAACGGCGATGTTGGAGTTTCCGGATCGTCCCTTTCACCAGAATCATCAGCGTACAAAGACACACCATGACTAGAAATGCAGTGGCAAACAATATCATCAAAAATTGAAACCACAGCGTGCCAGACAAAGGGGAATGGAAGAGTTTTATGAGATGGTCTCCCATTACCTTGACCTGCTCTCCCAGAACCGGAAACGCTAAGATTCCCATGGGTATGCCATAGACAAACCAACTTGCGATCGCAACCCACCAAGCAACCTTGCCATGGGATAACTGATCCAATGCCGTACCTTCAAACTCGATAGAGTCCATAGGCGTCATCCCAGATCTCTGTCTCCGAACTTGACGATAGAGTGGACGACTAGAAATTTCAACCGTGAGGTTCGGGGTAGATCCAGCACCGTAGCGATCGAATTGGGAACTCTGCTCAAAATCTTGGGGATGAGTCATAACCTATTGCTCAGCAACAACAGAATAAACAAGCGTTACTATCAAAATCTCCTCTTGTGCCCCGTGGCGAATTGAGTCGGGCAGCCACAGAGTTAGACTGGAATGACAAAATTATTAGCCATTCATCATGCTGATAGCCGTGATACCGGTCTATAGCAGCTGTGATAGTTCAAGTCTGGAGAAGTGATAACCATCACATGTGGACGGTGTATTCTCAGGCAAAAAGCCGCAGGAAGAGAGCCCTAGACACAACACTCTCTCCCGATCCACATCCCCTAAAGGTTGTGCCAAGTGGTATTGTTTTTTTCGTTGGATTCTTTCACGAAATTCGTTGAATCCACATCAATGCGAAAGGTGGTGTCTTTGAGGGCCACTGTTTTGGGCAAAATCTGAGCGGCATTCAAGCTCACCCATTGGGTTTGCCGACCGTTAATAACGGGCACTTTGATCTTCATCATCCGCCCGACCGGTGTGCCATCAATACGGCGAACTGTCAGGCGTAGCACCGTAGGCCGTGCTGCTCTAAGTCCGGCATTCGCCACCTGAATCTTGATTCGTTTGGTACTCCTGCGACTAAATCGATACTGCCGAACCTTTAGATCCGCTCTGCGAAAACGCAGCGGTTGAGGAGTCTGATGCGTAAAACTGCCGGGTTGACATTGAGTGGCGGGACTAGGAGAGGGTTCCCAACCGTCCGGGCATTGAGACTGCTGCGGCGCTGCCATCACGCTACTGGCAGAGAGAGTGACTAAGGCTCCTAACGTCAACAGGCGTTGAGTTGCGGTCTGAGTCAAGTGCATGAGAGTAGAGCGTTGCATGGTGATGTTCCTTATCTAGTGAATTTTGATGAGAGACGCCAATCTCTTCCTTCACTCAGTAGGGTTGGGTCGATGGGTTTATGCACTCAACGTTCCTTGACTGATTGACTGGCTTATTTAAAGAGATGTAAAAGTCAGCTTGCCGATAGGTTTCCACTGAGTTGCCGTTTTAGGGGGAATGCTACCGCTAGACGGGGATATCTAACCCAGGCATCGTCCACGTGGAACATCCTGTAATCCAGCCAGTCTATGGCATGATGACGGCAAGCAAAATTGTATACACCATCACTTATGCAGCTTTTTGATTGGATTATTGTCGCAGCCTACTTGGTGTTTACTCTTTTCGTTGGCATCTATTTGTCTCGGAAAGCATCGGGTAGTCTAGCTGATTTCTTTGTATCGGGTCGTTCTTTACCTTGGTGGCTGGCTGGAACCAGTATGGCCGCAACAACTTTTTCAATCGATACCCCGTTAGTGGTGGCAGGTTTAGTCGCCACTAAAGGCATTGCTGGCAATTGGCTATGGTGGAGTTTTGGCTTTGCCCATATCGTCATGATCTATATCTTCGCGAGATTATGGCGGCGCTCAGAAATTATTACTGACGCTGAGTTAACGGAAATGCGCTACGGCGGTAACACGGCGGCCGTACTACGGGGCACCAAAGCCTTTCTATTTGCAGTTCCCATCAATTGCATTGGCATCGGCTATGCCATGTTAGCCATGGTGAAAATGGTGGATGCCCTGGGCGTTTGGCAAAGTATAGGCATTGGGGCCGACAGCGATCTCAAACTGTGGACAGTCATCGCCGTCAGTATTTTTGTCTTAATCTATGCTGGCCTCTCCGGTTTATGGGGGGTGGTCGCCACTGATTTCTTCCAGTTTTTCTTAGCCTTAGTGGGGGCTTTAATCGTTGCCGTTGCCGCTGTCCAGCAAATTGGCGGTATCAACCTCCTGGTCGAGCAAGCCCAGCAAGCCACGAATCATGATGTTTTATCTTTCGTCCCTTTAAAGATAGGAGGCGAAGGGGGTTGGCTGCAGTGGAGTGAATCGGCAGGGATTAGTATTAATGCCTTTTTCGCCTACATCTTTCTGCAATGGTGGTCCTTTCGCCGTAGTGATGGCGGCGGTGAATTTGTTCAACGGCTCGCGGCAGCTAAGGATGAACAAGAAGCTGAAAAATCCGCTTGGTTGTTCAATATCATGCACTATGTAGTGCGCACCTGGCCCTGGATTTTGGTGGGTTTAGCGGCAGTAGTGCTCTATCCCGATACCAAAGATCAGGAATTGGGGTACTTCCTCCTGATGAAAGACTATCTCCCTCAAGGCTTACTGGGTCTAGTGTTCGCTTCTCTGGTAGCCGCCTTTATGAGTACCGTCTCCACTTCCATCAATTGGGGCGCTTCCTATTTAACCAATGATCTCTACCTGCGGTTTATGAATCCCCAGGCCTCTCAAGCTCAACTCATTTCTGCAGGCCGCGTTGCCTCAGTCTTGGTCACCCTAATTGGTGCCATTGCAGCCTTCTACTCTGAAAGCGTGGTGGATGTCTTCAAACTTGTGATTGCCATTGGCACCGGACCAGGTCTGGTCTTAATTTTGCGATGGTATTGGTGGCGGATTAATGCAGCAGCTGAATTAGCGTCTATGCTAGGAGGCTTCCTGATTGGCTTACTCACTACTATCATTCCCGTGCTTAAAATCGATGATTTTGGTTTGAAGCTGCTCGTCACTACCTCCATCACTACCGTGATTTGGGTTGCCGCCATGCTGCTAACGCCCCCCGAATCGGAGGCAACCTTAAACAAGTTTTACGCCAAAGTTCGTCCCGGTGGACCTGGGTGGACGCGGCAACAATCTCAGACTGGACTCGCTCCCTTACAAGATTTAGGCAAAGATATTCTGCGAGTGCTCGCGTCCAGCTTAATTCTGTTTGGTTCCATGTTTACGGTGGGCGGCTTTTTGCTACTGCAACCGACAACGGGCTGGATCTCCTTGGTTATTGCCGTCATCGGCTGGATGTGGTTGCGCCAACTCAATAAGTCTAAATCTCCCCCCATGGTCAGACCCGGAACAGGCGTCCCTACGCCCTAATCTATCCTGACGGCATCCGCTGGCTCAGCAGGCTCACCCACAGACCGTCCGATCAATTCGACGGACACATTGCTGTTTAAAGGTGTCAGAACGACTAGAGGTCAAGAATTCTAACTGACTGGCCAAATCAACCAGCTCAGCCCGTCGCTGCCAATCCGGCGGCAACCTCATCCCTCTCCGTTCCAGTCCTGCCTTAATTTGTGGGTGCTGGTTGATGGGGGTATGCCGGAGCAGATTGCCAATATCCATGTAGGGCGTTCCCGAATGGCAATAGTCCCAATCGAGTAAGCCACTCACCTGACCGTCCTGAATCAGAATATTGGTGGGATTGAAGTCTCCATGAACAAGACAGGCTGAGGTATCGAGTTCCTGGAGGCGATGCGCCTCTTGAGCTAGGAGATGCTGCAGACGTTTCAGCCCGTCTAAGCCGAGCCAAGACTGAACCTCTGGATGATGGAGCTGTTGCGCCATATAGTCCGAGAGTCCGCCAAAGTCGAAGGGGGTGATCGATCCATCTGTCTGTAGCTGACCCGGCATATTGAATTTGAGGTCAGCGAGACGGGCAAGAGCCGTGGCGGTCTGCTCCACATGGTCTGGTGTCTCAGTCAACAGCTGCCCAGGCAAAAACGACAAGATGGCCCACTGGGGTCCTTGAGCCAGTAGCTCAGGTACAGGGACAATATCCTTCACGAGTTTAAAAATATAGGCGTCTTGCTCAGGCTTGCTGTTGACGTACAACCTCAGGATATATACACTGCCATCGCTCAAGGTTAACTTGAAGTTGGTATTGCTTTTTCCCGCTGTGCACAGCTCTACGGAATGGAGGGTCAGATGCGGGCCCACCGACTCAAAAAAGGAGCGAATTAAGGTTGGATCAAAAGCTTGATAAGGGTAGCGTCTATCTTGCATGCTGCCTCTAGGACCCCAAACATCCGGTTATGAGAAGATTACCGAACCGAATCGCCAACGGATCACGGCATGATGGGAACGATAAATTTTTTATATCTTTTGACTGCTTGAATATAGTTTAAACTGAAGTCTTGAGAAGATTACAAGCCCAGAACTTGCGTGGACTAAGCCGGATGACATGGTTCGCGCCAAGTCATGTCAAGGAAGTTGAGTCGTGAAAAAGCTAGTTCGTGGTCTACAAGAGTTTAAGCAAAGCTATGTTGCCCAAAATCAAGAACTCTTAGAAGAACTCTCTCACGGTCAAAAGCCCCGTGTCTTATTTATCTCCTGCTCTGATTCGCGGGTTGACCCCAATCTGATCACTCAGACAGACGTCGGGGAATTATTTGTGATTCGCAATGCCGGTAATATTGTGCCTCCCTATGGAGCGGCCAATGGCGGCGAAGGCGGCACCATTGAATATGCCATTGCTGCTCTAGAGATCGATCAAGTGGTGATCTGCGGCCATTCCCACTGCGGGGCGATGAAAGGGCTGATGAAGCTGAATAAGCTGCAAGCCGATATGCCCTTGGTCTATGACTGGTTACAACATGCCGAAACCACCCGACGATTGGTGGCAGAGAACTACCCCGAATCTCAAGGGGAAGAGCGGGTTGAAATTTTAGTAGCCGAAAATGTCTTGGTACAGATTGATAATCTGAAGACGTATCCCATTGTGCGATCGCGGCTGCTGCAGGGCAAACTGCAAATTTATGGCTGGATTTATCACATCGAAACCGGAGAAGTTCTGGCCTATGACGACCAGACCCATACCTACATCCCCCCTCAAAGCCAGCTATTAGACCCTCCCCCCAGCTTGCCGTCTCGCTTAGAGCAATATCTGATTAGCACCCATGCACCGCCGGTCGCTTGTGAAGTGCCGGCCCCTCGACTGCAGTCAGCGTCTTCAAGTCCAGCGGCTTCTCCCGTCAATGGTACGCCTGCAGCGGATCGCATCCGCTCTCAGCTCAATGCCCTCTTGAAAGCATCGCCGGATTCTTGGGTGGACGTAGAAGACCGTATGCGGTCCATGAGCAAGCTGCTTGAAGATGCCCGCCATGAAGGCATGAGCGCCAGTGAAGCCCAGAATTATCATCATAAATTCTCAGAACAGATTCCCAGGTGGCTACGGCAAATGGGATAGCCTTTGAGGGTCACCTATCATAGCGGCCATCCACCCTGCCGGTTATCTCAATATTTTGTCTGTAACGCTTTTGCGTTGATCAGCCTAGTCTGGTCAAAAACAAGTGTTACACTTGGGTTTCTTCTCTGCCACCGCAATGTCACGACAGTCAGGCATTCAGGGTGCTACAGAGACATCCTAATCCGTTTAAATTTCTTCTACCTATGAGAGATCTCGATACCGCAGCAACCATTGCCCTTCTTAATCGCATTATGGAATTTGAATTGGCAGGGGTTGTCCGCTATACCCACTATGGGTTGATGGTAACGGGGCCAAATCGATTACCCATTGTGGACTTCTTTAAATCGCAAGCGAGTGAATCCCTTACTCATGCCCAGGAAGCGGGAGAAATCATCACTGGCTTGGAAGGGCATCCGAGCCAAAAGATTGCTCCCATCGAAGAAACCAATCAGCATGCCGTCAGAAACTTGCTGCAAGAAAGCTTGAACCATGAGCAGTTGGCCCTGAATCTCTACAAACAGCTCTTAGATGTTGTAGAAAACGCCAGTATTTACCTGGAAGAATATGCCCGCACCAAAATTGGCCAGGAAGAGATGCATAATCTGGAAATCAAAAAGATGCTCCGTGACTTTAGCTGATAGCCGCTTGAGGGTTGAATTCCCTACTAAAACAATTTTGTGCCGACGTTCCAGGCCCACATTTCTCAGCAGATCTATCTCAGCAGATCTAGACAGGCTTGATCGGTTGAGGATATCGAAAGGAGCAATCTGTTAATGGCGAGCAAGAACATCTCTATTCTCTGACATGGAACGTCAGGTTGCAGTTTGGGCAGAGATATAGAAATATACCCCAGAAAATCGTGGGATTACGCTGGAATGATTCATCTTTGGGCACTATATGCAAGGGGTCAGCTGGACCTATAGGCGGTTCATCTCCCTGCAGACATCCTGGTTACCGATACACTATTGCCATATCACTCCATTACCCATGCCGATGCAAGAAGCCATGGATGCTGTAGCCCTCAAGCGACACAGTATCAAGTCCCTATCCCGGTTAATGCCCCGTTTAGAAGTTCGCTATGCGGACCAAATTGATCAAGGGACATGGCAAAGCTATGTTCAGCGCATTAAAACCCACTTTCCCCGTTTATTTGGCTTGCTGTATCAGCTGTATGGCCATCAGTATGACTTTTTCTATCATCTAGAACAGATTTTAGATTCAACCACCCATATGTGGATGAAACGGCCCGATGAACTGAAGGCCTTGGATGTGATGCGAGAAGCAGACCCCCACTGGTATCAGTCCCATCGGATGGTAGGGGCTATGTGTTACGTCGATCTCTTTGCAGGTGATTTGAGTGGCATCCGCGATCGCATCCCGTATCTCACGGAACTAGGGATCACCTACCTTCATCTGATGCCTTTATTCAAAACCCTAGAAGGCGACAATGATGGGGGCTATGCCGTGAGTAGCTATCGCGAGGTCGATCCCTCCCTCGGCACGATGGAGGAACTGGCTGATCTCGCCACTGAACTGCGGCAACATGGCATTAGTCTGGTCCTGGACTTCGTGTTTAACCATACGTCCGATGAGCATCAATGGGCCAAGCGAGCTATGGCAGGCGATCGGGAGCATCAGGAGTACTACCGGATGTATCGCGATCGCGAGCTACCCGATCAGTTTGAACAAACGGTTAATTCAGTTTTCCCCGATGAGCATCCGGGTTGTTTTACCTACCGCACCAAGATTCGCAAATGGATTTGGACGACGTTTTGTAATTATCAGTGGGACCTCAATTACGAAAATCCCACAGTTTTTAGCCATATGGCTGAGGAAATGCTGTTCCTGGCCAATGTGGGGGTCGAAGTTCTACGGCTAGATGCCGTCGCCTTTTTATGGAAGCGGCTAGGGAGTTCGTGTGAGAATCTCCCAGAAGCCCATTTACTGATTCAAGCCTTTAATGTGGTGCTGCAAATTGCGGCTCCAGCGATGGTTTTCAAATCGGAAGCAATCGTCCATCCCGATGAAGTCAGACGCTATATCAGTGAAGAAGAATGTCCGCTATCCTACAATCCACAGTTGATGGCCCTGTTATGGGAAGCGCTAGCAACTCGGAATACTCAATTGTTGCGCCATGCCATGCAAAAGCGGTTTGATCTGCCCGACGGCTGTGCTTGGGTTAACTATATCCGGTGCCATGACGATATTGGCTGGACCTTTTCGGATAATGATGCCTGGGAACTGAATATCAATCCGTTGCACCATCGGCAGTTCTTGACGGCTTTTTATACCAATCGATTTGAAAATAGTTTTGCCCGCGGCCTGCCTTTCCAAGAAAACCTAGAAACCCAACTCGCCCGTATTTCTGGGACTACAGCTTCTCTGTGTGGTCTTGAGAAAGGGCTCTATGAACAGGATTTAGCCCAAGTGGAGCTGGCCATCCGGCGAATTCTGCTGCTTCACGGCATTTTATTAACTATTGGAGGCATTCCCCTGCTTTATTTAGGAGATGAGCTAGGTATCCTCAACGACTATGACTATGGTCAATCCCCCGAGAAGGATGGAGATAGTCGATGGACGCATCGACTCACGTTCGATTGGGAACGGGCTGACTCGCGCCGAAACTCAGAAGAAGTCTGGGGGAGAATCTATTTGGGACTGTTGAGGCTGATTCATATTCGTCAGCAAAACCGGGCTTTTACGGGGTCAGAAACGGTCTTGATGGATCCAGGCAATGATCATGTATTTGGCTATTTCCGCCACCATGATGATCAAAGTGTGTTGGTGCTCGGCAACTTTACGGAACGTGAGCAGGCCATTGTGGGGAGGCAGTTACGGCTACTCGGTATGCGCAAAACTTTTACAGATATTGTGTCAGGAACCACGATCACCGCGACCCAAAAGCTGATGCTAGATCCTTATCAATTTATGATTCTGATTGGCGTTCGATAATAGCGACCTACCCCTGACACCGTAAAAATATATCTTGTCGAGTTCTTGACATTCACTGCCTACGGTAAAGGCTGTTTCTTTGGGCTTTATGCCACGTTTGCCATGAGCAAACTTTCAGAATCTGCCTACCTAGTAGCCTTATCTCGAGCCTTGGAATCAGAGCGCAGTGACGCACTCTTTCAAGATCCTTGGGCACGACAGTTGGCGGGTGGGCAAGGGCAACTTTTTCAGGCCCTATCAGGAGATGCTCAACCGTATGCAGATGCGATCGCGATTCGAACTCATCTGATTGACAAGCTGGTCCAAGAGCGAATTGCCCATGAAAATATTGGTCTTGTGATGAACTTAGGAGCAGGTCTGGATACTCGGCCTTATCGGCTGAACCTTCCATCATCTTTGATCTGGTTAGACGTCGATCTGCCAGGCATATTAGAGTACAAACACCAACAGCTCCTGGGGGTAAAATCTCGATGCATCCTTAAGCGAATTAAGGGGGATTTAGCTGATTCAACGTTCAGACGCTCCCTTTTCTCTATTACCCATCAACTCTCAAAACCCGCTCTTGTAATCATTGAAGGGCTCTTAGGGTATTGGTCTGAGCATCAGGTTTCGAAACTCGCTGCCCATTTAAGGCAACAGCCCTGTATCAGCTGGTGGATATTAGAATTAGCTGCACCGACCGTATTAAGGGGTTAGCATATGCAATACAACCACACCCTTTATGATCAATACGTTGCCAATGGAGAACCTGCTTTTAAATTTGCACCCCATCAAGGACCGGGATTTTTTCAAACTTGGGGTTGGCAGGTTGCTCATCAATATGATGTTCTGGACAAATTGAGCCATCTACAACGAGCAACCCCCTTGGTTCACCTCAGAGCAGTCATGAAACGAGTACTCGGACAACTCAACATTCCACAGACCATACCTAGCCAAGTTGTTCTGCTGACTCACCCAACAGGATCCAGAGCAGAAAGGAGCAATTCATGGCTACCATCTGGGAAATAAACACAATGCATCATTATCCAGTGAGAACCACCACATGAGAATTCTGCTGGTTGAGGATGATGATCGGATTGCCAAGCCCCTAGCCGAAGATTTGCGTCATCAACATTACATTGTCGATTTAGCGGCAGATGGTGAACTCGGCTGGCACTATACCCAAACGGCTGACTATGAGCTGATTCTATATAGATATCATGCTGCCGCGTTTGGATGGGATTAGTCTCTGTCAACAACTACGTCGTTCAGGGTATAGCGGGTTTGTGTTAATGCTAACTGCCAAAGATACCTTGACCGATAAAGTGATGGGCTTAGACGCGGGTGCCGATGACTTTGCCCCACCAATGCCACAGGTTAGATAGGTGGTGCCACGAATAGGTTGAGTTCGTTCGTAATGGTGTTCATGCCCATTGACATACAGCTATATTTGTTAAACAACGGAGGGAGCTGCTTTAAAAGCATCGGTTGACTAGGAATATGGCCCATCAATGGTCCCCATGATTCAACCCAGTGCTGAAATGCACCATGCCAACCTGAAGAATAGATATTGTGGTGTCCCAACACAATTTTCCAGGCTGCTTGCGATCGAGATAATGCTTGTTCTAGCCATTCGAGTTGGGCGGGCCAATGATGGCCAGGATTGGTATCTAGGGCAAAGAATTGAGCCAGTTCATCCCCAAACGTATAGTATCGCCCCAGCATGTTGTACCCCGGATAGCGCAGCTGATCCTTACCTTCGTTGGATCGAACATCATGATTGCCTAACACGGCATGAAACGTCACATCACTTTGCAGTAAAGCGTTATAGGGTTTTTCAAATACGCTCTTAACTCGGTGAATATCTCCTGAGTTGTAGATGTTATCTCCCACAAGCCAAACCAGAGAAAAGGGATATTGCTTGCAGTACGCCATCATGGATTGAGCAACCTTAAACTGAGACCGTTTTCCTGTGCCCACATCCCCCACTGCGACGAATCGTAGATGAGATGGGGTTGAACCCAATATATGGGTTCTTCTAACCAATCTTTCCTGAATTGGCTCCTGGGATTGAGCCTGATGATGCAGAACGCCAACTCCCAAGCCAGCCAGACTGACTAGAGAGAGAAACTTACGCCGCTTAAAAGACATACCTACCCAGAAATCTGCATCGATTTCTCTACAAGAGATCAGCTCACCCGCATGAACGTGGGCCAGCGATAGAGAAAACTGCTTTCGCAGATACTTTGAACGGAGAAGGTTAAAAACTCGACAAGATTCTTACGCCATCTGCATGAGTTGAGCCGTGCAGGTCAATTTTTTACACGTCATCCCTAAGCTGCACCACAGCAGAAGATAACGAATCTGGCGTCTGCACTGTTTCCAGGGTTCTGTCACCCACTGACGTAAATATTAGAAAAGCCCCCATACCAGCCATAATCGCGTTTTCGGCAAAGCTGACAATACCCAATGGCGTCTTAGTATTCCCGCCTACGCAGGCACAGTTCAACGCCAGTTTGTCGATATAGACTGCTTTGAACACAGAGATAGCACCACTGGTTCCAATCAACAGTGAACTGATCCCAGTTAATAGTGGTGCCACTCCAGACAAGAAACCCAGGCCAATCAGCAGTTCGGCAAAGGGGTAAGACTTTGCATAGGGCTTGAATGTTTGGGTAATCAGGTCATACTTCTGAAATCCTTCGACAAAGGCATCCAGGTCCATTAGCTTCAGGGATGCCAGCATTGAAAGTGATACTCCCATAAAACCGGTCATCCCTAACGAGGTTGCAAGGGTAATCAGGCCAGCCGTGGAAAAGAGGGCAACTACAGGGGTGTAGGAGTAGTCAGCAGCCTCAACTTCCACACCAAAATGTTGTGCTAGATCGGTATAACCCCCGATGCGTTCCTCGCCAATGAAAATTTGTGGTGTGGTGGGGACCTCATGTTTTGTTTTAAATGCCTCCACCTCTTCCTTAGAGCGCAAGGGGTGGTCTTCATACTCAATACCTTGCTCCTTGAGCAAATGGATAGCCTTCAGGCCCCAGGGACAGTCATGGTCTGGGGTGGACATGCGATAGAGCTTAACGGGTGTCTGGGTTGTGTTTAAGGTCGTCATCACTCACCTCCCTGTACAATTGGAGTCATTCATAGGCTAAACCCTACAGTTAACTAAAGAGTCAAGGGGCAAATATCGCGCACCTGGGTGGTGGGCTTGACCCTACAGTCAACTGTAGGGTTTAAAGTAAAGGTAGTTTTCTACTCAACGAAAAGATGACTACAGCCACACACCTGAAAATTGGTGAGGTTCGACGGCAAACTGGGGTTGCTGTTGGGGCGTTGCGGTACTACGAAAGCTTAGGGTTAATTCACTCGGATCGTGGAGACAATGGCTACCGCTATTATCCCCAAGAGACCGTGCAGCAGGTGCAGTTTATCAAGAAGGCACAAACCTTGGGGTTTTCCTTAGAGGAAATTCGAGAAATCCTCAATATTCACCAACAAGGGGACATCCCTTGTGAACGGGTGCAGTCGATGCTGCAAGACAAGATTGAACAGCTTGACCATCAAATCCAACAGATGATGTCCTTTAAATCTGAATTGGAAGAATATCGAGATCGCTGGGCCACTAATCAGCCCCGACCTCAACCCGGTGATATCTGCCCGTTGATTTCAACCGTTTCCTTGTAACGCTTATGCGAGTATTACTAGTCGAAGATGAGCCGGATCTGGGAGCCGCCATTCAGCGAACCCTCACCCAGGAAGCTTACATTGTCGATTGGGCGAAAGATGGCAGGGAGGCTTGGGGCTATCTAGAAAGCCAGTGGACCCAGTACACTCTGGCGATCTTCGACTGGTTATTGCCAGGATTATCCGGGATTGATCTGTGCCAACGCCTTCGGGCTCAGCAGAGTCCTTTGCCCGTCCTGATGTTGACCGCCAAGGATCAACCGGAAGATACCGCAACCGGGCTGGATGCGGGAGCAGATGATTATCTGGTTAAACCCTTTCGCAAAATTGAATTACTGGCCCGCTTGCGGGCACTACAGCGACGATCGCCCCATTTTCAGCCCCAACAACTCCAGGTGGGGCCGCTCACGTTGGACTATGGCACCCACAATGTCTCTATCCTGGATCAGGGACAAGGTCAGAGTGTCTTGTTGACCCATAAAGAATTTCAGCTATTGGAGTATTTTATGCAGCATCCTCGACAAATTGTCAGTCGTGATCAGATCCTTAATCAGCTTTGGGGAGCGGACGCCGACACCATCAGTAATGTGGTAGCTGCCCTGATGCGGCAACTGCGGCGAAAATTGTCTGACCTGGGCTGTGATCAAGCCATTGAGACCGTCTATGGAGTGGGTTATCGTCTTCATCTAACCCATGAATGAGCGGACGCTATTTCGTCAGACTCGCTGGCGGTTGGCAAGCTGGTATGCCGGGGTGATGGGTATTATTTTGACCCTCAGTGGCTTTGGTGTCTATGAGGCGATTGATCATGCCCATCGAACGGCTGCGGATCGGGAATTGCAAGCGATCGCAGGTCGGTTACACGACAATATAGAGCCAATGCTCATTCAACCTGGCAAACTTCCCACCAGTACCCAACGCTTTTTGCCGGATTCCTGCGTTACCTCAGAACCCTGCATAACGTCTGCTAGCTCCGCAGATCATTCACCAGGGGAGATGTTCCAGGGCAGCTATTACATTCGGCTCTTAGATACCTCCCAAAACCTGATTGCTTTGGCTGGGTTGAGACCCAAGGGTCTACCGTCCTCTTCGTCTATGACAGCATGGCAATATATTCAGGACGAGGACAATATTCGCTACCGTCAAATCACTATCCCTGTGCAAAATCCTGATGCGCCCCTTTGGGGATATCTGCAAGTCGGTAGCTCTCTCAAGCATTCTGATCAATATCTCTCCTCAGTTAGATTGGTTCTATTTGCGGGCTTGCCCTTAGCTCTGTTTTTTATCGGTGTTGCAGGCTGGTGGCTTGCTGGACGAGCGATGCAACCGATTCGTCAGTCCTACCAGCAAATACAGCAATTTACAGCAGATGCGGCCCATGAATTACGCACTCCCATCGCTGCAGCCCAAGCCATAGTGGAATCCGTCTTGGATATGCCTCAACTATCGGCTGCAGAGGCCCGCGAAACGCTCCAAACCCTGGATCGCCAGCATCAACGTTTGTCCCAATTGATTCAGGACTTGCTATTGTTGACTCGGTTGGACCGCCAAAAACAACTGAAGCAGAATGATTCGTGCTGCCTTCAGGATTTAGTGAGCGACATGGCCGAAGAGTTAGCGGCTCTAGCCTTAAACAAAAAGATCCAGCTCCAAACCGATGTTCAAATGGATCAGCCCTTATGGGTCAGCGGGGATGAAGCACAGCTTTATCGACTCGTCTTTAACCTCGTGATCAATGCGATTCAGTACACCCCTGAAGCAGGTAAAGTCACTCTTGCGTTAAGTCAGCAAGACCAGCAGGCAGTGATTCAGGTGAGAGATACGGGGGTAGGGATTGCACCTGAGTATCAATCCAAGATTTTTGATCGGTTTTATCGGGTGGATTGCGATGGTCTTCGACCGGCCTTCGGCCATCGCAACCGTCAAACAGGCGGTTCAGGGTTGGGATTGGCGATTGCCTGGGCAATTGCCCAAAAACATCAAGGACGGATAACGGTGCAGAGCCAGCCTAGTAAAGGCAGCCTTTTTACGATCCATCTACCGATTCTCCCTACCTGAGCGGAACTTACTCGTTGATCCAAGGGTTTGAAGTGCTGCCATTTCTCCAATAAGATCTCTGCCTTTCTCCATCTCATTCTGATTTCATATTGTTTTGCCAGGATTTTAGAAGGGATCGATCCATTACGCCCCAAGACGACTCATAGCACCTGAATAACGATATGCCTTCTCAACAATCCCGCAAACGACTGGCGGCCTTAGCCTTTGCTACAGCCTTAACCATTGGCCAAATCCCAAACCCAGCAGCGGCTGAGCAACGGAATCTTGTTGCCCATCCCCGCACGTCCTATCAGATGTCCTTCTACAATCGGCATCGCCGTAGCTATCGGGTAGCCAGTGCACTACATTTTGCCCATAGTAAATTGCATGATGTGCTCTTACTGACCCCCTTCAAACAACACATCCAAGAAGATGCCAAACTCTACCAAGAAGTGTTGGATTACTATGAAAGCCCTCCTCGGATTGAACCACCGATGGAGTTGTTTGCACCCTTTGCAGCCCGTGCCACTTGGCGATTATTCCGCACGATAGATTCCGTCCATCTCTTACATGAGATGACCGAAGATGTGATGTCTGACAAAGATATTGCTTGGAATGAGAAAGAAGAAAAGTTACTGGAGACTTACGACTACTATCGCAAGACCTACAAGGATATTGCCCTAAGTCCTGCGCCCTTAGATGTGACCATGCGGCGCGCAGCAGTGATGATGAAGCCTTACTTCACGTTGACCCGCAACTATTATCCCAAGAACAATAATTTCTTCTATGCTGCTCACTGGTGGCATCCGGCCCTCTACGAGACCATGATGATGAGCGGCAATGGCGATGCCCAAGATAAATTTATGAATCAGATGGAAGACCTGTTTGGTGAACAAGTCGTTCCTACACCGCCGGGGCGGATGCTGTTGAGTCGGGAATTATCACCACGCTACAGTCGCTTATCCCCTGAGACCGCCAACGTCTTTGATAACCTCCACATGCTTCACGGCATTACCTACGATATTTTTGCCTATGATGGCTGGACCGTTGAGCAGAAACGGGCAGAGCTTTACCGCGTTTTGGATGCCATGGCCTATCAGCCAGGAGATGAAAACCTAGTTCGTAAATTTGAACTGACGAAACCCGAAGTAAACCCACTGGACTACAACGAATGGGTCCAGGGGGTTGATGGTGAAATGACCCGGATGATGACCGAGATGCTGGATGAAATGATGCCCGTCATGATGCAGCACAAGTCTTCCCCCTCCAGTGAAAAGCAGCATCAGGGCATGGCTCACCATAAAGACAAAATGTCTCAGTATCCTATGCCTTCAACCATGAAACACAAAGGAACCGAGCGTTCCCACAGTGAGATGCATGGCAGCATGCAGCATGAGGGCATGACGTCCCAGAGCGACAACATGGCTCAGCATGGAATGTCGCCAGCAATGCATCAGATGCATCAGCAGTTGAAAGCCCAGCTCAAACTGAAGCTCACCCCAGGCATCCAAGACGGCGAACTTCCTGGATCATTTATGGACGCCATGATGGCACTGATGCCCCAAATGCAGATGAACCATGAAGGCATGAAACCTGGATCAATCAACCCAGTAATGGTAGAAGCGATGATCAAGGGATGGCAACAGAAGTATGGAAATCTGCCCGATGTTGACCCCATGCCCATGAGCGATGAACCTTCGGGAATTGCTCTAGCTCAGTAAGCAATTTAGTTTCAATAAGTCAGGTCCAGAGCGGTGTCTGGGCTTCAAGCTTGCATGTTTTGTAACACAAGGAGTGTACTGATTTTGCGTATTTCACTGTCTTTACTGGTGAGCTGCTTGGCATTATCCATCTGGGGTCTGAGTCCAGCCCAGGCTGCCGACCACTTGAATCTAGAAGAAGGGTTACCTACGGAATTTGAGGATGCCTACCCAATCCCCTACAAAGGCTTAGAAGTACAAAGCCTACTCCGCTATGAACGCAATGGCAATGAAGATCGGTTGCTGATAGAACCCAGGCTGGAATATGGAATTGCTCCGAATACCCAAGCCCGTATCTCGGTCCCGTTTTCATTTGGGGATGGGGGCGAAGACAATATTGAAGATGTAGGCGTAGAACTGTTCTATAACTTCAACACGGAGTCAGTTTCGGTCCCAGCTTTTGCTATTTCTGTGAGCGCGGATTTACCGACAGGACCAGAGAGTGCCAGTGTTGATCCCACTGTTCGGCTACTTGCCACTAAGACAATTGGCAATGCCAATATGGATCGCCTGCACTTAAATCTTGGCTATAGCCGTAACTTTGCGCCTCAAGCCGGAGAGCGTCGAGATCAATTTTCTGCCATTTTGGGCTATAGTCGCCGCATTAATTCCGATACCATGCTGGTGTCAGACTTGGTATTTGAACAGGAAAAAGACGCTGATACAGATGCTTATTTACTGGAATTAGGCATAAGACATCAACTGGATCCTTTGACGGTATTTTCTGTAGGAGCAGGTGCGGGACTCACTAGTGATTCTCCTGATGTACGTGTCACCTTGGGAATCCAGCGTTCTCTTTAGCTGAGGTGTAAGCCGCATCTACTCCCTATCCTTTGGAGATAAATACGATGACTACCCCCTATGGTTTCGAGCAAGACGGCACTACTGTTCTATTGGCTCATGGTGGAAGTCATAATAAACGCGACCAGCCCGCACCCAAGCAAACACCAATTGTTGCCCCACCCACTTCGAAGCCGCATAAGAGAAGTTGCTTGTTACGATGACAGTAGTGGAGAATGACCCGTGAAATTAAGACGTTGTGATTGTTGAAAAAACCCTAGAACTGCTGGAGTGGGAGCGATTATGCCAGCATCTGTCCACTTTTGCGGCAACCAAGTTAGGGGTAGCCGCAGCAATTGAGCTGCCGATTCCGACAACGGTTGAGGGCAGTGAAACCCTACTGCAGCAGACCCAAGAGGTGTATGACCTAGAAACTCAGCTTTTGACTGCACTGACCTTTGAGGGGATTCATGATATTCGAGCAGCATTGGTGCGATCGCAACGTCAAGGCATTCTCAGTGGTGAAGAGCTACTGCAGGTTGCCACAACCCTGTTAGGCAGCCGCAACCTCCGTCGCCTCATCAACCGTTATCCCGAACTAGTGAGCCTCAATCAGTTGGTCGCTGACCTGCGGACCTACCCTGAATTAGAACAAGAGATTCGCCACTGTATCGATGAGCAGGGAGAAGTGGCTGACCGGGCCAGCGAAAAATTAATGGTGATTCGCGAGCGGCAGCGGCAGGTCCGCAATGACGTCCAAACGATTTTGCAGCGAATTTTACAGCGGAAGGGAGCGGCGCTGCAAGAGCGGCTGATTACCCAGCGTAGCGATCGATTTGTGGTACCCGTCAAAGCGCCTCAAAAAGATGCTGTCCCCGGTATTGTCCATGATGCTTCCACCAGTGGAGCCACTCTTTATATTGAACCGAAGGCGACGGTAGAGCTGAATAATCGACTGCGCCAACTCACTCGCCAAGAGCAAGCAGAAGCAGAAGCCATTCGCCAAGCCCTCACCGAAAAAGTGGCGGAGGTACAGGAAGACTTAGATGCCCTGCTCCAAATTGTGACAGCAGTGGATCTCGCCACTGCCCGCGCCCGGTATAGCTATTGGTTAGGGGCCAATCGCCCTCAATTTGTTAACCGCGCAGCGGAAACCCTTACCCTGAGACGTTTGCGCCACCCTTTACTGGTCTGGCAGCAGCACCATGAGCAAGGCCCCGAAGTGGTGGCCATTGATGTAACCATTCAACCCGAGATCCGCGTGGTGGCAATTACAGGTCCGAATACTGGCGGTAAAACCGTTACCCTGAAAACCCTAGGATTGGCGACTCTGATGGCCAAGGTGGGACTCTTTGTTCCTGCCCAAGAACCCGTAGAGCTACCTTGGTTTGATCAGGTCTTGGCCGATATTGGCGATGAACAGTCGTTGCAGCAAAGTTTGTCCACCTTCTCTGGTCATATTCGCCGAATTCAAGAGATTATTGCCGCCTTGACTGACCAATCTTTGGTGCTGCTGGATGAAGTGGGTGCAGGTACTGACCCCTTAGAAGGAAGTGCTCTGGCCATTGCCCTACTTCGATATTTGGCCGATCAGGCTCAGCTCACCATTGCCACTACCCACTTTGGTGAACTCAAAGCCTTGAAGTACACCGATGCCCGCTTTGAAAATGCCTCGGTGGAATTTGATGATGCCACCTTGCAGCCTACCTATCGGTTGCTCTGGGGAATTCCGGGGCGCTCCAATGCCTTGATTATTGCCCAGCGGTTGGGGCTGAATGAGCAGGTGATTGCCCAAGCCCTAGCCCAGATGGACGGCGAGACGGATGATGTTAATCAGGTGATTGCCGGATTAGAAACGGAGCGACGGCAGCAGGAAACTAGGGCTCAAGCCGCCGCCAAGCTACTGCAGAGTACGGAGCAACTGCATCAGCAAGTGGCAAAGAAGGCCTCAGATCTAAAAGTGCGAGAGCAAAAACTGCGGCAGCAGCAAGAAAAAGCAATCCAAGAAGAAATTCGCCGGGCCAAGCAAGCGATCGCACAAGTGATTCGTGACCTCCAACAACAGCCCAAGTCCGCCCCTGCTGCCCAGGTTGCCACCGAACGTCTAGAAAAAATTGCCAGCCAGCGACTCCCCTCTCGCACTAAGCCCAAAGCGCCGCCTCCCACAGGATTTCAACCTCAAGTAGGGGATCGGGTTCGCATTCCCAGCATTGGCCAGAAGGCAGACGTGATTAAGATTACGCCCACCAACGAGCTAGTGGTACAGTTTGGGATGATGAAAATGACCGTCAAGCCCACGGAAGTGGAGTCCTTAACGGGCGAGAAGGTCACCCCTCCCCCCAAGAAAACGGATAGCGCACCTAAAAAAGAAGACAATACACCTAACAATTCGGCCCTCATGGTTCGCACCTCCAAGAACACCCTAGATATCCGGGGGTCTAGAGTCGCCGATGCCGAAGTGGTGATTGAAGATGCGATCGCAAAGGCTCAAGGGCCCCTGTGGATTATCCACGGTCATGGTACCGGTAAACTCCGTCAAGGCGTCCAAACCTATCTATCGCAACATCCCCTTGTCTCTCGCTATGAATTTGCCGAGCAGGCTGATGGTGGGAAAGGCGTAACCATTGCTTATTGTGGTGTCTGAGGTTGTAGCCTTTTAACCACTCAAACAGAAAGCCTTGATGTTTTGTAATCGAATGTTAGGCCTCACAAGGATTTAGGGCAACCTAAAAGGGCATTTTCTGGGTATTTTGTGTGAAAATTAAGCGTCTAACCTAATTCCCAGACTTGATTTCCCCTGCTGAGGATTGCGATTTATGACGAGGCAACCGAGCACCCAGGTGAAACAGCCCTGGTTAAGCCTTGCGGCTGTGCAAGCCAGTTTGGAGCGTCATCCCCTAATTGTCACCCCCCAAGCCAGCTTAAAAGAGGTGGTCTTGTTGATGAGCCTAGGGCGGGAAGGCAAAGCGAACGCCGCTCGACCCCAGCGCTCTAGTTATGTCCTTGTCCAACACCAGCAGAAGTTAGTGGGCATTTTGACAGAGCGAGACATCGTTAAGCTCAGTACAACCCCAACAGACTTTAGTCAGGTCAGCGCCAGTGAGGTCATGAGTACGGAACTCTATACCCTGCTAGAGACTGAACTGCAAGATATCCTCACCCCGCTGACCCTCCTCCAAACGCACCACATCCGCCATTTACCAGTTCTAAACGAGATGGGTGGGCTGATCGGTGTTATTACCACCGAGAGCCTGCGTAAAGTCTTAGAACCGACCATGTTGCTGAAATTGCGGCATGTCAGTGAAGTGATGACCCCAACGGTGGTCACAGCTCCTCCCTCAGACACGATTCAGCAATTGGCTCAGCGGATGGCCATGCACCAGATGAGTTGTGTGGTGATTGCCCAGCAGCAGTCTCAAGCCAGCCGGGTTCAGCCTTTGGGAATTATCACCGAGCGAGATATCGTCAAATTCCAGGCGCTCAGTCTCGACCTCCAGACTACCTTGGCTGAAACCGTGATGAGTCAACCTTTGGTCTGCCTCAAATTAGATGACAAACTTTGGGACGCTCATCAAACCATGCAAGACATGCAGGTTCGCCGTCTGGTGGTGATGGGGCAGCAGGGTGATTTAGCCGGTATTTTGACTCAAGCGAGTATTTTAGATGCCCTCAATGTGCCGGAAGCCCATCATACCGCCGAGGTTCTGCATCATCAGGTAGAGCAGATCCGAGACGACCGCATCTTATCCCTCCAGTATCAAAACCTCAATCTCGAGAAAAAAGTCGAGGCGGATGCAGCCACCTTATATTTTTGCCAAGAGCGCTTCCGCGTCATGTTTGAACAAGCCGTGATCGGCATTGCCCATGTTGATCTACAGGGACAAGTGATGCTGGCCAATCCACGGTTCTGTGACCTCATACATAGCACCCCCGCCCAAGTCACCCACACTCCCATGCATGATGTCCTGCAAATGCCCCATGCAGGAGGGAACTGGCAGGAAACACTGCAATCCCAACAGCAAGATGCAATTCAATTAGAACATCACTATCGACATCCCCAGGGCCATTCAGCCTGGTTAGATTTGACCATCTCTCTCGCCACAACTTCCACGGGGGCGCCCGATTACTTCATTGTGATGGTGCAAGATATTAGCGATCGCAAACAGGCAGAGTTAGAACGACAAAAACTGAATCGAGAGCTAGAAACCCGAGTTTCCTTGGGGATATCTGCCTTTCGAGCCAGTGAGAAACGCTTTCGCATGTTGTTTAATGCTGCTCCCGATGCCTTATTCGTCGTTGATTTCCAGGGTGTGATTCGCCGAGTGAATCAGGCAGCGATTCAACAATCTGGATATAAAGCCTCAGAACTCTTGGGAAGTGTGCTCAAGACCTACTTGAGTGAAGCCAGTCAAACCGCCTGTGAGACTTATGTAGCCCAGTTAGTGGACCAGGGTAGCTATCACCAAACCCTGGAATTCATCCACAAAAACGGGACTCCTTTAGTTATCGATTGCTCCTGCAATGTGGTGACAGATCCGGCCAGTCAAGAGCCCTATATCTTGATGGTTCAACGAGATATTAGCGATCAGGTGCAAGCAGAAACTGCCTTGCGCGAGAGTGAGCAACGGTTTCAGCAAATGGCAGATTGTGCCCCCGTGCTGCTATGGATGTCAGGGGTGGATAAACAATGCACGTTTTTCAATCAACAATGGCTTGAATTTACGGGACAGACTATGGCCCACGAGCTGGGCAAGGGTTGGGCTGAAGGAATACATCCTGAGGATCGTCAAACCTCTCTAGACATTTGTAAGGCTGCCTTTGATGCCCGTGAACCCTTTTGTATGGAATATCGTCTCCGACGCCATGATGGTGCCTATCGATGGCTGATCGATATGGGTACCCCCCGTTTTTTGCCTAATGGTGACTTTATCGGCTATATCGGTTCCTGTGTAGACATTACCGAGCGCAAGATTTTAGAAGATAAGGTCCGCTCCAGCGAAGCTCAGATTCGAGCCGTGTTTGATGGCATGACGGATATTGTGTTCGTGTTTGATACGGAAACTCAGCAGATTAATGCGATTCCCCCCTCCCTTGTCTCCCCCGATATGGTGGAGATGATCAATCAAACGGCTGAAGTCTTGCTTCTCGAGAATGAGCAAGCTCAAGCCTTTCACGAGCATATTCAGCACGCGATCAACGGCCAAGAAACCGTCACCTTTGAGTATCAATTGCCCTCAGCATCGGTACCGGATTGGTATGTTGCCAGTATTACGCCCCTATCGCCAACATCTGCCATCTGGGTGGCCCATAACATCACGGATCGCAAGTATATGGAACAAGAACTGTTCCAAGAAAAAGAACTCGCCCAGGTCACCCTACAATCCATTGGTGATGCGGTGATTACAACGGATGCCCAGGGCCAAATTCGGCATCTCAACGCCGTGGCTGAACAGCTGACGGGATGGTCCTGTTTTGAAGCCCAAGGACATCCCATTCATGATGTATTTCAGGTGGTAGATGAAACAACGCGCCGTCCAGATATTCAGCTGATTGATTCCGTTTTAACGACCGGCGAAATTGCCATCTCCGAACATCAAGCCCTCTTAATTGCTCAGGATGGTCAAGAGTATGCCATTGATCATTCGGCGGCACCGATTCGCGATCGCAACACCAAGATCCTCGGTATCGTTGTGGTCTTTCGTGATGTTAGCCAATCTCGTCAACTCTCCCAGCAAATGACCTGGCAAGCTAGCCATGACTCCCTCACCGGCTTAGTCAATCGCTATCAATTTGAGCAGCTGCTCCAGAAAGCCTTACAGTCTGCCCATCGAGATCAGCTCCAGCATGTCTTGTGCTATCTCGATCTCGACCAGTTCAAGATTGTCAATGATACCTGTGGTCATGCCGCCGGGGATGAACTGCTCCAGCAGGTGGCAGAACTCTTCAAGCACACCATTCGCAGCACCGATATTATCGCTCGCTTAGGAGGAGATGAATTTGGGTTACTCCTGCACCAATGTTCCATAGAGCGAGCCCAAGTCATTGCCGAACAACTCCGGCAACGCTTACAAACCTTCCGGTTTAACTGGAATCAACAGACCTTTAGCATTGGTCTCAGCATTGGCCTAGTGGCCATTAATTACGATAGCCACAATCTGTCTAGTCTTATTAGTGCAGCCGATGCCGCTTGCTATGCAGCCAAGGCGCGAGGCCGCAATCGCATCCATGTCTATCAGCTCGATGATTTAGAGCTCGTCCAACAGCGGGGAACCCAGCGATGGAGCCGTCGCATTAAGCAGGCCTTAGAAGAGAATCGGTTTCGTCTTTACGGTCAAGCCATTGTCCCCGCCGACCCAGAGCAATCAGAGATTCACCAGTGCTGTGAGGTACTCCTCCGCATGGTGGATGAGCAAGATCAGGTGATCAGTGCCGCCACCTTTATTCCTGCGGCTGAGCGCTACAATCTGATGCCGGAAATTGATCGTTGGGTGATCAGTCAGTTTTTAGTGGATCACTTTAACCCACCCCAAATAGCGCAAACTGGGGGCGATCAGCCATTACCCTATATGATCAACCTCTCCGGGGCCAGTATTGGCGATGAGCAGTTTTTGCAGTTCCTGCAAGAGCAGTTCCAACGTTATCCCCATGCTGCTCCCCAAATTTGTTTCGAGATTACGGAAACGGCAGCGATTTCTAATCTCAATCAGGCCATTACGTTTATTAATGAACTCAAACAATTGGGCTGCAAATTTGCCCTGGATGATTTTGGCAGTGGATTATCGTCTTTTGCCTATTTAAAGACCTTACCCGTCGATTATTTGAAAATCGATGGTCACTTTATTGAAGATATGGCCAACGACCCTGCCACTCAGGCCATTGTGGAGTCAATCAACCACATTGGCCATGTTATGGGCTTACAAACCATTGCTGAATCCGTTGGCGATCTCTCCACCCGGAAACAGCTCCAGAGTATGGGCATAGACTATGTTCAGGGATATGGGATTGCCTTACCCTGTTCTCTAACCTACGCTTAATCCCTCAAACCGATCCAAGCCCCGTTTTTAGGAGGTCTCTTCTGGTTGCATCAATTGGTCAAGCCAAATCTCAGCTTTGTCCTCCCAATTTTCCGCTACGCGAAAGCTGCGATTGGCCTGTTCCATTAGAATCCCTTGATCCACCAAGCGACTCAGGGATTGCTTCAGTCGCTCATTGCTGTGGGGCAAACGACCATCTTTCTTCGCCAACCGGACATAAAAGAACAAAGACATAAACCGACCATAGGAATTATGCTCCGGATCCGTCTCTTTGAAGGCGCTTTGTACCTGATCCAGAATAATTTTCCACTGTTCCCGGGTCAGAGGACCCGAATCTTGAGAGCTAAATTCAGACTCGGCCTCCGGATCTTCGTCCGGCAAAAACAGTTCTTTAAATCCAGACAGAGTTTTAATTTGAACTTGTCCAGCCGTAGCAGCTGCATCAACAAAGGCGCTGAAGTTCGTAAATGGCGCAGCATCTGGGCGCGTAATCGAAGCCACCCCTGCATAGGTGTATTTAACATTGGCCCGCATCAGGCGATCCACCGCACCAAAGCGGGTGCTTTTGCCTTGATCCCGGGCTAGGTTAATAGCCGCTAGTAAGCAGGCAACGGCATCCTCATAGCTAATCGTTTGGGTGAGCCGTTGGGCGGGGGCGGCCTTTTCGGTGTCTTCAGTATCTAGCTTTTCTAAATCAATAAATTCATCTGCACTCAGTAACAGCTGATTGCTAGCCACTTCAGCCCGACCAATTAAGGTCACCCGCTTTTCCAAGGTTTTTAAGGCATTCACCAAAGGCACAAAATCCCGATCGCCCGTGACAATAATAAAGTGGCCGACATCAGGATATTGATACGCCGTATTTAAACAGTCAACGGTCAACTTAACATCAACCGCATTTTCTTTACCCGTGGAAACATGAATAGGCTCAAACCCTAGACTATATAGGGCCTGCACTAAAGATTCTTTTTCTCGTCGCCAATTGGAGTAGACGATTTTCAGGCGCGTATGACCTTGAGATTGGGAATACTCCACCAAAGATTCAGCCAGAGGAGCTTGGATACCTTGGGCAGCAATTTTGACATTCTCATAATCCCAAAACACAGCGACCTCGCCAGACGCTGATTGAGATACAGGCACAGGGGTCGAAGATACCAGAGATGGAGTCATCTGAGATAGACCCTGCATTGGCAGAGAGTCAGCATTCGCCAGGGCGGCAGGGCGGCGGCGATCTTCAGTCGCAATCAGTCCTGTGGCATAGGTCGCAGAGAGAGCTGCCAATCCTGTCACGGAAGCTCGCCGAGCATCGCGGTCGGATAGATAGGTCACCCCAAAGGCGATGGCAAAGGCTAACGGACCTAATCCTAGAATCAATCCTTGTTTACTGACTTGCACCATTGGTATCTAGATTCCATGACTTTTACCAATCACCCAATGCCGACGAAAAAACCGAGATAAGTCCGCTTCTTCCATCGATAAGTAAATTGGTCGTCCATGGGGGCAGGTGCGCGGATGACGGGTTTGCTGCCATTGATCCAACAAGTTTTGCATCTCCAACAGGTTAAGGGCCATGCCATTGCGAATGGCACTCCGGCAAGCGGTGGCGGCTAAGGCTGCTTCAATACTCTCACATTGACTGAGTTCAATCAGGGCCGCTTCGCAATCCGGGCGTTCTGCTAGCCGTTGTGGGGCCGAGCGAATGGCCCACAGCTGATGGCCAAATTCCGTAATATCAATACCAATATCCGTGAGCTGCTCTACCTGTCTCTCGGTTAAATCTCGCAGCATCATCGGTGGGGTCAAGGACACTAAATGCCAGTCTTGGCCTAATTGCTCGTAGAGAACCCGCTCATGGGCAATATGCTGCTCCACCAGCCAAACTCCCGAAGGATGCTCTGCCACAATATACGTCCGGTGCAATTGGGCAATGGCCTTCAGGACATTAAAGCCGGACTCCCCTGCTGCTTGCTCAGACTGGGGGGATAACAGGGAGGGCTGCTGTAAGTGATAAACTCCTTTGGCCTCTGCCACTTTCATCAATTGGCGAATTTTCTGAGTATGACCTGAGTCCCGAATATCGGCAGGAATTTGCAGGGCTTCCTGAATCGTCGTGGTTACGGCAGGTCGCCACTGGTCTAAATGCCGCAGGTAAATCTCAGTTTTAGCAGGATGCCGATGCCAATCCACATGCTGAGGGTCAGCATGGAGATGAATAAAGCACAGGGGATGGCGATGGCGGGGTAGGGTTTGTCGAAACGCCGCTAGGATGGTTTGCTCCAAAGGGTGAGACTGGCCTGCATCTTCACCACTGACTTGGACACAGCGACCATTGACCGCCACCTTTACCCAATCAGGACGATGGCGATGGCAGCGATCGGGTAAGCCCAACACCACTTCCACCGCATTATTTCCCGGCAAATCGGGAATCTGACAGCGATGATGACATAAATCTCCTGGCTGCAGGGTCGCCAGGAGCTGGGGAAGAATATCTTGAGCGGCTTCAGCTGGGGCGATACTAAACCACGGGCGATTATTTTGCTGCACCTGCCAGGTGACTTGAGGGTGGCACAGGGCATAGTCATGGATGATGGTTTGCACCCCCCGCATTTGTCGCGCTGGATCGGGGAGGGCCTGTTTGCGGGTCGGCCAGTCCTGGAATAAATCTGCCACGGTGACAACGGTACCGGTTGCGATCGCAACCGTCTCTTGGGCCACCACATGACCTTGGTGATCGTATCGAACTCGGCATCCCTGAGCCGATCCCAAAGGTCGGCTGCAAATCTCTAACCGTCCCATTTGAGCCAAACTATGGAGGGCCTCGCCTCGAAACCCCAGGGTCTGGATATCCCACAGATCTTCTTCCCGCTGCAGTTTGCTTGTGGTGTGAGGCGTCGCAGCTTGGGATAAATCGGCAGCAGTGAGGCCTTGACCATTATCAACCACCTGAATCCGCCAATCTTGAGGCCAGAGGGACACACTGATCCGATCCGCCCCAGCATCTAAGGCATTATCCAGTAGTTCCCGCACGACAGCCCCGAGGGAATCAATCACCTCTCCTGCCGCAATCCGATGAACCAAATTAGTTCCCAGAGGCTGAATCTGAAGATCGGGGGCGCACTCTACCATCTCAGCAGGTCACCGGCGTTAAAAAGTGGTGAATATGCTGTAGATAGGTGGAAGTATCTTCCAGCATGGGGAAATGTCCCGTTTGGGCCATCCTCACATAGTCAATATTGGGATTCAAAGCGGCAGCCTCCTCCCCCGAGTCCGCTGGGACAATCTGATCCTTATCTCCCGACACAATTAACGTGGGTGTTTGGAGCTGGGCAAATTCTGCAGACATGGCCGTTGCCACTGACTCACTCACAGCGGACAATAAGGTTCCCAACGCAGCGGCTGCATCTGCCCCCACATAGTCTGACACAAACCCTCGACGTTGG
The DNA here is from genome assembly GCF_000238775.2 of Acaryochloris sp. CCMEE 5410. Classification (NCBI taxonomy): domain Bacteria; kingdom Bacillati; phylum Cyanobacteriota; class Cyanophyceae; order Acaryochloridales; family Acaryochloridaceae; genus Acaryochloris; species Acaryochloris sp. CCMEE 5410. Next base: position 4,111,411 of record NZ_AFEJ02000001.1, on the reverse strand, counting down.
TCAGATGCAATGGGCCGATGGAGAAAGCGGGCCATAAACAGTCGATCTAAGAAGGGCACCTGGGCCAGCCAACGAGGCCGTAATCGCACCACCCACTCACCCACCTGATGAAACTGACGAAATTCTTGCTCATCATATTGAAACAACCCACTACAGGCGAGGATCGCTTGCTGCACCCGTTGAGGATATCGATTGAGAAACAAGGCACCAATTGTCGATCCCATGGAATGGGCCTGGAGACACACTGTCGGAATCTCCAAAGCATTCAATAAAGCCTCTAAATCTTCAACATAGGACTGAATCGTATAAGTCTCGACCGCTCTAGACGCCCGTAGTGAATCTTGGGATTGCCCAAATCCACGGAGGTCATACAGTAAGCAATCAAAATCGGCAGCCAGCGCTTGGGCGATAGGTCGCCAATAGCGACTTGAGCCGCCCCAACCATGGAGAAACACCATCACAGGCTTCCCAGATCTCAACTGACGAGGGTCTTGCGTCACCCATTCATAGTAGTGATCATGACCGCGAATGAGAGCCTGAGGCATGAAATGTGACCGAAACGAACTTATGCAGATTCTGGGGTCGAAATAGCGGAAGGATGCACCAACAACTCAGCCGTCGACCGCTGTTCCACCATCGAGCGGGTAATCAAGCATTGGGTCAGCTCTTTACGAGATTGGGACGGTAGCTCATACATCACATCCAGCATAATCTCTTCGACAATGGCCCGCAGAGCTCTAGCTCCCGTTCTACGTCGATAGGCTTCCTGAGCAATGGCGCGAATTGCATCGGGCTGAAACTCGAGCTCTACCCGATCCATCCGCAATAGCTTTTGATATTGCTTCACCAAAGCATTGCGTGGCTCCGTCAGAATCTGACAGAGCACATCTTCATCCAAAGCATCAATCACAGACATCACCGGGATCCGACCCGTAAATTCAGGAATCATCCCAAATTTGACTAAATCTTCAGCCTCCAAATCTCTCAGCATATCGGCAGTACGCTGTTCTTTTGCCCGGAGTTCACCATCTTGGATGAATCCCATGGCTTTTTTACCCGTCCGCTGCTCAATAATTTTATCGAGACCAACAAACGCCCCACCACAGATAAATAGAATGTTAGTGGTATCGATTTGAATACAGTCTTGGTAAGGGTGCTTGCGCCCACCTTGGGGAGGAACATTAGCCACTGTCCCTTCCAACATTTTCAATAGAGCCTGCTGCACCCCTTCGCCAGAGACATCTCGCGTAATCGAAGGGTTTTCACTCTTACGAGCCACCTTATCAATTTCATCGATATAGATGATCCCTCTTTGGGCTTCTTCTACATCTAAATCGGCAACCTGCAGGAGTCGTAATAGAATATTCTCAACGTCCTCGCCTACATAACCAGCCTCGGTTAAGGTTGTAGCGTCCGCCACCGCAAACGGAACATCGAGCATTTGGGCTAATGTCTGAGCCAGCAGCGTTTTGCCACATCCTGTAGGACCGATCAGCAAAATGTTGGATTTTTGTAATTCGATGGCATCATCCAATTCAGCAACAGACTCTGCCGAAGCTTGGCTAATGCTCAAACGCTTGTAATGGTTATATACAGCAACGGACAAGACTTTTTTCGCTTCGTCTTGTCCGATGACATGTTCATCTAAATATGACTTGATATCCCGTGGTTTAGGAATCTGGTTGAGAGACAGAGGAGCAGATTGAGACCGTTTACGCTCTGCAACCGGAGCTCTACTGGCAGCAGGCATACTACTAGCCGTATCGAATAGCTCTTCGTCCAGAATTTCATTGCACAAATCTACGCATTCATCGCAGATATAGACCCCCGGCCCAGCAATTAATTTGCGGACCTGTTCTTGAGATTTCCCACAAAATGAACATTTGAGATGGGAGTCATATTTAGACATGGCTTTCTCTTAGTGGACTTCACTGACGGCTTCAGAGTGGTTAGGAAGATTTTGTCTAGTGAGGACTTGATCAATCAAACCATATTTTTGTGCCTCTTCTGCAGACATAAAGAAATCTCTCTCGGTGTCTGCTTCAATCCGCTCAAACGGCTGACCTGTATGGCCTGCCATAAGATGATTAAGATTATTTTTGAGGTACAAAATTTCTTTAGCTCGAATTTCAATATCTACCGCTTGACCTTGAGCACCGCCCAAAGGCTGATGGATCATAATTCGCGCATTTGGCAATGCCATTCGCTTGCCTGCAGTACCTGCACATAAAAGGAACGCACCCATACTAGCTGCTAAACCAAAACAAATGGTACAAACATCGGGGCGAATATGCTGAATGGTGTCGTAAATAGCCATTCCTGCCGTGATCGAACCGCCAGGTGAATTAATGTAAAGGTAAATATCCTGTTCGGGGTTTTCTGATTCTAGAAACAGGAGCTGAGCCACAATGGCATCAGCAACAGCATCATCAATGCCGCCCCCATTGGCAGAGCCCCCTCCGCCTAAGAAGACAATTCGCTCACGGAGCAAGCGAGAGTATATATCAAACGCCCGCTCGCCTCGACCAGACTGTTCAACAACCATCGGTACGATATTGCGAGGCGGCATATAGGTAGGACTGGACTCACCAGACAGACCAGGGTAGAAGTGATCAGAAGAATGAGACAAGATCATGGACCTCAACGTTAATCGTATCAATGGGTAGTGTTAGCGATATCTAGGTGTGGGGATCTAAGGCGATTACCCTTTCACCTGGTCAACCAGTTATATTATGCCTTAACTCCTTTGGAAAAAGCTGCTCCCGTTCTTAAACGGGCTATTCAGAATCAGTGGTTGAATCATCTGCTTTGGGCTTATCAGATGTTTTTTTCGCCTTAGTAGACGTTTTCTTAGTGGTTTTTGCCGTTGACCGTTTAGCTTTAGCCGTTGTTTTCTTAGCAGCTGATTCTTCCTTAGTCTCATCAGCGACTTCCTCAGCTGCTTTAGCCGACTTTGCTTTTTTTGTAGATGCTTTTTTTGCTGTTGATTTAGCCGATTTCTTAGCTTCAGATAGCTTTCCTTCTTCAGCAGTAGCCTCTTCCTCTGCTTTGGCCTCCGCTTTTGCAGCATCCTCCTCAGATTTTGGCTCAACCAATTCCACCTCAGAGTGTTCGGTTAGCCAAGCTACCACCTGCTTATGCAACAACTCATCTTCAACAACAGCTTCTAAGCGATCCCGATCAATATCTTGTCCTTGCAGATCCTTTAGAATTTCTTGGCATCGATCTTCAATCGCATCCGCCTCAACTGTGATCGATTCTGCTTTCGCCACTTCGGCCAAGGCTAGAGTTCGCTTCAAACGAGGAATTGCATCCGATCGCATGCGTTCTTTCATCTCCCCGAGCATCTCTTTGGTCACCAGCTTGTTAATGTCTAAACCATTAGACTGCAAGCGACTGAGCGTTTCTCGAATCATGACATTCAGCTCATCGTCGATCATGCTTTCAGGCAGATCAACGTCTAGCTCTTCAATCAATGCCTCTAGAAGAGCTGCTTCCACATTGGCATCCGTACTATCTTGGGCTTCTTGCTGATATTGCTCCTCTAAAAACTGGCGCAATTCTGCCAAGGTCGAAAATTCGCTAACATCTTGGGCAAAATCATCATCTAGAGGTGGTAGCTCTTTCGCTTTAATATCCTTGAGACTGACAGTAAATTCAGCAGAGCGGCCAGCCAACTCATCTTGGAAATATTCTTGAGGCAGCGTCACTGCAATATTCTTGGTTTCCCCAATTTGCATACCGATGATGCCATCGATCAAATCGTCAATAAACTTCCCTTTCACAAGCTCCAGTTGGAAGTCTTGAACGGACTCTCCCTCTGGCGTCTCACCTTCTTCATCAGCGCCTGACTCACCGGGTAAGAATCGGCTTTCAAAATCGACGAGAGTAACATCATTAGCCGCTGCAGCTCGATCTTCGACAGGAACCAAGGTTGCATTCGAGGATCGATGTTCTTCTAGCACTTCATCGACCTTAGAGGACTCATATTCTATCTTTTCAGCCGTAACTTTAAAGTCTTGATACTTCTTAAGGGTGACTTCCGGGGGGACATCGACACTAACGGCAAATACAATCGCCTTACCGGGTTCAAACTCAGCAGCGAGTTCATCAAAAGACGAACGGAACTGAACGTTACCTAAAGCTTCAATCTCTTCTTGCTTAACCGCAGCTTCAAAATTCTTTTGAACTAAATCTTCCAACGCAGAGGCTTTTAACTGATCTGTGCCAAACCGTTGGAGAATAACTTGTTTGGGGACTTTACCTTTACGAAAACCAGGAATATTAGCCGATCGCATGAACTTCGTAATCACTTGCTCATACGCTTGACGCGATTGCTCAGGAGAAATTTCTATTTCCAGACTGATTTGACTGCCAGGGAGCTTTTCCTGTGTTACCTTTAGTAGCTCTTTAGTTTTAGACAAATCGATTCCCTCTCCCAGCGGACCAAAAATAATGTGTGAGTAAAAATGTAATGACTAATCAAGCAGGATTGCTTGATATTGGTAGAGCTATTCTAATTCAAGTTGTGAATGCAGCTAAACCTAGATTAGCGAATTTTGCTCCAGTTCACGTCCTTAATCCTTCCCTTGCAAACGATATAATGAGCTCTAACTGGGAACCCTAGTGGAGTAGAAGCACTTGGCCTTTCCTCCTACACGTTCCTAGCGGCATTGTCTAAATATATTGACCTAAAAGCGAAAAATGAATCAAAAATTTCAAAGACCGGAGGTTGATGCTCTAAACTAGAGTAAGAGGTTACTTCAATCCAAACGCAACATTATCGTAACCCTCCAATTTTTCTGCCCAGCTCAATCCATGCTTCAGAGCAGACGGTCTCGCTTTTTTGAAAGCTGAGCCTTTTTCAAATCAATCGTCTCAGATCATTAAATCCTGAACATACACATCAAACTATTTTATTAGCCCTTTAATTTTACAGACGTTGGAGGAATCAAATTTGGGTCAAGCATACAGAGTAGCCATATTAGGGGCCACGGGAGCAGTGGGTGCAGAGCTCATCACCCTACTAGAAGAACGGAATTTCCCGCTATCCACCCTCAAACTCTTAGCATCTCCTCGTTCAGCTGGGCAAACCCTTACGTTTAAGGGAGAAACTATTCAGGTTGAAGAGGTTAGCGAAGCGGCTTTTCAGGATATTGACATCGTCCTAGCTTCAGCCGGTGGAAGCGTTTCCAAAGCTTGGGCACCCAAGGCAGTACAGGCTGGAGCAGTCGTTGTTGATAATTCCAGCGCCTATCGTATGGATCCTCAGGTTCCTTTAATCGTGCCTGAAGTCAATCCCGACGCGGTGACTCAACATCAAGGGATTATTGCCAATCCTAATTGCACTACTATTCTGATGAATGTTGTGGTTTGGCCTCTACACCAATTGCAACCTGTACAACGAATTCTGGCTGCCACCTACCAGTCTGCCAGTGGCGCTGGCGCGCGGGCTATGGAAGAAGTTAAAGTCCAAGCCCAAGCAATCTTGAATGGTGATTCCCCTCCCACCGAAATCTTTCCTTATCCCCTCGCATTCAACCTATTTCCGCACAATTCTGATCTGAATGCGAATGGCTATTGCACAGAAGAGATGAAAATGGTGCAAGAAACTCGCAAGATTTTTAACGCACCTGACTTAAGAGTATCTGTTACCTGTGTCCGCGTCCCAGTCCTTAGAGCACATTCAGAAGCTATTAATCTTGAGTTTTCCCAACCTTTTCCAATTGAGAAGGCCCGGTCAATTCTACAGGATTCTCCAGGGGTTAAGTTAGTTGAAGACTGGCAAGCCAATTATTTTCCGATGCCCATCGATGCAAGCGGGCAAGACGACGTTTTAGTGGGCCGCATCCGTCAAGATATTTCCCATGCCAACGGCCTAGAGTTGTGGTTAAGCGGCGACCAAATTCGCAAAGGGGCCGCTTTAAATGCCGTCCAAATTGCAGAATTACTGGTAAAACGACAACTCTTACGGCCCGCTGCTGTGGCATCTGCCTAACCGTTTGCCCTCCTTGCATAGGGCCGCGCCAATTCATAGCCAAAAACTAGAAGAAGGCCTAATCCGCCGACACACCCCCCCTATGCAAGAGGCAAGAGTGATAGCCACCTGAGCCAACATTACTAAAAGCATCAATACAGCTTGTTACGATAAATCAACTATGAATACTGGAGTTTGCCAGTTCTCACTCACATGAGCCCATTGAACCTTAATATCGGAGCGGACAGCGCGTGACCTTCTTCGGACAGATTCTGACAGCCATGGTTACTCCCTTTACTGACACTGGGGAGATGAATTTTTCTGTGGCCGAAACCCTAGCCGTTCATCTTGCCGATCACGGCACAGATACACTCTTAGTTTGCGGTACAACAGGTGAGTCCCCAACCTTAACGTGGCAAGAAGAATATGAACTGTTTCGAGTGGTTCATAAAGCTGTTGCCAGTAAAGCTAAAGTGATGGCTGGAACTGGATCTAATTCCACCCGAGAGGCCATTGAAGCTACGAAACAAGCTGAAAAGTTAGGACTAGATGGTGCCTTGTTAGTTGTGCCATACTATAACAAGCCACCCCAGGAAGGTTTATATCAACATTTTCGGGCCATTGCAGAGGCTGTTCCTGATTTCCCGTTGATGTTATATAACATACCGGGTCGTACAGGGCAGAATTTGGAAGCTGATACCGTCGCTCGGCTGGCAGAAATTAGCAATATTGTCGCCATTAAAGAAGCGAGTGGCAACCTTGATCAAGTCAGCCAAATTCGTCGTTTAACTCCATCTGAGTTTTCCATTTACTCGGGAGATGACTCCTTGACCTTACCTTATCTATCCGTTGGTGCGGCAGGCGTAGTGAGCGTCGCTAGTCATCTGGTAGGGGAATTGCTTCAAAAGATGGTGATTGCTTTTGCATCAGGGGAACCACAAGTCGCAACAGAGATTCATCTTAAATTACTCCCTTTATGTAAAGCATTGTTCGCAACGACTAATCCTATCCCAGTCAAAGCCGCACTTCGGTTACAAGGATGGCAAGTGGGCTCTACCCGTTTACCGCTTCCCGAAGCACCTGACCCCATCATTCAAAAATTGAAAAACTCTCTAACAGATTTGGCATTGCTATAGGCATGGAGCACCTCTACTAACCCAACGCTCCACAACAAAATCAATCGCACTTCAATGCAGACAGTCCATTACACCGTCTGCCCACTACATAGCACAAGACTTTATAGCTAAGGAAACATATGACGGAAACTGACACGAAACAAGCCCTCAAGATTATTCCTCTGGGTGGCCTTCATGAAATTGGCAAAAATACCTGTGTCTTTGAATTTGAAGATGAAATTATCTTAGTAGATGCTGGGCTCGCATTTCCCACAGATGGTATGCACGGGGTCAATATTGTGCTGCCAGATATGACCTATTTGCGTGAAAACCGTCACAAAATTAAGGGCATGATTGTGACCCATGGTCATGAGGATCATATTGGAGGCATTGCATTTCACTTAAAGCAAATCGATATTCCAGTCATTCATGGCCCCCGCCTCGCGATGGCCTTATTGCAGCGCAAGCTAGAAGAAGCAGGGGTGGCGGGTAAAACAGAGCTTAAAACGGTTGCTCCCCGAGATATTGTGCGCTTAGGCTCTCACTTCTTTGTGGAGTTTATTCGCAATACGCACTCTATGGCTGATAGCTTTACCGTCGCCATTCATACCCCTATTGGTGTGGTGATTTTCACAGGGGATTTCAAAATCGATCACACGCCCGTGGATGGCGAAAACTTCGACTTACAAAAGTTGGCAGAACATGGAGAGCAGGGCGTATTATGCCTGATTAGCGATTCAACCAATTCAGAAGTCCCCGGTTTTACACCTTCTGAACGCTCGGTTTATCCCAATTTGGAGCGGGTGTTTTCTCAAGCGAAAGGACGTTTGTTGGTGACGACGTTTGCGTCGTCTGTACATCGCATCAACATGATTTTAGACATTGCTCAAAAACAGGGGCGAACAGTGTCCGTCGTTGGCCGATCCATGTTGAATGTGATTGCTCATGCTCGGAATCTGGGTTACATCAAATGTCCCGATAGTTTGTTTGAGCCCTTAAAAGCAATTCGGAATCTTCCCGATCATAAGATTTTAATCTTAACCACAGGATCCCAAGGGGAATCCATGGCGGCCTTATCTCGGATTGCTCGTAAGGAGCACCGTCAAATCCAAATTCGCCAAGGTGACACCGTGGTCTTTTCGGCAAACCCCATCCCCGGCAATACTATTGCGGTTGTCAACACCATTGATCAGTTGATGATGCAGGGAGCCAACGTTATCTATGGTCGCCATCATGGCATTCATGTCTCAGGCCATGGTTGCCAAGAGGATCAAAAGCTGATGTTGAACTTAACTCGCCCCAAATTCTTCTTGCCAGTGCATGGTGAGCATCGTATGTTAATCAAACATGCTCAAACTGCTCAGAGTATGGGGATTCCCGAAGAAAACATGGTGATCATTAATAATGGAGATATGGTGGCTTTGACACCTGACTCCATTCAGATTGATGGTAAGGTTCCTTCTGGGATTGAGCTCATGGATCGAGCCGGTATCTTAAAAGCGCATGTTTTGGAAGAACGCCAACGCCTCGCCGAAGATGGGCTCGTGACGGTCGCTGCCACCATCGGACTGGATGGTCAACTATTGACAGCGCCTGAAGTTCATTTGCGAGGAGTCGTCACCACAATTACAAGTGATAAATGGCAAGCGTGGGTACAAAGCGCGGTTGAATTGGCCTTGAGAAACCGCTGGGACCAGTTTAGCCAATCGACGGACCATTCCATAGACTGGGATGGTCTTAAAAGCTATATTGAGCGAGAGCTCCAAGGCTTATTAAGGCGGGAACTAAAAACCAATGCCACCCTGCTAATGCTTTTACAACATCCACAACAGCCTATCGGTTTGAAAGCAAAGTATACGGAGAGAAGTAAAGCAACAGCTGCACGTTAAGTTTTCGAGAACCTGGCTTAGGCTGAGTCATAAGATGAACTTGGCCTAGGCAGTTATTTACGACGATACGGATGTTGTCACTTCCGGATTGAGAGTGGCATGTTCCAGTAAGCCATTGAGGGCAACTTTTAGGTCGCTGCTTAGGTTGGCTGCCGCTTTTTTAGTCGGCCCTGGATAGTCAGTGGCGCTGAGGGGGCAACCAATTTTGACATGAATTTCGCAGCCTTGCTTTGGCACTTCACAGCCGTAGTCAAGGGCTACAGGCACAACTTTAATCGCCGGGCCAGTTTTTAGTTTTTTCTGAGCTTGAATGGCCAAGCGAGCAAAACCAGGTTTGAGGTATTGGACATAACGATCGCGCATGACGTCTCCCTCAGGAAAAATAACGAGGACTTCATGGGCTTGTAATAAATCAAGTCCGTGCCGCAGCGCCGCAATGGAAGGTTGATCTGGATCAATCGGAAATCCACCAAACTGACGAATAAACCATCCTTGGAACCCATTCATTTCATTGACCGTGACCATGAAGCGGGGGTCTCGACCAATGACAGGTCGACCAAAGGTATAGCCAACCATGATGCCATCCCAGCGAGAACGATGCGTAGGTGCAATGACAACAGGCCCTTCTTGAGGAAAATTTTCTAAACCCGAAACTTTAATACTGCTGAAATAAGCAGGTATAACAATCGAACGCCCAAAGAAATAAATAAATGAAGTAAAGGGATATGAAATGGAAGATGTTATGGATGTAATCTTTGCTGATGGTGACACAGCAGTATCTCAGGCCAGAATTCAACTAAAAAACGCTAAATACTTAGTCAGAAAACTCATTCGACCACAAAATGGATTTTCTTAGTATTTTATAACTGTATATAGAGATTGTAAGCCTGTGACGATAGGCAAGGACAGTTAAAGAATCGTCACAATTTTTACAAGCATTAATAACCCCTTTCCATTGCAAGAGTTACCTTGCAATGGAAAGGGGAAAGAGCATGTAGCTAAATTAGCTAATGCCTGAAATTAATTACGATAAATAGAAATAATCCAGGTGCCTACTTGTTTCATTAAGCCAACATCTCCAGGAGATGAAATTCGACAATTGAAAAAGTATGTCCCACCAGATTTAGGATTCCTAACATTTGAAGCGACGACTTCTATAGGCGTATCAGCTGGAATGACTTCCGTAGGAATGATTTCAATGACACCACCATCTGGATCGACGGTGACAGAATCTACAGGAATATTTTTGCCCTTTTTGAGATTAAACAATCGACTTTTGGGGGCATGGCGAAGTTCAATCTTTTTTGCTTTGAATTTGCCATCAAAGTAGTCTGGGTAGGTAATATTGATGCGATCAATGGCCACACTCTGGCGCTTAATTTTGAGTCGCCAGCGATCGCTCAAATGTTTTGGGGTTCCATAGCTTAGAACATAACCCAACTGCTGCTTTTGGGAAGGACCATCACCCCAGACAAAACTGAAGCCGGGGTTGGTTTGTGCCTCACTAATTAAAGGCACTCCAACAGCCAGAGAACCTGCACAAAGAGCGATGCTGGCGAAACGTCTTACGGAGCGTTTAAGGGTTGACATGGGTAATTTAAACCAAGACTTGAGGGTGAACAAAGAGAGGGTGAGTAAATATTACTTAATAAAATCTTTTCTTTTTAGCATATCCTAACAGCCAACCTTCTGTAGATTGGTCGAAATTGTGACAATTTCAGAGCTGGGTTAAGGTAGTGCCGTTACACAACTTCATTTTGACCTACCCACTGAAGACGCACACACTGGATCAAAGTGCCCGAGGCAACGCAAACCTATGCCCAATGGTGATCAACGGCAATACACTCCTGCTTTCCAGCGGAACCATCAGCCTATCCTCACTATTCTCAAACAAGTATTACCCCAGCAAGGAATTGTCTTAGAAATTGCGAGTGGGACAGGGGAGCATGCTGCTTTTTTGGCCCAACAGTTACCCCATTTGGACTGGTTACCCAGCGATCAGTCTTCTGCATCTCTCACTAGTATCACAGCTTGGCGACACCAAGCTCGTGCGGCCAATCTCTATGAACCGATTGCCCTAGATGTTTGCCAGCCACATTGGCCTGAGTTTGTTATTCAGACCTTAGATCACTATGGATTAACGCACTCTAAGGTAGTAGCTATCATTAATATCAATATGATTCATATTGCGCCTTGGCAAGCCACAGAAGGATTAATAGCAGGATCTGCCCGCCTCCTTGCCCCCCAAGGATTTTTATATCTCTATGGGCCGTTTTTCCAAGCAAACCAGCCGACCGCTCCTAGTAATCTGGCCTTCGATCAGTCTCTAAGACATCGTAATCCTGAATGGGGGATTCGATCGTTAGCAGAAGTCAGCCATCTTGCAACCCAACATGGTCTGTACCTGAACCAAACCGTGGCGATGCCCGCCAATAAGCACTTAGCTAAAATTAATTACATAATCATCGCTGTAGGTTTTCAAAACTCTTTCCACATATTCGACCAAAGATGACCACCCCCAGTAGGCACTCATTTCAATCCACTGATATTTCATGAATTGCCACAGACGCTCAATCAAATTTAGATGGGGAGAATAGCTTGGCAACTCAAACAAGGTAATTCCCCGTTCGGCCCACTCTGCCTTCATCTCATAGATTGCTTGGCTCGTATGGATAGGGGCTTGATCCATCACAATGACGGTGGGCAACTCCACGTCAGCAAAGAAGGTATCAATGCAATGACTGACAACCTCACTGGTGATGGTCTGTTCTGATGTATAAGCATATAGCCCTTGTCGTCGACTCAAAACCCCAGAACATTCAAGCGTTTACTTGAACGAGTCGGGATTTCCAGATAAGTCCCTATGGGTTGCCATCCATAGGGAATACAGGGGACTAACGAAAAACCACTCTCATCCATAAAGAATAGGTGGATGTCTCCCTTCTCTTCTTGTTTCTTGAGATGTTCTAACTGCTGTTTTTTTCGAGGTAGTCGGCATATAAAGGCTGGCCTGATGTCCCTTGGCGAAAGCGATGCCAGCTCATGTCCATCTGCTTCAAGACGCGTTTAACGGTGGCCTTTGACACGCGTACTGACCACTGCTGTTCAATCTGAGCTAGCACCCGATTGAGTTGGATGGGAGATGCCTGAGTCCACTCATAAATCTGCTGTTGTTGGTCGGGATTAAACATCGGTTTTCGACCTCGGCCTGGGCGATTATAGAGTCCTGCAAAACCACGGTTATTCCAAGCCTTAAGCCAGTTGTACACGGTTTTAGGACTCACACTAAAAAGGGAGGCTAAGGTGTAGGGACTCCAACCCTGGGCAGACAAAATGAGGCAATGGGCGCGTTGTCTGACCTGATGATGGCGACTACAGTGATAAATCCGATGCAATAAGCGTAAGCTTTCGGTGGAGATAGGACGGACTAATGACATCAAATCAATGGATGTAAAAAAGAGGACTCAGGTAGTTTACAACCTGGAAATTCTATGTAATTAATTTTGTCCATCTGCTTAACTTATCAGTGATATGGCAACGATCTGCCTCAACATCTTTGTGCTCACCGTAAGCTAAAGGCCCAAAAAGCTAGGTGGGTGTGTAACCGGCAGCGGAAATTGCCTGGCGAATGTCTGCTTCTGATCGCTGAGAAGTAACTTGAACCTGCTTTTTGTCTAGATGAGTTTCAATCATCGCTTGTGAATCCAAAGCTGCGATCGCAGCCTCGATTCTTTCAACACAAGCTGAACAGGCCATATCAGAAATGGTCAGCTGAATCATCTTTCTAGACTCCCAATTTGGACAGAACGATGAGCAGGGCCATAGCACTTCCCATCATTACAAATCCTACGAGAGTTAGGCAGCTTTGGGTCGCCTAGGCATGGAAAGAGGCTGTTCCACTTCTGCAAAAACTGTAGCGGGCTGCCACTGACACTGCAGCTGTCCATCCACGAGGGTCCACTCTGCTTGAACTTGCAGTTGAGGCTGTTCTTCCTGCCAACGGCTACGTCGAATCCACATCGTCTGCTCCCTGACTGTTGTGATTACTGAGCTTAGTGTCCTGCCAATGCAGCTATAACTCAGTGATCTCATGAGTTGAGACGAGTGATATTGATCACGTTAATCGCGGCTTTGGGAGCACTCAACCACCAATTTCTCAAATAATTTCAGCGCTTTGATACCGTAACTTGATGCTAAATCAGCAACAGTTACGCCATGGTGATCCCTAAGATCAGGATCAGCACCTAAATTAAGCATCATTTTTACCGTTGACCAATCAATATCTGAGAGATTCTGTTGATTTGCACCATCAATGGCCATATCTACCGCAACATGCAGGGGAGTCCAACCCTGTAAATTTTGAAGATTGATGTTGGCCCCCGCATCAACCAGTATGCTCACAATTTGACCGGTTACATCATGTTCGCCAGCAGTATGGATAGCTGTTATACCATTGCTCGCTGGCACATTTGGATTTGCACCCATTTGCAACAGTCGTTGAATTTCAGCAAAATTCTCATGGGAAATAGCCCTGATTAGTTCGTCTTCTAGTGAAGCAGTTACCACGTGAATCATCCCCTATAGCTTGCCAAGCAGGATCTCAAGCAGCAGATTGGGTAGCCATCCATATAAATCGATTGGGGTTAATGATTACAATGACGAAATAGCACAATCTGCATAATCGATTAATTCCAACAATTTGTGTCGGAGAGTGTTCAACCCCAAACGCTCTTGCGCCGAAATAAAGACAGCTTGGGGAAACTGATCTTGGGCAAGCGCCAAGGCTTCACTGCTGACTTGATCCATCTTGTTAAAGGCAATCAATCCCGGCCCCGGTGTAATCGGCATAGTTCCTAGCAAATCCATCACCGACCGCAAATGATTTTCCCAATCGGGATGGGACAAATCCACAACATGCAACAAGGCGTCAGCATCCGTCACCTCTTCCAAAGTGGCTCGAAACGCATCCATCAACGGAGGAGGGAGGTTATGGATAAATCCCACGGTATCCGTTAGTACCAGAGTTCGCATCTCATGAGTTTCAGGATCGGGAATGCTAAGGCGACGGGTCGTAGGATCGAGAGTGGCAAAGAGTTGATCCGCCGTATAGGCTTCAGCATTGGTCAACACATTCAGTAGCGTCGACTTACCAGCATTGGTATAGCCCACCACAGCAACGGATGGGACTCGCTGATGCTGACGACGTTGACGCAGACGGGAACGGTGAGCCTGGAGCTGGTTGACCGCCTGTTGCAAGGTATTGATTCGGCGTTGAATGGCCCGTCGCTCCGTTTCCAGCTTGGTTTCTCCCGGTCCTCGGGTGCCAATACCACCTCCAAGGCGAGACATGGCTTGGCCGCGACCTGCCAGTCGCGGCAGCATATACTCCAGTTGCGCGAGCTCCACCTGTAATTTGCCCGCTTGGGATTGGGCCCGCTGGGCAAAGATATCTAAGATCACTTCTGTGCGATCGACAATACGAATGCCAATTTGGGTCTCTAAATTACGCACCTGAGACGGAGAAAGATCCAGATTAAAAACAATGAGCGTCACCCCTAAGGTTTGGGCCCTTAGGGCAATTTCCTTGACTTTACCGGCTCCCACAACCGTTTGGGGATGGGGATGAGAGCGCTTTTGGTGAATTGTCTCTACCACGACTCCACCTGCACTCTCCACTAAGAGCGCCACCTCAGCCAAATTAGCCTTCATCTCTTCTGTGGAGACGGTTTGAGGAATAACGCCAACCATTAACACCTGCTCAGCTTCAGATGTCCCTGACGAGCGGGTATTGAGAGAGCGTCCAAATTCAGACTCTAAGGCTTCCACCAAATCCATCAAATTCTGTTGAGCCAATTGTTCGAGACTCAACGGGGAAGAAATGGTCCAAGGGGTGGTTGGATCAGGCACGAGATGAGCCAGGTAGGTCGACCGTACATATCCCGTGGCTCCACCACCGCGCCGCTCAAAACCAGAGCCCGTCATGGTGAGCACTGCCAACGCATCTAAGCGCTGTAAGGCCATCGCCGTTAACGCAGACTCCTTAGGAACCTCTTGTTTAAGGGTGGTGGCAACACAGCGAATGCCGCTCAAGCGATCTGCACCATATCGGGGCAGTTCTAAAGGCGGAATTTGGGTTTGCCGGGGAGACCCCACACCCACCCGAATCACCTGGCCACGACGGTTGAGATAGGTGCTGATGGGCTGATGAATATCCGTACTGATGGCAGCTAATCGTTGGGCAAAGTCAGAAGTCGTGATGCGATCACTCGGAAGTCGCTGATGGTAGAGTCGCCGCAGCTGCTTGATTTGATTAGACTTTAAGCCTTTGAGATTACCGTAAATCGTTTCGATAAGTCTTACCTGCCTTGCCAAAGCAAGACGACATCATTGCCCCTCAATTGTAGAGTTACCCAAAAAAAACTGGCAATGGTCGTCAACGATCCTTAATGAGGGCTATTTCTTCTGAGCCTTAAAGTAGGCTTCCAAGACTTTTAAGGCAATGGGGCCTGCCGTAGATCCCCCACCCCCGCCCGTATTTTCACCAAAGGCCACCACTACAATTTCCGGGTTATTAAAGGGAGCATAGGCCCCAAACCAAGTATGGGATGAACGAGGGGGGTCTTCAGCCGTCCCGCTTTTGCCCGCTGCCGGGGGAATACTAGGCACATTTAACGCCTGACCTGTACCGCTGGTGACCACCGCTCGTAAACCCGAACGAATCGTATTTAAGGTCTTGGGTTTTAAATTCAGGGAGGTCCGCCCTTGGTCATCGGGCTGATCGGACTGGAATAGGTGAGGGGTGACTTTATACCCCCCATTGGCAATGGCAGCAAAAATGAGGGAGACTTGGAGGGGACTGAGTTGTACTGCCCCCTGCCCGATAGAAACCATAACGGTGTCAGCAGGATACCAGGCGTCTTTAAACACCTCTTTTTTCCAAGCTGGATCAGGAATAAACCCAGAAGATTCTCCGGGGATATCAATGCCCGTTCTCTCCCCAACCCCTAAACGCTTAGCCCACTCAATTAGAATTTTGGGACTGGTCCCCACGCCCACACGGCCAAAAAAGGTATTGCTACTCCACTGCAAGGCCGTTTGAAAACCAATCACGCCAAAGCCTGCCCCATTCCAATCCCCCACACCATGCACTGATGCTGAGGTGGCTACCAGGGCGTTGGGAGAATATTTGCCGGATTCAATTCCTGCGATCGCAGTGGCGATCTTGAAAGTACTCGCCGGTGGAAAAGCCTGCATGGCCCGATTAACAAAGGGGAATTTGCGATTCTGTAACTCTTGCCATTGCTTTTCTGTGACGCGCTTGGCAAACCAGTTGGGGTTAAATCCTGGATAGCTGGCCATGGCAATAATAGCGCCGTTCTTAGGATTGATGGCAACCACCGCCCCTTGCCGTTTGCCTAACGCCTTTTCGGCTGCCTTTTGCACCTCTAAATCGAGGGTGAGTTTGACATCCTCGCCAGCGATGGGCAATTTTTGGCCCAAGATTTGCACAATCCGGCCTGCACCATCCACCTCAATTTGGTTCCCTCCCCACGTGCCCCGTAACTTTTGTTCATAGGAGGCTTCAATCCCTAATTGGCCAACCACATCTCCTAGGCGATAGGGTTTGTCTTGTTTACGGGCTAACTCTTCTTCACTAATTTCGCCGATATAGCCAATCACTTGAGAAGCGAGTTCACCATGGGGGTAATAGCGAATAGCCTCCTTATCAATTTCGACACCTACAATGTCGCTCATCCGTTCCGACAGCGCCACCACTTGGGGAAAGGTCAACCCTTGAGCCACACGGACTAGAGAGGTTGAGTTATGTCCTTCAACCTCTACTCTTTCCTGAATTTCTGCTTCAGGAATTTTAAGAATCGAAGACAGGACATCCACCGTTTGGGACCACTTTTCGTCTTTTTGAGCAATGGGCCAAACAAAAACGGAATAGGTATAGGTGCTGTTCGCCAGAATCCGGCCTTTACGATCTAGGATTTTGCCCCGTTCAGGCCGTTTTGGAATTAAACGAACTCGATTCTCTTCGGCTCTCTGAAGATTCAGTGCCCCTTCAGTAATCTGCAAAAAACTGAGGCGCGGAACAATCGCTCCAAACAATAAAAGGCTGATAAAGCCACCAAAAACAAACTTTCGAGGGCCGGATCCGACACTGCGTTGAGAACGCTGACGTCGTGGTAAAGAAAATGATTGATTAGAAAGGGACATTGATCCTATTGGATAGGGCACACTCGCATAATCCGCATGACATCGGTAGGAAGCGCCTAATCTTCAAAAAAAGCTCTAGCTAAGGCTACCGCGATATTCTAGCCCATTACATCCCAGAAGCGTACAGCAGCTCTTTCCGTGAACATGCTATTTTCTATCCTAAGTGTTAAGCTTACGAACACCCAAGCAGGGATCCATTGTGTATATCTACTCACCCGTAGATAAGGTATTCCGTCTTTGGGGATCGTACAGCCATGGTGTGGAGTGTATTGTCCAATGTCTGTTACTTCTCAATCTAAGCAGAAAAGTGTTATCAAAAGCGATCGCACGGTTCAACCTGCCAAACTAGCGCGCAAAGTTGTGGCAGCCGCAAAAGATGTGAACTTATTCGGAACGGATGGGATTCGAGGCCATGTCGGTCAACATCTCACCCCTCAATTAGCGCTGCAAGTAGGCTTTTGTGCAGGACTTGAGTTGGGACAAGATTCATCACCCCGTCAGCCTTTTATTCTGGGTCAAGACTCTCGTAACTCCAGCGATATGTTAGCGATGGCCCTGTCGGCAGGTCTGACCGCCGCTGGGCTAGATGTTTGGCATATCGGATTATGTCCAACCCCCACCGTTGCCTACTTAACTCATCACACCGAAGCAGTAGGTGGCGTGATGGTCTCTGCCAGTCATAACCCGCCAGCAGATAATGGCATTAAATTTTTTCAAGCCAACGGTACTAAGCTCCCTCCCGCCACTCAAGGGAAAATTGAACAACGGATTCGAGCCTATGGTCAACAACAGCCCTCGGGCACCTGGGGACATCATTTCCATCGGCCTGAACTGACAAAATCTTATACCGATGCAATTCAGACCCCCTTACACGCTCAAGTCGATTTCCAAGGGCTGAAAGTCGTCCTGGATCTGGCTTGGGGCGCAGCCACTCAGTTAGCCCCTGCTGTCTTTAAAGCCATGGGGGCTGAGGTCATTTGTTTACACGATCAGCCAGATGGTGATCGTATTAATGTCAATTGCGGCTCTACACATTTAGAACCCTTGAAAGCAGCCGTTAACTTACATGAGGCTGATGTCGGCTTTGCCTTTGATGGCGACGCCGATCGCGTGCTCGCGATTGACTGTCAAGGCCGAACCGTGGATGGCGACTATATTCTCTACCTGTGGGGCAAAGCGTTACAGCAGCAAAATCAGTTGCCCAATGACTTGATTGTGGCAACCGTAATGTCTAATTTAGGGTTCGAATTGGCTTGGCAACAGCAAGGCGGCACTCTCTTACGAGCAGCCGTGGGGGATCAAAATGTCCATGCTGAGATGCTCAATCACGGCTCCATGTTAGGGGGTGAGCAATCTGGTCATATTTTATGTCCCCACTATGGTGTCAGTGGCGATGGTTTGTTGACAGCATTGCATTTAGCAACCATTATTTGCCAAAACAAGACCCGCCTCTCCTGTTTAGTGGATGACAGCTTCCAGACTTATCCCCAACTTCTCAAGAATGTGCGCGTCGAAGATCGCGATCGCAGGCGCAACTGGCAAGAGTGCCAACCCCTCCAAACCCTAATTGATCAAGCCACAGATGACATGGGGGATCAAGGTCGAATTCTAGTCCGGGCCTCCGGCACAGAACCTCTCATTCGCGTCATGGTAGAAGCCCGCAATATGGGAATGGTCAACCATTGGACAGACCGATTAGTCAGTGCGGTTGAAACTCATCTAGCCTAAAGCATCACCAGCTCACCATTCACTTCTAGGCGTTTATAGTTGCTCAAACATAAATAGCGATCGGCTAGGGTATCGGCGTGGCTGGGTTCTAGCCAGCCTAACTCTCGCAGCAAGTGAATGGCGACGGCATATTTCGCCCGCTTTGCCCCATCCTTAACTTTGATCGCTAAGCCTAAGCCTTCACCGATGCGGCCTACACATTGCACACCTTCAGCTCCAGATTTACTGACTAATTCTCCAGCAGATAACGTCATTAAATCCGTATCAAATTGACCTTGCCCTGCCACCAACGTGGGATGGTGAATCATTGCCCGCATCACCCGCTCAATATTTAAATTATTACCCGCACTAAGATGGGCATAGAGGGTCGCGATTTGCTCTAACTGCATATAGTAGGTCGGTACACCGCAGTCATCGTGGGTGCGCATAAATTCTGCCGCTGGCATTTTCAGCAATTCCGCCATTTGGTTGAGAATCAACTGCTGAACCTGATGCCGGGCCTCCATATAGGTATTTAAGGGCCACTGACATTGTTGGCAAACCGCCAACATCCCTGCATGTTTACCCGAACAATTATGTTCTAAAGGACTATCTAAACCTTGGGGAGTCGGGCATTGCAAGGCTGTCGGATCGATATCGCAGTGCCAAAGGATATTAAAGACTTGCCGCACCTGCTCGACAGTATGGTGGTGGGACCCACACATCACCGCCAGATCCCGATCGTTGAGATCAAAATGCTCCATTGCGCCACTGGTCACAACCGATAGGGCCTGCACAGGTTTTAAGGCGGAGCGAATAAAGCAAGAGGTATCTGTCTGCCCAGCAATAGAGAGCATTCTGCCCCTGGTATCACAGACAACGGCTTCAGCTTGATGCTTGGATTCAATAATCCCTTCCCGCAGTAGATGGATCTCAAGTGCAGGGCTATGATTGCGTTTTCCCATGGTCATGCGTAAGACTCTAGCATCAGATGCTGATTGGGTAAATATATTTTTAACTAGGGGGTTAAGCGTAAGCAGTAATCAGCCACCAAAGGCTAAATTCTCCTGCCAAAGTTAAGCCTAGCCCTAAGAGACTTCGCCGCAAACGCTCTAGGATGGGCTGTACTTCATAAGTCCCAATTAACCGTTCTCGATCCAGCACATCGGTAGGCTTGGTCCAATATTGACCGTCATACCAGCCAGTTTCTTCATAAAAGATTTTTTCGCGTAATAGGCGATCGCACACGTAAGACCATCCCAGATACAACCGCAAGACCAGCAATACCAGTAAGCCTGTGGCAACAACCGAGATCGTCAAGACAAACTGGCCCAGGGATTCGGCCAAGGAGAAGCTACTGGCCGCAAAGGGAGAAGCAATCACACTGGCAATACTGCCTAACTGAAAACCTCTATTGAGATATGCTGCGTCTTCTAAAGTTGCCCATCGAAAAAAACAGGATTCTTGCAGACTTTGGTACTCATTCAGAGGCTGTTGCTCAAGGGGCACAGGGCAATTAGAAACGGGAGCGTTCATGCATTCACTCAACTCAAGAGGGGGAAGTGTGAACCTGAGACCACTAAACTCTATATCTCACTAAGGATCCATCCTTCAAGTCACCTATTCATCCTAGATCAACTTGCTAGAGAAACTCACAAAGGCTGGTCATACTCATCATCCCGTTGTGCCCACGAATCAGCCTAAGGTCACTAAGCTGATTCACCCTATGTAGAGCAAATCAGTTATCAGCATGTACAAACCACGAGAAGAGAACGTTAATCTTTATTCATATAGCTTTAGCTGAAAAACGCTATGAGCCTTCATGTGGACTGTCGATGCAACCACTGCGATTTTCAATTTCTGGGTGGTCATGGGGTGGTAGATCTCTCAACCTATCGAGCTATTGAGTTTCGATCGATTTGTACCCACTGTTTCACTCTATTGCCTATATACAGCGAGGATTTAAACTATCCACAATTAGGAAAGCTGTGTTTTTTGCATTCTCAAGCTTTGCCCTTTGAGCGTCCAGTATTTGATAAAGCTCAACAAAAAGCCTGGCAACGACGCATCAAACGCGCCAAAAAACCACTCAAGAAAAAACTCAGGCTAGCTCTAATGCAAATGAAAAACGATAAAGTTTGGAATTCGATGCTTTCTGAGGTGGTCTCTGGAATCGCAATCTCCGTGATGGAAACAGAGGGGATGATACACCTCGATCTGGCTAAGGTTCATTGTCCTATTTGCAACTTCTCAGGAACGATAAAGTTGAGCTTTGCGAGCAATGACATTTGCCCTAAATGCAAACAAGGAACTATAGTTTGCGCTGTTTAAAAAAGTTATTTCATCTACGGCGTTCTAAATGGTTGCCAGCCAAGAAGATCAAACAACCTTAACCTGCCATAGAAACATCAATGCTAATGCCATATTTGACACTAATGTCTCGGGCACGCTTGCGGATAACCTCTTCACTGAAAGTAAATCTTGGCAAGATTGTGTCATCTAGCTGGAAGGCCATGCGGGTGAAGTCAGCATGTTCAGATTTCTGTAAGTTGACCGGATGCTGGAGTTTCCCTGACTTAAAACTCAACGTAGCTTGCTGCCCATTTGCATAGGTCACCACGGAGAAGTTGCAGCACAAAGCATTGAGTACTGCTATCCCCAATTCACAATATTCAGAACCGACTTCAATATGCTTCTTCATATTGCTGCATCCTCTCGGTCCACTCATCAATATAACTACAGCAGGAACCTGTCCATTTCGCACAGGATGCAAGGGAAGCCCCGCATCATATTCAATAACCGCACCAAATTCTTGAACTAAAATTTTTACAGTGCTGCAATGTCCATCAATCGCTTCATCGATAGCATGGCAAAGCGATTGGAGCAGAAACATAGTTGACACCTCAGGATCCAACAGATCACCAACATACAGATGTGACCGACGTCGAATTGGCTCCGGCCATGGCAGAACTTCTATGTCTTGCAGGTCATGTTTGTCCATACCAGATTACCTAGATTGCCCAAGACGCTGATCGACCTGTTGTTTAAGCATGGCTAAACTACTGTACAAGTGGAAGGCCTGATCCCATTGACTATCTTCTCGGCGTAACAAATTGATGTAGGACTCAAACGCCCCCAATAGTTCAAGCTGTTCCACCGCAGTATCGGCAAAAGAGGTGAAATCTGCCCAAGTGGTTGCATGGGGCAAGTTTTGGGTCAGCAAGGTGGTTAAGCCACGCCAATTCGCCCAAGAAGTTTCCTGATCTACTTCCGTGAGCTTGATGCCTTGGTTGAATTGATAGGCTGCATCATAGAATCGCAAAATACAGCCTTTTTGGGGCAAGTGCAGATCGCAGAATTGAGCATGATCCTGCGTCTTTTCTTTCCGCTGTAGCTTGCCACGCGGATCGCGATCTACAACCTGTTCAAAAATGGGAACTAGACCTTCAACCCGTTGAGTTACATCAGACCACTGAAATCGGAATGAACTCGTTTGTTGCGAGTGATGATCAGACACCAGGACTTCTGGTGCGGGCTGTGAGGATTGAATATAGCAGACCTGATGGACCTTAAGCGTTTGAACCTGAGCCATGGTGACCGCAAAGTTAGGAATTCCTGCTGCTTGCAAGTCTTGGCCATACATCTCTAACTCTCCAATCGGGCCAATCCGATAGAGACGCCACCCGCGGCTGGGGATTAACATACGGGCTGTATAGGGTTCAACCTGCATGATTTTGGCAAATTTAAGAGCTGCTCCAGTTTTAGCGTCCGTCGGTAAGGGTTCTAAAATCAGGGCTCCTATTTGCGTTTGCTCTGGATTCGCAGTCGCTTGGCTCAGTTTGGCTTTTCGTAACGCTTGAGCATGATCTTGAAGTTGTTTGAGACCTTCGCGAGCCGCTTGGGCAATTTTGGGACCGTAATCTTCCTGTAATAAAGCACGGAAGGTCTGCTCGGCCTGCTCATGGTCAGATTGAGCCGCTTGCAGTTTCCCCAAATAGAGCTTGCCCCATGGATCGCTCGTGGGGATGGCTTGAATCAATTGAGACGCCATCTGATAGTCTTGACGATCCAATGCTATGGCGATTTCTTGGTGCATACTTTTCCCCCTGGGTACGCAGTGTGTAGTTCTATTTGTGCGATCGCAATGGATACTGCCATGTAATTTGCGGTGACCGCTCTTAAGGTTCTTTGGCCTAGAGAGACTGCTTGGTATCCGGCTGTTTGGGCCTGCTGGGTTTCAGTCTCGGTCCATCCGCCCTCGGGCCCTACCATAACAGCAACACCCGATTGGCTCTCTTGATCTAAAGCTTGGCTGAGACAGTGCAAGAAATTCGGTGCTGACGGCTCTACAGTACAAATATATCGTTGCCAGGCGCCCTGATCATCCTGCATCACTTTTTTTTCAAAGGAGACCGGCTCCAACACTTTAGGAATAATCTGCCGATGGGACTGCTCAGCTGCTTCTGTGGCAATCCGCTGCCATCGCTGAATACGATTAGAACTCGGTTTCAGCAGCGTTCGCTGGCTAATAAGCGGCACAATATGGCTGACCCCTAATTCCGTTACACTCCGAACCACTTGGTCAAAATGATTCCCTTTCGGAGGGGCAGCTAGTAACATCATCGGCATCGCCAACTCAGTCTGTTCACCTAAAGCGTGCAATATCCTGGCTGACCTAACATCGGGCTGAAGCTCCGCTAACCAGAGTTGTCCCTGGCCATTCATAGCAATAAAACGATCACCATGCCCCAACCGCAACACATCACACAAATAATGTTGTTGATCGCTCGTCAAATAAATCTGATGATTTTGGCGTTGCTCAGGGGCTATCGCTAACCGCTGCAACTGGGCCGTACTCTGGTCCACAAGTTTAGGTTTACCTAAGGTATTGGAAATTTTGCGATGGCAACTATCGCTACGGGTATATAAAAACTATTAAACCCAAAAAAAGGGAGGGAGCGATCTTGCTCTATTCCACCCCTGTCATTCTAGTCAACCTAAACAGATCAATGTCTGGGCTATCGCACTGGGACCCACCTCCTTAAGACTGCAAAAAGCGGGGGTCGCTGATGTATCCAGCCAAGTCCCGACAAAAAGCCATGTGGGACCTCGGGAGTTGTGCTATTTTGTAAAGGCTGTTAACACTTCACACATCTGAGAATTCGGGTGTTTCTCGCCAAATCATTGGTCGCAAGAAATGCACTCAGATGGAGGTTGAAACCCGAATAGGAGAAAAATATGCCTGTTATTAGTTTGGCTCAAATGCTTGAGTCAGGAGTTCACTTCGGCCACCAAGCTCGCCGTTGGAACCCCAAAATGGACCCTTATATCTTTACAGAGCGTAACGGGGTTCACATCATTGATCTGGTGCAAACCGCCCAGTTGATGGATGAAGCTTACCACTACGTCCGCTCTGCCTCAGAATCTGGCAAGAAATTCTTATTCGTAGGCACGAAGCGACAAGCCGCTGGCATTATTGCCCAAGAAGCTGCCCGATGCGGTGGCTACTATGTCAACCAGCGCTGGTTGGGAGGTATGCTCACCAACTGGACCACCATTAAAACCAGAATTGAGCGTCTCAAAGATTTGGAAAGACGCTACGAGAGCGGTATTTTTGACCTCTTGCCCAAGCAAGAAGCGTCCATGTTGCGCCGAGAGCTGGATAAATTGCAGAAGTACCTCGGTGGTCTGAAGCAGATGCATAAGATCCCTGATGTGGTCGTGATTATCGATATCCGCCGGGAATACAACGCGGTGCAAGAGTGTCAGAAATTGGGACTACCCATTGTGTCTTTGTTAGACACCAACTGCGACCCCGATTGGGTCGATATTCCCATTCCTGCCAATGATGATGCGATTCGCTCCATCAAACTGATCATCGGCAAGCTCGCTGACGCCATTTATGAAGGCCGGCATGGACAAGTCAGTGCTGAAACCTTCGAAGGCGACGACATTCCCTCTGCCATTGACTTCGAGGATGAGACGCCGGAACCCGTTGCTGACGCAGCAGACGCTGAAGTCGCAGCAGCCGAGCCTGTTGCTGAAGCAGCTCCTACGGCTGAAGCTGCCCCTGAAGAAGCTCCTGCTGAAGACGCTGCTCCTACGGCTGAGGCAGAAGAGCCTGCGGCTGAATAGAACCAGAACCCTGCTGGACATCTAAGGGAAGCCTACTGCTCGCTCTTAGATGTCCCTTAACGTTTTAGCTTCAAGATAAACACCATCATAGATACACCGAGAAAAGACCATGGCAGCAATATCAGCAAAAGATGTTAAAGAACTGCGTGATAAAACTGGCGCAGGGATGATGGACTGCAAGAAAGCCTTGCAAGAAAATGATGGCGATCAAGAAAAAGCCATTGCCTATCTGCGCAAAAAAGGCCTCTCCCAGGCGGGTAAAAAGTCCGGTCGCGTCACTGCTGAAGGACTCGTTGATAGCTACATCCACTTCGGTGGTCAAATTGGTGTGTTGGTCGAAGTCAACTGTGAAACTGATTTTGTAGCCCGCAACGAAGCTTTTAAAGAACTGGTCCAAGACATTGCCAAGCAAATCGCCGCTTGCCCCAATGTCCAATATGTTGATACCGATGAAATCCCTCAGGATTTTGTGGAAAAAGAGAAGGCAGTGGCCATGGGCTCTGACGCCCTCAAGGGTAAGCCCGACAATATTAAAGAAAAAATTGTCCAAGGCAAGTTAGACAAGACCTTAAAAGAGCTATGCCTCTTGCATCAACCCTATATCAAAGACCAAAGCATCACAGTCCAAGAACTGCTGCAGCAGGCTATTTCTAAGCTGGGCGAGAACATGAAGGTTCGTCGCTTTACTCGCTTTGTCCTAGGCGAAGGCATTGATAAAGTTGAGTCTAACTTAGCCGAAGAAGTGGCAGCCCAAACCAAGCCTAAAGTAGAAGAGAAACCTGCCGAAGAGAAGCCTGCGGCCAAAAAGGCTACTTCTAAGAAGAAAAAAGGTAAGAAGAAGTAAACAAACTAAAAAGGTAGACCTTGGTCTACCTTTTTAGTTTGAGCGATTACAGCGTGCTGCCCGCCGTTCCATGTTTGAGGCTGCTACCATCGTAAAAAAGGTGATATCTAGCTCTTCAACGTGAAATAATCCAGCGATTGATATTTGGTCTCAATTGAAGCTGGGTACAATTGCATAACGATGCGATCGCAACCTGCGATACTCGCTATTTTAGTGGCTACGCACCGATTGGTAATGATGGTCCCAGAAATTACGCAAATTCAGCAAAGCCTTGATCAGCTCGATCAAAAAACCGTTGAATTAACTCACAAAGTGCATGAGCAGTATGGGCAGTACTTAGCCCTGCTTGGCCCTGCCGTCTCCCAGAAGCTCATTCAGGCTAGCTATCATCTCTGTACTCAGGTCAACCCAACTAGCTTTTTGAAACTGTCTCTGAATCAACAACAAACTCTGCAGCAAGAGGTGCAGCGACTGGGCACCAAGTTACAGGAAGCGTTAAAAGCCGTCACCCAACCTTTAACCGATATAACTCAGCAAGAGAGTGTGGACCCTGAACACTTGTCCCACCTCTTGCAAGATATGGAACAGGCCATTCTAGATGCCTTACGTCAAATTTCTCAGCAGGCCAATGAGTGCTTGCAGGAATATGGCATTGTTAACATCACCTCCATGGATCTACTGTTTGACATTGCCAGCAAAGCAGCTGAGCAAGGGCGACCGATCACAAGCGCTCCCCATTTAATCAAAGCTCTGATGGATGATCAAAACGACGACTCATCGGACGATCGTTCCGATCCAGTCGTCGCCATCTTCCTGCAATTATCCGATTTAGAATTTACCGATGCAGAAGTCATGAATGAGCGACATCAACTTCGCCAGCTCTGGCAACAGCTCAAAATCCTACGAGAGTCTTTTCAAAAAAAACAGCGAGAAAAAACGGTTGCCGAAGCCACAGCAGCATGGCGAGCCAGTTGGTTCCCCACAGAAGTCAGTGAATAAAATCGACATGGTGCGCTTTGATAAAATCGATCAGAAAAATAAATAGTTCTAGTGCTTCTCTAGCAACTCCCCCAAAAGTTTGACAGACTGACTTTTGTGTCAGGTTTGCAAGAGTTAAGGAGCGGCTCTGATGATGCGTTTCAAATCGGTGTCCACAGCACTACTAAGCGGAACAGTCATGGTTCTTGCGGGTGTGCTTCCCATTAGACATAGCCAAGCCGAAACCCTGACCTATCCCAAAACAGTGCAAGTGAAGCCGGGGGGAGCCAGCATTTTTGCCCAGCCCAGAAACTCTGGGGAAGTGATTGGAGAATATAAAGCTGGGGTCATTCTCAATCCAACCCTGCGCGTTTTTAGCAATGAAGGGCAAATTTGGTTAAAAGTAGGCGACCATTGGATTCCTGAAGCTTCATTACGGGTGATAGAGGGTCCACCCCCTGCCGCAGCACAGCCCCCGACTCCACCTGCCTCGCCGCCTTCACCGCCCCCTGAGTCCCCTTCAAAACCCTCTAAGCCCTCAACGCCAGCAACACCCTCAGCACCCAAAGGAAAACCTCTAGCGGCTCCAGTTACTAAAACCCCACGAACGGCAGAGGTGATTGCCAAGGACGCAGACGTTGCCATTAATGTCCGAGAAGAACCCACTACTGACTCAAAATCTTTGCTAGCCGTTAAGTCAGGGGAACCTGCTGAGGTTTTAAAACAAACCTTGGGCAAAGATTCCTATACCTGGTACAAACTGAAATTCACTCGATTGGGAGCAGAAGGGTGGATGCGCGGTGACTTTGTCAAAATCCGCGCTCAAAAATCTCAGCCTCAAAGCACAGCCGCTCCGCCTAAAAATCCAGGTGCTATTACGTCCCCCCCTGGTGTATTTGTCGCTCTCCAAACGACCCCAGCTCAGCAAACCGCCACTCAGTATCGGGCTAGTTCTGGCCAGAGCGTTGAACTCCTCAAAATGGTCAAAGGCGAAGATGGATTGGCTTGGTACAACGTTCAGTTTCTCGATAATGCTGAGGCCAAAGGGTGGGTTCGTGGCGATCAGGTGAGATGGCTGGTGAGCTATACCCAACCCAAAGCGGCTAAGTTGAGCGCCTCCCCAGGCCAGATCATTTCTTTTTATGCCCAGCCCACTGAGAAAACAGCGTTGCCCCTTCGCGGCATCTCAGGTCAAGCTGTAGAGGTTTTAAAACAGACTAAGGGTAACAATGGCTATGCTTGGTATTCGGTCAAAGTGCAGGATAAGCCGACAGCCCAAGGTTGGGTCAAAGGCGAGAATGTCCGTTTACAGCTATAAGTGCCGTGATCGTGACGGCCTAAAAAGCGACGAGGGGAAAAGCCATTCGCCTCTAATCGTTCATCGATAACAAAACCTTTTGGGTACCTCGCTGTTGCGCCACTGCAAACGCTTGAATGCCCTGAGACAAGGGAAAGGTAGTTTGGATCAAAGAGGTAACGTCTACTGCTGACTGGTCCAATAGATCTAAAGCCTTGGCAAAAGGTCCACAGCGAGACCCCAACACGGTCAGCTCATCGACGACGATAGCAGCCGCATCAATGGTTAAATGCTCAGCATAGGTACTTTTGAGTACTAACGTTCCTCGGGGACGCAGAGCTTTACGCGCCAGGTCAAACCCTTGAGGATTACCTGTACATTCAACGGCAATATCAAAAGACCGTAGCTGAGCCTGGAGATCGGGTTCAAAGCCAGTTGCAATATTTCGGGCTGAGAGATTCGCTAATTTCTCGGCATGACGTCCCACAACAAAGAGTTGACATCCCGTCAGCGCTAAGGTTTGGGCAACCAGCTGCCCCAGCTTGCCATCACCGACAACCAGCACGCGGTGGGAAGGATTGATGGCGATTTGTTCCTGAATCTCTAAGGCCGCAGCGAGGGGTTCCGTAAACGTAACCACTTGATCGGGAAGATGATCGGGGACAGGATGGAGATTCGCAACAGGTAACGTTAAATATTCGGCAAAAGCCCCATGACGGTTGACGATACCTAAAACAGACCGTTGTTCACAGTGGGTCGTTAAATGACGACGACAATAGTCACAGTTGCCACAGGCTGCATTGATTTCACCGACCACTCGCTTACCTTGCAAATGAGCAGGTCCCTGTTCAACCTGCCCAACAAATTCATGGCCCAGAATACCGGTATAGGGGTAATAGCCCTTGATTAACTCCAGATCAGTATTACAAATGCCTGCTTGTCGCACTCGGACCAAGGCTTCATCCGCTTGGGGTTGGGGCAGGGGCAAATCCGTGCGATGACG
Source organism: Acaryochloris sp. CCMEE 5410 (assembly GCF_000238775.2). Taxonomy (NCBI): domain Bacteria; kingdom Bacillati; phylum Cyanobacteriota; class Cyanophyceae; order Acaryochloridales; family Acaryochloridaceae; genus Acaryochloris; species Acaryochloris sp. CCMEE 5410. Next base: position 4,082,243 of record NZ_AFEJ02000001.1, on the reverse strand, counting down.
AAGCTGATTGTCTTCTAACCAAAGCCCTTGCATAGTTTTCTCCACAGTCATCTATTTCAGAAATGGCAAGCTGTTTGCGATGATGGTTGCTAAAAACATGCCTGATGCATTGTTTTAAATGATTCTGTTTGCATTTGATACTTCTGTAGCTAATTTAAAGATTTCTGTAGCTTCATAAAAGGTTGAGCTGAGTCTATTGCTGAGCAGAGAAGGTTGGTATAAGCCTTGAAATCAATCGGTGTGATCGAAGAGGGAAGTAGGCTGTGATCTAGGTTTTGCCATACTAAGGATAGGAGTGATATACCTGAATTGTAACTCTTACGTTCAATGAGGCTTTGAAGGCATTATGAAGCGCCACCAGATCACATCTATGATTGCGTTGTCCGTCGTGGCTGGTGCAACCTTAGTTATGGGAGCTCAACCTGCACAAGCCGGTGAAGCACGATTCAGTTGTGCCCTAGGCAGTGGCACCCCTACTACCATGGCAAAAACCAAGCGAGGTTATGTACCCGTCATTCGCTGGACCTCTGAATATTTTGGCGCTTCCGGTTGGTCTCCAGAAGCTCGCTGTGCCGAGGTTTCGGATCGCTTCAACTCCTATTATCAAAAGGACACCCTGAACTTTCTCACCACTGGTCGGATGAATCGCCAGTCTGTCGTTTGTGTCGCGAACTATAACGGGGGTCCTTGCAGTGGGTTATTGTTTACCCTCAAGCCAGGCAGCAATCCTGGGCGAACCTTGCAACAGCTTCTCAGCGTTCGAGTCGGTGCATCAGGGCCTCTGAATGAGTCTACGGCCCGCGTTTATATTGACATGGAAGATTTCTTGAGTAAGGCACCGGTTGAGAAAGAAGCAGGGGCAACCCCAAGCACCCCTCAACCCAAGATTGAATCCACGACTCCAAGCTCTACAACCACCCCTGCTGCAACTAAGCCTTTGGGATTGTGGTAATCCTCTAAATCCGTGGCCCATCCCGGTTGGACACGGATGATTTAGATAACAGCTATAAATGCAGGCTAACCTGGGCAAGAGAGCTTCTCTAGCTTGGCGTTAACCTGCATTTGCCTTATTTAAGAGCTGTGTCTTTAACGCGCAGCGCTGGTGAGGCCAATTATGGTTAAGAGCAACCAGATGGTTACAAGCAAGTGTTCTGAGGTTCACGCTGGATACAGCAGATCTTACAGCATAGCCTTAGACTATCAACCCACCGACGATGGCCGCTAGCGTATGATTGCTATCAATATGGGTCATGAATCAGGACGTAAAGCAATTAGATAGCATGGTTCCCACGTTAAGTCTGTACTCCCTATGCACCATAGCGCTATGGCTACCGGGCATACCCCCTAGTGCTGAACTTTGTACTCAAGTCCCTGGGGTGCCGTTGCTCGCAGCTCCTGCGAAGACTGAACCGCACACCGTCTCGGTTGAACGGGTACGCCGTTATGCGCGAACCATCACCGTAACGGTGTGGGTAGATGATCGATGGAGTTCTGGGATTTTAGTCCATCGCCAAGGTCGGACCTACACGGTGATCACGAATCAGCATGTCGTCGCCGTTGGCAAACGCTATCAAGTGGTGCTGGCAGATGGGCAGCGTTATGACGCCGAACTAAGGCCATCCCCAAACCAGGAAAAGAACGATCTGGCGGTACTAAAATTTCAGAGTCCTAACGTTGCTTATCCCGTCGCTCAGTTCGCTCCCTCTTTGTCACTAGTCCCTGGAGTTCCTGTTTTTGCAGCCGGATTTCCCATTGCTCAAACCTCAGCCAGCCAACCTCAATTTCGCTTCACATCAGGACAGGTCTCTCTGATCTCTGATCGGGTATTGCAGGGTGGTTATCAGATTGGCTATACCAATCCCATTCAGAAAGGAATGAGTGGTGGCCCTGTTTTAAATCGTTGGGGACAGGTGATTGCGATGAATGGAATGCATGCCTACCCCCTTTGGGGTGATCCTTACATTTTTATAGATGGTTCCAAACCTAATTCTGCCGAACATCAAGTGATGAAACAGTCTAGTTGGGCCATTCCTGCAGAACGATTTTTGCAGTTTATCCCTACAGCCCATAAAGTTAGACGATAGGTTAAGCGATCGCCACACCCCTCTGCGAAACTGTCCACATTCTTTTCCACGAGCCGAGTCACCGTAGTTTGCCCCATCCCAGCCATTCCCACTAGCGACACCAAGCGGCACGGCGTGGATTCCCTGGTTAATCTCTACTATCAACCGCTGGGGTTGGGGCACCTTAGATGGAGCTTGACTGCTGGATTAAATAGAATCAGGATCCACCCCCAGCGCTTTCAACTTTTCGGCTAATCGCTCGACCCGAGCCTTTGCCTGCTCAGCACGATTTTTTTCTTGCTCCACCTGCGACTCGGCTTGCTCCACCCTTTCTTCTGGCGTGAGTAAGCGATCGCCGTCCTGATTAAACCAGTAAAGCCATTCTCGTTCTCGCCCCAGATAGGTGCCGCGCTCTCGCCCTAGCCCTAAGCCAATTTCGGGCAGCCAGACTGGATTTCCATCTAATTGTTGGTAAGTGCCATTCTCCAAAATATACACTTCAAGAGACTGACGTTTCCGTCGAGACTTGTGATTCGGTAGATAAACGGCGTAATAGCGAATCCCTAAATCCGCGTAGATTGTCTTTTTCCGTTCGTATTCACCGCCGTAGGTCTTTGATACAACCTCTAAGGCTAAAATCGGAGGAATGTGATCCTCCTCCCAGAACATATAGCTTAAACGGACATCTTCACCAATAAACCGTTCAACGCCAAGGCTAAGAAAGCCATCTGGCACGATGGCTGGCTGGTCGGGGTCATAGTAGATGCCCATATCTACGCCAAAGAACCAATCGACTCGTTGAGGCCATGCCATTGCCAAAATGCCGTCGAGCAAATTGGGGATGAGATTTTGCAGTTCATTATCAACGGGCGTATCGTCTGAGTCCGGTAACTCAGCTGAGGAGGGGAGACATTGTCTGGGGTCGTATTGAAGCACCATGGGCATCCTCAGTGATGGCCTTGACTATTGCTATTTTAGTCCTACGACAAATTGCGATCGCATATGGGTGACTCTATTGACATGGACCTTTAGCACAGGACAAAACTCTTATTAGCCTGTCAGGACAAAAGTTTCAAGGAACGTACAACTCCTCACGCTATTTTTTTAGTCAACAATAGTTCCAGGGGCACTCGTCAGACCTTTATTCAGCAGCCCAGGGCTTTGCCCATAGCAATGGACGATATAATGAGCCGTTGCTTAGGAAGTCGGATCAACTGTCCTTCTCGTTCCAATTCGTTCAGTATGCGTGTGGCCGTAATTCGATTAATCCCAGTGAGCTCAGCAATCAGTTGATGGGTCAGACCAATATCCAGGAGTTGCCCTTGCTCCACCGGCTGACCAAATCGATGGCTCAACCAGGTTAAGAAATGAAGCAGGCGCTGGGGAGCGAGTTTATAGCTATTGATGAGGAAGAGATCCTCCATGAAACGAATATGCGATCGCAGCACTAATCCCAACTCTTGGCTGGAGACTGGAACTGCTCGAACTTGAACATCACTCACACTTTCTATTTGAAAGGGGGCCATGCTGGTAAAGCGTTGCCCAATACAATCTCCGACCCCCCATAGTCCTAAAGTGACTAAATCCCCTTCATCATCCCAAGTGACCGTACGAACCACTCCCTGCTCAATACGCCATAAATGGCCCACTGGCTCATCAGGAATCACTTGTTTGGGTTTGAATGGTAAAAGAGTTGGCGCAGGACTGAGCGAAGTAGCGTGCACAGCAGTCATAGGCTTATATCCAATAAACTAACTTGAGATAAGCAAGCCTTTTGGGGCTCTAGCAGTCATATTTCGGCAAATGAGACCTGCATTTCCCCCAAAGTTAGTGTTCAATATGATGGCAAGCATGTCAGTCTAAAACCAGGTCAACTTAAGTGGAAATTTGGCTCAGAGTAAGTAGAAAAAAATAGAACTTTCTAGCCTCAAATGGCGCTATTGCAAACACCAGGTTTTGACCTTCCCCCAATCTTTTTTCAGCAAAGCACTTCTAGCCAAAAAAGCGACAGCCCACAAGCGTTAGTAACGCTTGTGGACTAAAAATGGATTGAAAAGGACTAGAGAGATTGCAAAAAGGCCATCAGGTCAGTTCGCTCTGTTTCAGATAACTGGAGAACCGCCTCCTTCGACGCTTGGGCTTCTCCTCCATGCCAGAGAACCGCCTCCATCAGATCCCGCGCCCGACCATCATGGAGGAAAAACGTATGTTTATTCACGTTTTTAACTAAACCAATTCCCCACAAGGGTGGTGTGCGCCATTCTTGCCCTTCGGCTTCAAAGTCGGGGCGATTATCTGCCAGCCCTGGCCCCATATCATGGAGCAGCAAGTCCGTATAAGGATGAATCACCTGATTGTTGAATTCTGGATGCTCCGAGGTCTGGCCCGTCACTAGCTTGGGTGTATGGCAACTGGCACATTGCGCTTGGTAAAACAGCTTTTCACCCCGTTGCTCTGAGACACCCTCAATATTGCGTCTGGCAGGAACCGCCAACAAACGCATATAGGTGGTAATTTTATCCAAAAATTCGTCACTGACTTCAGGCTGCTCGCCAAATTTGAGTTCCTTGAGACAATCAGCTTGGCCTGCATTACAGCTGGGTTTAGGGAACAGGGAGGTGGTGAGACCAATATCTCCATTAAAGGCTCCAGCAATTTGCTGTTTTAAATTGGGTTGATTGGCTTTCCAGCCCAAAATGCCCAATTGTTTTTCTTGCTTGGCAAAATCCCAAACATAATTGGGGCGACCTGAAATACCGTCGCCATCTTGATCTTCAGGATCTGTTTGTTTTAAAATCTCTGCTTTGGGAACCGTCTCTAACAAGCCCAGGCCAAATACGGCTGGCGCGACGCGGGGCGAGAATAAGACCTCATCCCCTAGGGGTCCATAGGCCAAATCTGTGAACTGATAGCTAGGCTGTCGCACACTAAACGGTTTACCATCCGCAAAAGTACCGGGTTCCTCTTCCCAAGTGATTTGAGTGCGACCTTCAGAGGGGACACCAAGTATTCCTTGTTCTTGGAGTTGTCCGCCATACAAGGGATGAGGGAGAGGCCCCCCTTCTTCTGTTTGCCCCGGAATACTGAGCCGAATCAGTTTGGACAACATACGGTTTTCATGGGGCAGGGGTGGACGACCTCTGCCATCGCGCACATGACATCCAGCACAAGAATTCCGATTAAAGAGCGGCCCCAAGCCATCCAGGGTTGCCACTGAACTAGGGGCCTGCACCCATTGGGTATTGAACAGGTGATCGCCAAAGACAAAAACCCGCCTTCGCTTCCGATCCAGATTTTTAATCGGTTGGGCAAAGGCCGTTTTGGTGGCTTTACTCACCGTTGCGGCAGTACCACCAGACAGCTCAGTGCGATTGTCAGAAGAGAAGGCTTCTTGAGAAGTTACTCCTCCCTGAACCATCAAAATCATCAGGGCTGTGAAAACAGCCCAGACGAATAGGAATAGGCGTTTAAACTTCATTCTGCCAAGATTTCTACAGAGGTACCGAGTACTGGGCCTAGTTCTTTAAAGGCTTCTCCCTGGTTCTCTAAAGCAGTCACTACTGCTTCAACTTCAGCTCGCTGAGGACTGCCCTGGGCAGAAGCGAGAACTTGATCAAAGGGTTGATCGATTTGAGAAGCTGATTCTTCGGTTGTAGTGAGGGCTGCCGTTATTTTTTGGTTCAGATCAGGATTCATTTGCGCCAGCAGCTCATCAAAGCCTTTGCCTTGATATCCTGCATAGTCACCAAAATAAACATTACTAATACCTTTGGCATTAAAGACAAAGTCTTGGTAGGTGGTGTCGCTAAAACAAGAGTGCTCGTCTTCTTGATTCCCACTATCTAAGGCAACCGTCATCCGCTCCGACGCCATTTCAAAAGCGCTTAAGGTGGCCAGTGCTGTAAAAATTTTGCCCACGGTGGCTTTGGGATCGCCCTTCAGAAACTTAGCCCGATAATTCTCAGCATTGGGCTTCCATTCTGTTTCCAGGAAAGTTAAATCACTCACCAGCTGTTGAGTGACTAGGGTTAAGTATTGGCGACGACGATCGTTATTGTTTTGGTTGGGAACAAAGTCCGTAAAACTGCGTTGGCCCGGCCCTTCATTATTGAAGTCTTGGCCCCATAGTAAGAATTCAATCGCATGCCAGCCCGTAGTCACATCCGCTTCATCTGTGACTTGGTCATTTTCCATAATGGCAGCAATGGAAAGTTCAAATTTGGGATTGTTGATCAGACCGCTGTCAGGCTTTTCTTTGACGTAATCAATAAAGGCTTCATTCATTGGCCAAGCATTGATCCGACCTTCGGGGCCTTCTTCTCCAGTTTTGGCATCCACAAAGTCAATGGGGCCTTCATAGAAACGAAAGGCTTCCGTTTGCAGATAGCTCTGTCTCGCTTGCACCCAAGCATCTTGAGCGGCTTTATGAGACGTTTCATTCGGATTATTCAAAAAGGCTGTGATTGCCACCTGCATCATGGCCGCTTGGGTACGAGCATCCTGATAATTCCGAAAGACGACCTCTGCATAGTTCTCTACATAGGGGGTGAGATCAACATTTTTCGCAGCGATGGTCTGCTGACGACCTGCCTTGTCGTGGTGATGGGCATTGACAACACCGACGGTCGTCAAGGTAACGGAACAGCAAAGCAAACAACTCAGGGTTTGAGAAAGTCTTGGAGAAATCATCATGGGCTCTGTAATCAGTACGACACTGCAAATAGATTGCAGACAAGGTGCAAAACCACTCCATATACTTGCAACAGTTCAGTATATGTAAGTGAAATTTATTTAAGATAGCCAAGAAGAAAATAAATCAAATAGAGCTGTTGTATCCCCCACAGCTTTTGATCGTAAAGGACCTCAGGTGGTCGTAAATTTCAATCGATACCATATCACTTATTGAGAAATAAAATCAATTGATTGCAATAAGTGTCTATAGAATTTTGGCAAAGCGAACACCATCACTGGCATCGCAGGTTGTCTCTTGCCGGATTAGGGTTGCGATCGCAGCGTTCAGTACGGTGTTCTCACTGCAAAATCTCTTGCAGTTGGGTGCAAGCAGCCTCAATCTTGCTAATGCTGCCAGGATTGACAAGGCCGTAATAATCAAAGGCATGCACCCGCTTATTTTGCGTCGCTTTCAGCTTGCTCCAAAACGGTTCAGCTTCGAATGCTGCCACGGGATCCTGCTCCGGGTCCACCACCAGGACAATATCGGGGTTTGCCTCTAACACCTTTTCCGCTGAGAGGGTAACATAGCCTTCCACTGGGCTTTGGTCTTGTAGATCTGCTGCTAGGTTTTTGGCCTTAAATTGCTGAAGCAGATCGCCAGCCCAGCTATTTCTATTGGGAGCTAAGATTGGTTGTCGACTGACCAGAACCAGGGTTGAGGCTGATTCTTCAGGTAATTTACTCAGGCATTGTTGATAGCGAGCTAATAAAGGGGCGGGATCGGCTCCGATTTGGTCCGCTATCTCTTCCGTTAACGCGATTAAATCCTGCCAGCCTTTGACTTCCGTCGTCAATGTAGCAATGCCCAAATCCTCTACTTTGCTGAGGGGCTGATCATGAAACCCTTTCGCACCAATCACCAGCGTCGGCTTCAGGGCAACAATTTTTTCTAAATCAGGGGCGGTTCGTCCTTGACTGACTTGGGGGAGATCTTTAAACCGCTGATCGGTTCCAATTAATCGACTACCCGGAATTCCCACCAGCTTGGTGTCATCCAGATGATGAATAATATCGGCTGTGAGGGAAGTCAAGGCTACGACCTTGACCGATTCGTTGGTTGTGGCATCCGCTGTCGCAGGTTTTTCGCTATTGGCAGAGGGAGGTGGGCTAGAACAAGCGAACAGTTGGCTACTGAGCAGTAGTGCGGCTAGGAGTAGCCGAGAACGGTTAGTCATGGGACGAAACGGTTGAAGGAACAGGTGTATCGGCTGCGCGGATGGCACAGATTTGTAAGCCCACAGGGCTATCCATCAGGGCAGCGGTGATGCCAAAAACTTGAGCCAGATTATGGGGGGTGAGCACTTGTTGGGGAGACCCCAAATCAAAGAGCTGTCCTTGTTTCAGCAGCGCTAGGCGAGCACTATAGCGAATCGCGAGATTAACATCATGGAGAACGGTCAGAATCGTCAGCCCGCGATCTTGATTGAGGGATTTCAGAAGCTCTAGCAATTCGAGCTGATGGTGTAAATCTAAAAAAGTCGTAGGCTCATCTAGCAGCAAGACTTTGGGATTTTGAGCTAACGCCAAGGCTAAAAAAGCTCGCTGGCGTTCGCCACCTGACAGGTTTTCCAGGGGGCGGTTGCGAAATGACAACATCCCCGTTTGGGCCAAGGCTCGTTTAATATGCTCATGATCTGTGGGTGTCAGCGACCATTGCCACCAGGATTGATAGGGGGTCCGGCCTAAGCAGACCAGTTGGTGAACGGTTAGCCCTGCAGGTAGCGTTTGGTGCTGGGGCAAGACGGCCATCTGTTGGGCGACGGCCTGGGTGGATTGCTGTTGAATGGCTTTGCCATCCAGGAGAATGGTGCCTGCTTGCAGGGGCAACATGCGGCTGATCAGTTTTAATAAGGTCGATTTCCCGGAGCCATTCGCCCCCAATAAACTCAGCCACTCGCCCTCCTGCAAGGTAAAAGCAATATCTTTAACAATGCTGGTTTGGCCATAACCACCGCTAATTTTTTGCAGGTCTAGGAGCATGGTCATACTCCTAACGGAGACATACGACGATACAGCAGCCAAATAAACAGAGGAGAACCTAAGAGAGCAGTGACTGCACCTACAGGCAGTTCAACGGATCCTAACCGAGCCAGCAGATCGGCTAAAATCAACACCCAGGCTCCGCCAAGAGCAGATAAAGGGACGACCCAGCGATAGTCTGTGCCGACTAAGAGGCGGACACCATGGGGGACGACTAAACCGACAAAGCCAATTAATCCCGCCATGCTGACGGCACTAGCGGCTAATAGGGTGGCTATTCCACCGATTAAGAGGCGCGATCGCGTCAACGATACCCCCAAGCCTACCGCTAGTTCATCTCCCAAATTGAGGATATTAATATTGCGGGACAGCAAACAGCCTGCTATCAGCGCACCGCCAATATAGGGGCCAGCATTCACCACTTCTGTCCAGCCTCGTCCATTCAAACTGCCAATCAGCCAATTCAGAGCGGCTTGAATCCGACCATCATCGGACAACAACAGCAGGGTGGTTTGTACTGCACCTAATAAAGAGCTAACCGCAACCCCACCTAAGACCAAACGTTCCACAGCGATACCGTTGGCAGTATGGCCTAAACGATAGACTAAGGCCGAAGTCACAACAGCGCCAACCCAGGCAGCGACGGGCAACCAGCTTAGGAAGATATTAAGGGTAAGAAGTGCGATCGCAACCAAACCAGCCCCTGCCGAAATCCCTAGGATAAACGGATCGGCCAGACCGTTTCGTAGCATTCCTTGCAATAAGGCTCCCGACATTCCCAAGGCAGATCCCACCAGAAGTGCAGCGGCAATCCGAGGCAATCTCAGGTCCCATAGGATGGTTTGATTTAGTTCAGGTCCTTGGTGCCACAGGGCTTGCCAGACTTCTTGCAAGCCCATATCCACAGAGCCTTGGCCTAAGGACAGCAAAATAGTAATGACGAGTCCGGCACCTAAGATGCCCATCAATGAAGCACGTTGCACAGCTTTTGAGTCCGCCTAAAACGTTGAGGGTGAATTGAACATAAGGTAAGCGCTTATCTCTTTACTCTAAAGGAGGTGGAGCAGCTGGAGCTGGGGCAGAAACTGGAGCAGGTGGTGGTACATATGCTGGAGCCGGAGCGGGCGGTACATAAGCTGGGGTTGGAGCCGGAACGGGTGGTACATAAGCCGGGGTTGGAGCCGAAGCGGGCGGCGGTACATATGCTGGAGCTGGAGCGGGTGGTACATAAGCCGGAACTGGGGCTGGGGCCGGAGCAGGCGGTACATAAGCCGGGGCTGGAGGTGGGGCAGGGGCCGGAACCGGAGCGGGTACTGGAGCTGGGGCTGGGGCAGAAACTGGAGCTGGTGCTGGGGCTGAAGCGGGTTCCGGAACGGGACCTGGAGCCGGATCAGCCACTGGAGAGGTTACTGGAGCTGGGGCTGGGGCCGGAGTCGATATTGGAGCGGTAGCTGCTGCCGGAGCTGGAGTGCTCGGAGCACTCACTGGTGTATCTGCTGGTCTAGCTGGGGCTGCAGCTGGGGCTGCAGCTGGGGCCTGCTGCCTTGCTCGACGAGCTTTAGCGGCTGCTCGCTCTTGAGCCCGCTGCTGGGATAAAGCTCGATTTTTACGAGCTTGTTCTCGCTCTTTTGCCGTCAAATCATTCGCTTCAAACCGAATTTTAATGGGTTTACTCCGCCTTTCTTCTGGCACAGACTTCAGCTGTTTCTTAACCTGCTTAAGAAATTTCTTCTTATCCTTTTCAATCGCCTTATCCAGTTCAGGATCGCCTGTAGATCGCTCAAGCTGTAGATCCACCACCTTGCCATTCTTGAGAACTGGAATAAACCGTTCTGATAACCCAGCGGTCGTTTTCGATTTCGCGTCTTTTTTATACCCAATGCCCAGTTTTTTCGAGCGCCCTTTTTTCTGTACCTTTTTGGGCTTGATAGGGGCTTTGGGTTGAGTATTCACCGCTGTTTTTTTCGGCCCCTTAGTCGGTTTGGCTTTTCCTCGTCTAGACTTAGACCAAGACGTTTTGCCCTTGGATGTCTTGGCTGTCGATAGTCCAGATTTGGATACTTTGCGTTTCGCAGCTCCTAATGGCTTAGCGGTCGATTTGGCTGCAGTTTTCTCAGCTGACGAGCCTGGATCGGCAGGCGTAGCTTCTCCAGTTTTTACAGGTGCCTGAGACGGAGCATCTTCTTCTGAAGCAGAGGACGTGGGTTCAGACTGGTCAGTTGTTTTGGCGGTGGAAGGAGATTCCTCTGTTGTGTCACTAGTTTCTGGTCCTTCTGGTGGCGTTTCAGATGGTTCTTCAGGAGGCTCAGATTCTTGCAGTGGCTCTGGGCGTTCTTCTGATTCTGGAAGCGGCGGTTCAGGCACTGAATTCAATGCCACAGGTTCCGGCACATCCTCTACTAGCTCAGCAGCATCTGGGTCTTCCAGCTCTTCCAACGGTTCAGGTTCTAGATCCTCCAGAATCGGGTCTTCTTCTTCAAGTTCTTCTACTGGCGCATCTACGACTGCAATTTCAATGGCATCGTCCTCGGCTAGATCAATCTCTTCAGAGGAGGGTAAACCGACACTAATTCCGAAAAACAAAGAGTGCAACACTAGGGACCCTGGCAAAGTACATGCCAGAACGGTGCGGACAAAGCGCTCTTCGTTCTCTTTATGAGTGCTAGAGAACGGATTGAGACTCATGTGAATAACTGAGAATAGATCGGTTTAAACGATACACAATATTCTTAGTAAATGAAAGTTATCTATGAACTTTATCAAGGTAAATAAAATTCTCAAGATCTCATAAAAATAGAGTTTTCAGGAAAATTTAGGCAATTTGCTTCTTTATCCCATCAATAAGGAATTTCTATTTATTACCCGATCTGCTTTTAATTACTTGACAATATATATCATTAAAGATACGGTCTCATCTATGGCTGATTGTGCCGACATCTCTAATGAACTAGATGGCTTAGGTTCAGCAAGGGTGATTGCTGTGTCAGGGTCTCTAGTTGTGAGTCTTCACAGGATTAGCGCTTTTTAGAGCCAGTGCAGGTTTCGGTCACAGCAATCGGTCTTCCCTATCGCAGTATGGAGTGGTATACATACATGCAATTTGGCCAAATCATTACGGCGGGGGGAATTGTAATGCTCCCTCTCATGGTATTTTCACTAATTGCCATGGCTCTGGTGATTGAGCGATTGATCTTTTGGGCCAGGCTAAATCGCAATCAACTGCGAATCGTCAAGCGGACGCTGCAGCTCTATCGGCTCGATAATATTTATGATGCGTTGGGGTATGTGCAGGAGCAGACAAAGTATCCCATCGCGCGCATTTTCTTAGCAGCTCTATCGTTAGAGGAGCCCACACCGGATGAATTCCGTTTGGCGTTGGAGAGTGAAGCCCAAGCTGAGCTACCTACGTTAAAGCGGTTTACCACGGTGTTTGACACCATTATTAGCATTGCCCCTTTACTTGGCCTACTGGGAACGGTATTGGGTCTAATTAACTCCTTCTCTTCACTCGATATGGGCAATATCGGGGGGAGTGAAACAGCAGGAGTGACGGGGGGGATTAGTACAGCCTTAATCTCAACAGCTGCAGGGTTGATTGTAGCGATTTCAACACTTATTTTCGCCAATGCGTTCCGCAGTTTATATCAACGACAGTTGGCTTTTATTCAAGAGTACGGGGGACAGTTGGAGTTGCTCTATCGCCATCGCTATGAACGACAAAGAGGCAGTCATGCGCTTACCCGATGATCCCAATCCACCGGCTCAGATCAATATTGTGCCGATGATTGATGTTATTTTTGCAATTCTGTCCTTTTTTATCATTGCCACGTTATTCCTCAACCGCAGTGATGCTCTACCTGTGAATTTGCCCCAGGCAAAAACAGTGAAGCCGCAGCTATCAACCAAGGTGACGGTCACCATTGGTGAGACGGGGGATTTAGCGCTCAACCGAGAACCGATCCAGCTGGATGCTTTAGCAACAGAAGTTCAAGACTTAACGGAAACAGCCAAAAAGGTCGTAGTGGTCATCCATGCGGATGAGCAAGTGGGGCATGGCCGCGTTGTGACGGTGATGGACCGCATTCGCGAAATTGAAGGTGCGAAGCTGGCCATTGCCGCCACAAAGAAACCATGACGATTACCGGATCACGCCACAACCAGCTTGTCAGAGGCCAAAAAATGGGCCAAATGGTAGGCTCGCTCTTCTGTCGCTAGCAGCATCTGCTCATACAAGTAGCGAGTACCGCGATCTCCTAGACTTTCTGCCTGGGACGCTTGGCTACGAAGTAGTTTGATCACAGCCTGTTCAGCAGCTAGGTCATGCTCCACCATGGTTCGACAGTTATACACACCGTCTGCTTCGGGTTCAAAACAACATAGCTCCGCTAGCTTGCTAAAACTAGCGGCGGGTACCCCTCCTAAACCATTTAGACGTTCGCCAAGATCATGAACATGGCTTTTGGTGGCATCCCCACACTCTTGGAAAAAGTTGTGGAGCTGGTAAAACTCAGCCCCTTCGACGACAAAATGATGCTTTTGATATTGCAAATACAACGCCTGGAAACTAGCCAGGGCAGTATTCATACCCTCGCAAATCGGTTCAGTAGCAGACCGATCCAGCAAGACTGGATTGTCAGCTATCTGGCCGAAAGGTTGAACTACAGCAGTAGACATAATATTCCTCTCTCAGAAAATGGCACGTGCAGACGGACATCTCTTTTTCTCTGGAATTGAGATGCCTGTGGGCGTTTGGCTTCAAGCTTTGCCTTTAAAGGTAACGTTTTCCCCTCTCAAAAGGTTTAAATCTGCTATCTCTTAACCTCCTTGGATGACTATGACTCGATTTCATGCCTCAGCTTTCTCTCTAGCCTTACTCCTTACAGGTGCTGGTATGCTTAATGCTCAGCCAGTCTTGTCCCAAGTTGAAGATAAACCGTTAGACAGAACAAAACAGTCAAACCAAACACGCTGTTTGTTAACCTCAGATGACTGTCCCCTGGATGTCACTGCTGATGTTACGCCTGGAGTAGAACCACCCGTCCCAACGGTTATTACGGCTGAGGGTATTCCTGACATTACAGAAATAGATCTGCCTCTATCGAATGCCCAACTCTTATCTCAAGAGGGTCCTGATGAAGCCGATCGCCCTTCTGCAGAAGAAGAGGCATTACCGACCGACACCGTGGATGAAGAAGTAGAGCTGGAAATTACGGTGACTGGTACTCGGACGCCACGGGCCGTTCAACTCTCTCCTGCTAATATCACGGTGATCAAAGCAGAGGAGTTACAACGTCAGCTAGGCCAAGATATTCGGGATTTAATTCGCTATGAGCCAGGGGTGAGCGTCAATGAAGATGGGACCTATGGGGCAACGGACTACAATATTCGTGGCTTAGAGCGTAACCGGATTTTGCTGCAGGTGGATGGGATTCGACTCCCCACTTTTTTTGAATTTGGCAGTTCGATTTTAGGGCGCGACTTTGTCGATGTGGGCTCGGTGCAGACGACAGAAATTATTCGAGGCCCCGCCTCTGCCCTCTACGGGAGTGATGCCTTGGGGGGGGTGGTCAGCTACCTGACCCCAGACCCCAGTGACCTATTGGCATTAACGGATCGCGATTACTACATTAGCGGTTCTACCCAGTTTCGGAGTTCAAATTCCGGGTTTTCAGGTACGGGAACCGTTGCCTTCCAGGCCACGGACGATCTGTCTGGTTTGGTGCGCTTTACCCATCGCGAAAATACTGAACGAGATAACAATGCCGAAGATCGATTTGAAGATCCGTTTTTCGGGGTGACCAATAATGTGTTGGGCAAGCTGGAATTTAAGATCAATGACCATAATACCGTCCTACTCACGGGTGAATATTTCAATGAAGCGGGAGACTTCGATACGGCGGCGGATAACCTGAACTTGGTCTTAGCCTTTCCGGGTACGACCATTCTGAACGATGATACCGATACGGAAACGACGCGATCGCGCTTTAGTATCGCTTACAAATTTGACAATCCTGAGAGTGAGAGTTTCTTACAATTTGGTCGAGTCCAGTTCTACTACCAAGAATCGGATTACCAAGAGACCCGAACCAGAAATGATATTTTCGCTAATCCCTTTGTACCACCGCCCTTCACCCCGCCCCCAGCCCGACGGTTTCGAGAGTTAAATAACCTGTTCGTTGAAGATATTATCGGTGGCGATATCCAGTTGCGGAGTGATTTTCGCACGGGCAGCGTCGCTCATAAACTCACCTATGGATTAGATATTTCTAGCACCTTTAACCAACGGATCCGAGATGGACAGCGCATTAACTTAGATACGGGTGCCATCTCCAACCGAGTTGGACCGGATGCGTTTCCAATCAAAGACTTTCCTGATTCCGACACCCTGCGCATCGGGGTTTATCTACAAGATGAGATTGAATTTGGCGAAGGCCGATTTACGGTTATTCCGGGTCTGCGCTTTGACTACTACAGTCTGACAACCCAACCGGATGCCCTCTTCTTTAATAATCCTGGTGCTGAGGCGACGGACTTAAATGATTCGGCCCTGTCTCCCAGCTTAGGTTTGGTTTATAAGGTCACCCCAGAGATTGCCTTAGTGGGTCGATATGCTCGGGGGTTTCGGGGACCCAACTACATTGAAATCAATAGCGGTTTTTCTAACCCAGAAAGCGGATATCGCACCATTTCTAACCCTAATCTAGAGCCGGAAACCAGCCATACCTTTGAGTTAGGGGTTAAAGGAGCCTTTCCACGAGGGACCTTTGGCGTTACTGGGTTCTACAGCATCTATGACAACTTTATCTTTGGGGCTGCGGAAGGTAGCACCGCAGGCACAGAACCTGCCGGATGCTTCCCGCCTTTTACCCCAGGCTGTGTGCAGGTGTTCCAGTCTCAAAACCTGGAGCAGGTCCGTATTTATGGCATTGAAGCCCAAGGTGAATATCGGTTCAGCTCTGAGCCTCATGGATTCCGTATCTTTGGGGGGCTAGCCTGGATTATTGGCGATGACGACCAAAATAATCAGCCTTTAGAAACTGTGAATCCCTTTGAAGCAGTGGTTGGCCTCGGGTATCGAGCCCCAGAAGATCAATGGGGGGCTGAATTGATTGGCACCTTTGTGGGCACTGCTCGTGTAGATTCCGAACCGGATGATTTTATTCCGGGAGGGTTTGCAGTGGTTGACTTGACGGGCTTTGTCAAAGTTACCCCGAACCTCAGCCTCCGAGGCGGCATCTACAACATCTTTGATGCAGAGTATGTGCGCTATGCAGATGCTCGCAGACTCAACAATGAAACAAACAATACCACCACCGATCCAACGTTTGGTCAGCGGCGGGCTCGCATTACCCAACCTGGCATTAATTTCGGGGTTGGCCTGACGTTTGAATTCTAGGCATATGGCACTTTTTCTGAAGGCAGCAGAGTTCACCCAGCTTTGTCAGCAGGGTCAAATAGAGTCTTCGTCTGGTACCGGATTAGATCGCTCAACTCTGCTGCCCAGAAGCTTAGGCCAAGGCACTTATCGCCAGTTAAACCTGCGCGGTGGATTAACGATTGAAATTCGGGAGGGCGTACTACAAGAAACTCTCCGGATTGAGCAAATTCATGAACCCGTCTTTCCGTTAACCTCTAAGTTTTTTCTAGCTGGATCTGCCAGGGTGGAGACCCCCGGCATTCAAGGTATTCAGCCAGATTATTTGGAACGTAAAGGGTTTAACTACCTGTATCACCTGCCAGACTTAGAAGAAATTGAAGAATGGTATGGCGGAGAAGCGATCCACGTGGTCATGATTTATGCCAACACCGATTACTTTCACTTTCTACAGGATGATCAGACACTTCCCACCCCTTTACGCAATATTTTTCATGGCCGACAGGCGCAGCATCGCTTTCACCAGTCCTTAGGCCCAATCTCTCCCAAAATGGAGCAGTTGCTTCAACAGGTGGTGGACTGTCCTTACACAGGTGCAACCCAAGCCTTATATGTTGAAAGTAAAGCATTAGAGTTGCTCACGCTGCAGTTAGAAACTTGGAAGCAGCAGTATCTAAATGTACCTACCTTACGAAAAGATGATATCGAACGTTTGCATCAGGCGCGGGATCTGTTGATTCAACAATCGGATAATCCTCCTCTCTTAATTGATTTAGCCCATCAAGTGGGATTGAACGATCGCAAGTTAAAACAAGGGTTTCGCCAACTATTCGGCACCACTGTTTTTGGGTATTTACAGGACTATCGGATGGGACAAGCAAAGCAACTTTTGGCAGATGCCAACTTGTCCATTGCTTCTGTGGCGTTGTCCGTGGGCTACCGCAATCCTGAAGCTTTTAGCACGGCCTTTCGCCGAAAATTTTCTGTAAGCCCTAAAGCGTATCAACTGAGTTGTCGAACCTAAAAGTCCAAAAAAGTCCAGATCGCGAAGAAAAAAGTCCAGATCGCAAAGACGGCGAGAAAATTGCTCCCCTATGATTTCTAGTTAATAACGACTCTGTGGGCGAAGCAATCATGTCTAAGCGGTATCGAAGATTGACTCAGAAGGCGATGTTGCCTGAATTGCTTGCCTATGGCCTTCCTTCTGTGATTGCTACCTTGGGCCTTTTAGCTTCGATTCCCGTTCGGGCTGAACAAGCTGCCGGAGTACCTGAGATTCCAGATATTGATCTCGCGAAGCTCTCTACACCCCCTTCTTCCCAACCCGCTACTAGTGTCAAGGAATGGCAGGCCCAGATTGAGGCATCCATTGTTGAGATTACGGCTGTGCGAGTAGAACCCAGCCCAGAAGGACTCAATATTATTTTGGAATCTGAGACAGGACAGCTTAGTATTCCCACCCCCACCACCGAGGGAAATCGTCTCAGTTCTGTTATTCCCAATGCAGTATTGGCCTTGCCAGAAGGTCCCAGCTTTGAGCAAGCTAACCCAACGCCTGAGATCACGCAAATTAGCGTCACGAACCTGGCTGATGATCAGGTGAAAGTCGTAATCATAGGGGCTAAGGCTGCCC
Organism: Acaryochloris sp. CCMEE 5410; assembly: GCF_000238775.2. Classification (NCBI taxonomy): domain Bacteria; kingdom Bacillati; phylum Cyanobacteriota; class Cyanophyceae; order Acaryochloridales; family Acaryochloridaceae; genus Acaryochloris; species Acaryochloris sp. CCMEE 5410. The sequence goes on along the minus strand of NZ_AFEJ02000001.1, from coordinate 4,064,458 downwards.
CCACTGCGACGGTGAGCAATGTAGACTCAGGGCTCACTTTTTCTATTGCTGCTACCCCGGACACTCTGGCTGAAGATGAAGAAGTGGAAATTACAGTGACGGCCAATCCTGAAGAAGGTTATGCTCCATCCACTGCCAGCGTGGGAACGCGGACCGACTCACCCATTCGGGATGTTCCTCAATCCATTCAGGTCATTCCCAAGCAGATCATTGAAGATCAGCAGGCTATTGGCGTAGAAGAGGTGGTGGAGAATGTGGGCGGCGTCACCTTTTTAGGCAATCAAGATAGTCGAGGACTCAATTTTTCTATTCGCGGCTTTGATAATGTGCCTGTTTTGCAAAATGGGTTTCGTCTATTTGGAGGTGACTCCGTAGAGCCAGAAGTGGCTAATTTAGAACGGGTAGAAGTCTTGAAAGGACCTGCCTCGATTTTGTTTGGGCAGTCAGAACCCGGTGGACTGATTAATTTGATCCGCAAGAAACCCTTATCGGAACCGTTCTATAAGCTGCAAATTCAAGGGGGGAACCGAGGTTTTGTCAGTCCAAGTGTTGATCTATCCGGTCCCTTGGATAAAGACGGCAACTTGCTGTACCGTCTCAATGCCCTTTATCGTCGCGAAGATAGTTTTCGAGACTATACAAGCAGTTTTGATCGTTTTTTCGTCGGTCCCTCTTTAACCTGGAATATCAGTGATCAAACGGACGTAACCTTTAGCCTGGAATACATCAAGGAGGATAATCCTGCCGACTTTGGGACCCTGGCCTTTGGTGATGGTATTGCTAATATCCCGCTATCACAGGTGACCAATAATCCTGATGATACGGTGGATAAAACCTTTTTGAAGGTGGGGTACAACCTAGAGCATCGGTTTAATGACAAATGGAAACTCCGCAACGAGTTTAGCTATATCTACGACAAATATGACTATGGTGTTCTAGCGTTGCCTTTTAGCCTAGACGAACCAACTGGAACGTTGACGCGGGTTTTTGCGGCTCAGTTTAACGAGAATACCTTTTTCAATCTCAATACCAGTCTTCAAGGCGAATTTGAAACAGGCTCGATTAGGCACAATGTCGTCGCTGGGGTCGATTTATCCCGTGCAGACAACAATGGGGCAACACGGTTTTCGCCAACCCCTGAGTTTCTCAGCTTTCTGGATATTTTTAACCCCGTATACGATCCAAAACCTCCGTTTGATACGGTGCCGATTGCTTTTGGCAATGACAATTCGGTCAATCGGTTGGGGGTTTACCTGCAAGATCAAATCTACCTGCTGGATAACCTGATCTTGGTGGGAGGTATCCGCTATGATATCGTCGATCGCTCTAATATCAGTATTGTCACAGGGATTGAAGAAACCCAGGTAGACGAAGCGTTTAGCCCTCGGGTTGGCTTGGTCTTTCAGCCGACGGATTATCTGGCCCTCTATGCCAACTATTCCAAATCTTTTAATCCCACTTTTGAAAGGGATGATACGGGAGAAATTCTTGATGCAGAGCGAGGAGAGGGGTTTGAAGTTGGTATTAAGGCGGAGTTGATCAAAGACCGATTGTCAGCCACCCTTGCTTTTTTTGATATCACTAAATCAAACGTCGCCACCGCCGATCCGGTCATCCCTTTTGCTTCTGTCACGACAGGTGAGCAAAACAGTCGGGGGATTGATTTTGATATCTCCGGTGAAATTTTGCCGGGCTGGAATGTGATTGCTTCTTATGCCTATATTGATGCCAAAGTAACGCAAGATAATACCTTCCCCATCGGCAATGACCTAAGCGGCGTCCCTGAGCATAGCGCTAGTCTCTGGACATCCTACGAAATCCAATCTGGGGACGCTCAGGGATTGGGGTTTGGATTGGGCTTTAATTTCGTTGATGATCGGGCTGGCGATTTGGAGAACAGCTTTAGGGCCGATAGCTATTTCTTGACGAATGCTGCTATTTTCTATCGGCGTGACAAGTGGGATTTTAGAATCAACATTGACAACCTATTCGATGTTAATTTTATCCGTTCTGTGGATGGAGGGAGAGCCAGAGGTATCTATCCAGGTGAGCCGTTCACTATTCGAGGCTCTATCTCTGTGGAGTTGTAATGGTCACCGTTGTCCAGGCTCTATCTCTTGGGCTACTAGTTGGTGCTCTAACTCTAGCCTGCGGCACAACGGGTAACCGGCCTGATGCATCCACGCCAACAAGTGGTTGTGAACGCATTAAGCATGATGGAGGTGAAACTGAGATTTGCAGGCAACCCCAAACCATTGTTGCCATTGGCCCCAACGTTTTAGAGTTGCTATTGGCTTTGGATATACAACCTGTGGGCTATGCAGATTACTATGCCCTGCCGTTTACAGACTTTGACCAACCACAATCCCAAATTCCTTACCTGGGGGAACGGCTAACGGGCCAGGTCACAAAAGTAGGCACTTGGAATAGTCCTTCCTTGGAAGCCATTTTGAAACTCAAGCCGGACCTAATTGTCGGGAGTACTCTAGCGAATCAGGGGCAGTACTCACTGTTATCTCAAGCTGCTCCTACATTGCTGTTTTCCTATGGAGCCAAAAAGGGATGGCAGACACAGCTTCGCTTGCTGGCTAAGGTATTAAACCGTTCTGAAAAGGCAGAGCAGGTAATTGCTACCCATAATCAATTGGTAGCCGAGGCCCGCAAAAAACTTCAACCTACTGTCCAGAAATATCCACAAGTCTTGTTGCTGGCATCTGAGCAACTTGAACAGGGACTCGCAGTTGAAAACAGCGGCAGTCGCTGTGGTGGACTACTAGAGAATCTGGGGTTTAAGTTGCTAGCGCCTAAAAATATCGGTACTGAGGGGCCAGGACGCAACAATATTTCCCTAGAGCTATTGCCAAAGTTAAAGTCTGACTGGATCTTGTTCCTAGCCTGGAATACCGATTTTAGTGATGCAGGGCCTGATCTAGAAAAGCAGCAGATCTCAGCCGTTCGGCAACAGTGGCAGGAAAATGAGATCGCACAATCGTTACCCGCAAGCAAATCGAACCAAGTGTACTTTCACAGTGCCTATGTCTGTCGCGCCCTACCAGGTCCCATCGGCACCGAGCTGTTGCTCGAACAATTTCAAGCTGATTTACTGCCTTCAGTGTCCGATCCAACTCCATAAGCCCCACCCCTCCCCTGTAGGAACGCTAGCGTATGGCACAACTGAAATTGAAAATGATGGTCCTACTGATGGCCCTTGCGATAGCGGGCGAAGCCTGTACCCGTCCATCTCCTCCCACCTCAACGGATACTGACTGTCGGACCATTGCCCATGACCTGGGTGAAACAGAAATCTGTGGTCAACCGCAAAAGGTTGTGACCATTGGTCCTAATTTATTGGAACTCTTATTGGCCCTTGAGGTACAACCAATTGCCCATGCCGAGTACTTTCCATTCCCTAAGCGTCAATTTGATCAGCCCGATCAGCAAATTCCCTATTTGGGCAAGTACCTGACGGGACAGCCAGACAATGTGGGGACTGCCGAAAGCCCATCCCTAGAAGCGATCGCAAAATTGAAACCGGATTTGATTTTGGCAGACAGCATTAAGAATAAAGATGAGTATGAACTACTGTCTAAAATTGCACCCACCTTACTGTTTGACTACAGTGGTGCAGGGTCTGCGTGGCAGACCGATTTGAAAGCTCTCGGCCAAGCCCTCCAGAAATCTGAAAAAGCCACCGCAGTGGTAGCGGAGTCTCAGCAACAGGTTGCCAAACTCAAGCAAGAGTTACAGCCTATTGTGGCTAAAGATCCCAAAGTCTTGCTGCTATTGTCTGAGCAACTGAGTCAGGGCGTGCGCCTAGAAACCGCGAATAGTGCCTGTGGGGCCTTGCTTGAAGACGTTGGTTTTGAGGTAGTAGTCCCGGCTGCTTTGAGCCAATCCCAGGAACCGAGTCATGTGATTTCTTTGGAATCGTTGACCAATCTGGATATGGACTGGATATTGATCGAAGGCTTCTCTAGCCAAAATATTGCTAAAACGCCTAACCCAGAAAAACAGCAGGTCAAAGCCATCAAAACCGAGTGGAGCGAGAATGCGATCGCACAATCACTACCACCCAGCAAAGCAGGTAAGGTCTATTTCATCCCTGTATACCTATGCCATGCCCTCTTGGGGCCTATTGGCACTGAAATTTTTCTCAAGGATCTCTACCAACAGCTATCACCCTCACAAATCAAAACCAGCTATATCCCCGCTCGATTCAGGTCTTGAAGTTGAACTGGAGGATATCAACGACTCATTCATGTCCGACAGCTTTCAACGCTTAAACAACAACTACCAATACTTTTAGAGTCTTTTTGAGACCTTTAACCTCAATTCTGACTCCACCTGATGGCGTCTGGCTGATCAGTTCGCCTCGATATCTCTATCACCTCCCTGCAGTTTAATCCGATTGAAATTCTGATCTATTCGTCGTTCCATTTTCTGAATGCCAGGACCTATGCGCACCTTTCTGATCATCTGGCTTGGACAGTTTGTATCACTCCTGGGTTCAGAACTAACCAACTTTGCCATCACTTTGTGGGCCTGGGAAATCACCGGACAAGCGACCCCTTTGTCTTTGATTATGGTGTGCACTCAGATTCCCAAACTTTTGGTTTCCCCTTTTGCCGGAATCTGGGTAGATCGCTACTCTCGTAAGTTCTTAATGCTGTTAGGCGATCTCGTCGCCGGACTGTCTACTATCGCCCTGCTGATGCTGTTTCTCATGGATCAATTGCAGGTGTGGCATCTCTATATTTCTGGGGCCATTAACGGCTTATTCGGCTATATCCAAGGGCTAGCCTATTCGGCTTCTCTGTCCTTAATCGTGACCGAAAAAAATTATGCCCGTGCTACTGCCCTAGGCTCTGTCCAAATGTCAGGGAGTTATGTTTTGGCTCCGGCTTTAGCGGGTGCTCTCTATGCTACCACTGGGTTAACGGGGGTTCTCAGCATCGATATTGTCACCTTTGGCATGGCGATCACCAGTCTAGTTTTGGTCAAAATCCCTCAGCCATCAGAACAGCCGACTAAACCAAAAACGTCTTGGTCTTCCTTAGCCTTTGGTCTACAGTATCTCTGGGTTCGGCCTAGCCTGATGGCTCTACTGGGTTTTTGGATCATCAATAGCCTAATTGGCAGTACGATATTCGCCATTCTGCCCGCGATGGTTTTAGCTCGGAGCAATAATAACCCGCTAATTTGGGGAACGCTTCTGGCTTTCTTTGGCATGGGCGGTTTGCTGGGCGGACTCACCATTAGTGTTAGCGGCGGACCAAAACGGCGTATTCACGGCGTTCTGATTGCCAGTGCCCTGTGGAAGTTCGGCATTATTGTGTTGGCTCTTGCACAGCAAACGGTGACTAAGATTGGCACAGCGCTAGTTTGTGGATTCTGTTCGCCATTTCCAGAGAGTGCTAGCCAAGCAATTTGGATGTCGAAGGTGGAGCCGGAAGTGCAAGGGCGAGTGTTTGCAACGCAATTTTTGCTGACCCAGTTGAGTAGTCCAATCGGATATGCGATCGCAGGTCCGTTAGCCGATCATTTCTTTGAGCCAGCCATGCAGCCCGATGGAGCATTAGTAAGTCTCTTTGGATCTATGTTTGGCACAGGATTGGGAGCAGGGATGGCATTGCAGGTTTCCATCTTTGCTCTCTGCGGAATGCTCATTGCCATCGGTGGCTATGGGAATCGCCTCTTGAGATCGGTATAGCTGTCTTCAAGGGACTAAACCTACGAACCTAGACCTCTCAAACAGCCTGTTGAGCCGATGTCAAGCAACATAATCTTAAAAAGGCTGACAGAGATTTCGTAAATGCCATCACAAAAATTATTGAGAATAATTTTCAATTATGCAACAATACAACTTGAGTGAATTTCAAGTACATCAAAAAATCCATCGTGTTCTATATCAAACGCTTTATACAAAACGATCAGGCTAGATTTTTCTATCTATAAACTGAAAGATGCTACTTCACCGCTGACTTGTAGACGGACATCACCAATCACAGTTAGCTTCAAAATCTATCGAATGAATACTCAATTAATAATTATTCCTGATAAATAATGGACAACTAACTAATTACAGCTCAAGACCATTCTTTGAAACAATGACCTACGACCCTCAGACCTATTCATCCTATGAACTGGGCTGGCAGTTACATAGCAAAGCAGGAAATCAAAGTTTTCAGGCAGGCATGTATGCAGATGCTCAGCAAGCTTATCGGAAAGCGATTTCCCTGGCAGAACTAATGTTGATGACGGCGAAACAAGAACGTCGTCACCCTGAGGCGATTCATGCCTATGTTATTGCTTGTCATAATTTAGCTGACAATTTGCTGAAATCTGATGAGTTCCCGGCGGCAGAGACGACCATGCAGCAAGCACTAGATCAAGTGATTGACTCAATGTGTTCTACACAATACTCGCAGTGTCTGCGTTTTGAGGCGGCGAAAGCTTTAAAAATGGTCAGCCTAAAAGCCTATGAGTTTTATCAACAGTTAGGACAATCTGACAAAGCTCAGGCTGTTGTTAAACAAGCTACGGAACAGGCCCAACAGTTTTTCAGTCAGTTGCAACCTAAATCATTAAGTGCTTAAAGTTTAATCCTCTGATGGTTTTTCACTGTTTTATGGCGTCTTGATGACTGACTAAGATTTTATTTCTCTTTTCCAAAAAAGGCTCAAGTGGGTTAACTCAATAAACAGGAGTAAATCCCATGCATATTTTTGTTGACTTACTATTAGATCCCCGTTTTTCAATCGTTTTAGCGCCTTTGGCATTAGCCACCTATTCTACGTTGTTCTTATTAGAGTATTTTGATCGGCAGTTTGATCAGTGATTAGGGCTGCAATCAGGCTTTAGTTCTAAACATAATAATTTAAAGCCTGAGCAGTAACTGTCAGCAGTGGATAGAGTGATTGCTCTCGTTTAGTGATCCCATCTAGAAAGCTCAGACTCAGTGGACATCCTGATGTGGTGTCCTCTGCAGTAACAAGTTCTACTGCTCTCTCTTCTGCAGTTTGAACGCAACTGAATAAGGCCGGTTCTTACCGTTATTCAGTTGCCGCTCATTTTTAGCGAGATGGTATCGCTCCTCTGATAACCTGGGCTCTTCGAAATCAACGACCTCAAACCCTGCTTCACGGAATGCTTTCCAGTAATCGGATAGGGGTCGATGAAACCAGATAAATTCCGATGTAAAGTGCCCCCATGGCGGTCCAATACATTTTTGTTGTTGGAAATACGGAAAATTCCACTGGTAGGTAACAGCAACGTCACTATCTGTCCCTATGGCGTACTCCTGAGGAAAACAGGGATGGGAGAAAACGACTACCCCATATCCTCCAGGTTTCAGTACTCGAAAGAAAGCTTGCACAGTTTCAGTCAGATCCGGGGTATCCATCAAGACGTAGTTCGAAATGACAATATCAATCGATCCATCCGTCACCGTATGCAATTCTGAAATAGAGTCAATGCGGAAGTCAATATGAGCTGCTTTCGAGCGGGCGATCCGGATCATCTCGTCAGAAAAATCGATACCAAGAACGTGAGCCCCTCTTTCGTGTAGTTGGCGTGAGAGATACCCCGTGCCACAACCTGCATCGAGAATAGTGATACCAGCCACATCCCCTACAAACTGCCAGAGAACGGGGTCGGAATTGAGGATACGATTGCTATCCCCATCATCACCAACTTGTCTATCCCAGTCATCCGCGACGCGATTCCACAACAATCGTGTTTCGTCAGAATACTGATCCATATATTTACCGTAGAACGCTTACTTAAACGGTTAGCAGCTTATAACTTTGGTTATGGGCACATGAGAGTCTTATTAGATAAAACCAACGTAACGCCATCGTCACCACTCGTCCAATGTAGTTACTACAGCCCAACTTGGAGTCCCACAATCCGTCCTGAATTTTTGAATAGCATCATGGGTAAAGCTGGAAAAACTCGACTGATCAAACGCCAAACGGTAGGTAATCGCTGTAAATCATCCAAGAAATGCTGTAGATAAAACTCCTCCCGCTTGAGGATAAAGCCTAACCCCCAATGCTCTAGATCTAGAGATTGATTGATGCCCCACTTAAACTCAGCACTGGTCTTAGAGACCGTGTCATGTTTGGCAGTACTCCGGGCAGTTTGTTGACTAATCACATCAAATAAAACTTCAATAGAGCCTAATTGAGCTTGAATCTGCTGCAGGAGAGTTTTATTCTCCGCTTCCGTTAGATACATAGCCACCCCTTCATAAATCACCATCATCGGTTGCTTTGGCTCACGGTCAATCTCATCTATCCAGGTAAAGTCCAAGATAGATTTAGGGACTAAATGGGTGTGCTCGCTTCCGTCTTGGCCCCCACAGGCGGCAAATACCTGTTTGCGCAGATCAATGACATCAGGAAAATCAATGTCATACCAATGGACATGAGCCGTTTGCAACCGTGAGAATCGTGTACACAAACCTGCCCCTAAATTGACAATCACGGCATAAGGATGGGTTTTGATAAAGTTTTGGACAATCTGATCTATCTGTCTAGCCCGAACCACACACCCTAATTGCGATGACCAGCCTTGCTCGAACTTAGAAAAATCGTAATCGAGCTGTTGAATAATTTCTGCTGCTTTGGCATCGCGAAGGATAGGGTTAACCCGCTGGTGTTCCATAGCGCGAGCATAGAGGGTGATCATCAATGTTTCAGGAACACCTCGAAGTTGTGTTGCACTTACAGATTGGGTAGATGGCATATAAACCTCCAGTTTGGGTGCCTCTCGTCCACGGAAGAAATGAGCTAAAAACGATTGATGATACACAGATAGACACTGGCTTCCATTCTTAGTTAGAAACAGTTGGCTTCTCTCACGCTGAGGACCATTGCCCAGAGAGAAGATAAATCATCTGAAACGACATTCAGAATTTATGGGGACTAGCACGGTCTAGTGTCTCAATGCTTTACCAGGATGGAAGATGTGAAGTCTCACAGTGCAGTTGCGATGGTCTCCGACCGGCCATCGCAACTGCAAAACCATTCACGCTACATTCTCGGACCAGAGCAACCTTGCCATAGCGAGGGTCAATCTCAATCCCTTGAATTTCGAGGGTGCGACAGGCAATACTATGCTCAACGGGAATACTATACTGAGCTGTCTCTAAAGGAGCTAGCGGCAAACAAAGTTTAAAGATAGCGGGTCGATATTCTAGGGGGATAAACACATCTGCTCCCAGGGTTAAAGCCTGTTCATTATGGAAGGGAATTTGGCTGACATTGGTCAAAATCCCTGCGGGTGTTGACCATTGCTCACACCACCGCAGTGCCAAAAACCATTTAGCATCTGACAGGCGATTAAAGATTCTTTCTGAAGGCGTTTGCGGCAACACTTTATAGCCGCCTTTCACCGCCAGGATGGTACCGCCCAAGAATCCAAAAAGAGTATTGATAGAGTCGGCCATAATCATTCCTCGGATAAAGACTGAAACAGCAATGATTAGTGTTAACGGGTCATGATAGAAGAAAATCCCTGAGAAATGCGGTTACTCCTCAGGGAACGTAGACTGTGTTAAGGATCAGTGTGATCTGCGTAAGAAGAGAATGATTTAGACGAGGGCTAGTTCTCGCTCGACTTCGGGACTATATTCACCCAGACTGGCGGCACTATTGCATTTGGCGCGATGCAACAGTCGCTGTTGAGCTTCAGATACCCGCTGGCTCTCACCCCGCCAATGCTCCAATGCTGGCTGCTGAATCGCTCGGGCATAGGAAAAGGTAACTGGCCATGGACAGATATCGGCATAGCGAGCGTTCATGACATTCAGGTGGGCAGCGGATCGTTCTGCACTTTGGCCACCCGACAAAAAGGCCACTCCTGCAACCGGAGCAGGCACGTTTTTGCGTAGACAATTGATGGTCGCTTCAGCAACCTCATCAACGCTAGGCTGTTGTGGGCACTCTTTACCCGCAACCACCATGCTGGGTTTAAGAATCATTTGGTCAAATGCGACGCCTTGGCTATAGAGTTGACTAAACACAGCATGAAGGGTGCGATCCGTCACCTGATAACACCGTTCTAAGGTATGGTCACCGTCAATTAAGACTTCAGGTTCGACGATGGGAACGAGACCCCCTTCTTGGCACAGGGCCGCATAGCGGGCTAAAGCTTGGGCATTCACACTGATGCAAGTCTGGCTCGGAATACCTTCTCCAATGGTAATCACAGCCCGCCATTTCGCAAAACGAGCGCCCATGCTGTAGTACTCAGCAATGCGATCTCGCAAGCCATCTAGACCTTCCGTGACTTTTTCATCCGGATGGGCGGCTAAGTCTTTAGCTCCCGTGTCCACTTTAATCCCCGGAAGCATACCCGCTTCAGTAATGACTTGTACAAAGGGTTTACCGTTTCTAGTGGATTGTCGAATGGTCTCATCAAACAAAATGGGACCACTGATGTAAGTAGAAAGCTTAGGTGTTGTTAAGATTAACTCTCGATAAGTTCTACGATTCTCTTCCGTCGTCGGAATGTTTAGCTGAGCAAATCTCTTATTACAAGTGCCATTACTCTCATCAATTGCTAAGATGCCCTTCCCTTTTGCCACCAATGCTTTAGCGGTGGCTTTTAACTCTTGGGCATAGGTACTCATATCGAACCTCCTAAGTAGAGCAGAGACAGAATAAAAATTGCCTTGCTTATTGATATATAATGTCAATAAGCAAGATTGTCAAGTCATCTCATCCATCAATGACTGAATCAAGAGAGAGTGTTTATCTTCATTTGACCCTCAAAAAGCCTCTAAAAATGCTGAAAATAACAAAATTTTTGCATGAAATTTAGACTTAACTATTTGAATCAGGAAAAAGATGAACTTTATTTCCTAAGAATAAATCTCATAAATTATTGGCAGGAGTGATGAGCTGTGAATGCGACCGACCATACTGCGACCTATGAAATGCTCAGTAAGATCTCTCGAATTGTTTCCCTATTTAAAGAGCAATTTCTGGATGCCCATCCTGATCTAAGTCCCTGGATCTATGATCCTGCCCTTCGATACTTGATCGATCCTCACTCGATTGATCTCTGCTTCCATTTTCCAGGGTGGCATCCCACATGCCATAGTCACTGTGTTCTAACTCAAATTCGCTTTTCAGAGAATCCTAAATCGGCTGATGCTCGTATTATTGATATTGAATCCATGGGCTATACCCATACCGAACCCTATTGGCGATGCCGCTCTACCACGGATGATTGGGACTTTGATGGTATATCGCCCCCAACATTACTGGCTAGAAAAAAGTTAGAGCAATTTTTTCAGGATGTTTATGCTTTGTTCAGATACCCAGATAATTCTGAGAAGTCTCTCTAATCCTTGGCTCAAGTAATGCCTGCTGATAGCTACACGCATTAGGCGTTATAGAGAATGTTCACCCGTCTTCTCCATGCTAATTCCAGTTGGACTTTTCTGGAAGTGCGGACAGCTTCAGCAGCACCCAGGCCAACCCTTTACACCTGAGTCAGTCAGAGATGGAACCACTTTTTTCTACTCTTGACATTTAAATAATTAAGATTAATTCTCAATTACTAAAAGGGATGCTACAGTTTAAGTATGACAAGCTGTCATACTTATTCATTTCAGCTTTGGAGAAAACCAATGCGCTACATTAAACCCTTACTGTTGGGGCTCACAACTACCGTAATGGCAGTGCTATTGGTCATCGGTGGCTTTTTGCCAGGATCTTCAACGGCTCTGGCTGCAACGACTACCGTTCAAATGGGGTCGTCTACGGGCATGCTAGTGTTTGAGCCAGCCGAAGTGACCATTGCCCCAGGAGATACCGTGCATTATGAAGTGGCCGGTGTCCCTCCCCATAATGTGGTGTTTGATCCGGGTAATTCTGCAGGTGATATTGCGACTTTATCTCACCAAGGTTTTGCCATGTCAGGTGGATTTGATGTGACTTTCCCTGCCGATGCTGCTCCCGGTGCCTATGCCTACTACTGTGAACCCCATAGAGGCGCAGGAATGACTGGTACCATTACGGTTCAAGGCTAAATCCACACCAGTACAAGTGATTTTTAATCATTTCAACGTTTTCGAATTTCTTTCTCAATTCATAAGCTTCTACCCGCATAATCCTACTGAATGGAAGATTCTGCGGGTATTCTTTATCAAGCGCGAATTTGAGTGTGGATGATTTACAGCTAAAGTTGCTACTGCTGCAGAACGATAGCAACGAGAGAAGGAGGGTATCAATTGTGCGATGGCCAAAGGCCGGTCGGAGACCATCGCAACTCACCACAGGACTCCCCTACTCTCAACCGATTGACTAGACTTTAATCAGCAGCTTTTTCGCTATAACAAGAGAAAACGGTACGATAGAGGTTTCAAAAGCCAATATCATTGCTTAAACAAAACTATCGGTCGATTTTATCTACAGTCAAAGCTATGAGAACCCAAAAACAGTCATTCTTGGGGTGGACTGGTGTCTTTATCTCGACAGTATTTATGCTGCTAGCATCAGGTTTGGCCCTTTATCCCAAGATCACCAGCGCAAACATTCTCACTGCTCTAAGGTTGAGTTCATTAACAACCGCTATTCCATTCTTGCTCGTGTTTGTAACCAAGCCCCTCACCGCCACAACGGATGAACTGGGGCAATGGCTCAAAAGCAATCGCAGCTATCTGTGGCTGGCCCTGACCATATCCCACCTCATCCATCTCTACCAAATTGTTCTGTACTACCAACTAGGGAAAACGTGCTCTTGGACAACATGGCTAGTGACGGCTCCACTCTGGATCATTATGGTGCTGTTCTCAGTCACAGAAGTGGTAAAACCCGAAATTTTTGATTATCTATATCAAGCCCATGTTCCAAAAAGACTGAGTGTTTTATATACACTGGGGCTCTGGTATATTTGGCTCGTTTTTACCCTGGCATTTGGCTTTGGGACCGCAGCACAGCACATCCCTTTCTACAATGTTCCGGCCTTTATGCTCTTTATCGCTGGAGCAATTTTCCATGGCATCCTGTGGTGGCGCAAAAACAGCCCTGCATAATCTAGGCACCCCCATCTTCTTCCAGCACCTCTTGGCTAAGTCACAAGAATAAATGCTAGTGGGGAGAGGTTTTTGAATCAGTACAGTCAAATCCAGGAATCTTGTACTTTGACCGCTCCTCTCTTAAAAACCTCGTCTCCACAGGCTACAAAATCAACGCTTGTTGTTTAAGTTTGAGGTGATTCTGTACTGTCCGATCCGTTAGCCTGAGAAGCCTCAGCAGCTGGCACTGACTCGGTAGAGTCCATGGAAGTTGTCTCCTCTACTGGCGCTTCCTTTATTTCTGGAGCAGCATCAGTCGTTGGAGCTGCCCCTGTAATAATCGATGGCTCTTGGACAAAAGTTTGTGAGAGGGCATTGGGGATCTCTTCAAACTTCACACCCATGGCTTTTAGACTATGGAATAAATGCCCTTGCAGACAGTAGAATCCCAAATAATAAGTGATATTGGCCAACCAAGCCCGCGAACTAAACACACCATCAGCAAAATCCGCCGTGTCCTGAAAGTAAGGGGTAAGGTTGAACTTTACCTCTAAAGCGGGGCCATAGAACTCCACTGGATAGACGAAGGTATTGACTGCACAGAAATAAGCCGAGATAAACCCCATAATGGCAACGCCACCCAGAGAAAGGCCAATCAAGCCATCGGCGCTGTAATTATCTTGTCGAGCCCCCAAGCGTTGTTCCCACTGAAATGGAGGAACAAGAATATGCCAAATACCACCGGCAATATCCAGTAAGCCCACTAGAAAATGACCTGCCGCTAAGTCACCCAAGTTATCAACAAAAAATGGATTATACCCAGGGGTTGACCACCCATATTTATAGACATTGGTAAAGTTCTCCATCGCAGGCGTAACCGCACGGACTTCACCAATAGTAGGGTCATACAGACCGTGATATTTCATCCAGCCCACAAAGATCAAGGAGGCAAAACCAATAAAAATTAAATGGTTGCCCAGGATATACCCCAACCGTTTTGGATCATCCCATTCAAAAGAAAATTTTGCTGTGTTTCCCCGACCCCCTTGGGACAGATCAGCAGGTCCAATTTGGGCATGGTAGTAAGCACCAAAAAACAGCACCACACTGGCCACCATATGCACTAAGGCAACTTGGACATACACTCCTGGGTTAGTCACCACTCCACCAGCACCGACACCAAAGCCTTCAGCGGCCAAATGCGGAATTAGGACTAAGCCTTGGTCATACATGGGCAAGCCTGGATCAAACACTTGATTCTCAGACAAGGTATTGATACCGACCCAAAACATGATGATGGCCATCTGCAAAATATGTGCAGCTAACCATTTGCCTTGTACCGAGCGATCAATCAGACGACTATTGCCCTGATACCAAGGAAACTCAGATTGATTGATATTGAGTTGCATGGTTCTATTCAAAAAATAATTAATAACGGCTCAAAAGGAGCTATGTAGCAAGAACGACTGCTTTACGGCATTCCTTGCGACAAATGAATGTGAAAATCTATATTTCTACTCTCATGCCCTCAGCTTATGAGTCAGGCGATAAGAGAAATGAGTGACTGACAAAAACCATAGACCAGCATTAGAGAGGGCTATCCTGAATGCGGACAACATCACATCTCAATGCTGGCCCATAGAACTATTTATTCTTAAGGGCATGGAGCCTTTCGCCACGAATACTGTGCCATAGGCCACCAAAGACCATCCAGTTCAATCCCAGAATCAGCTGGATGGAGGCGGCCCCAGACCGATCAATGCCGTAGAACTCAGGGGCAAAGGCGATATCGCAATACTGGGTGAAAATGGCAGAACTAATGGCAATAAAACCCACGGAAGCCACACTATAAGACAGGATCGCTTCGCTATTGCAAATGCCAGCACGCGTCACCCCACCATTGGGGAAAGAAAAGATCAGCCGATTGTTGAAAAAGGCTGTCGGCTTTTTGTTGATGATATGAAAGGCTGCCCCTGCAATATCAACAATGGCGACGAGGAAATGTCCCCCAACAAGGTCTTCCATATTGTCGACTGCGGCCATTCCCAAAGGTGTCCATCCGCCATTGGCAAATCCGAATAAGTAACCCAGTAGGGTAATCGGATTGAGGTTGGGGGTAATCTGTCGCACTTCACCCACTAATGGATCATATAAGCCATTACCGAAGGCTGCATTGCATGCGAATAGAAGGCAAGCGACCCCTAAACAAAGCAGGTGATGGCCTAAAATAGAAGAGAGGGACTCAAAGTCGTCCCAATCATAATCAAATTGAGCCGCCCAGCTACCTTCAGGGTAATCTCCTAGCTTCGCTTCTCCAGCAATGGTGTGGAATAGTCCACCCGCACAACAGAATGCCGCCACAAAGAAGTGTAAAACGCCAATCACAAAATAAGGATACGTACTCAAGATCTCTCCACCTGAGCCCACGGCTATCCCTAAGCCTGCCAGGTGGGGCATAAAGACCATCCCTTGTTCAGATAGTGGTATGCCGGGTTGAAAACGAGCGGCTTCTTGAATAATAAAAGCGCCGGGAACACAGCTCATCAGAGCTGCATGGCATAAGTGGGCACCCAGAAGCGTGCCAGAAAGATCGGTGTTGCGGACATTGCCTGCCCACCATTCCGCTTCATAACCGCTCAAGCTCGCTGTACCCGCAGTCAGCTCGGACCTGTCCATCGGGTCGCGTCTGGTTAAAGATGCTGTCATAAATTAAATCCTCGATAGGGTAAAGAGTTACTAAAAATCAAACATTGGGGGTATTCGGAACCTGTCGTTCTCAGCGTTTCAGCCATCATCACGCAGACAAGAGATGGCCAAAGCCTCTTATCAAGCAAAAGATCTGTCCACTGTAAGCAATACAAGCTAGAGAAAATAGCTAACACTGGGTTGACGATGAGCATCATAAAGATGGACTCTTCAAACAGCCCTAGTCAAATGTGGGGCCGATTCATCCACACCTAAACTTCAGGCGCGAATTGCTCGAAATATTTGGGAAGATTGCGGAAGTCAAAGCCCATGCCCCGCAAGGCATGAAAGAGATGACCTTGCAAACAGAAGAACGCCCAATAGAAATGGAAATTACAAATCCAGAAACGGGAGGTATGCATGCCGTTTGCTGTATCAATAATGTCCGCAAAGTAAGGAGAAAAGACAAACCTTAGCTCTAGAACAGGGCCAAAGAATTCAGGTGGGAAGGTGATTTCATTAACGGCTGTAAAGTAACAGGCAATAAAGCCCAAGAAGGCTAGTCCGCCCAAAGCGTAGGCTAAAATGGCATCCGCGTTTTTGCGATAGAGCCGATCTGTATAGGGCCAAGGTTTAACCAAGATATGAAAAACGCCACCTAGGGTATAGAGAAAGCCGACAAACAGGTGCCCCATTTGCACATCTTCCAGGTTGTCTACAAAGAAAGGATTGAACCCCGGAACAGCCCATCCATATTTGAACAGTCTGACAATATTAAATTCAGGTACCACGGGTCTGACTTCGCCAATACTTGGATCATAGAAGCCATGAGTGGCTCCCCAGCCCACAAATAAAAAGGTCCCTAGCCCTAAAAAGATCAGATGATGTCCCAGAATTCTGCCCTGGGAAGCAAAATCATCCCACTCAAAATGAAATCTCCTGATACCTGGGAACTCGCTATCTGCAAAGTTCTTCGGTCCAGTCACAATATGGTACAAAGCCCCTGACGCAAACACAGCGGCTGCAAACAGGTGAATCATACCAATGGCAAAGTAGATATAGGTATCTACGATGACCCCGCCAGACCCGACCCCAAACCCTTCACGAGCTAATTGAGGAAGGCAAACAAAGTTTTGACTGTATAACGGCAAATCGGGATCGTAGCGAGAGAGTTCATAGATGGTAAAGGTTCCTGCGAAGAAACACATCGACGCAATTTGGCCGATATGTGCAGCCAGGAATTGGGCACTAAACCCGGTATAACGAGCATTTCCCGCATACCAAGGATAGTTAACTTTGGGCTGTCCATAGGTTTGCATAAAGATTATTCTCCAGACTAATCTTGCATATTCTATTGAGATTAATTCTCAATTTATCAGGACTTGCGTTTCATGAAAATCTGAAGAGTAAAAGTCAAAGAAAAACTGTTAAATCTCAATATTTATTTATGTTTTCATAAAAAATAAATACCGGGCTGAATAGATCAGTTTCACCAACTCATCGAAGCATGATGAGATCAAGGAATCCTTAAAGTGCTTTAAATTCATACACTTCAGCTAATATGCTGATCAGCTTTACGACCTAATTTTCCCCGTAGAGCCAAGCAATTACGTTCGGTCATAGGAGTTAGGATATGAGGGTCTACAGGGTCTCAGTTCACTATCATGCTTGCAAAACCCAGACTCATTTTTCTACCAAGATTCTCAATATAGAAAATATCTATCGATTTTTAAGTCAATTATTGAGAATAGATATAGGTTTGTTGTGTCAGACCATACCGCTATGGATCAACAGTCAATGAACTGCCGCTATTGTGCAGATATTGCTAAAGCGAATGGTGTCGATCCCCTCGGTACAGCGGCAAAAGCTGACCACTGGCTGATTACTGAGATGAAACAGCCCTGGTCCCATTCATTAACTGAGCATCCTCAAGTTCAACCCTTGATTCCCTTATTCAAGAAATTGATTTTTCGCAGAGGAATCTTGATCAGACCGACTGCGATCGCAACCGATCACGACTATTCCCAAACAGGCTGGACACGGGTGCTCTACTACTATCGCCCCAGTTCTCAGTTTGCCCAGTATGCCAAACAGGAATTTCTCATCCCCGAAGCCGAAGGGCTCAACTTCACCATGGCTTTGTTGAAATCCTTACTAAAGCAACCCAATCATTTTGAGCATTACCGAAAGTATCAGCAAAACACCAGCGAGATTCGGGAGCTATTGATCTGTACCCATACCCAAGTGGATTTGGCCTGTGGTCGTTATGGAACCCCTATTTATCGCCAACTTAGGCAAGACTATGGCCACAATCCTAGTTCTCTCAGAGTCTGGCAAGCCACTCATTTTGGCGGTCATCAGTTTGCCCCGACCTTGCTAGATTTGCCTACAGGACAATTCTGGGGACATCTTGAGCCAGCCATCTTGCCCACCCTCGTAGAACGGCAAGGAGAGGTGTCCAGCCTGCGCCCCTATTATCGGGGTTGGTCTGGCTTACAGAAATTTGAACAGATGGCGGAAGGAGAAATCTGGCAGAGAGAAGGATGGGCTTGGTTAGACTATCCCAAAGCAGGACGGACCACAAAGAAAGGTCTGAAAGGGATCAAGCAGTTTTTATATCCTTTACTGCGGTTGATTCCCTTAAACTTGTTGCAGATGTGGTTGGAGCAATGGACACAAGAAGCCAATTGGGTTGAAGTGAACCTCCAATTTGTCTTGCCTGAAGCCACACAAATCAGTTGTTATCGGGTCCGGCTAGCGACCAAGGGCAGGGTTAAAACGGCAGTGAAATCAGCTGCAAAACCTGACGACACCCTGACTCTCCAGGACCATTGGCAATATGAAGTTAGACAAATTGTGCGGTACGACACTTAACGCCTGAATTCGCAGCATCAGGCCCAAAATCTATTTTGATAAATAGGAATTATTCTTATTACATTAGACTTGAGTGTAGACACTCTGATGAATGCCTCTGCAATGGGTATGCCTAAAACCCTCACCAATGCCGATATTATTGCTTTTCTACAGAATAATAGTGACGCCTCTACCTTTCTCAATACCGACCACGATGAACAATGTATTGCCCTCCCAGCCCAGTTTGGCAGTGGATATATCCGAAGACATCTCTTACAGCCAGGGCTGATCTTAGATATTGCAGATGTTGAGCTGAACTACAACCATGTCAACCGCATTCAGTTACATTCCCCCCAGATGCCCTTGACCGCTAGTTTTTACTTATCGGGTCAGGCCGTTGTCACCAATGAAGCCTTGCCTACCCCCCAGACTGAACGAGCTGGGAATAACTATTTGTACCATTTACCTCAAACTGCTGAAATTGAGGAATATCACGCCAATCAGCGGATCTGTTGTTTAAAGCTGTATTTTGACTTAGACCATTTTCCGCAGCTTAATCTCCAACAACTCGCAACCCAGTCATCAAATTTAAGCACCCCCATCTACACTCCCCATAAGCTGTACTGTGAGAATCCAACGACCCCTAGAATGCACTTAGTGCTTGAACAACTGGCGACTTGCTCCTTGCAAGGGATTGCCAGAAATATTTATCTGGCGGGTAAAGCTCTTGAACTTCTGGGCTTGCAGTTGGAAGCAATCATCACGCCCCAGGCTTCGCTACCAGCCTGCCTTCATCCCACTGATGTTGAACAGATCCACAAAGCCCGCTACATCTTGATTCAGAACTATTTAAACCCTCCATCCTTAATGGAATTAGCCCGTCAAGTGGGTATTAACGATCGCAAACTCAAGCAAGGCTTTCGCGATGTCTTTGGCACGTCTGTATTTAACTATTTGTACCAATACCGTATGGACAAAGCCCGCCAGCTGCTCACTTCTGGGCAATGGAATGTGACCGAAACTGCCCATGCCGTGGGGTATGCCAGTCGAACTGCCTTTGTCGCCGCCTTTACCAAGCAGTTTAAGGTGAGCCCTAATACGTATCGTCCTTAACGATGTCCCGCATTGACTTTGAAAAGGCAACTATCAATACCTTGATTTTCTGACTTCTAAAAAATAGTCCTGCTTTCAGACAGAAAAAGTCCGTTTGCAAGACAGCAGTGTGTAAAAAGCGACATCCCACTCTAGTAATTTATATTGAGAAGTTTTCTTAATTACTATCTATCTAGCCCACCGTTGAACGTGGGTCATAGATATTCAAGAGCCTTTGCCATTTGCCGTCTGCAACCGTGTGGGGAATGAGTACTAGACCGTCATTAAACATCATTTATATCTGTTTGGGTGCTCTGGGGACATTCCTAGGAACACTGGGTGCGGCCCAAGCAGCTCAGTCTTCGTCAAACCCTTTCCAGCTTATTTCTGACCAAACGGACCGTAGGATCCGTAAAGTTGAACCTATCGTTCTATATCCACATAAGTCCGAATATCGTGTTGCCCAAGTAGAGGCTCTGCTCATAGCCGAAATTACGCAGGTGACCCTTGAGCCTACAGAGGGCGGGGCCAATATTGTGCTGACGGTTGCTAACGGTGATACCTTGCAGGTGACGCCTTCTGGTGATGGGGCCACCTTTATCGCTGATATTGAGAATGCCCTACTCAATTTACCCACTGGGCAAACCTTTGAAGCAGACAACCCAAGCCCAGGTATACGCTCAGTCTCTGTCATGCCTGTTGATGTGAATCGCGTGCGGGTGACCGTAATTGGTGATCAGACAGAATTAAGTCACCAAATTCAACCCGATTCTCAGACCCTCGTTTTCAGTATCAATACCCAGACGTTAGCTGAGGCGGAAGAACCCCCAGAGACTCCACCTGCGGATACTCCCACAGCGGAGGGTGAAGAAGATGATTTAGAAATTGTCGTCACAGCCACTCGGACGGAAGAGCTCCTCGCAGATGTCCCCCGTGCTGTCACCATCATTACTCGCGAACAGATAGAGCAAGAAGCCCTGTTAAGGAATGACCTGACTTCAACCCTGGGTAAATTTGTGCCTGGCTTTGGACCACCCACAGCGGATGGTCGCACCCGTGTTCAAGATTTGAGAGGTCGCCCTGCACAAATTTTGATTGATGGCATCCCCCAAACTGGCAATGCCTCCTTTGGTACGGAGTTGTCAGCTATTGATCCATCCGTCATTGAACGGATTGAAGTGGTCAGAGGACCCAGCGCAGTCTTTGGAGATGGTGCAACTGGTGGGGTTATTAATATTCTGACTCGTGCCCCCGTCGAAGAAGGGGTGCAAGGGCAAGTAGGACTCACCCTTCGTCCCGATTTTGAACATTTATCTGAGAATGGCTTTGGCTTCAAAGTGGATGCCAGTCTGTCAGGTAAGCAAGGAAAATTCGATTTTCTAGTTGGAGCAGCCTTTGACTTAGATGGTGCCATCTTTGATGGAGAAGGAGATCGTATTCCGCCCGATGGCTTAACCACAGACAACAACACCTTTAACCTGTTTACAAAAGCGGGGATTGATATCACTGATGATCAGCGCCTACAAATCTCCTACAACTTCTTTCAAAACGATTTTGCTAGCGATTTCATTTCCGATCCGATTGTTTTAGGTATCCCAGGGGAGCAAGATGCTGAAGCCTTGAGAGTGGGACCGTTTACCTTTGATGACAGCCCATCCCAGACTATCCATAATGTCAATTTGACCTATCGCCATCAAAATTTATTAGGTGCTGAATTACGGACTCAGGCTTACTTTCGGAAAACTGATCTAACCCAAATTCCAGGTGATATTCGTAATCTCTTTCCTATGGGGACACCCCCATTTTTGCCTGTCATTTCTCAAACTAATTTAGATTCTTTAGAGGTCGGTGGACGGTTTCAGCTCGATACTCCCATTACAGATCGCTTCAAGATTCTGTGGGGTGCGGATCTTTCCTATGAAGAGAATGAGCAGTTTTTCAATTCCCTAGATCCAGTCGATTTTGATCTCAACCGCCGTGCCCGCATCATCGGTACGGCCACTCAATCCCCGTTTTATACCGTACGCAGCATCGGTGCTTTTTCCCAGTTAACCTGGGATGTGGTGGATCAGCTATCCCTCACCGGAGGGATTCGATATGAAAATATTCGCTTGTCCGTCGATGACTATGCTGCTAGCCCTTTTGCGAATTTTGGGATTGCGCCACCGGCACAAATCCAAGGCGGAGTAATCACAACCGATGACGTGGTTTTTAATGCGGGTGCAGTGTTTAAAGCGACTGAAGAAGTTAGCATCTATGCCAACTTTGCCCAAGGATTTTCGATTCCTGGTGTTGGGGTAACCCTAGGGCTAGCTCGATTTGGCAATAGCGTGGTTGACAGCCTCAATTTAGAACCTCAGAAAGTCAATAACTATGAGCTGGGGGTAAAAGCCAACTTTGATACGGTTCAGCTCAGTCTAGCGGGCTTTTTGAGTACCTCCTCTCTTGGTTCTTCTCTGGTCGTTGATAACGTGGGGCTGACCTCTATTGTGCGGGCTCCACAACGGAACTATGGCATTGAATTCACTGCGGATTGGCAACCCAGCGATACATGGAAACTAGGGACAGTCTTTACTTGGAATGAGGGCGAATCGGATCCAGACGATGATGGTGTCTTTACAGCCCTTAGCTCCCTGGATGTCCAGCCCATTCACGCAACGGTCTATGTTGAGAATGAGACCCTACCTGGTTGGCGAAACCGAATTCAAGCGTTGTTTGTCGGGGGACGAGATCGTGCCTTTAATGACGCGGTCGATCAGTTTCGAGTCGAAGGTTACACGGTGTTTGATGTCTTCAGTACGGTCAACCTAGGGCCAGGGAAACTGCAGCTCGCTATCCAAAATGTCTTTGATACCCAATATGTACCCGTGAGTTCCCAAGAACGCTTGGGTATTCAAGAGCTACGCCGTTTCCCCGGTCAAGGCCGGACCTATAGCATTCGCTATAGTTTTGAGTTTTAAGTCCAGTTCAAACCAGCACCCAGTTGCTTAAATGTTCAGTTTGGTGGGAGTTCATCATCATGTTGCTACTATGGCTAGTGCTAGCGACAAGCCTTGCAATCGGAATTCGGCGGCTATGTATACCTGGGTTTCGACGGTTTCTTTGGCTCAGCGTTTCTTCCTGCCTGCTCCTGAGCCTGTTGATGAGTTGTGCATCGGATCCGTTACCGAACCTTCCTCAACAACGTTCCCCACTCACTAAGGGCACTTTTTTATCCATAGAACATGCGATGGGAACCAGCCAAGTTCCTATCCAAGCTCAACGAGTGATTACAGTAGATACAGCGGCATTAGATGCCGCTTTAGCGTTAGGTGTTAAACCTGTTGGTTCCGTGATTTATAGTCAATTCCCTGCCTATTTGGGAGACCAAACAGAAGGTATCGCATCCGTAGGAGAAGGGACTCAACCGAATTTAGAAACCATCCTTAGCCTGAAGCCCGATTTAATCTTAGGCAGTAAGATCAGCTCCGGCAAAATTTACAAACATTTAGACCGAATTGCACCAACGGTTTTAACTGAAGGAAGTGGCAGGGATGGAGAATGGCACGACAATTTTCGCTTATTTGCCAAAGCCTTAAATAAGGAGTCGGAAGGACGGCAGGTCTTGACAGACTATCAACAACGGGTCAAAGCTCTACAGCAGCAGTTAGAAGAGGTTGATCAAACCGTTGTTTCAGTGGTTGCTACAGGTCAAGGCCGGATTGGCTTATACACGTCGAACAGCTTTTCAGGCTCAGTGCTGGAAGATATAGGATTTGATCGGTCTTCGAAGCAAAAGAACACTAAGGGATATGTCGTCCAAATTTCTCGAGAAGACTTGGAGAGCTTGGATGGCGATCTGCTCATTTTAATCCATAGTCCTCAAATATCAGGCAGCTTTGACTATGACGGCTTTGTGTCTGATCCGCTTTGGTCAAAATTGAGTGCTGTTCAGAACCAAAAAATTCATGAAGTTAATAGCGAAGTGTGGACAGCAGGCCGTAATATTCTGGCTGCCAATCAAATCCTAGATGACATTGCTCAAATATTTTCTATCAGCATTTCCCCATCGTGATCTGTGATTGAACAATATCTTCAGATTGATTCACTCATACTCCAAGCAATAACGATCGCGACTCGCTTTGAATCTAAAACATTCCTAACTTTAAATCCCACAGGAAGGGAAAGAGAGTTCTTCTCAGTAAATTTCTGCATTACGGTAGGAAATTCTTGAACGTTTGTTCCAGGATCACCTGCTTGGACGACGTGCCCAATATCGACCCATTGAAAGCCATGATCCGTGAAGGCAGCCCACCGTTCTCCATCAGACCCAATGGAACAGATCTTGCTCATCTGTCGAGACTGAGGGAATAGACTCGTATCATAATCATAGGGTTCACAGTGGGTAATGCCTTGTTGTAGCAGTTCATAGGCATCTCGAACGGTCCCCAGATAAAAGCCATGTTTGGTTTTAGCAAAGGTCCTCAGCTGAACAAGTTTAAGTTTTTCATCTTCATCAACATCAGGATAATCCCCTGTCCATGGGTTCGGGTCGGTGAGAGCGCTACCGTCTTGGCAACAGTACAGGTAGGTATAGACGTGATAGAACTGATTCACCCAATCTACAACATCAATTTGATATTGCCGCCCTTGTAGCCAATGGGGATAGTAAACCCGTAGTCCGAATTCTCGTTGTCCCCATCGGAAATAGGTTTTCAAAGATTCAAAACACCATTGTTTGTTACACCTAGCAAAGCCCGTCTCCCCAGGCAGGACAATTCCACGATAGATATTTGACATCGTTGTTTTACATTATTTCGAATCATTAGCTAGTGATTTACTAAATCGGTATTCCCTGCCATCGAATCCCCAACGCTGAGGAGATAAAATCAAGGATATTTAGCATTTTTCAGATATAGCTTTCAAAATCAGAATAAAAAGCTATAAATAAATGATTTTATGGACTTTGACTATTCATTCATCAATTTACTCAAATATTCTTTATTAAAACGATTCAAGACAGTCGCTTTATAGCTCAACAATTTGTATCGTTTGTAGCAACATTCAAAAGAAAATTTGCACACATCAGGAACACCACCCGTCAAGTTTGAATCTTTCTGGGTCAGCCTTAGCATTAACACTTACATAAATGTGGTCAGTTAACGAAATAGGTATAGGAAATCATTTTTCTGCTACATTAACTACAATTTTTCCTATATTACGTTGAATTTAGATACTTATTATTGCTTTTGTAATATACATACAGGAAGACGCCATAAAGCCTAAAATTCTTTTTGAGTAGGCTTTTATCAAGATGATTTAGCAAAAAACTTAGGCATGACTCTATATTGTTATTAATACTCATTTGCAATAAAATGCTTAAGCATCTATTGAGTCAGTTGCTCTAGCTTTCTATACCACTAAGCTGAGATTGAGTATTAACGATAAGACGTCCGCTTAGCCTGCGGTGTAGCTCCAAACGATGTTTAAGCTCTAAGAATCTTCGCTAAATCTCGAAGCAAATGCTCTGCCTTCAAGGATTTCGGTACTTTGAACAGCCAATATTTTAGATGGTCAATAATCTGTTCGATATTGTGTCCATTTTGTTGAGACCCTCCACCAAGGGAAACCATAGAATACAACGCATAATCAGCTAGGGATGTCACAACCCTGCAAGAGCACTTTGGTAGCTCTCAATGACTTAGGCGATCCAAATCCCGCATTATTCCGTCCACCCCAACCTTGACGCACCATATCTTTCGCAGCCAAAATGCTGTACTGTAGTTGAGAATATTAATCAATAATTATCTTGACACCAGCATAGAAGCTCAGCTCTAGACTACCTATATTTATAGCCGCTGGTCATATTCCGGATCTTAGATAGGTGGTGGAGTGATACTCACTATTACTGACATCAAGATACCTTTATTGATTTAAGTTTATGGACCCCTAGCTTGTGAGTACTTTTGATGCACTCTGGTTATGTGCTAACCCCCGTCTCAAACGGTTTGACTGGAGTTTATGCCAACAGCTCAAGCGATGTACGAATGTAAAATTTTGGAGCTACCATCAAACGGCGGATGAACCTTGCTCTATACAAACTGCCTTAACATTGCTCCACCAAGATATTCAACGGCAATCACAGCCAATTCATCTGCTGGGGCATGGTCTCAGCGGCACATTGGGGTTACTTTATGCTCGTTATCATCCCCAAGCAGTTAAATCATTAACGCTACTCTCCGTTGGGGCAAATCCATCCGTGGGTTGGCATGCCCATTACTACAAGATGAGAGAACGTTTACCCTGTAGTCGAGAGGCGATTTTATTTCAAATGGTAACCATGCTGTTTGGCGTGATGAACACCCATCGAGCCATGACATTGGCGTCACTCTTGGCAACGATCCTAGATACTGAATTAGCTCCCCACTCTTTAGCCCATCGCAATGAGTTAGCGCCTGGAGGAGTAGCGTCTCCCTTGTTAGTATGTCATGGAGAACATGATGCTGTGGTTGACCCGCAAGCTCATGCCCAGTGGCAACCCTGGC
Organism: Acaryochloris sp. CCMEE 5410; assembly: GCF_000238775.2. NCBI lineage: Bacteria > Bacillati > Cyanobacteriota > Cyanophyceae > Acaryochloridales > Acaryochloridaceae > Acaryochloris > Acaryochloris sp. CCMEE 5410. Next base: position 4,038,274 of record NZ_AFEJ02000001.1, on the reverse strand, counting down.
TTAAAGCAGGCGATCGATTATGGAGCTGTCCTCAAGGACGGCATTTTTTCCATTATGATCATCCACGTCGGACCAGCCAAATCATTCTGGAGTTTTGGCAACAGGTCTCAAGTATGCCTCGCCTACCCTCCACCCATGAACAGCTCATGATGAAGCTGTTATGCAAGGAAATGAATCATTCTGCCCTACTTCCTGGAGACTAAAGACCTTGGATACCTATGAATTTGATGTTGTGATTATTGGTGGTGGTCCTGCAGGCTGTACCTGTGCCCTCTACACATCGCGAGCGAATTTCAAGACGGTTATTTTAGACAAAAACCCTGCTGTGGGTGCTTTGGCCATCACTCATAAAATTGCCAACTATCCTGGCGTTGCCGGTGATATCAGTGGCGAAGAACTCCTGACTGTCATGAGAGAGCAAGCCATGGAGTTTGGCACGCACTATCAGCAAGCACAAGTCTTTGGTCTAGATATTACCGGTGCCCAAAAAAAGGTTTACACCCCTGAAGGGACATTTGTGGGCCGAGCGATTGTCTTAGCCACAGGGGCAATGGGTCGCAAGGCATCTTTTGATGGAGAAGCTGAGTTTTTAGGTCGAGGAGTCAGCTACTGCGCCACCTGTGATGCCGCTTTTTACAAGGATCGGCCTGTTGCAGTTGTAGGGCTGAATCGGGAAGCAATCGAGGAAGCTCAAGTCCTCACTAAATTTTCGTCTATGGTTCACTGGGTAACCGTAAAGACCCCGCCAGCGGAAGATACCCATGCTCAGGATTTGCTGAGTTTACCCAATGTGAAACATTGGAGTCGGTCCAGGCTGCTATCAATTCAGGGTAGCGCCATGGGAGTTTCAGGGGTACAGGTAAAGGTCAGAGATCAAGATGAACCGATAGGTTTAGAAGTGGATGGGGTATTTGTCTATCAAAATGGCTCCAAACCTATTACTGATTTTGTAGGCGATCAAGTTCACTTCAATCCCGATGGTGGGGTCAAGGTTGATGAACTGATGGCAACCAGTGTAGACGGTGTATGGGCTGTTGGAGACATCCGCAATACCCCTTTTAAGCAAGCGGTGGTTGCAGCTGGAGATGGGTGTGTGGCCGCCATGGCGATTGATCGCTTTCTCAATAGTCGCAAGCTATTTAAGCCAGATTGGGATCATTCCTAACTCAACTGACCGAGAAAAGGTCACTCCCGTTGGCTCACAGAATAGTGATGTGTTGCCCAATCCACCAATGCGTCAATTTCTGTGACCATGCGAATTTGAATTTCTTGCTCTGAAGTACTGCTCAGGGCACCGGCTAACTCTGAGTCGACGGAAAACGTATTGTGCCGGCCTGATATCTGATCAATTTGCTCATCAAGCTAGACAAACAACTTGACGATTTTTTTGCGTTGATTACTTCGCAGTAATTGAGAAGACGAGAAGACAGTGTGATGACCGTAGCAGTCACGTTCTTTAGTCGTGAGCAGTAAACGAATATAGTCTTGGGTCTATAGGCTTTGAACTTCGATCCGCAGATGGGTATTGAAGAAGCGATCGCTAAGACGATACGGAACCGATCAAAAACGGTGATAAATTGACCTTCAAAGGGATCTCCGATCTGAACAGAACCAAATCAGGGTAGATTTTTACCAATCCCTAATGCAGCAGATTTTACAATAGGCAGCTCAGATACCTAACTCACCAGTGGACTTCTCACCATTGGTAGCGAAGTGAAGCACTCAGGACTGTTAGGGAAGGGCACAACATCTAGGTGCTTCCGGCACAATAGACCGATACATTCACAATAGCGCACCTCTTTTGAAATCTAGGCCATTGCTGATCAGGCTTAAACATTGGGTTGAGAAGCAAACCATAACTCAATTATGGCGCGGGATGGAAGTGAAGGTGGGTGTGCTGCGTGGCTGAGTAGGCATGATGGTGATGGGATGGGTCGCTATGGTCGTGGTCATGTTCATGCCATAAACCTCTCTTAAGCTGCATTAATTGATGGGGGCGAAATATGGTGAACATCATCACGAACAGCCCTAAACCGAACAGGCTGCTGTAGAAAAAATAGGACGCAAGAGAGCTGCCCATCCAACCTGCAACTGGATAGGCAAAAACCCACCACAGATGGCTTAACGCGAAATGTGCCCCATACACACGGCCTTGCACCTCCACCGCAACTCGGTCAGCAATAACGGTTTGTGTAGTGACATTGACCAGGGTTTGGCCGATACCTGCAATGCCCCAAAGCAACAACAATCCACCGAGTAAAACTTCATGAGCAGGTAAGAGCGCCAAGACAATCAACAGAGTCCCCAGGGTGATTAGGCTAATGGGATGATATTTATTCCTGAAATGTCCTAAACCAATCGATGCTAAAAGCAGCCATCGCCCATCCATATTCTGTTTTACCCAGTTGCAAGGTGCTTTGAACATAACCGACCGTATTCACCAGCATTTGAGCCCCTGCGATCGCAGCAATAAATTGCAGAGCTAGCGCATATCGAATCCATGGATCCAGCCACAGGTTACTCGTAGCGTTAATGCGCCAGCCAGAATGGTGCCTGACTGTTTGTTCTCCGGCTAACTCAAAAGCTAAGAGTGCCAAGCCCAACTAGGTGAAAGCATCTCCCATAAGGTTGATAGTCTGTGCCAAGTAGAGTCTGGCACAGACCGGATTTTCTAATCCTTGTAACCATCGAGGCAGTTTAGTCATCACAAAAAAAGTGGATTAATTGGTGTGCAGTCACACCTGTCTAAAGTGATAGAGGTCGAGTCTGCATCCACACCATTTGCGGAGCAATACAAAACGCGGCTAGAAGGGATTGGACAACCCAGTTCTGGTTTCGTTATTGAGAAGTTTCTTAACTCTAGGCTGAAGATAGTCTCCAATTATCGCTTTTGTAATATACGGACATGAAGCCACGAGTCAACCTAAAAGGCTTGCAAAGCAAGCTTTTCTCATAGTTCCTAGATAGAAATCTTAGGCACATACATGTAGTATTACTAAGAAGAATTATCAATAAATTGGTCAGTGTCTATTGTTCCTGCTCGGCGTCAGTTGCTCCAGTCCCCTATTCCCCTGGGATTGGGATTGGTCTTAGGAATAGGACTACTATTGGTTTGTTTTATGGCCAGTGTAGGGCTAGGAGTTGCTGATATCAGCCTCAAAACGGTGTATCAAGCTCTGACAGACTTTGATGGATCGACGGATCAACTGATTATTCGCACCGTTAGAATTCCACGATCCCTTACTGCCTTATTAGTCGGTAGCGCTGTTGCAATGGCAGGGGCGATTATGCAAGGACTCACACGCAACCCCCTCGCTGACCCCGGTATTTTAGGGATTAACTCCGGGGCCGCGCTGGCCGTTGTGGGGTCAGTATTTTGGTTAGGTACAACGTCTCTTAAGGTTTATGCAGGGTTTGCCTTGCTGGGCGCTGCAATCGCTGCCATTACCGTCTATGCTCTCGGTTCCTTAGGGCGAGGTGGACTGACACCGCTTAATTTGACGATTGCAGGGGCTGCATTTTCAGCTTTGGTGACCTCCCTGACGACCGGGATTCTGATCCTGAGTCAACGAACCTTGGAAGAGATCCGGTTTTGGCTCGCGGGTTCTGTCGCAGGGCGGGATTTAGACTTAGTGGTTCAGGTTTTACCCTATCTGGCAGTGGGCATGGTGATTGCCCTAGTTATGGGTAAACAGCTCACTACTCTCAGCCTAGGGGAAGATATTGCTCAAGGTTTAGGTCAAAAGACCACCTGGGTCAAAGGAATTGCGGCAGTGAGCATTATTTTGCTGGCAGGTGGCTCTGTTGCGATCGCAGGTCCGATCGGGTTCGTGGGCCTAATCGTTCCCCATATCGTTCGGTTCTGGGTGGGGGTCGATTATCGCTGGATTCTGCCCTATGCCGCCATTGTCGGAGCCATCTTATTGCTGATCGCTGATATTGGAGCACGGTTAGTAATTCAGCCCCAAGAGCTGCCCGTGGGGTTAGTCATGCCCTTGTTGGGAGCCCCCTTCTTTATCTATCTGACCCGCTGGCAGGTGCGACGATGAAGCAGTGGATAGTGGTTCGTCCTCCGCAGGTTCCGATCTCATTTCATCTAGACCGACGGGTTCCCAGTATTCTGGTCTGCCTGATCCTGGCGACGTTGGTGGCCATGGTCCTCAGTGTGGGGCAAGGGGAATATCCGGTGCCAACCTTAGATGTGATTAAAACAGTCTTAGGAGTAGAAACGAGTAATCCAGACTTTGCCTTTATTGTGATGACCCTGCGTTTACCGAGAACCCTAGTGGCTTGGGGGGTAGGTATGGGACTTGCGATCGCAGGCACGATCACTCAAGGGATCACCTGCAATCCGTTGGCATCCCCCGGCATTATTGGGGTTAATGCTGGGGCTTCTTTAGCTGCCGTCACCTTAATTGTGCTCTATCCTGACTTACCGATAGCACTAATTCCCTTAGCTGCGTTCGGTGGAGCGCTGACGGTGGCAGTGCTGATTTACCTGCTGGCTTGGCAGGGTGGTAGTTCTCCCGTGCAATTGATTTTAGTCGGTGTGGGATGCAGCCTGATTGCCGGATCTTTAACGAACCTGATGGTGACCTTTGGCAATATCTATAACGTCAGCCAAGCCTTAGTCTGGCTAGCCGGTAGCGTCTATGGTCGCAGTTGGGAGCAACTGATGGTATTTCTGCCCTGGCTAACGGGGTTTGGGGTGCTGAGCCTATTGATGAGTCGGGAACTCAATGCCCTCCAACTCGGCGATGAGGTAGCTCGCAGTTTAGGCAGTCGTTTAGAGCTCCAACGCGGTCTACTGTTGTTGAGCAGTGTAGCCCTGGCTGGATCGGCAGTCGCTACAGCAGGCAGTATTGGCTTTGTGGGATTAATGGCCCCTCATCTGGGACGGCAACTCGTAGGCCCCTCCCATGAAGGACTACTTCCGGTAGCGGCTTTAACTGGGGGCTTTGTCGTAGTGGTGGCAGATTTGCTGGGTCGTTTACTCTTTGCTCCCATTGAACTGCCCTGTGGGATTATTACGGCCATTGTGGGAGCACCTTATTTTTTTTATGTATTGATTCGCGATCGCAACTCATGACCCCTGAAACACCTGCCTACGCTCTCACGACTCGGAAACTCACCCTCGCTTATGAAGGCAAAGTGGTGATTGAGTCCCTCGACCTAGCGATTCCCACTGAAAAAATCACCATCTTGGTCGGCCCCAATGGCTGTGGTAAATCGACCTTGTTGAAGGGCCTAGGGCGCTTACTCAAGCCCAAACAGGGGGTGGTGTACCTGGGGAGTGAGTCCATTGCCAAACTCTCCACCAAAGCCATTGCCAAACGGTTGGGGTTGCTCCCTCAAGGACCCACCGCCCCAGAAGGATTGACCGTTAGAGATTTAGTGGCCCAAGGTCGCTATCCCCACCAGGGATGGCTGCAGCAATGGTCTAAAGAAGACGAGCAGCAGGTGAACTGGGCCTTATCAATGACGCAAATGATTGAGTTTGCCCATTGCGCTCTGGATAACCTATCCGGTGGACAGCGTCAGCGAGCCTGGATAGCCATGACTTTGGCTCAAGATACAGATATTTTGCTATTGGATGAACCGACCACCTATCTTGATTTAGCGCACCAGATGGAAGTTCTGGATTTGTTATATGACCTTAATCAAGAACAAGGCCGCACCATCGTTATGGTCCTCCATGACTTGAATCAAGCTTGTCGATATGGAGATCATCTAGTCGCCCTCCAAGCAGGTCACATCTATGACCAAGGCCATCCCCGCCAAGTTATGACTAGGAAAATGGTACAGGCAGTCTTCGGTTTGGATAGTTGTATTGTGGATGATCCTGTTGCGGGGACACCGTTATGTATACCTGTGGGACGTAAGGGAGTGTCGTTTGCTGTTTAGTCGGACCTAGACAACCTCATAGCCTTATCTGATATTGCGTTTATACCCTACAGTCTGACGTTCTAGAGAATGCCTGCTAAAGATAATTGCAAGTTCGGCAATACCGCTTCTCCACTCAAGAAGTCTGGATCTTGGAGCACCTCTACCTCTTGATCTAGACGATAAATTTCTACCTGTTGATCTTGAGGGTTAATCAGCCAGCCCAGCTGTAATCCATTCACAAGATATTCTTGCATCTTGGCTTGCAAACTACTGAGAGCGTCATTGGCAGAGCGAAGTTCAATTACAACATCAGGACAGAGAGGCAAAAACTGGTTGGGATCGGGATTGAGCACCGTCAACCGATCTTGGCGTACCCAAGCCACATCCGGCGAGCGAATCGCACCGTTAGGCAACCGAAACCCAGTAGAGGAATCAAACACAATTCCGGTTCCATCTTCATCTGCCCAATTGCCGAGCCGTTGCCCGAGTCTTAGATTACGGTTTCCAGTCCCCCATCCCGTGGGTGGCATAATCACTAACTTTCCTGCTGCAGTTCTTTCTAGACGCAGATCTCGATTTCCTTGGCAAAGATGGTAAAACTGTTCATCACTGAGTTCTAAATCAGCCGGTTGCAAGTCTAATTCGATTGCCAGCATGATACCGCCCATCGTGGATGTCTCTAGTTTATCCTCTCGCTCGAACCGCCAGAGGTCTTCACATCTACGAGTAGAGACTCTAAACTTCCGTACCTAGTCAGGCGATAAACCGAATAAACTTCTTTTTACCCACTTGTAAGACCATCCCGATCAGATCGTCAGGCTGTTTATACGTTTGATCAACCACGGTGATTTTAGTGCCATCTAACTTCACAGCTCCGCCCTTAATTTGGCGACGGGCATCACTACTGCTAGAACATAATCCGCTGGCACTCAGCAAATAGAACAGCTTGGCCGGGAACGTCACCTCCGCCAACGAATATTCAGGAATAACATCGGTTTGACTCATATCTCCCTGGGTCACCATTGCAGCTAGGGATTGTTGGGTTTCATTTGCGATCGCAACACTGTGATACTGGCTCACCACAGTATGGGCCAACAGCTTTTGCTGCTCTCGAGGACTCTCCGGTAACTCTTTAAGGGACAAATCGGTTAGATGTTCAAAGTACTCAGGCAGCAGCGCATCCGGCATTTTCTCCAACTTGGAGTACATACTGACCGCATCTTCAGCCAAGCCCACATAGTTATTCAATGACTTGGACATCTTTTGCACCCCATCCGTCCCCAATAGAATCGGGGTGAGTAGACCAAACTGGGGGCGCAGGCCAAAATGCCGCTGTAAATCTCGACCAATGGCAATATTAAATTTCTGATCGGTTCCCCCAAGTTCCACATCCGCTTCGACTGCTACCGAGTCATAGCCCTGCAACAAAGGGTATAGAAATTCATGTAAATAAACGGGCGTCCCCTGCTGATAGCGTTCGGCAAATCCTTCTTTCGCCAGCATTTGCCCCACGGTCATTGTAGTCAGCAGTTCTAAGGTCTTTGCCAAATCGATTTTGGACAACCACTCTGAGTTGTAGCGAACCTCTAACCGATCAGGGGTCTCAAAATCCAAAATCGGCTTGATCTGATCTAGGTAGGTCTGAATATTATGCTGCACCTCTGCTTCTGTCAGCTGACGTCGAACCTCAGATTTACCCGTTGGATCACCCACCCGCGCCGTAAAATCGCCAATAATCAAAACGGCTTTATGGCCTAAATCCTGAAACGCCCGCAGTTTACGAATCGGAAGGCTATGGCCTAAATGGAGATCCGTGCCCGTGGGGTCAATGCCCAGCTTGATGCGCAGCGGTTGATCCGCGTTTTCCAAGCGATAGGCTAAATTGTCATCCTCTTGTTGTGAATCAGCATTATCGGGGAAAATATCGCTAACGCCCCTCTGGAGCAACGAAGACACTGCATCTGCCATAGGTGAGTAATAGTAAGGATAAACAAAGGGCAATCGCCCATATCGCCGTCAATCGCTCTTGCGACTGAAAAGCAAATTCTAGTATGCCATTGCAGCACAACTCATCTTAAGAAATAGCCAAGAAACTATCATGGTCTGCACAATGCAAAATAGCATTATTTTTTTGCGCCAAAGGAAATTATAGTAGTCCACTAAATAGGGATGGTAAGCTATGCTCAACCTCAATTTTAAGCGCTCACTCTGCTAGTGTTGCCGTTGCACCCACTATTCATAGACCTCCTGGTCCTCTGGGCCAAAATTGCTAGTATGATTCCTGAGTGGTCATTGTTTCAAACTTTCCAAAAGAGGATGTGAATCTCCTGTGTCTCTATCACAAACTGCCAGCCCCAAAAACCCCAACCGCTTTTCTAAAGGCACCAGTTTTATTGGGGGGATTGGCAAAGCAGCGGGTTCCACAATTCTGATCACGACGATGCTGGCTAGCGCCGCTGCAGCCGGTAGCTTAATGGGGGTCGCCATTAGCTTTCGCAATTTACCGGACGTTCGGTCCCTAAAGGGTTACATCCCCAACGAGACCACCCATATTTACGATATTAATGGCAAAATTCTGGCCAGCCTCCACGATGAAGAAAACCGTGAAGTCGTTCCCTTAGATAATATTTCGCCCCATTTGAAGTTAGCCGTGTTAGCCATTGAAGACAGCAACTTCTATAAACATGATGGGATTAATCCCTACGGTATCCTCCGGGCCACGGTCACCAACATTCAGGCTGGAGAAACCGTCCAGGGTGCTTCTACCTTAACCATGCAGCTGGTCAAAAACCTGTTTTTGACCCCTAGGCAAGAACTGGGCCGGAAGGTTGCAGAGGCGGTTCTAGCCATGCGGCTAGAGAAGCTGTTCAAAAAAGATGAAATTTTAGAAATGTACCTCAATCAAGTGTATTGGGGACATAACACCTACGGCGTTGAAACTGCCGCCCGCAGCTATTTCAATAAATCATCATCAGAGCTGAACCTCGCAGAATCAGCCATGATGGCGGGCATTATCCAAGCCCCTGAAAGCTTTAGTCCCTTTGATTTTGACTCCGTCACCGATGAAACCCTTGAGATTGCCAAACGGCGACAAGCGGTGGTTCTCAATCGAATGAAAAAACTGACCTGGATTACCGAAGAAGAAGAGCAAGCGGCTTTAGACACACCTTTGAAATTCGGTAAGGTCACCTCCTTTCAACTCAGCCGCTCTCCCTACATCACCAACACGGTTATTAAAGAATTGACTCGTCGATTTGGCCGCGATGCCTTGAGTAAAGGGGGCATGCGGATTCAAACCACCATCGACATCAAAATGCAGGAAATTGCCGAAGATTCGGTGAAATGGGGACAACAGCGCATCTCCTATGCAGCGGATCAAATGGCGTTGGTCGCGGTTGATCCTCGCACCCACTTTATCAAAGCGATTGTCGGGGGAGTCGATAGCCAAAAAAGTGAATTTAATCGGGCGACCCAATCTATTCGCCAACCAGGATCCGCGTTTAAACCCTTTGTCTACTACGCCGCTTATGCGTCCGGTAAATATACGCCCAGCAGCGTCATTAATGACACCAAGGTCACCTTTAATGATGGAACCGCACAAGGCTATACACCCTTAAACTACGACAAAACCTTTGGAGGGTCCATGTCTTTACGACAAGCCTTGGCCACCTCCCGTAATATTCCCGCTGTTGTCCTAGGCCAAAAGGTCGGGGTGGAGAAAGTGATTGATATTTGTCGGGTGCTGGGCATTAAAAGCCCCATCCCTCCGGTGATTTCACTGCCGTTAGGTTCTGTAGACTTAACGCCGCTCGAAATGGCTTCAGCTTATGCAACGTTTGCGAATAACGGCTGGCAATCTGAAACTACAGCCATTGCCCAAGTCACCGATAGCAGCGGACGCTTAATCCTAGATAATACTCCCCAGCCCAAGTTAGTGCTCGATCCATGGGCATCTGCCGCTTTAACCCAATCCCTGCAGGCGGTCATCAATGGCGGGACAGGCACCTCAGCTCAAATTGGCCGACCGGCTGCGGGTAAAACGGGAACCACGTCTTCTGAGCGAGATGTTTGGTTTGTGGGTTATGTGCCGCAATTAGCCACGGCAGTGTGGGCCGGAAATGATAACTATTCTCCCATGGGAAGAGGGGCTTCAGGGGGGAGCTATGCCGCACCAGTCTGGCGCGACTTTATGAGCAAAGCTCTGGCAGATCAACAGGTGGAATACTTTAAGTCACCTAGTACGTTTCCCAAGCCTGGCGGTTAGTTAAGACCAGATGTCATGGGGTCAGAAGGCTAGATTGCCTGCTTTATAGTTCTATCGCCTGAGTCCTATCGTCTGAACGAGAAACCTGCAATGACATCGTATCAGCCCAATTTATTAGTTCCACCGGAAGTGTTGTCCGTTAAAGGGTTAACGGATTATATTCAGGCGCTACTGGAAGATGATTCATATTTAGTCCAAGTTTGGGTCGAAGGCGAGGTCTCCAGTGCAGCCCGGCATCGCAGTGGCTTCTTCTTTACCCTCCAAGATCAGCAGGAAGCTGCCTCTATTCACTGTGTGATTTGGAATAGCTACTGTGACCAGCTCGTCATCGAACCAGAGGTGGGTGAGCAGATTCTGGCGTTAGGCCGTATTCGGGTGTACCCCCAACGGGGCCAATATCAGCTGATGGCCTGGCAATTATTTCCCGCCGGGGAAGGATTACGCTCCCTGCGCTACCAGCAGCTCCGAGACCGCTTAACCCGCGAGGGCCTATTCGACCCTCTCCAAAAACAAGCCCTCCCAACCTATCCCCAAACGGTTGGGGTGGTCACCTCCCATCAAGCTGCGGCTTGGGGTGATATTAAACGCACGCTGAAGGCCCAGCATCCCGGGTTAAAAGTGCTATTCTCCCCAACCAAAGTACAGGGTAAACAAGCGCCAGAAGCAATCGTGCTAGCCATTGAACGGGTGATTAAAGACGGTAGAGCCGAGGTCTTGATTGTGGCCCGAGGCGGAGGCGCAACCGAAGACTTAGCTTGTTTCAATGATGAGCGGGTGGTGCGGGCCATTGCAGAGTGCCCCATTCCAGTCATTTCTGGCATTGGGCATCAGCGAGATGAGACCCTAGCTGATCTGGTGGCCGATGTATGTGCCCATACACCGACAGCCGCCGCTGAGTGCATTCCCCGTCTAACAGACTGGCAAACAGACTATCGCAATTGTATTGCCCGACTCTACATTATTCTCACGCGCCAGCTCGATGTTGCCCATGAGCATTTGCTGTATCAAAAAACGCGCCTACGGCGGCTGCAGATAGATCGTCAGTTTGAACGGGAACAGGTGTTGCGATCGCGGCTGCAAAACCACCTTCTCCACGCCATTAAACATCGATTAGGACAGGCTCAGCAGCATCAACAGCTTTTACAGCAACAGCTCACTTCTCTAGACCCCACCCAAGTGCTTAAACGAGGATATGCCCTCGTCCAAACCACCGACCAGCAAATTGTCCGTAGTACACAACAGCTACAAGTCGATCAAGAACTCAAGGTAGAGTTAGCAGAAGGCCACTTTACTGCTCGCGTCACGGCATTGCAGTCTTCACCCCAGGAAGCGGATCATGAAAGGTAACAACGATACATCGGCGGCTCCAAACGGAGTTGAACTTCCTCAAGACTGGCGGTATGAAGAGACGATTCGCGAAGTCGAAACCATCATTACGGAAATTGAGACGGGGCAGTTAGATTTAGCCGATGTTTTTGAGCGCTTTGCAGCCGCGATTACTTATCTGCGTCAATGTGAAGCCTTCTTGGCAGATCGACAAGGCCAAATGGAACTTCTGATCGAAGAACTGGGAGATGAGACCGAGTTTTAAGCCATCCAGCAGCTCAAAGCAGGCCACTCTCCAGAGCCGTTCGCATGAGATTTTGATGAGAAGTTATGGCAATTGACAAAGAGTAGGGCACAATTGGAGGTCATAGATGATCTTGTAACACCATGAATGACCCCATATCTCCCGATTCTGGAAAATTAAGTTTCAAGACCAAGTTAGCCTATGGTGCTGGAGATATGGGACCCGGAATTACCGCGACCCTCCTGGTTTTTTCGCTACTCTTTTTTCTCACCAATGTTGCGGGTCTCAGGCCAGGACTAGCAGGAATCGTTCTCTTGGTTGGCAAAATTAGCGATGCCATCAATGATCCCATCATTGGTGTCTTAAGCGATCGGACGAAATCCCGATGGGGACGCCGTCATTCCTGGATGCTGTGGGGATCTATCCCTTTTGGTTTATTTTTTGTCTTGCAGTGGGTTGTTCCTCATTTTTCAGCCAATGCTGAGATCAACCAATGGGCCTTATTTGCCTACTACACCATGATTGCTGTGTTTTTTAACATCGCATTCACAGCCGTCAATTTACCCTATACAGCCCTGACTCCCGAATTAACCCAAGACTATAACGAGCGAACCAGTCTGAATAGTTTTCGATTTGCCTTCTCCATTAGTGGAAGTATTCTGGCTCTAGCGATTGCTTCTCTTAGCGCTAACTGGTTTGAGAATCCCAGTCAGCAATATTTTGCCATTGGCCTTGGCTGTGCAGTTCTATCCGTCTTACCCCTCTATTGGTGTGTTTGGGGCACAGAAGAACGCTATACCTCAGAAACTGCAGAACAGATTCCCATGCTGGAACAAGTGAAAATTGCCTTGTCCAATCGTCCGTTTTTATTCGTGATTGGCATTTATCTCTGTTCTTGGCTAGCCTTTCAGCTAACGGCTGCCATCATTCCCTATTACGTCACCAGCTGGATGAAGCAGGATGCTTATTTTCAGGTTGCTCTGCTGGTTCAGGTCGTCGCCATCATTATGTTGTTTGTCTGGAGCAGTATTAGCGAGAGAATCGGCAAACGCATGGTCTATTTCATGGGCATGTCCCTCTGGATTATTGCCCAAAGTGGCCTATTCTTCCTCCAGCCCGGTCAAATTGTCGGCCTATATGTCCTGAGTATGATGGCTGGCGTTGGGGTCGCCACCGCCTATTTGATTCCATGGTCCATGCTGCCAGATGTGATTGAGCTAGATGAGCTCAAAACAGGCAAACGCCGGGAAGGCATTTTCTATGCCTTTATGGTTTTCCTGCAAAAGTTAGGACTTGCTTTGGGCCTCTTTTTAGTCGGCCTGGCCTTGGAAAGCTCTGGGTTTATCTCACCTACCCCCGGTGAAGCCCTGCCAATCCAGCCGGATTCGGCCTTACTGGCGATTCGAATTGCCATTGGACCGCTCCCCACCTTAATTCTATTGGTTGGTCTGCTACTCGCTTATTTCTATCCCATTTCTCGGGAAGTCCATGCTGAAATCTTGTTGAAACTACGAGAGCGACGTTTGGGACTAGAGAACACGACCCATCACGCCCCTCCTCAAATGGATGTGCTAGATGAACAGTAGTTCTTACTCTTAAGACAAAATTTGATCCAAACAACCGTATATATACGGAGATTACGGAAGGCCTCTAATTCCTGAAGCTGGACGTCGTTTTGAGCGCAATTTTTGCGCCATAGAATTCAGTAGTTTTACGATGCCAAGCCTCGGTAGGAACTGCGACATTAGACCCATGGCTATCTTAAGTGATTAAACCTCACTTGCACTCAGAGATAGTCTCACTTGCACTCAGGGATAGTTATTCTTCACTGGGGATAACTATCCTTCCCTAATTTTGCTTCAAATCCATCAGCCCCAATGACAACCTGCACTTTCGAGGAGGCTTCCGTGCTCGATACCCAGACACCATCCTGCTCAACCATACGGAATCGCTACGTTGAACTCGCCCATGCAGCCCATCATGATCTCGGGTGTCTTTGTCTAGGGTCAACCTATGACGAGTATTATTCCATCGTCTCTTTATATCCAGACATGGGAGCAACTCTAGATCGGGGCGTATTGGCAGAAGCGTTAATTCAAGGTGAGCCTCCTGAACGAGCCTGTGCTCTGATTGCTCAAAGTCCCTATGTGCAGTCCCAACTCCATACCCACAATCAGGCTTTTCATGTGGTGTCTGCCTACGGAATGCCTTTAATAAATACCTACTCCCAGGTTTATCGCGCCCAACAGCAGCAGGCCGCTTAACTTAAGGACGACAAATTAGCAGCAATTGATCCAGGGAGTCGCGTTACCATTACAGTAGTAACCCGAATGAGACACAGAGATGTTTTTGGACGAATTAACGCCCCTGTTTCAAGAATTTGTGAGTAAACCCGTTGCCTTTATGGGAGGGTTTGCTTCAGGTCTTTTCCGCCTAGATCTCAATGACGATCCCGTCAAAAGTTGGTTGGATCAAAAGAGGGGACCTCACAATGATTCTGACCCTACCGATAACCCTCCTCAGTCTAATAGTGGCGGACCTCAGTCGATCACGATTGAGTAAGCACACCTGAATGTCACGGTCAGACCTGCGGATTGTTTCTCTAATCCCGAGTGGGACAGAAATCGTAGCGGCTTTGGGATGCGGTAGCCATTTAGTGGGCCGCTCCCATGAATGTGACTATCCAGAACAGGTGCAAACTCTCCCGGTTTGCACGGTCGCCAATCTCAATGCCGAACAGCCCAGCCGGGATATCCATAATCAAGTCATGGAGCTGTTGCAGTCGGCCCTCGGCATTTATCGTTTAGATTTAGAGCAGCTCCAACAGCTTAAGCCAACCCATATTGTCACCCAAGCTCAATGCGACGTCTGCGCAGTGAGTCTAGCGGAGGTTGAGCAGGCCCTCATACAGATTACAGACCAAACCACCCAGGTGATTTCCCTACAGCCCAGTCTGTTAGCCCATGTTTGGCAGGATATGGAACGAGTTGCTACTGCCCTAGGATGCGACAGCCAATCGATCCTTCAGCAGCTCCAGGCACGCATTAAAGCCTGTCAGCAGCGCCAAAACATTGAGCATCGCCCCACCATTGCCTGTATTGAATGGACCGACCCACTGATGATTGCAGGAAACTGGGTCCCCGAACTGGTGAATCTGGCCGGAGGCGATCCCTGTCTAGGAACAATTGGTCAACATTCGAGCTGGCTAACTTGGGAACAACTGCTTGCGGCCAATCCAGATATGATTATCTGCATGCCCTGTGGCTTTAATCTGCAGCAAACAGCCCAGGCGACTCAAGAGCTGGCCCAACAGCCCCAATGGCAGCAGCTACAGGCCGTACAAAACCAGCAAGTATATCTTACGGATGGCAATCAATATTTCAATCGCCCCGGCCCTCGACTCGTGGATTCTATGGAACTTTTAGCGGAGATATTTCATCCCCATATCTTTCCTCCCCGTTATGCTGGGCATGGATGGCTAAAGTTTCACTAAAAACATGATTGGGCAAACGTTAGATGGGCGCTATCGCATCATACAGTCTCTGGGGGTAGGGGGCTTTGGGCAAACCTATATTGCTGAGGATACAAGACGCCCCGGCAATCCCTCCTGTGTCGTTAAATTGCTACAGCCTGCCAGCAGCGACCCAGAGTTTTTAGAAGTGGCTCGCCGCCTATTTCGCAGTGAAGCTGAAACCTTAGAACAGTTGGGCCATCACCATCAAGTTCCCCGACTGCTCGCCTTTTTTGAGCAAGATCAAGACTTTTTCCTAGTCCAAGAACTGATTGAGGGAGCCCCGCTCACAGATGAGCTGGTTCTAGGGGAAAAGTGGCCCGAATCCCAAGTCAAATCCTTGCTGTCCGAAGTTTTAGAAGTCTTGGACTTTATCCATAGCCAAGGGGTGATTCATCGCGATATCAAACCCGAAAATATTATCCGTCGTCGAGCCGATCAGAAGCTGGTCTTGGTCGATTTTGGGTCTGTCAAGCAGGTCCGTAACCAAGGCTTAGTCACCAATCCACAAACCAATATCACCGTGGTTGTGGGCACTCCCGGATATATGGCCAGTGAGCAAAGTCAAGGAAAACCCCGTGCCAACAGCGACCTGTATTCTCTAGGGATTATTGGTATTCAAGCCCTGACTGGCAGGCCCCCCTCCCAATTTCAAGAAGATGTCGATGGTGAACTGATTTGGCGAGATCAGGCGGCGGTGAGTGATGCATTAGCCCAGGTCCTCACTCAAATGGTGCGCCCGTATTTTAAGTTGCGCTATCAAACCGCTGCTGATGCGTTACAAGCCCTCCATCAGACCCCTGATCAAACAGCCGTACAGTTCTCGCCTAAGCCCTTCACGCCTCCCCTAGAGTCAGCAACATCGGCCCTAGAGCCCACCCAAGTGGTTGCTTCACCGACGCCTGCCCGTCCACCACAGCGCCCATCCCCACCTGTCGCAAAATCATCTGGCTGTGCCCCCTGGGTGTTCGGCTTTGGCGCGATGGCCTTGGTCATGGGTCTAGGCATGGTCGGCCTTACCTACTGGGGGGTGACGGACGAGCTATTCCCGTTTCTTCAACCCGAAGTTGCCAATGTTGATAATGGTGCAGCGCTCTTAGAGCAGGCCCAACAAGAAGCCCGACAGTCTGGAGATTTAGATGCAGCCATTGCGATCGCAACCCAGATTCCCAGCAACAGCGACAGCGCCGAAGCAGCCCAAACCCAAATCCAGACCTGGCAAACGGCATGGCAACAACAACAAGACCTATTCAATCGCGCCAAAACGGCCTTTGATGCCAAACGATGGCACGTTGCCCGAGACTTGGCGTTTAAGTTGCCCCAAAATCCTTATTGGGATAGGCGAGCAGATCCCATTTACTTCGCTGCTAAGCGCAAAATCACTGACTTAGAGCGCCCTACACCCACTCCGACCCCAACCCCCACGGAACCCCCTGAACCCACATTAGAGCCGAGCCCCAGCCCAGACCCTACCCAGCCAGAAGAACCGACTCTCAGCCCTAGCCCAGAACCCTCACCGATACAATCTCCCGTCGTGATACCTGTGCCACTACCAACCCCTACCTCTCCTAGTTCTGCACCTAACGAAGATCCTCCATAAGAACAGTAGTTTGGGACACAGCCCAATCCCACCCAGAATCATCGCGTTGCCCAGGCAAATACTATTCTTTTCCAAACCGGAACAAGAACGAGCTGGTCACGAGCTTGGACTCACCTCGCCATCTATGACAGATGAGTTCAGCCTAATGCTGAATCTACATTGTAGTCATCAGACTACGTTCCACTTGGGGTTTCCAGGTAACATTGAGCATTTGCTGATACTGCCGTAGCTCAGTGACGGTACTGGGTCGCAATTCAACTTCGCCATGTCCCACTCCGCCTTTTCTCAGCTCTTGGGAATGGGTCACGGACTTGAGTTTGCGAATCGATTGGTTGTCAATAATCTGATCTAGATCAATATTGCTCCGGGGAATACGACAAAAATCCAAAATATTGGCCAGCATCTGATGGGGGTACTGAAATAAGTGTTCGTATTCCACCAACAAGATGTCCTTATAGTGACGCGTCTGTTGAATATGCTTGGCCCAGCCGTCTACGGCATTCAGGCAAAACTCATCAATAGAAAGATCTACCACCCAAGGAAATTGCTGTAAGAGGCTCGGAGAATTGGAAACGAAGTGATGCCAGGAGACCAATGTATCCACAGGGTTCCGAAATAAATAGACCGTCTTATGTTTTCGTGCATCTCTATGCTCATGGCTTTTAACAATGCGGTGGCAGACCTCATCATAACGGTGCAAACAGGGTGGTTTGATACTTTGCGTATAAATCGACGGGACCACTGTTTCAAAAGGAATATCAGATTGAATGGAAGATGGGTATTGTTGAGCTTCCAAAATCGAGTTAGCTAGCAATCGTCTCAGCCATGTATTGCCAGATCTGGGATAAGACAAAAGAACAATATCTTTCGCTTCTCTATAGGTTCTATTCTCTCTCAGCAAATCATGATCTGGCTGAAGTGCATAGATATGAGAAGGATGAAAACGTCGATCAATTTTATTCAGTATACGTGTTATTTTCATAGCACTTACAACGAGAAAATTGTATTTACTGGCTGTTTAATCAAGATTATTATTTTCAATGCCCATTTAAATTCTGAACACAAAACCATTGCTATCCTGAGGAGAGAAAGCACAAAAGAAAAGGTTCAATCCTAATGTATACATAGGTTAAACCTGATTTAAGATGTGATTATAAATAATCTATACAGATCAATATCTTGAGCAAAATAGAATCAACAGATAGAAGGAAATTATATTTTTAATATAGTAAGACAAGGGGCTGAAATAATTTGTAGTCATAATCACTCTTTATTTGTATTAATTGATACAAATAAAATTATTTAATCAACTTGATAAAAATCTCTTTTTATATTCAAACTTATTTGGATAATTGATTAAATTGGCTCAACCCATTTACTTTAATAGGCTTCCTCTAATGGAATAACTTTAAGTCTCGTTTTTCTGTTGCAGTAGAAATAAATTTAGCGTCTTATTATGTCCGTACAGGACTCGAAATCAATATCATGAGTGCATGACATTTCCATCACCCGCCAGAACCATAGCCCTGGGTATATGAATACTGGAGCCACTTGCGATCGCACATGGATATTCCGTTCTAAAAGATCAACATAGTGATGCGATTACAAAGAATCTAGGCAGTCACAGGCCATACCTGTGCCACTACCTCAGTTCTTCCTGATGAGATGCTCTATCCCTTTGATTGCCTATCCAAGCTGCAATACTATCCTGCTCAGTATGCGCTGAATGGCCTAGGGGGTTAACGCATATGACAACACCATTCTCCGAGCATCAGGATAACGATCTATCGCAACATTCACCTGGAATTCAGAAAATATAGCTGAGATGTCTGCATCCGAGAAGAAATGCTTGATGACGGTATAGGTGGCATCATCCTTCAAATACCGTGATTGTAGATGATTGCCTTCAGCATCGTACTGGCCTGTCCAAGATTGAGCACCCGGAAGCTGATCGCAAAACACCACTTGGCCATGCACATGCTGATGCAAGCCACACAAAAAATCTCGCATTCTTGACATCGGCACATGAGCCAACCAATCTACCGCGAGGACAACCTCAAAATCACAAGGGAGATTGGCGAGCTGATAAGCATCAGCCTGCTGATACTGAACTTTGTCAGGGGGAAGTTGCTTAAGGGCCGCCTGATCCAACGTACTTGAGTTGTAATCCGTGGCTAAAACAGAGTGGGTGCAATCATAAATCTGTTCCGTCCAAAAACCAGGGCCACAGGCTATCTCTAGCACTCGTTTGCCCGCCACCAACTGCCTGAGGCGCTCAATGACATCGGCTAATTGAGCCACCCCTTCAGGCTGGTCATAGCCCATAGAGACATCATACTCAGCAGCACGATGGTGATAATACGTCTGCATCTCTTGAATCCGTTTAGATGCGTTAGACATCGGATCACCCTCCACTCAGCCAGAAGCCTCTTGCGATGGAAAGTTAAGCAGCCGTCCTTAGCGATCGACGGATCCCATAATCACGTCAATACTACCCAGAATCGCCACAATATCAGCAACCTTCATGCCTTTGAGCAACTGGGGCAAGACCTGCAAATTGTTGAAATCAGGGGCGCGAATCTTCCATCGCCAAGGGAAGACATTCTCATCGCCAATTAGATAAATGCCAAGTTCACCTTTACCCGTTTCGACTCTGGCATAGAGTTCACCCTCTGGAATTTTGAAGGTGGGGGCAAGCTTCTTACCCAAGAACTGATATTCAAAGGAGTTCCACTCTGATTTGCGGCCTTCCATCATCCGCTTGGCTTCCAAGTTTTCGTAGGGGCCGCCGGGTAGATGTTCAAGGGCTTGCTTAATAATTTTGACGGATTCTCGCATTTCGCGAATCCGCAGATAATAGCGGGCTAGGCAATCTCCTTTGGTTTCCCACTGGACTTCCCAATCGAAGTCGTCATAGCATTCGTAATGATCAACCCGACGCAGATCCCACTTAACGCCTGATCCTCGCAGCATCGGCCCCGATAACCCCCAATTAATCGCATCTTCGCGGCTAATGGTACCCACACCATCAAGACGTCGGATAAAAATGGGGTTGTTCGTAATCAGACGCTCATACTCATCGACTTTGGGCAGAAAGTAATCACAAAAGTCTAGGCATTTGGAGACCCAACCATAGGTGAGGTCAGCCGCAACACCGCCCATACGGAAGTAGTTGTTATTGATGAAGCGCATGCCACTTACGGCTTCAAACAAGTCGTAAATCATTTCCCGTTCCCGGAAAATGTAAAAGAAGGGGGTTTGGGCTCCCACGTCTGCGAGGAAGGGACCCAACCAAAGCAGGTGATTGGCAATCCGATTCAATTCCAGCATAATCACGCGGATGTAGCTGGCACGTTTGGGCACCTTGATATCGGCTAAGCGTTCGGGCGCATTGACCGTGATGGCTTCGTTAAACATGCCTGCCGCATAATCCCAGCGGCTGACATAGGGAACGAACATGATGTTGGAGCGACTCTCGGCAATTTTTTCCATGCCGCGGTGCAAATAGCCAATCACCGGTTCGCAATCGACGACATTCTCACCATCTAGGGTCACCATAAGTCTCAGAACCCCGTGCATGGAAGGGTGCTGAGGGCCCATGTTAATGACCATGGGTTCGGTGCGGGTTTCAATGGTTGGCATATTGCGTAACGGTTCCTTCTGAGAAAACGACTACAACCCAAAAATGGTGGAGCCTGCTGATTTGTAACCGACATCACTCACTAGAGGCAGTCTAGGAGAAGTATGTCCTTATCTATGGTACAGATCTCTAATCCAGGAATTCAAATATTTTTGTGAGAAAGGGCAACGATTCGGAAGTCCACCCGCTGGCCAATCAACCTTCACCCATGATTTTGGGCACTTTGAAATACTCATCTTCCTGGGCTGGTGCACAGGCCAGAATAGACTCTCGATCATCATAGGGAGTCAGATTATCAACGCGGGTGACATTGCTAACGTCAATGGCTCGGGTGGTTGGCTCGACCTCCGCCACATCTAGCTCGCTCAGTTGCTCAAAATAGTCGAGGATATCCCCTAACTGAGTGGTGAACTGTTCTGATTCAGCATCCGTGAGGGATAGGCGGGCCAAATGGGCGACTTTATCGACTTCTGCACGCTCCAGCATGAAGGCATCTCCTGTGTAATGCTAGCTGTGACTTCTACTTCTATAAGAGTGTCCCACAGCGAATGGCAGTTAACTCACTTCATCTTAGCGTGACGCAAATATAGACTACATCAATCACTTCGTCGATATACAGCCTAGATCTGCAGTGTTTACGAGATCACTGACAGCCTTAAGCCTTCAGGGAGCCATACCTCACACATTACGGTTATTTTTAGCAAGAAATAGAGAACTAATTTGTTATTTCAACAAATTGAATAGCCTCAAACCAATAGTGTTATCTCCTATACAATTTTAAATTTTATCCTGATAACTAAGGTTGAGATGGATGACCCTAAGCAGCTGTCAGTTAATTTATTTTAGTCCTGCAAATTAAATTATTTTTATATGTTCAAATAGAAAGCCAAAATGTCTACCCTAAGGGTAAGACAGGCTCTTATCAACTAATTTCTGAGTATCGCAATTGTAGACTGATCACTTCTAAAATCAGTCGGTTATTCCCTATGGGCATCTATCGGTTTTTCTAGTCAGAATTACCGAGTTCTTCACTTATTGGTGTCAAAGTTATACGCAAGTTGGACAAAAAGTCTGGCTTACAAAGACACGATCGCAAACATGAACTTGCCATACTCATTTCATTAGCCAGATCGTTGCCTGTTTTTGTCTATTCCGGGGGGAATCAATTCATGCACATCAATCAGGGGCATCAGGCTTGCCATTGGCCTATTGCGAGGCGATGGGGCTGGTCTCTCAGCTTGGCCTTAGGCCTTAGCCTTATTGCAACGCCAAGTTTATCCCAAACCCTACATACGCCATCTTTAGGCACCAGTGCCTCAACTCTACCTGCTCAATCCAGCACCATCGCTCAGATGGAGACTGAGGTCTTACAACGGATCAATCAAAAACGCCAACATCAAGGTTTACCGGCCTTACAACTCAATCCCAGATTGTCCTTAGTGGCCCGTTCCCATAGCCAGCAAATGGCTCAATATAACTTTTACAGCCATATTGATCCCCAGGGTCGCAACCATCGCCGTCGAGTCGAGGCGTTAGGATTGCGGGCATATCTCATTGGTGAAAATCTGATGAAATGTATTCGATCTTCAGATCCTGTCGGTTTATCCGTCGAAAGCTGGATGAGAAGTCCCGGCCATCGTAAAAATATTTTGCTACCGGAAATGCAGGAGACAGGTGTAGGCATTTGGCGTAAGGGACAAACCTACTATGTCACGCAAATCTATATGGAGCCCAAATAGAGCCAAACGGGCACTCGTCTTATACCTATTTATTCGGCGATATCCTACCTATTATTTGATAGGTTGAAGAAGATGATTTGCGATCGCACCCTTGTCTCTCCAAGCCCTCATTTTTGATGTAGACGGCACCCTGGCGAACACCGAGCGGGATGGACATCGTGTGGCTTTCAACCAAGCCTTCGCAGAGGCCGGATTAGAGTGGCACTGGTCCGTGGAGCAATATGGACAGCTTCTACAAGTAGCGGGGGGCAAAGAGCGCATTCGTCATTATATCCAGCACTTTTGCCCGGATTGGCAGCAGCCCCACGATTTGCAGGGCTTTATTGCCGACCTGCATGCAGCTAAAAATAGCCATTACCAGGCCTTGCTCAGCCAGGGTACAATTCCGCTGCGGCCTGGGGTTGAACGATTGCTGCGGGACGCGAGAGTGGAGGGAATACGGCTTGCGATCGCAACCACCAGCGACCTCCCCAATGTCATCACTCTCCTAGAACAGACCTTGGACAAAACTAGCCTGAGCTGGTTCGAAACCATTGCCGCAGGAGATATGGTCCCAGCCAAAAAGCCAGCTCCCGATATTTACCACTATGCACTCAACCAACTCGCCTTAGAACCAACGGATTGCCTGGTCTTTGAAGATTCCCAAGTCGGTTGTCAGGCCGCCTGTGCTGCTGGATGCCGTCCCATTATTACCGTCAATGACTATACCCAACATCAAGACTTTGCTGGGGCATTACTCGTGATCAATCATCTCGGCAGTCCAGATCAACCCTGCACATATCTGGCTGGTGACAGCGGAGGGGCTGACTATTTGACCATCCCTGTCTTGACCACGCTGTGGGAAAAATCCGTCAGCTAGCCATCACCTGATTGGGAGCCATTAACGGCTCGGGCTTGCCGATGCCATAACCTTGGGCATAGTCCACGCCAATAATGCGCAATTGTTCTAAAATCTGCTCATTCTCAACAAATTCAGCAATCGTCTTCATACCTCGCTTATGGGCTAGCTCATTAATCAAATAAATAATTTCGCGATCGCTTTCTACGACAGCAATATTCTTGATCAAACTGCCATCGATTTTGAGATAGTCTACCGGAAGACTCTTCAAATAGCTTAGGGACGACACGCCACTGCCAAAGTCATCTAGGGCAAACTTCACCCCAATCTCCTTTAAAGGCTCAATAAACCGCAAGGCTTGATCGAGCTGAGCAATAGTGGCTGTTTCTGTAATCTCGATGCAAATATTGCTGGGTGGGACACTCGATTGAGTAATAAGTGCAATCACCTTGGCGGTGGCCCGATCGTCATTAATGCTCGCGCCTGAAAGATTGATGGAAACCATCTCATCCTCTAAGCCACATTGATAATACTGATTGAGGGTGTTTTCTAGCACCCAGTTATCAATCAGGGCAATCACCCCATAGCGTTCTGCAGCAGGGATAAATAATCCAGGGCCAATAATATTGTTTTTGCCATCTCTCAATCGCAACAGAATTTCATAATGGCGATGCAAAGAGGTCGGTTGGCGAATACTCTGAATGGGCTGCTTGACTAAGAACAAACGGTCTTCCTCAATGGCCTGGGGAATATCGGCAATATGCGCCATTTGCAGTTGGAAGTGGTCCAGCTCGCGATCGTTTTGATTGGCAACATAAACTCGCCCGCGCCCTGCATCCTTGGCCTTATAACAGGCTAGATCAGCTCGACTTAACAGTTCTTCGGCTGAATAGCTTGCATCCGTAAAGGCGACAATCCCCACACTGACCCCTACTCTAAATTGACTATCTCGCCATTGAAAGCGGAAATTCTGGACTTGGGTCACCAACTTTTCGCAGAAGGCCTGCGCTTCTTCCAAGGTGCAATCTTGCATCAATAATCCAAATTCATCTCCACCCAATCGTCCCAGGACATCATCTGGTCGCAGCGCTTGTTTAAGGAGGTGTGCCAAGTCTGTGAGTAATTGATCACCGACGATGTGCCCTGCGGTATCGTTCACCAATTTGAATTGGTCCAGATCCAAGTAGCACAACACATACTGAGTGTCGTCTTCTTTCGCAAGATTGACCGATTCCTGTAACCGACTATCAAACTCAGACCGATTCAACAAGTTAGTTAAACTGTCATAGGCTGCTTGATACGCAATTTTTTTGGTTAGAAAATACTCTTCTGTAATATCCCGCTGAATACCGCGATACCCTTGAAACAGTTGAGCATCATCCACAATAGGCTTGCCATTCAGCTTAAAAATTCGCATCTCTTGGTTGTCTTCTTTGGCAAAGAAGATAAAGTCGCGAATCGGACGACGCCAGTGCAGAATCGTTTCTAGACGCTTGGTATTAAATTCAAAAATCTCTTCATCTGCAAACACATCCGTTAAAGGCGAACCAAGAACCTGAGAGGATATGGCTGATGTTTGGTGGCCTTGAAGATCGGACACATAGGATAGATTTAGGTTGATATCCAGTTCCCAAAAGGTATTGGCACCCACTTCGGCTAAATCTCGATAGCGTTTTTCATTCTCCCGTAGGGTTTTCTCGACTTGTGCCCGTCTGCGTAGGACCTCCACGAGCAAGGCAATAATCACCAAGGAACTGGAACAGACGCCGATGACGACCCATACCGCACTTTGATACTGTTCATAAAATGAGGGTTGGCGATATCGAATCGTACTGCCAGCAGGTAAACGCTGAGGCTTGATCTGAAAACGTTCTAATTCTCTTGCATCGAATACCCACAAGTTGGTTGATTCTGCAATCGGCTCTAAGTCAGCTGGATTCGTTCCATCTAGAATTTGATCCACCAATTGTACGGCCTGGTCCGCATGAGCGCCTCCTTCCAGGACCTTGCCACCAATCGCTCCTGCCCCCACGCGCATAGAGGTCTCTGTGAAGATGGGATTAGGCACTTTAGACTTTAAGATTTGCGTATCGGCCTCAAAGTTAATCAACTCTCCATCTTTTTTATTGAGACGGAGTTGCCCCAGGGGCACCACTGGCCAAGTCGGGGGATAAGCGGATAACCTTTGGGGTAATTCTTGAGGGGTAACATCGCTAATAATTTGGATCGTCTTAGGGATATTGGGGACTTTTTTTAAGGCATCAATGCGTTTGACGTTGGCTTGTCCGGTTTCGGTGGAATCATTAATGATAATTAAGCCATCAGTACCCGTCAGCTGCTTGGCTGCCTGCACTGTTTCAGCCAGGCTATGTTTTTCAAATACGCCCGTCAATCCAGGAATCTTGTAGAGTTCGGGTTGCACATGATTAATCCCTAAAAACACCATCGGTATCTTTGGGAAATATTGATCTCGAAATTGTAGGATTAATTTGAGGCCCGGATCATCCGACCAGGGCTGTTTTAAGTTAGCAGCGAAAAAATAATATCGACCCGATTAGCCAGCTTAGTCATCGCGGTTTTGAGGGATTGATAGTCGTTTAGCCGCAGGATATTAATCCCAATAGTTCTAAGCACTGACCAATTGAGCAGTGCTTGTTCATCTTCGAGTCGATAATCATCTTCGCCAAAACAACATCCTTCGGCCAATGCAACCGATTTTCAATGCCCCAATGTTCTCGGACCAGAGATTGCCAATGCTGGGGTGAGGTGGCAGCTGAACTGATGTAATAGGCCGTATTGTGATACTCCTTTCCTTTGCGAGTGCCCCATCGTTGGACACAAAGCACAGAGCGAATTGCCTCCCATTCTTGTAGGGCTATGCCGACAGGCTCATAAACCTGTATACACCGATGTTCATCTCGTCCTCTACTTTGGGCGGAGTGGATGTGCTCAGCCATGGGTTTAAGACACTCAAAGTAAGTCTGGAGGTGGTCGTAAAGTCTTCCCTGATTGGATTTGACCGCCACAAGATAGTCGTTACCCGAGGCCACAATCTTCTCAAGTGTTTTTTGGGCGTGTAAGGCATCCATGGTAATCAGCAAGCCATCGAGTTGAAGGGTTTCCAACAGTGCCTGCACGACTTTGATTTCGCTATTATCCTCCTGAGTGAGGGCTTCGAGCTTGAGGGTGATGCCTGCTTCCACCGCAAATAAACTCACCAACCCTACAAAACGCTGCTTCCCCTTGGCATCTGTCAGCCCCTGACGAATCCGTTTGCCATCAATGGAGGCTGCATAATTATCGGGAGAGTGAGTCTGGGCTTTCGAGAGCATCCATGCTTCAAATTGGTGGCTCAACGCTTGGAAGTCAAGCCCCTTCATCACTCGACGAAAGGTACAGTGAGACGGAACTTCGAGGCTCTCAAGCCCCAATAGCTCACTTAAAGGCTGGCGATAATCGCTCACAAAGGTTTCTAACGGACGGTACCCTTGATATCCAGCAAGCATGCCCATCACCATCAATAGCAACAGCAGCCATAACGGATGAATACGGCCATGGGCACTGCGGAAATCCGGGACTTGCTTCAAAGTATCGATTAGATGGCTCATCGGTCTCTCTACTGTTGGTCAGTAGAACCATCCTATTTTTTCTAGGAGTAACGTAAAACAACCCTGATCATCCGACACCATTAGGGCATCTATGGGTATGTTTTGATATTTTTTTTGAATCAACGCTAGAAAGTTTTGAGAATGTTCTAGCGCTGGCAGACGTTTGCTATCTAGATATTCATGGAAAACTTTTGCATCTGGCCGATGTTTTTGAAAAGATTGGTCAATCCCCTGTTTAACTTGATCCGTCCAAGACAGTTCTGGGTGATAAGAATGGATCACTAAAATATTCTCTTCTGCGATAGCATTCGGCATTGCCGCTAGAAAGCCAACAGCAAGGGATGGCACAATTGCTATCTTCCACAGCCAGCCATACCTTTTATGGTCCATATTGCTTTGCTGACCTGAATTAGAACGGTTGAAACTGGCCGCTGAGATTCTTAATATCCTCAGGATTAGATCAGTTTTTACCATCGATTGACACACATTATCAGCACAGGGAACTTTTTTTATTTTAACGAATAAATTAGTATTTTCGTAAATGGTATAACATCCGCTCAGCTGAGCTCAATCAATACTTAGAGCTAATTTCGATATTCATCTCAGTACATGGATGTTCGCAGATACTTAACCTTTAACGAGAAAACTTTTGCATAAAGTTTTAATTCATAAATACATTAAAAATTCATGGGCTTTTTATTAGATATTACCTCCATAACCCCCCAGTATTCCCTACTTTATCGACCGATGAACAGTGCCAAATTTCAGATAAGAGTGATCATGCGGTCACTCTTAGTCAACCTTGAGCTAGATCAATCCCGCCCTCTAAAACTATTCCCATAATATGAAAAGTTCATATCTGTCTATCACTCAGACATCTGCAGCGACCTATGAGGAGGAGGTTTACTCTAGCTCCTACCCGTTGTTGAAATCGGTTTGGACAATAAGTTCTTGCAATTCGTTATGTTTGCGCTAGTTTTTGTCCATAATTAGCTCGGAGTACATCACAACACCCAACAATGCCAAGAACTGCCAACGAATATGCGGTCCACCTGTTTATCGAAGGGGGCCACAAAGAAGAGGTTCGGTTTGCAACCATTCAAGAATTTCAGCAGTGGTACAGCAACGAGCTAGTTCCCAAGTCTGACTCCAAGGAATTCATTAACGTCCCCATCAAAAATATCCAGGGGGAGTATATGGTGATCCGGCCCTCTAGTATTACGGCCATTCGTGTGGAACCTGTTTTCTTATCTAGCGTCGACCGTTATTAAGTTCTGATGGTTTGACTGCATGTTTTTTCTGACTCTGCCTTTGCTTTTGGGGTGTACCGCTGCCACCACGCCGCTCACGGCGGCAACACCCCCGGTGGACCCTCTACCCTTAACGGTCGTTTCTACAGATCAACTACCCAAGGGTTTAGCAAAGGACCAACAGTTATGGAAAAAAGTCAATGGTCAGAAAGGTGACTATAAAGCGTTACTGACAGCGATTGATCATAGCTTGGAGTACTTAGGGACTGACAAAGCCCAGAAGGATTACCAAGACTACAAAGTTCCAGGGATTACCCGCGATCGCGTTTCCCGTAGCCTGCGTCGGTTTCGCCAGTTGGTGGTGCAAGCGAAGTCTCCAAAAGCACTCGAAACAGCGGTCAAGCGTGAGTTTCAGTTTTATCAATCCATCGGCAATGACCAAAAGGGTAATGTCGATTTTACGGGATATTACGAAGCGACCTATCCCGCAAGCCGCCAACCCACCGCCGAGTTTCGCTATCCCCTATATCAAGCTCCAGCAGATTTAAAGCAATGGCCTAAGCCCCATCCCACCCGAGCAGAGCTAGAGGGGTCGGATGGTTTGCAAGCTTCTCAAGGGCCGTTGAAGGGATTGGAGTTGGTATGGCTGCGCGATCGCATCCAGGCATTCCTCGTGCAAGTCCAAGGATCCGCCCGCCTCGGATTAACAGATGGCACAGAAATGACTGTCGGTTACGCTGGCAAAACCGCTCATCCCTACACCAGTATCGGTAAAGCTTTAATTGCCGATGGCAAATTCACTCTAGAGGAATTGAGTCTTCCCGTCGTCCTCCAGTACTTCGAAGAGAATCCTCAAGATTTAGATCTCTACATTCCCAAAAACAAAAGCTTTGTTTTCTTTCAGGAAACCTTTGGCTCACCTCCCATGGGCAATCTAAATGTCCCCGTCACCGATGAGCGGTCCATTGCTACGGATAAATCGCTGATGCCCCCGGGTGCACTGGCGCTGATTCAAACCAACTTGCCCTACTACAATGCCAGCCAGACGTTGGAATTCAAAGATGTCAGTCGATTTGTGCTGGATCACGATACGGGCAGCGCCATCAAGGGTCCAGGCCGGGTAGATATTTTTATGGGGACTGGGGCAAAAGCAAAAGAACGGGCAGGAGTCATGACAGGATCCGGGCAGCTCTATTATTTACTGCTCAAAGACAACTGATACCATTAGCCCCAGGACAAAGGGGTTGGCATTGTCAACCAAGTGAAGGCCACTGCCAATCCCAACCACATCAAAAAGCAATTGCGGGTCAGGCGAATCGCCACCTCGATATGCTTCTCAGTAATTCGTTGCAGGGGATTGCCCAGCAGCGGCTTCAACTTAGCCACACCCCGGTACCAATTTTGTCCCCCCAACTGCACACCCAAAATGGCAGCATAGGCACATTCACTCCAACCTGAGTTAGGGCTAGGGTCCTTACGAGCATCTCGCCAACCGATCACCCAGACAGACTTGAGTTTTCCCGATAACAACCCCACCGTCAGCACCATCAATCGACAAGGGAACCAGGTCAAAACATCATCAAGACGCGCACTAAACCAACCCAGATCAGTGTAAGGGGCCGTGCGATACCCAATCATAGAATCCAATGTACTAACTGCCTTGTAGAACAATGCCACAGGCACAGGCCCTACTCCAGGAATGGCAAGGCCGACTAGGGCATAAAACAAAGGAGCCATCACACCATCCGTGGCATTCTCTGCAATAGTCTCCAGTAAAG
This sequence comes from Acaryochloris sp. CCMEE 5410, assembly GCF_000238775.2. Lineage (NCBI taxonomy): Bacteria > Bacillati > Cyanobacteriota > Cyanophyceae > Acaryochloridales > Acaryochloridaceae > Acaryochloris > Acaryochloris sp. CCMEE 5410. Next base: position 4,008,590 of record NZ_AFEJ02000001.1, on the reverse strand, counting down.
CTCTTAAGATATCTTGCTCTGCTAAGGTATCTGTGTCTCTTCCGACATAGCGACGCAGCCGCGATCTCGCCACCGTTAAATCCGCTTGTCCTAACGGTTTGAGAACATCAACGGCTGCATCATGTAAACTACGTCCTGCAAAACAACTGGCGAGTAAAATAACTTCTAATCCCAAACTCACCGGCCAAGCCCACCGATCTAACCCATAAAACAGTAGCCAGCTGCCCAAGCTCACACTACAGACCAGGGCAATCGTCAAATGTATACCCGCTATCCGCAGTTGCCACGGTTCATTCCACCACCGCAATGCTCCCTTGGTATAGCGCTGAACGATCCAGCCCATCATTTGCACAGGATGAGGACACCACCAAGGATCTCCAATGGCAAAATCAAGCACTGCTGCACTGATCAGCACCATGATGGCTAACGGCTGGTCAAAAGCTACTCCAGTATCAAAATTGATCACTGGCTTGCCAGTTCTAGCAAAACTAAACTTGTCTGCGTTTGCCCCAGGTTTAATCTGATATTCATCACAGTCTAACTACAAGGCACTGAAAAAGCTCCAATACTCCGCTGTTTGTGTGGTTTGAGAGCTGCTGAAGCAAAACTCTTTTGCACTGGAGACAAGTTTCATAAGATACACGATACCGATGCCCCCTGCAAATTGCCTCTATCATTTGGCCGTAATTCTTATATAAGCTCTTTTGAGAGTAAAACTGCAAGCGAGCCTTGAAATCCTCTAAGAGGTTATTTACAAATTAAATTTAAACACTAGGCTAAAGACTAAGGTGATTTCTATCAAAGACTTTACCAACATTGATTGAATAACATTTCATTCAGTAAGAATCTCAGTTAAATTGCCTGGTAAATTCTTTCTCAGAGATCGCCTAATCGGCAAAGGTTTCGCGGAATAAATAGTTGTTATAAATATATGCTCAAATTTAAAACTGCTAGTTCTGTTTCACAGCATGGGTTTTGAGGTGATTTCATCTCCACTCCAAGAATAAGCTCTGAAGAGCGGTTTCATTGATATACACAATTAGCACAAAAATAACCCTTTAGCACAATATATCTCAGGCAGATTTTATTTAATTGTGTGAGACTTTATCATTTATTTTTTAGATTGTCATCATATTTTATACGTAAAAATAATTTTTTTAATTACTTGTCAGATTCCACCAATTAATTGTCAATACTTTAAGTATCACCTACTTGCAAGTTTGAAAATTAAGTATTGAGTACCCGTCATGAACTACCACACCTCTGTCTACAAATTATATTCCCGTGCTACTAAGTTCCCAAAATCATCTAACACCGAAGCTGGCATTAGCATGGTTGAGGTCATGGCGGTACTCGCTATCACAGGTCTCGTAGCTGCTTTTTCTGTACGGGGCATTGGCTCAATTGGCCAGAATCCTGTTCAAGACTCTGCCTCTCGTGTATCAGCAAATTTAAAGATGGCCCGTTCTAAGGCTATGTTCAAAACTGCTGCCTATCGAGTTAAACCAATTTCTAGCTCAAGCACAGAAATGATTGTTGAGAAGGCAAATTCTTGCGATGCACCATCTGGATCTTGGGAAACAGAATCCAGTTTTGTGAGTGAGGATTTAACCCTTGAAAATGGAGTAGCAATTACTGAGGCTACTGAAAATAGTGGTTCCAATACTGCTAATTGGAGTGTTTGCTTTGACAGTCGAGGGAGTGCAGATAAAAACCTGAAGCTGACATTAGCAAATAATCAGAAACAAGCGGAAGTTGAAATTTTTAGAGGGGGGACAATTGCCATGAGCAAAGATGCGTCTCTCGGTACAACAACGGTTGCTAGTGCAACAACCTCTACTCTGTCTTCGAGTAGTAGTTCTAGCAGCTCCAGCAGCTCTAGTACTGCTAGCAGCTCCAGCAGCTCTAGTACTACTAGCAGCTCCAGCAGCTCTAGTACTGCTAGTAACCCCAGCAGCTCTAGTATTGCTAGTAACCCCAGCAGTTCCGGCAAGGATAAGAAGGCCAACTGTACTAATAGCCTAGGCGAAAAGACAAACTGCAGTATCAATAGCAACCCCAACAACCAAAGCAGCGATAACAGCTACAATTACCATGGGAGCTATGAGAATTGGGAGACCCAATTCTCGGATAAAAACAAGAACAAGAACAAGTAGTAGGATCTAAAATCTCTTGTTGCTAGATCTTATTTTGCTAAAGCAATAATACTTCTACAGTGACATACAATATTTGCTAAGCAGTACTCGCTATGCAAAGAGTATAAAAAAGAATCGATAGAACTGATTTTTATAAGTGTTCTATCGATTCTTTTCTTTGCAAAAAGCATGTAATATCTTAGGCTAAAAAGATTTAAAAAATTTCTCTTAACTACCTCGTATAAGAGCATTTACATAGTAGTAAACAGCCACTCATTATGCCTAAAAAGTACAGTTTTCAACCCCAACAATATTCAACTTAGAATGCCATAAAAGCAGATATTTAGCTCTCTTCAGAAGTAGAGATTAATCAGAGTAATCAGTGGGTCAATCGAAACTATCAAGCATATCGGTATGGTTTAGTTTTGTTGCCTCAATCCCATAAGCAATGCCCCTAAGATATGGACAATGTTCTCTTAAGCAATGATAAATCTATGAGACTCCTTGCCAGTAGAATATTTAAGCGGGTACCACACGAAAAGTTCTAGAAGTCTTTCTGGATTTAGATGTGATAGTCTTAGCACACCTTAAGAAAGCAGTGCCAAGATATAGCTCTACCGATATACTGGTGCAAGTGTGGAAGTCTCAAGATTATTAAGTAGGAAAAGGATCGATTCATGCAACAATGCTAGTAGGCAACCAAGCGCATTGAAGCTCAGCTAGATTACGCAATATAAATATGACTCTGCCTATGAGAAGGCCAAGCTGTTATATCTTTCTCATTCGTCATTTTAGATCAATAAAACTTGGAATACCAAACTTACATTTTGGGTGAATTCCAACATTAATTCTCTCAATACAGTAGTAAAGTCAGGATTAACAGCTATCCTTAAATTGTTACACAACTTGATAGCAGACAGTGAATTAGTTTGCTGCCGACAAAACAGAGAGATATTGGATTCACTAGATTGAATATCTAGAAAACTTTGCAAGCAATAGCTTTAAGTTCTTGTTCGGTAAAATCTATACATAGCAATGGTAAATGCTGGTATTAATCCAGTCTAGAGTGCAACATGTTTACTTCTATTCTGAGATATTTACAAACAATTGCATATGGTATGATACCTCAATTATTAGCGAAAAAGATGAATATTTAGGGTAAATACTTCGATTAAAGAAGGTTCCATAGCTAATCTCTAAGTATTAGAATTTACTTTATAACCAAAAGTCGAAGTCAATTCTGGCCTGGCTTATATATTAATACTCCAACCACTATTCTAGGATTTTTAAATCAATGCCATTATTGATTTTCCAGAAAAGCAGATTATTGTCAGATAGTACAATTACAATCTGATTTTAATCAGTTAGCGAACAATCAATACTCCACTTTCTCTATATACCCTGACATACTAAAAATCTAAAGATTTATAAGATCTTTGATAGAAATCAAGTAATTCAGGATTGTTATAATAAATTATATTTTTCTAATCAATTCAACAACTCTTGCTCTTGCATTTTATGGAGCCTGAACGTATTTGAGCGCTGTATTATAGTGAAGTTTCAATCACCTTTCTGACTTATTATTGAATTAATCATTGCGCAGTTTAGAAAGTTAGATTTGGTGCCAGACTCATATCTATTATATAGTTTTAATTTTATAAAATAAAAAAGTGTGAGTTAGAAATAAATCTAACTCACACTTTCTAATTAATGCATGAATTTGGGAAAATTCCTTGTCAGTAAAACTTAAAATGTAAAGCTCGGCTGAATAAGAGGTAAGGCCGCAATAAGGTGCTTCCTAGTTTTTGTAGCAGAAGCATCAAACTCACGTTGGAAAAATTCTTGCTCTAGGTATACCGCTTGGGGAGTTAACGGAGGTAAATTCGCTGCATTATCGTAATCTGTATCATAATCCCAGTTACGAGTTGGGGGGGTATAGATATTGCAGCTTGAATTAATGGATTGACTACCACAGAACGGACCATTTACCCGTCGTGGTGATCCTAAGGTGACCATTGATCCTCGATAAGTTAAGGTTGCCCCAGACCATCTTTCATGAAAACGAGGATAGTTATTCCATCCTCCACCCGAAGAGCTCCATCCACCATCTTGTCCACTCCGATTGACACCGCCAGAAATATCAATACCTGCTAAAAAAGCAGCATTAATGGTAGTCGAGCTTGCTTGACGGCTGCTCCCAACAATAACATCGTAGGAAGAATCATCTTCAGGTCCAGGAATATCAGAAGAATCGTAAATACGACCATTTGAATCGTCCATCTTCCAGTTGTCGGAAAGGACATTAATCGTATCACCTAGAATGGCAGCTGGTTTTTTATTGAGTCGGTTGTAATCTCCCCGAGTATAAATAGCTTGATCTGAAACAACGGTTAATCCCTGAATATCAGGGGCTCCAGATATCGTAGATGCTAATGTCTCAGCATTGTACATCCGAACACCATAGTTGTTGGGAGTACCACTTGCAGTCACATCTGTATTAGAGTCTGGTCCTTTGACTGTAAAGAACCAAACGAGTCCCCCATCTGTATCGTCGTCTAGGGCTTTTGACCCCATCAAGCTTTCTGAATGCACACAATCCAACAAGGCTCCCATGTTGACGTCCAGCATGCGGATATATCTACCTTGCTCTGTACCCGAGCTGCCCTCTTTCTCTCGATAGTTATAAAAGGTGTCAGAAGTGGAAACAACAGCCTTGCGAACAGTATCTCCAGAACTAGGAAAAGTAGTTTGATAGCTATGACCAAGACGTCTCGTAAACTCCAGTTCATCGGGATCGACAGACGTTACAACATTGCTGTCAATATCATTACCGACAACCACAACATCGCCATCTATAAATTGACTCCCTGTGCCGTTCGTTATATTTACTTCCGTATCGTCTGCTTCGTAGTTAGCATCACTACCATTCTCATTTTGCAATGTTGTGGTAATACCATCAGCCGCACAGCTATTCAAGCTAGCTGTAGCTGTGCTGTTTGAGGAGCCATCTACGTCTTGGACCTCAATACCAGTTGGATCACCACTCGAATCCAACACAAGGGCTATTCTTAAATCAGATCTATCCCAATAAAGTTTTCCAGCCTCTGCGTCAAACTGATCAGGTTCGGGCACCGTTAATTTATCAATACCAACATTGATATTGCCATTCCAAGGCGTTTCAACATCGCTTTGCGTATACTCTTGTCGACTACCACTACACCCTAGAGTTCGATTACTTGAGCCATCATTGATTCGGACGGTACCACTGCAATCATCATCAATTTTCTCACCTCGGTATAGCTTTCCTACTGCACTGACTTGGCCATTAATCGTAAAAGTACCACTGCTACTGGCATCCAGGTACAAGTCGTTATTACTGTGCACCCTACCATTCACCGTCATACTAGGAGGAATAGCAAAGTCCATATCCTGTTCATAAAAAGCCGCAAACTGAAACAGCGGTACTAAACGGCTTTTGAATCTCATTCCCAAGATGGCAGATGGTGCTTTTTCATTAGTTATCGTATCTTCGTTAGTTGCTACAGAAAAAACATCGTATATATATTCCTGGGCAGATAAACCAGCAAAAGGTCCATCAGCCACGGTAGTTGGTCTCGGATTATTCGGAAATTCTTCCACATAAGTCCAGACTTCTTGTCCTTGGAAAGGATCTAAATCACAACCAAAATCGAGGGTACCTTGTGCACCTGCCGTTTTATTCACACAGTCTTGCCATGAAGTAGGTGAAGTTCCTGAAGGACGGTTAAAGCCCTCAAATGTCGTCCTAATTTCCTGTGCCCGAATATTGAGTCCTGCTTCAGCAGCATAAAAACCAATGTTGCTTTTTGCTGAGGCATTCGTACTAATAGTATCTACCTTACTAATAATTGCTGCACTGATCAGGAGTGTAGATAGAATGATCAGCATGGCAATCGTGACCACTAAACTGTAGCCTCCCTCCATCTGCTGTCGTTTCTGTAAACACAGATATAGGTAAAATAAGGATTTTTGGAACTTTTCAGGCTGACGTTTCATGGCTAGGAATTATTTGGAGATAATATTACGTGGGAAAAATCTGGAGGTTAATGTGCGCTTATCTTCTGCTAGCGTTATCAAATCAGATTGGGATGGATTATTAGTCTTTAGTTCCACCTCAATATGCTCAATATTTTGCCAATTCAGGGCCGTAGAGGGCACGCTGTTTGGATTAAAAGAAGAATTAGATACACCTGATGCTTGAATAGTGACTTCGAAATTTTGAACTTCATTAATCAAGCGCAGTGCATCGCTATCTTGCCGATTAACGACTAGTTCTAAAACATCACCGTTCAACCTATATTCCCTTTCCTCTAGAAGATAAATTTCAGGATTATCAGCAGCGGGGTAAGCTGAAGCTAGAGTTGCAGTTCCACCAAGATAAATCCGATTCAGTTCGGGGTCAGTACTATCTGCTTCTTCAAAGGCATATTGGAAGAATTCACCCGAGTTAGTACTAGGATTATAGATATACGCCCAGGTACATTCCCCATCACAATTACTTCCGGTAAGTGCTGTTGTTCTTGCACAACCTGCAGCCCCATCCTCCTCACAACGATAATCTCGGAAAATATTGAGAAGGTCTGTCAGTCCATCTGCAGTAGGGGTTTCATTACTGGAAAAAATACAAAGACCTGAACCTGAAGCAGTAGAGACAGCAATACTGGTTGCACCAGCTGCAACATCTGCACAAACACCTAGCTTTTCAGGAATAAGCTTACGCTGAAGTATCAATTCATCTGAATCAGAGGTGTTATTGGCATGACTTGCATCAATCAGCATCACACCAGGTTGCTCAAAATCTTCTTCCAAGCGTTCACCGGTTAACTTGATATCAGTCCCAATCAAGTCCATTCCTGCTCTTAGGTTCTGGCTCGTTTGGGTTCGATTTTGATCGGTGAGAAACTGTTTGCGTTGGTCAACAATCAAAGACAACGATGCTCCCAAAATAATGGTTGAGATCAGCGTAGTTACCAGCAGTTCGACTAACGTGAATCCACTATTCGAACTTCGTGTAGACAGTCTCAACTTCATAAATTGATTGACCATCTCGAAACACTTCGATTTTGATATGTCTTGAGTTTGCATCACAGTAACTAGCACTAGAAGTTTGACAATACGTAATTTGAGAACTGTAGGATTTACCCATAAATGAAACATCGGCTAAAGAAGCACCAGAAGTCCCAGTTGGTAACGTAGTTTCAGTAGTGTTACCATCAGGTAAAGTTGAAGCATCTACTTGGCGAAGCTCGTCCATAATCTGTTGCGATATGGCTATAGCTCCAGTCTTCTGCTCATTTCGAATGGCAGCAAGAGAATAGTTCAACGAAATAGGGACAATGCCACCTATAGCAATAAAAAAGATCAGTATGGAGACTACTGCTTCTACTAAAGTGAGTCCTTGCTCACGATGTCTCAAAGACTGCACGTGACCCAAAAGGTAAGTGTAAATCTTACCGTTCGCTTTAGTTCTCATAACAACAACCTGCTTCAATATTCATGGGGTTTTTTGAGTATTTCTTCAACTAATCTCACTTAGCTCAGCATTCCCTCCAAGAAAAATTTCTAAGGTTCGTTGCTGATTAGTATTCATATCCTTAAGGGTTAGTTCTAAAGTCATATCTGCTCTGCCTCTACTGTTGAAGCACAACTGCCAACCCGTGTTAGTAACCCCTGAACCATCAACCTGTGCTGCTATCACTTCAGTCGGTGAGTCAAATTTCAGATCCTCTGCCACAAATTCAGTGGCTGTTGTCCAAGTGGTAGCGTTGCAGTTCTTGGCCTGCTCTACAATGAGTTGTTCAACAGATAGAGGGCGAATACGATAGGCAGAAGTTTTAGACATTGCTTTTGCCCTGGCTAGTCTAAAGTTAGCTACCATTCGGTTCGAAGTATCTCTCAGTGGATTGGTGCCAAAGGTAATAGCAGGTGCAGCAAAAGCAGCGAGAAGCGCTGTCAAACCAATGACCACTACAAGTTCAATTAGCGACAAACCAGAATTAGGTTTGGCTGTTTGTCGTTGCTGAATCAAATGGTTGTAAAGTACCAATGACAAGTTTTTCCGACACATGGGATGCTCTCTATTCTTAATACCTAGGATGGACGCAACTTCGATGGAATTGATCACGGATAAGTAACTGAAGTCTGAGACTTAGTAGATCACGCAAGTAGCCATGCGAAAGAATTTCAAGTTCACCTGATGGGTCCTCCTTGATTCAATCCTAGGTTGGTCTCAGGTGCTCCCAAACACCGAGGGACTAACGTAGGGCCAGTAGATATTGCTGTATGATTTTGCAATCCCTATCAGTTAATATAAAGAAAATCTTTCTTGGTCACCTCAGTGATATCCCGGAAGTCTCAGAAGTCATACTTTTTAGACACTAAACTATACGGCCAATAAAAATATTTTTCTCAGAAATAATAAAAGCCACCAGCCATAGAGATAAATTCAAAAATTAAGATCATAAAAACAATACCAATTCAATAAATATGGTAATAAAAAATCATGACCTTTAATGATGCTTTTGGTCGCCGGATTATATGACTGATAAGTATTCAAAGATAGCCATTATAGGCATTCAAAAATTGACCTTATGGGTTTTACGCCAAATGAAGTGAAAATAGTTGAAGTCCAAGACTACAGAGAAGGAGAAATTATTTTTCTTGAGAGTCTAGTCTAGAAATCGAAATCACGAACTTGTGTGATCTAGATCACGAGCTCTTATTTTTATTTATAGAGATTCAAAATATTATTTTTGTTTTCTGTCGTAAAAATAATGCCTTTCGTTGCCCAAGCCTCTAAGTTATGACCAAATCATAGATTAAGGTAACTTCTCAATATAGCTATATGCAAAATTGTTGCTTGACATGGGAGAAAATACTTAATTTTTAGAAGAATATTCGATATAGTTTATATAACAATGTAAGTGGTCTATTGTAAAAGACTACTTTATACCTGTGTTTGCAGAGATTGTCACCCATGAAGCTATGGATTAAATATTGTCTAGAATGCCGTAATAAACAAGCAGGGTTTGCATTGCCTGTTGCAATTGGCATGGGGCTGATTATCCTGTTAGTGGGATTGACGATGCTTTTGCGATCGCAAGATAGTCAGGTGAGTGCGATCGCACAAAAAGATACCGCCAAAAGCCTCAACGCTGCAGAAACCGGGGTCAATGAAATCCGAGCGTTAATCAATCAACATCGTGCGATCGCAAATTATCCTGCTTGCACGACAGATTTGAACACTCCCCCCACTAGAAATGCAGATGGTACCTGTTCAGACAGTGGCAGCTCTATAGAGAGCTGGGCCTTACCCAATAATATTCCCAATATCTTGTCTGCATGTGATGTGGACAGAAGAGGGGAGATCATCAACTTGGCAAATAGAGAATGGACAAATGTAGACGATGATGACCTCAGCCAAGGTGAATACCGCTTACTTAATTATGACGGGTCAGGAGTTGCCATAGTTCAAGGCCGGGTTAATGAGGGTCAACCCAGCAAATCAGTATCAGAATTAAAAGTCAGTTTCCCAGTCAGTCCAGCTCCAATAGCCAATCTTTGGGTTGCTACTGATGCCAATACGAGTCAAGTGGATCCTGAGGTACTAGTTGTTGGTCCTTGTTCATCTGCCAGTCCCATCCAATCAAGTACTTTTACCATACCTGCCATACCTGCCATATCTGACCCTTTGAAATTAAACGATTTAACAGCTGCTTTACCCGATGAAGCACTACCTCGCCCAGCTGATATCCAGGATAATGGAGTCTATAAGTATCAGGTCGATACCTTTGACTCAAAACTAACCGTCAAAGCGGGTGAAAAAATCGAGTTAAGAGTTGAGGGAGACATTACCCTTGAAGACACTTCTGATAACATCACATGCATCAAACCAGACAACTCATTTACCAATTGCTCTCCCTTAGACGTCAAAATATATGGCGAAGGGACTAGTGGTACTAAAACCATAACGATTGGCGAAGAGATCAGAATTTGCAACGTCTTTATTCATGCACCAGATTATACTGTTCAAGCTGGGGCATTAGGTTCTCCAACAGTATGTGAGCCAGGGCAAAGAATTACAGGCATATTTTGGGTTAAAAAGTGGGGTAGTAGTAGTAGCAGCCCAACGTTGAATGCTAGACCCTCACGACCTTCATGGAATGATTTTTTATCAGATTACCCTCTTCAGCTTGGGCCAATTAACGCTTGGGAGACTCAAGAGCGTTCAACAAGCTAAGCATTATTTACAACAACTACAGCTTTTCATATCAAATAAATGTCATGGCTATCCAAAATTAATACTCCGGGAGATATCTAGATTTCAGAAAACATATTAACCAACCATTTTGTCGAAGCGTTCAATATTTTCAAGTCAGAGATTTGATTTAAATCAATAACAAGTGTGACCCAAGAGAAGAGTAAAGGAAACTTTTTATGAAATTAGTATCTGGACATCGCCATCATCACGATACTGGCTTTACTCTTGTGGAAGTGTTAGTAGGTCTATTGGTCATCGTAGGCTTTATTAGCACTGCCATGCAAGCATTAGTGACTGCTACTGTCTTTAAAGTAAAAGGTCAAGAACTAAGTGAAGCCACAACCTGGATCCAAGAAGATATAGAAAGGGTTCGATTTAAAGCCAAGCGATTCGGTTTAGGTGAAAACGTTAACCTACCAGCCTGTCAGGCTATTGATAACACATCAGGATATGCGGCTCTCTTGCAAGATGAAATTAATGCAAATGCACCAGTAGATACTGACAAACTGAGCGCTATTGGTAATCGGCCATATACCCTTATACGTACCCCAGATCTCCCCTCTGATGCTCCATTCAATGTACTGAGCCTGGAATATCAAGTTGTATCTGCTGATAATATCCCTATTGCTGTCGTTCAAACTAAGGTCATTCCTGATAAATCGCTTGAATGCCCTTAGTTGATTTCGATAATGATAACTCGCAAGAAAATTTCATGATATTGCCTCAATATCAGCACAAAAGCTCTGGGTTTTCATTGCCTGAAGTCCTAGCGATCGTAGTGATTTCAGGCATATTTGCTGCCCTAGCAGCTCCTAGCTTTTTAGGCTGGATCAACAACAAAAGAATAGAAGATGTTTCCAAACAAGTAGAGGGAGCCCTAAAAGAAGCCCAAGCAACCGCCATTCGCACCAGTCAACAATGTAGCCTTAGCATTAGTAGTTCTTCTATCACAGCCAATCCTCAAAGCTGCTTACCAACAGGAACACGGGATTTAACACAACTGGGTGGAGGCACAAGTCCCTCTGCTGTCACTTTGATCGCTGCAACCAACGACGATATACAGTTTTCCCCGAAAGGATCGACCTTTTCCGGTAATGTCTTAGTGTTTTTCCATCCCGATCAATCTCAAGGGATGCGTTGTCTAGCGATTACTGCAGGAATTGGAATTATTAGAATGGGTGAATTTAGAGGAAATCATCCACCCACTACCGCCCAGGCAGACGCAAGTAATTGCCATTCATCATAAGTGAACTACTAAGAACCCATCATCAGCTTCTTTTAGGAGTACTTAGCATCAACACACAGTTGATTTGTCAGGTGCTTTCAGGGCAAGCCAAACTTTCTATAACAATGGTAAAATTATTTTTCCAACGGCATAAAAATAATGCCTATGTCAATTTCGTGATTTGAATAACAGCTTTCTCAAAGCCATTCAAGTACTGTGAACTTTGACAAAAAATGTCCTATTCATGATTTTATTCGCAATCGATATAAGTGAAAACTAAATTCTCTATAAAACAGGCCATTTATCAAAAACGCACCTCACAAGGATTTACACTCCCTGAGTTATTAGTTGCGGCTGTAATTAGCTTAGGCGTTGTAGCCATAGGTGGGTTTGGATTAGTCTCTATCTTCCGCTCTAGCCAAGTTGCCAACGCTCAAAATGAGAGAAGAGTCGAACTCAATCGCTCTTTAGATTTCATGGCTACCGAAGTTCGTCATGCTGACAGAATTCTTCTCGATGCAGACAACGAACCAGCTCCTCCAGGTTTTAATACCGCTTTACCCAGTGGAGCTGAGCCAGTTCTTATGCTGAAAATGCCAGCTTTTACTAATGTCCAGCAGTCAGTCGTTTATTACACCGCTCCATCCCCTAACAACTTATGGTTAGGTCCCCAAGTAGTGTATAGATGGGGACCAAAGCACAATGGTGATGGCACCTATGCAGATCCATCCGACCTAGCTAACTGGAGTCATGAACCACTGATTGATTCCATTCAGGACAATAGTACTTCTCCTAGCTGCCCAGACACAAACTGGACTGCGAATGGCAACTTGGGGTTTGGAGCTTGTGTAGATTCCACAGGCAAAATGGCTAAACTGTTTCATGCTGGAGTGTACGATACTCCATTGCAGGGTTCTGATCTCTATACCGCTAACACAACAGTTGCAACCCGTAATTCGCGGATTGTTACCGTAACAGGTCGTTCTCCCACCAATGCCCCCACAGTAACGATCTTAGAAAAATCTAAGATGGATATTAGGGTCTTAGGGAGTGAAATAACTTGTGGTGTAGGCGGCCCCCCCATCAATACTTCAGCAGCTTATGAACTCACTCTTGGCCAGCAAATCAGCCAATCTGCGCTCTCAACAGTGGCTCCTTTAGGTGCGCAAACGAATATCTCAGTAGCGCCCGGAACTGAATTAGCCACTGATGGTGCATCAACCACTGGTGGATCATGTTCTCCAAACATTTCTGTATCATCGGACAATAATTCTAATCGTGTTTTAACACTACAGAATGGGGATTCAATTCCGGACTATACACCTTACGGTAATCAGTTACCTATTTCTACAATTACTCAAGGCTATATTGATACCAACCAAAGGGTGACCATTGCCGACAACCAAGTTATTTTTCTATTTGAATTAGGCAGTGGTAGCCCCGGTGATGATTCCTATGATTTTCAAGATATAGTCATTCTTGCAACCATCACTCCAGATTTATCAACGATAGTCGCCCCAGATTCTTCAGACTAATTTAATCTCTGAAATACTTAATTTTACGGGTCAATTAGATAGCTTCAATTACAGTCCTTAGACCACAAAACTAGTTTCTGCGCCCTGGGCAGCTTGCCAACTACGGGCATCAAAATACAGATCTTCTAGGGAAATACTGTAAAGGGATTCCTTTAGTTTTTGGTGTAGGCGTTTCCAAAGGGTCAGGGTGACCCAATCTTCTGCCTGCTGGGTTGCAGCCGACTGTTCCGTAAAGGGTTCAACCGTTTCTCCCACCGCCTCCAAGATATGGCCCAGGGAAATTTGCACCGGAGGGCGTGCCAACTGATAGCCTCCTTTCGAACCCCGCACAGACCGCACTAACCCCGCTTGTCGCAACTCAATCAGCAGCTTTTCCAAATAGGGGGCTGGGAGAGACTGCCGTTGTGCGATCGCATTCACCGATGCCGGTCCAAAATTAGGCTGCAAACTCAAATCCAGCAACGCCTTTACACTGTAGTGTCCCCTCGTAGTTAACTTCACTCTGATCTCCGTATCATCGATCTGTCCATAGGAATTCCGCCAAAAATTCGCTTGGGGTAACGTCTCAGCCTAAACTGTTAAGTTGATGGGCAACCCTGTTGATTGTTCATCTTACTGCCTAAACTTTTTTGAAATCATACATGTCCTTGCCTGAGACCGACCGTCGTACTAAAATTGTGGCCACCGTAGGGCCAGCCATCTCCAAACCAGATATGCTGCGGGCGGTCATAGAAGCAGGAGCCACCACCCTCCGACTCAACTTTTCCCACGGCACCCATGACGATCATCTACGATCCATTCGTCTGATTCGGCAACTGTCCTATGAGATGAACCAGCCCGTTGCCATCCTGCAAGACCTGCAAGGGCCTAAAATTCGTCTTGGTAAATTCGCGGACGGCCCCATCACCCTCAAAAATGGTGATCCCTTTGCCCTTACCAGCCAGACCATCCCAGGCACTCAAACCAGCAGCATGGTCACATATTCCAAGTTGGCCGATGAAGTATCTGTAGGCGCTACAATTCTTCTGGATGATGGCCGCGTGGAGATGGTCGTTGAGTCCGTAGATACCGTTTCTAAGACCTTGCATTGTCGTGTGGTTGTGGGAGGGAAGCTGTCTGACTCCAAAGGCGTCAATTTCCCAGGGGTTTATTTATCCGTTAAGGCACTGACCGATAAAGATCGCGAAGATTTACAATTTGGCCTAACCCATGGTGTCGATTGGATTGCCCTGAGCTTTGTCCGCAACCCCGCCGACGTCATCGAGATCAAAGAAATCATCGCCAACGCGGGTAAATCCACTCCAGTCATTGCCAAGATCGAAAAACATGAAGCCATCACCCAGATGGAAGAGATTCTCAGCCTATGTGATGGGGTAATGATTGCTCGGGGTGACTTAGGGGTTGAGCTGCCTGCGGAGGATGTCCCGATTCTGCAAAAGCGGTTGATTGCCACGGCGAACCGTCTCGGCATTCCTGTGATTACGGCCACGCAGATGCTGGATAGCATGGTCAATTCCCCCAGACCCACGCGGGCAGAGGTCTCTGACGTGGCCAACGCCATTTTGGACGGCACTGATGCGGTGATGCTGTCCAATGAAGCCGCTGTCGGCAACTATCCTGTGGAAGCGGTGGCTACCATGGCCAAAATCGCGGAGCGGATTGATTATGAGAAAAATATTCAAAATCGTACTGCCCTAGACACCTCAGAAACTGCCATTCCCAGTGCCATTAGCCAAGCCGTTGGACATATCGCCACTCAGCTCAAAGCCAAAGCGATTCTCACCTTTACCAAAACTGGATCGACCGGACGCAACGTTTCCAAATATCGGCCCAATATTCCCATTCTGGCTGTGACGCCCCATGTAGAGGTCGCTCGTCAACTGCAAATGGTTTGGGGTGTACAGCCGTTGCTGGTTCTCAATTTGCCCTCCATTGATGAAACCCTACAAGCCTCTCTCAATGTGGCCCAGGAGAAAGGCTTAGTGGAAGAAGGCGACTTAGTGGTGGTGACTGCAGGCACCCTCCAGGGGGTCGCGGGGTCCACGGACTTTATCAAAGTCGAGATTGTCACTGCTGTCATGGGTCAGGGAACTGGCATTGGCAATGGCTCTGTGAGTGGCTTAGCTCGGGTCATTACAGCATCCAACGGCGTTAAAGGCTTTAATCGGGGCGATATTTTAGTCGCGAAGGAAACTGACGCTAGCCATGTCGATGCCATTCGCAAAGCCGCTGGCATCATTACTGAAGTCGGCGGTATGGACAGTCACGCTGCCGTATTAGGGCTGCGGTTGCGAATTCCAGTCATCGTCGGGGTTGAAAATGCAACTCGGATGATTCGGGATGGCACCCACCTCACGTTAGATATGAAAAAAGGGTTGGTCTACTCGGGCACCATGACGTCGCAAGCCCAAAGCTAACCCCACCAATACACCTAATTGGAGTTCACGTACTAGACTGGATCTTGGAGTCGCATCCTACCCACTCGATGCTTTTAGTTCATGAACACCATTGTTAGCGATCAAGCTGCCATTAATAACCAGTTATCTCAACGCTTTATTGCTTTAGATCCCGGTGGCTACTTTTTGATTTATCTCGATCGGCAAGCCCCAGCCATTTGTGCGGATCACTATGCCAATGACATTGATGACAAAGGCTTAGCCGTCGACCCAGATACGGGAGAACCCTTATCCTGTCGAGGCAAGGTGGAACGCAAGCCCGATGCCAAGTTCCGCGCTAAGACGGCCAAGGAACTCTGTATTGCAATTTTTGAAGAGCCGCAAACTTGCCTGGTAACCAAGCTCGATCACGCGGCCTATTTGGGCCGTGAGTTTATCCGGGCCGAAATTGCCCTAGCCCAGGACCAAGAATATATCCAAGACTAAACTCATATGAATGACTGAGCCACTCTCTACTTCTCTCCCTAGTTCTCCATCCATCAAAATTGCTGTGATTGGGGATATTCATGACGCTTGGGATGAAGCGGATCCTAGGGCGTTGGCTCAGCTCGGCGTCGATTTAGTGCTGTTTGTGGGGGATTTTGGCAATGAAGCGGTGGACGTGGTCCAGGCCGTCTCCATGTTAGAACTGCCCTATGCTGCCTCCTTTGGCAACCATGATGCCTGGTATACGGCTACACCCTGGGGGACCAAAAATTGTCCCTACGATCGCAGCAAGGAAGATTGGGTTCAGCAGCAGTTAGACCTGCTCGCCGAGGCCCATGTGGGCTATACCCACCGTACTTTTCCCCAGCTTGATCTCAGCGTTGTGGGGGGGCGACCGTTTAGCTGGGGCGGCCCCGACTGGCGCTGTGCCGGATTTTATCGCGACCGCTTTGGTGTCAACAATTTTGCAGAGTCCACCGCCCAGATTGCCAATGCTGCGGCCCAAGCCTCTTCGGAAACGATTATTTTTCTAGGACATAATGGTCCTTCCGGTTTGGGTGATCAAGCAGAAGATCCCTGTGGGAAGGACTGGAAGCAGCTAGGTGGCGATTTTGGTGACCCGGATTTGCGAGATGCGATCGCAACCACCCGAACCACCGGTAAGCGCGTTCCCCTCGTCACCTTCGGCCATATGCACCATAATCTCCGTCACACTAAAGCCGTTCAGCGCAAGCGCCTCTGTGTCGATGCGGCAGGCACCGTCTATCTCAATGCTGCCTGTGTGCCACGGATTATCAAAACCGAGCAAGGACTGCAGCGTAATTTCTCCTTAGTGACGCTGCAAGGCCATCAGGTCACGGACGTACAGCTCGTTTGGGTCGATGCTGACCATCATATTGCTTCTTCAGAAACCTTATACTCCAAGGCTGCTCCCCCGACTGAGGTCATTCCGACATTAGTCTCATCACCTTCTGAATAAACCGGGTCATCTCTTTTTGAATAAGCTATGGCAGAGTCTCAGAATCATTCCGAACGCAATCGGCGCTGGCGGCTCATCCTTGGGGGAGGTGAGGCAGATGGAATCAGTACAGAGGGTGGGTTAACCCTCGATACCCAAGATACGGCGATGGATCAAACCTTGGCAGCTCTGTACGAGTCCCAGGGAAAACGTTCTGGCGGCTTAGGCAGTTCATCCCCCAAAGTCGCCCGCTGGCTGGGGGATATTCGCAGTTACTTTCCCAGTTCCATTGTCCGCGTGATGCAGCAGGATGCCCTGGAACGGCTGAACTTACAACAGATGCTACTGGAGCCAGAAATGCTAGCGGCAGTCGAACCGGATGTGCATTTAGTGGCCAATCTGCTGTCCCTCAATCAGGTGATGCCCAGCAAAACGAAAGAAACAGCACGCCTCGTAGTACAGCGGGTGGTCGAAGACTTGCTGCGCCAGCTTGCTAACCCCATGCAGCAGGCTGTCCAGGGCAGTTTAAATCGATCGATTCGCAATCGTCGCCCGCGCCATCACGAAATTGACTGGCATCGGACCATTCGGGCTAACCTGCGTCATTATCAACCAAACTATCGCACGATTATTCCTGAAACTCGGATTGGCTTTGGTCGCAAGCGCTCGGCCCTCCGCGATATTGTCCTCTGTGTGGATCAAAGCGGCTCGATGGCCACTTCTGTGGTCTATGCCAGTATCTTTGCGGCAGTCTTAACATCTCTCCCCGCTGTCAAAACCCAGCTGGTCGTTTTCGATACGGCCATCGTCGATTTAACAGATCTGCTGCAAGACCCAGTGGATGTTTTGTTTGGCACTCAACTGGGGGGCGGCACGGATATCAACCGCGCCTTAGGCTATTGCCAAGGCTTAATTCGCAGACCGGAAGAAACGATCCTTGTCCTCATTAGCGATTTGTATGAAGGGGGAAATCGGGAAGCGATGCTCAAGCGGGTTGCCTCTCTCGTCAATTCAGGGGTGCAGATGGTGACCCTATTGGCCCTGAGTGATGATGGTGCCCCTTATTTTGACCATAGCAATGCTGCGAAGTTTGCCACCCTGGGTATTCCTGCCTTTGCTTGCACGCCCGATAAGTTTGCAGACTTAATGGCTGCAGCCATCCAACGCCAAGATATCGGCCAATGGGCCGCCAAAGAAGAGATTGTCACCGCTTCGCAATGACCTCTGTATCCCAACAACGGTTTTATCATGCCTGTCGCTGGCTACTCGCCCCTTGGCTCCGCCGTCGCATTAACTTAGAGGTGATCGGCCTAGAGCATTTACCGACGGGGGCAGGCATTTTGGTGTGCAACCATCGCTCTAATATTGATCCGTCGATTGTCAGCGTGGCGATTCCCCGCTATATCTCCTGGGTGACCGCAGCCTATATGCAGGAGCTTCCCATCACCCATTGGCTCATTCAGCGGACGGGCATGGTACTGATGGAGGTGGACGGTCCGGTGAAGCCCAGTTCTTTTAAACAAGCCCTAGGGGTTCTGTCTCGCGGCGCCTTGCTGGGGATTTTTCCCGAAGGTGAACGCTATATTTTTCAGAATGATTTTGCGGCTCCCCTAGCTGACTTTCATCGGGGCTTTGCCGTTCTCGCGCTGAAAGCCCAAGTTCCGATTGTGCCCATGATGATCTGCCCCCAACAGGAACAGCTAACTCGTCTCACCATTCCCCCCAAACTGCAAAGTCATATCGGCCAATCCCATGATTTAACGCTAATTCAGCATATTCCTCAATACCAAGCGGTCAACGTGGTGTTGGACAAACCCATTTTTCCCACCAGCGGGGTCAGGGAACTGATGACCACCACCCGACAGGCCATGGACACTTTGCAACAGCAGCATTGGGGAACCCGCCATGGGATTGGGGCATGAACGACAACACCACTGTTTGAGTTTGGTTATCGATTTTAAGCTTTCAGATTAAACGTTTGCAATCGGCCATCAATTCCTATGCCTTGGGTAGCACAAGGGCATTGCCGCAGCCTTTGTGGAACGGTCTTACTTTGCGATCGCAACCCAATACTTGAGCTGGGAGAGTTCTATCTTGCGATAAACACGGCCTAGGGGATAACGGCCCAAAACCTGATTGCAGGCTAATGGAAAGAGACTCATCCACCGTTACACTGCATCAACTCACCCAACCTCTTGCTATGGAAATATCATTGTCGATCTGTACAAGGGGGCATTTTCACCGATGAGAATCGCCATACTCAGCATATTTTTAGGCAAACCTTGCCTACTTCCTCTCCGGACTTCAGCAAATTATCATCTGAATACGCCACCCAACCTGCATACTCAGACTGGAGCCTATCAACTAGCATCAGCCTGAAAAAAAGTGATGGTCCAGCCATCGCCACTCGTTCCATAAGGAGTACAACCTATGCCTGAGATAACCCCTGAGTGGTTTCGGGTCTTAGACCTAGACGAACTACCCGAAGGTCGGGTCAAAACCGTCGTTGCAGGTCATAAAAGTCTGGCCTTAACCCATCACCAAGGCCAATATGGTGCTCTTGATAATCGCTGTCCCCATCAAGGCGGCCCCCTCGGCGAAGGCTCTATTGAAAATGGCCTGTTGCGCTGTCCTTGGCATGGGTGGGATTATTGCCCACTGACAGGTCAACCGCCCGGTGACTTGGAGGTCGATGATGCCCTCGAAACCTTCCCGGTTGAGGTGCGTGATGACGGTATCTATGTGGGTTTACCCGTGGAAAAACCGCACATCCGCACCGTTAGCGATGTCATGGCTGAAACCATGGTGAATTGGGGCGTTACCCATGTGTTTGGTATGGTGGGTCATTCAAATTTAGGACTGGCTGATGCCCTACGCCGTCAAGAAGAACAGGGCAAGCTCACCTATATTGGTATTCGCCATGAAGGAGCCGCGGCCTTTGCCGCCTCCGCCTATGCCAAACTTACGGGGACCCCCGCTGCCTGTTTGACCATTGCTGGCCCCGGTGCCACCAACCTGCTAACCGGAATGTGGGATGCCAAAGTCGATCGCGCCCCCATCTTGGCCTTAACCGGACAGGTCAACTCTCAAGTCTTGGGAACTGGTAACTTTCAAGAATGTGATTTATCTGCCGCCTTTAGTGGAGTGGCGGCTTGGAGTCAAACGGTCCTCAGTCACAGCAAGCATGCCGAATTGATGACCCTGGCCATCAAGCATGCCCTCCTAGAACGCAATGTCTCTCACCTAATCTTCCCCGATGAGATTCAAGTCCAGCCTGCTGTTGATGTGCCTGCAGCAACACCCACCGGACGTATTACCCCGCTGCAAATCGCGCCACCCCCGGAATCTTTACAGCAGGCCATTAACAAACTGAAACAATCTCGCCGCCCAGTCATTATTGTGGGTCATGGCGCTCGGTTTCATATGCCTGCGGTGATAGAACTGGCTGAACTTTTGGGTGCGCCCGTCCTAACGACCTTTAAAGGGAAAGGACAGATTGCCGATGACCATCCCCTGGGATGTGGGGTATTGGGGCGCAGCGGCACTCCCATTGCCAGCTGGTTTATGAATGAGGCGGATGTGCTGCTGGTGTTGGGGGCTTCTTTTTCCAACCACACGGGCATCTATCCGGGTAAACCGATTATTCAGGTGGATTTTGATCCGCTGGCCCTAGGTAAATTTCATCCCATCGAAGTACCTGTTTGGGGAGAAATTAGTATTGTGGTGGAGCAGCTCAAGACCGCCCTCACGGGGCAGGTGAAGACAGAAGATGTGCAGTCTGAAATCGCCGAACGTTGGGCTATCTGGCGGGCAGAAAAAGCCCGTCGAGAACTCGATAACCGAGGGGAAGGACTAAACTCCGCCGCTATTTTTGCCGCCATGACGCGATGGGTTCCCGCTCATGCTGTCATTGCGGTGGATGTGGGTAACAATACCTATTCCTTTGGTCGCTATTTTGAGTGTCAGACCCAGTCCGTTTTAATGTCGGGATATCTCGGGTCCATCGGGTTTGCCTTCCCGGCTGCCATGGGTGCTTGGGCGGCTGCAGGCCATCAACGCCCGATTGTTTCTGTGTCTGGAGATGGTGGGTTTGGACAATATTTGGCGGAATTTACCACTGCCGTGAAGTACCAGATGAATATCACCCATATCCTCCTTCATAACGATCAGTTGGGCAAAATTTCTAAGGAGCAGAGAGCGGGAGAATGGGATGTCTGGCAAACCTCCTTACACAATCCTGATTTTTCCCAATATGCTCAGAATTGCGGTGGATTCGGGATCCGAGTTACCCAACTGGACGAACTGGATGATGCCATGGCCCAGGCCCTGGCTTATCAGGGGCCTGCCCTCGTAGAAATCATGTCTGACCCAGAATTGATTTAGGCGTTCTGGCTCGGCTGCACTTTTGAACACATACACCTATGCAAGAGGAATTATGTCTGAACAGCTTACAAACATCACTCAGCACCAATGCCAAAACGCCCCAGCCAAATATGACGATCTCAAGGCCCTATTTCTCAACTGCACCCTCAATCGCACCCCCGTTTTATCCCATACCGAAGGGGTAATTAAGATTGCCCAAAGGATTTTTGAAGCCAATGGGGTGGAAACGAAGATTATTCGTCCCGTGGATTATGATATACCGGCGGGCTTGGGCTTAGATATGTCCCAAACCGATGAATGGGATAAAGATGACTGGCCTCAAATTCAGAAAGAAGTGGATACCACAGATATTTTGGTGCTGTGTACCTCCGTGTGGCTGGGGGAGAAAAGCTCCGTTTGTAACCGAGTTTTGGAGCGAATGTATGGCTACACCCATCTCCTCAACGACAAAGGCCAATATCGAGATTACGGCAAAGTAGGCGCAACCTTAATCACAGGCAATGAGGACGGAGTAAAACATTGCGCCATGAATATTCTGTTTTCCCTCTCTCATATTGGCTATACCATTCCACCCCAAGTGGATGCTGGTTGGCTAGGGGAAGTCGGTCCCGGCCCTTCTTATCTCGATCCAGGATCAGGGGGACCCGAGAATGATTTCACCAACCGCAATACCACTTTCTTAGCCTGGAACTGTATGCATATGGCTCGCCTACTGAAGGACAATGGCGGAATTCCTGCCCACGGCAATTTACCGGATGCCTGGGATGCAGGGTGTAAAACAGACTTTAAGAATCCAGAGCATAAACGATAGAGCTAATGGCGGTCGTCAGGCATGCAGCTGCTATGCCTGACGACTGAATGTTTTGAAGACACAGATTCAGCAGCAGCGTTATCTGATCGTTATTGGTTGTAGGCAGGGTTACGGGATTGCGATCGCTTTGCTCGTATCTTTTGATTGGCGTGCTGAGTATCCGTGGGTGACTGCACCTGCGAAGCAGCCCAGTTATAAGACGACACGATCAGCCCCGGTCCAAGATTGGGGGCAGGCACCAAATCAGCAATGATGACGACACTTGCAAAGACAGCAGCCAGAATTTTTGGATTAATTTTGAGTGTGTCCATTAACTGGCGTCCTTATCAATGCAAACGAGCAATTTTTTCTATCGTCACCATTAATTCAAAGGGGAGCTGTGACCGATTGCAATTTGCGATATGACACAGATCACAGCCTGTTGTTTAGAAGAGCTTAATTGAGCAAACTAGTAGTTTTATAGAGCAAAGCCCATGAAATCGGTCAAACAATCAAGAATTTCTTAATTTAATTCAATAGTACTATTTCCCAAATTTAATTTATGTGTATGAGAAGACCATGAGTCTGACCTAAATTCTCAGTGCAGAGCGCTGAGAATCTTTCAAAATGATGCGACGGTCATACCCCTACCCCTATCAATTTCGCAATAATTTTCTGTCCTTCTGCCAATTCCGTTAGGTTGAAAGAGACCCTATCAAACTTCGAATTATGGCCAAGGTTGTCATTGTCGGCGCTGGACCCACAGGGGCAGCTTTAGCACTGACACTCGTTCAGCGAGGAATTGACGTCACATTGGTAGAAGCAGCCCGCAACTTTCGACGAACGTTTCGGGGTGAAGGTCTGATGCCCAGTGGCTTAGATGCTTTAGAGCAAATGGGATTGTTGGGTCTGCTTGAAACAGTACCCCACCAAGCCCTAACGGCTTGGGAATATATCTTAGAAGGACGCAGGATGTTCCAAGCCCTCGAACCGTTCCAAGCCAATACCCTGCCCTGTACCTTAGTATCACAACCCAATTTACTTGAGGCACTCGTCAAACAGGCCCAACAGCATCCTCAGTTTGAGTGGATTTCAGGCACTGCTGTCAAAGCATTACTACACAAGGAGCATCGAATTAATGGCGTCCAGCTAGGAGATGGTCGCACCTTAGAAGCAGATTTGGTAATCGGGGCAGATGGCCGCAATTCCCTCGTCCGTCAGCAGGCCAACCTAGAGATGGAAACCCTATCCCATTCCATTGATTTACTGTGGTTCAAGCTAGCAGATAGCTCCTGCCTTCCCCCAGAGAATATCTTTTATGCCATCGTGCATGGCCGCCAGACAATGGGCTTATTTCGCAGTGCAGAAGGCAGCTTACAGTTAGCCTGGGCTTTGTATGACGATGATCCAACCGATTGGAAGCAGGTAGATTGGCCTCCCAAGATTGCCGCTGCTTCCCCACCTTGGTTAGCACAGCACCTGCTTCAACATACTCAAGAGATTGAACGTCCACTCTTGCTGTCTGTAGTGGTGGGTCGTTGTCCCCAGTGGTCGATGCCAGGGCTGCTAATTTTAGGAGATGCCGCCCATCCCATGTCGCCGATTCGAGCCCAAGGGATTAATATGGCCTTCCGGGATGTGATTGTGGCAGCGAATCATCTGGTGCCGATACTGCAAGGCTCCGTGGACCTTGATAGGCTGGATCAGGCTTTACCCAACATTCAAGCCGAGCGAGAACCAGAAATTATTCGGGCGCAAACCTTGCAAAATGAGGAACTTGCCCAAGGCGATCGCCTCCGTCATAGCCCTCTATTACGAGGGATCGTCAAAGCGACCTTACCGTTGAGTAGCCCCATCATCCGAGCCTCTTGGCTGCGGCGACAACAACAGCTCAGACAGGGCTTGACTGAAGTTCGCCTCCAGGTTTAGACAGACCTGGCACAATAGAATGACATGTCCCCCACAGGAAGTCCTATGCAGCTTCATCTCTGTACCTGGTTAGAAGTTGAAACTTATCTGCAACGTTCCCAAGGCATTATTATGCCGATTGGCTCCACAGAGCAGCATGGTCCCACGGGGTTGATTGGCACAGATGCCATTTGTGCCGAGGTGATTGCCAAAGGGGTAGGAGAAGCAACCGAAGCCCTGGTGGGTCCGACGATTAATGTCGGCATGGCCCTCCACCATACTGAATTTCCTGGCAGTATGAGTCTGCGTCCGTCTACTCTCCTGTTGGTAATCCGGGATTATTTGGTCAGTCTGGCGCGGGCGGGATTTCGCCAATTTTTCTTTATCAATGGTCATGGAGGGAATGTCGCCACCCTGAAGGCGGCTTTTTCAGAAACCTACGCCACAATTGCGGATTTAAATCTGCCGGAAGCGGATCAAACCCGCTGTCGTCTTAATAACTGGTATATGAATTCCCAGGTCTATCAGTTGGCGAAAGAACTCTACGGCAATCGCGAAGGCTCCCACGCAACCCCCAGCGAGGTGGCTGTCACCCAATTTGTCTATCCTGAAGCCATTAAAGATGCACCTCTGAGTGCTGAAGTGGCCTCTGGGCATCCCATTTATGGCGCCACCAATTTTCGCCAACATTACCCCGATGGACGTATGGGGTCAGATCCATCTTTAGCGACACCAGAACATGGACAGCGTCTGTATGAAGCAGCAGTGGAATCCATTGCCAAGGATTATCACAAGTTTCTAGACACTCAGTAAGGACTGAAATTAACCCTTAAACCCTGTTCGAATCATCGCCTGACGCCAGTTGATGTCGTGAGCGTAGTCTCAAAAAGGTCAATACCATCGAGGGTGGCATTGAAGAGGTTAGCATCCAAAAGATCGGCGTCGATCAGATTGGCATTGCTGAGATTCGCACCACTGAGGTTCGTTCCTCGGAAATTAGCATTGCTCAAGTCGGCACCGTCTAGGTTGGCATTGCTGAGATTCGCATTGCTGAAGTTAGAGCCTCGGAGACTGGCGTTGCTGAGATTCACATGACTCAGATCGGCACCGATCAGGTTGGCATTGCTGAGATTCGCATTGCTGAGGTCGGCACTATCCAAGTTAGCGTTGCTGAGGTTCGCACCATTGAAGTCAGCTTCTCGCAGGTTGGCACTGCTCAAGTTGGCAACAAACAGATCAGCACCGAAGAGGTCTGCACTGCTGAGGTTGGTATAACTCAAGTTCGCAGTGCGAAGATTGGCATTGCTGAGGTTCGCACCATTGAGATTGGCACGTTCAAGCATCGCCAAAATCAGATTCGCATCCCTCAAGATGGCATCACTGAGGTTAGCCTCGCAAAGGTCAGACCAACTGAGGTTCGCCCCACTTAGATCAGCACTGCTGAGAATGGCATCCCGCAGATTGGCGGCACGCAGGTTAACGTTGCAGAGATCTTTACTTTCTCCACCTTCTGTCACTAATGCATGGACTAACCTCCATTTCGGATCAATCTGCGTTTCATCCAAAATTTTGGCACCTTTGAGATTGGCACGGGCAAGGTGGGCATTATTTAGATTCGCTTCACTCAGATCGGTACCTCTGAGATCAGCGCCACTTAGATCGGCCCCTTCGAGGATGGCAAAGCTGAAGTTGATATGGCTGAGATTGGCATTGCTAAGGCTGGCATTGCTGAGGTCTGCCAGAGGCAGGTTAATACTCTTATGGGAGTTTTCAGTACGCCACTGATTCCAAACATCAGAACCACGGCAGACAAGCTGCAGTAAATCAGCATGGCTTAAATCACTTTCGATCTGAATCTGACTCATAAATTCTTTTTTTCAGAATAAATACATCGATATCTAAGCTAATTCCTTACTTTAAACCCACTTTCGTGTAAGTTTCCCTTCTATTTCACTCAATTACAACCTAATCAGCCCAGCCATGATGGATCACTGGATCCTAGAGCCTTCTCTTGCCTATCACTTCAGGCTTTGGTGAGGCATGGAAGTCTTAGTTGTTTATGTACTGTTACCTAGGAGGACTTTTGCCACCGTTTTTTCCAAACTTTGGTGGGTTCTAAAGAGGACTGTTTTTGCGCTTGCTGGCGTCGAGTCAGAATGGTAGAGGCAGGATCGTTCAGCTGAGGATCGTGATAAGGAATCGCAGCTACTGTTTGCAAATGCTCTTGCTCTTGAAGCGATAAGGCCAGACAATCAGTGAGGGTAAACCCGGCAAGAGTTCCAGTCGTGCGCCGACCTACAGGGGGACTCGCTGCGATCGCAAATCCTGCTGCCATCAATCCCGTCCGCACTGCCGCTGCACAGGAATACGTCGCCAAGCGCCCTTGGGGATGCAGACATTGACTTAACAGCTGAAAAAACTCCACCGTCCAAAGCTGCGGACAGTTTGGTGGAGAAAACGGATCGAGAAAGATCGCATCTGCGAGAAATGGCTGTTTCTGAACGACCTGAAGGGTTTGGCGAGCATCACCTATGAGTAAGTGCGCCTGACAATCGGGAGCTTGAATCTCTAAATCTTGCGCCAAGGTGTTTAAATAGGTCTGCACTCGGGGGGACCACGTTTGCAATCCGGCATTTGCGATGGTCAAAGACCGGCCTTCGGCCATCGCAGCTCTCGGTACCACGGGATTCAGTTCGAGGGCATAAACTTGCACCTGGCACTCAGGATTCATCTGCCATATCGTCTCCAAAGCCGCAGCGGTGTTATATCCCAACCCATAGCAAACATCTAGAATCTTGACCGATCCCTGCTTTGCTTTTTCCGGTAACAAGGTGGGATAGACAAACTTCCCCATTGCTTCCTGATGGGCACCATAGTGACTGTGGAAGGCTTCTCCAAACGCTTGGGAATAGAACGTAAAAGAACCGTCTCCAGTAGGCTGGGGAGTCAGCTGATCCGCACTATCCATAACCGCTAGAGATTCCGATACACTTCCCCGTCATTGCGCTTGCCTACCCGAAAGATCGATACCGTCTGCCCTTCAATGGTATAGAGGATGCGATATTCTCCCTGGTCCACGCGATAACCACCAGGATAGCCTTTCAGCGCTTTGCAATCTTGAGGTTTGGGGTCTGCTTGCAATGCCAAGACTTTGATCATAATTTGCTTAAACACCTTGAGAGGCAGTTTCTTTAAGGATTTAACAACAGGCTTAGCAATCTGCAGACTGTATGAATCAGTCATTCAAATCCGCCTGAGTTAGCCCCCGATCAGCCAGAAGTTGGTCCGCAGAGATAAATTCGTTATTCGCTTGTGTGATCGCATGTCTCAATAACGCTGAGTCAATCACATCCTCAATGGCTTCCAGATCTTGAGTAGGGATGACGGTAACCCGTCCTCGCCCCAATTCTTCTAAAAATTCAGAAACGGACATGCCCATCGAATTAATGAGCTGCTTTGCATTTTCCCACCCAGTTTGGGTAACACTGACTCGATGCCCTGTTTTAGGCTCTCCGTAGTCGAGCGGTCGGCCTTCATGGGTCAAGTTTTGCAGAGAATTCTTGTGGGTTCCTCTAGGCATATCACACCTCATAGACATCCCACTTATAGCATACGTTATAGAAATAATAATCTATAGCGTGTGTCTATTTAGTCTTAAGCGAATACATTACTACCAAGTTTTAACCTCTAGATTCTCAATTTCAAGGCCGTATTGTTAGTACAACTATTCTTTGATCTTCCAAGCATATCTAACCTGGATTATTCATGATGATCAACAAAAATCTTCTCAAACCCTTAATGGGTAGGAAGTTCAGAAATTCTTAAAAAAGATCAAAGCGTTACACTCTTTAGATCGCCAAAAGCACTATGAGGAAAGACTTTCAGAGATTCCTGAAAAATGTCATGAATAATCCAGGCTAAATGATTATCCATATGTGGCACAGCATCGCTATAAGCCAAGTAGACAACAGCACGCTCTATTGCTTTGAAATTACCTGAGATCTTGAACTAAAGGCGCAGTTTCAACTTATGACAGAGGGACAGGCAAATTAGCAATTTGGGTTTGGGTATAGACCGCATTACTTTTGGTCGTTTGCTCAATCTCTACTTGATATTGAATGTCATAGCCCGGTTTGAGCCATGCACTGAAAAAGGGTTGCACATTCAACGTATAAATATTCTTATCTACCCTGACACCATCACTGGATCGGCCCATCGGAGGCACCCGCAGCTCTACACTATGGCGGACTTGATAAGTATCCGTTTTCAGGCCACTGGCAGATTGTTTACTGAGACAAGTGACTTTCAGTTTAGTGTTTTGGAGCAGCGATCGCACATCCCCATCATCCACCAATACCAACTGCCCTACCTGCCGTTGGCTCGCCCCTTCATCGATACGGAAGGACTGGACGCGATTGGGTGAGAACCCGCCCGTAATGGTCATGACCGTCAGTGGGTCCTGTTGCTTCAGAGTATATTCCAGAGTTCCCGGCAGCTCAAAATCCAGTTGACCTTGGTTATTTTGCACCTGAATGGTTGCACCTATTTTGGTATCGCTCACCTCTAATTCAGTAGGTGACTTAGGTGCATTCCAATCGATACGGTAGTTGAGACGGGCGGTGGAATCCAAATAGGTATAGGTATCAGGGACCTTGGAATTGGGATGGAGTTGCGATCGCAATCCACTCTTCTCCGTCCAAATATTTTTCACCAAGTCCACCTGCTGACCCATCAGTTGTCCCAGCGGGGCATAGTACTGCACCTTTTCTTGAGGAATATCCTCACGGGGAACCATCACCACCTGGCCGTATCGCCCTTCTCGACCTGCTTGACCATCCTGACCGTCTTTACCCACTGCTCCACCCGTACAGTGAAAATGTTCAGTCTTATAAACACCACCATATTCCCAACGATAGGCCCACTGGGAATTGCCCTTATCTAGCTTTGGGTGATGATGTTTGTGATCAGCCCTCTGGCTACCGGTACAGGGATAGGTTTTGGTTTTATCTTTAATCCAGGGAGCATCAGCCACGCCGCGCTGCTTGCGATAGCGCTGCCACTCGCAATAGTTCACTTGCCAAGAGGTATCGATGCAACGGCATCCATACCCACCGGGTGCGCCAAGTCCCGCTTGCCCCCCTTGCCCCCCGGCATTATTTAGGGTTAGGGCTTTCAGTTGAGCCGGTTGACCATAATAAATCCAAACTTTACCGCCATCCCCTCCACGGCCACCATCCCCGCCTCGACCGCCTCGTCCACCATCAGCCCCTGTCAGATTATGGGCAGGTTGAGCTGAGTGATCACAACCATAGGCATTCTCACCCAACTGGCCATCTTGTCCCGATGTCCCAGAGCTACCCGCCACATCCACCGTCATCGGTGAACCCGTTAGGCGGATTTGGGTTTCTTGACCTGACGTCCCATTCCGACCATTGGCTCCATCTCGACCCTTGCGTCCATCTCCCCCAAAGGTTTGAGTGCCCCAAGCAATCAGAGGCTGCAACGTGGTTGGGGCAGACTGGGGCGAATAGGCAGCGCTAAATGAGGAAAAGTGGCCCAACAGAAGAGTCAAGGTACAGGCACACAAACCCAACACCCAATAGAGTTTTCGCTTCAAAAACCGCATGCTGATATTAGGGATAAAGTGGACAGAGTGAGGGGAACTGGCCAACTTAAAACCCAAGACCGCTAGTTCAGTTAAAAATCTGGGCTGGCGTCGCCGTAATTCCCTACGACTGACGATGATCCGTTTAGGTTCCAGGTCAACGGCCCTAGGCTACGGCAATACAGTCGATTTCGACCAAGACATCCTTAGGTAACCGGGCGACTTCCACACAGGCACGGGCGGGGGCAGTGGCTTCATCAAAATAACGGGCATACACACCATTCACCGTAGCAAAATCATTCATATCTGCTAGGAAAACCGTCGTTTTGACCACCTGGGCCCAGCCCACGCCTGCCGCAGTCAAGACAGCCTCCAAATTTTTCATCACTTGCTCCGTCTGCTGGGCCACATCATCACCACCCACTAAAGCACCCGAAGCGGGATCTAAGGCAATTTGCCCTGATGCGAATACCATTGCCCCTTGAGCACGAATGGCTTGGTTATAGGGACCGACCGGAGCAGGAGCATGATCGGTACGAATCACATCATGGGACATAGGACACAGCCAACTAAACACTTGGACGATCCTGCCTGGTTGTGGAATCGTCGTCAACTAATGGCTGATACCCACCACAATTTACCGATAAGACTCACCCTCGATCACATAGTCAAAATTATCTTCACCCACATTTTCAGTGAGGGTTTTCAAAATTTTATGCGGATCATCATAAGGACCACAAAAATAGCAGGGTTTGCCATCACGGCCACAGTCTAGTTTGCCTTGGCCATTCCATTCGCCTAAATGGGCTTTAGAGTTTTGAAAATCTCGATGAGGTTTGAACCCTAGCCCCTCAGCATAATCAATTACGCTATAAACCATGGCTTGCGCTTGGTCTAAAGAGATTTTTTGAGGCGGCTCATCAAATCCTTGATACGCCTGGTCAATAAAATAGGCATAGTCTTGGGTGCTGAACTTACGAGGACCTATCGTATCTTTAAGCCCTAAGCACCAATAGTCCAGCAGATAAGTACAAATCACAAAACGGTTGTGGCCGGCTTTCCGGGTCACCGTCACAATCGCCATTCCCTGGGATTCATCTTCCACGGTTGCCGTTGATGGCGTTGGGTTATCAAAGAAGTGTTCAACTGCACCTTCATTGGCCCAGCACTCGAACAACGGATCAAGGGTAGCCGTTTTGCCATGAGCAAGGGCATGTTCTTCTGCCTGCGCCCGAATCACGGCTGAGACCTCAGACACCCGCAATCCCAACTTGTGGGCAATCTGCTTTGGTGTCAAATTCAAAGCCCTTAAATTCGCAATTTCTTGCTCTTTTTCAGGTTCCATAGCGCTCCTTGATCAGGCGATATTAAGCCGTGCGGCCTCAAAACTCTCCCAAGTATGTCTCTACCTTAATACGGAATTCAGGGATCTGATGCCAAGCTCCACGGTCATTCAATAGGGTTTCTCCCGAAGACATAGAAACCTCAAACTGAGTGCCCATTTCATCTACATATTGTCCATAAGGAGGAGCCGCCTTTACAGTGTCAGGTTCCCATCCACAACAGGCGAATCGGAGGGGAGCCATCCCAAATTCCCGTTGCAAAAATTTCTCTATTTCGATGGCATCAGCGCCCTGGACAGTATAGGAAGAAGTCAGAACACCAACCTCCTGAATTTCTCCTGTTTCGCAGACCACAAACTTCAATGTGGCTGGCTTTTTATCCCACCGGGCTAGAAAATCACCACAACCTTGAGTTGAATAATGCACTCTATTAGGTCGTTGAGCCTCCGCCTGATCAGAGATGAAACCCAGAAAAATGGCAAGGACGAGTAAACTAGACTGCCAGTATTTTCTGCTTAGTCTTTTAGGGTACATCTGCAGCATCGCCACGGTTTTATCTTTCCTAGTGAAACGAACGATTGATCCAACCCACATTAGCCGGACCTCTTCGCCGCTATCCTAGCACCCACATTTCAGACAATCTTGAGTGGATAAGGTTTACACGCTATGCCGCTGCTAGCCAAACTCGGGCTAAATCAATTTGCGATCGCTCAAATGCTTTGATTTCAGCCGGGAAAATCGCGCTGACCGCTTCGGCAACCGTTCGCATCCACTGGGCATCGGCCACCAAAGCCACATGGGTAATGTCTTTGACCATATATGCCTGCTGCAAATCCTTCCACAAGGCCATTGGGTCCATGCCTTCAAAGCTCCGAATCTCTTCCAGCACTTTTACTTTGCCATGCTTAGCCAAATCCGCTTTCATTTGGGGAACAACTCGATCAAAGTCAGCAGCGGTAATGGTACCCTCGATGATCACCTCAACGATGTTGCTTTCACTGCTGCTTCGGTAAGTCATACCAGACGCTTGACTGGGTTCAGGAACCGTCAGCAACCAGGTCCGGGCTGCTTCATGTTGAGAGGGCGCAAAAGCTTTGACCTGAGCAGACAGAATATTATCAGATGCCGCAGCAATCGTCCGCACCCATTCTGCTTCTGCCACGACGGCAACATGGGAAAAGTCGTTGACATGACTGAGGCCAAACTGGGCATCTTTCCACAGGGCAATGGGATCTATGCCATCAAAACTACGGATCTCTTCCAGAAGTTTAAGCTTGCCATGCTTGGAAATATCAAGTTTCAGCCGAGCAATAGCTTGATCTAAATCAGCCTCGGTAATCTTGCCCTCAACAATCAGTTCAACAACATTACTTGTGGGGTTGTTTCGATACTCAATCACGGAAGAATCTCCTTTATTTGAGTGGCATTGCTTACAGGCTATCGTAGAGAGCTATGGAATGGCATTCTCGCACCTGAATTTCTCATAAGCGCTTGTTAAGTCCCCCTAAAACCATGCCCTATAGTGATTGCAGAGAGCTAGCATGCCGTTAGGTATAAGAGGCTATTTATTGACGTAAGACATAAATTCGTAGATTAGGCGATGTACGACTCAATACTTGTAGCTGTTGATTTCTCATTCCTTCTGGCTACATGCTGTGATCAGTAACAACGGAGTATCAATACTTTCAGGAAAGTCACACATCACATTAGGTTGAAGCTTTACATTCAACGCACTGCACTAAACCTAATCCATTTTTGATAAGCTCTACGCAACCGATTTCCACATAATGCAGAATAGACTGTACTGGTTTCATCAGCTCCAACATTAAACCCGGTAGTCATCTCCACACTATCAATATGAAATTAGTATGTCATTTACTGCTAGCCCAAATCTAAACCAAACACTACTATGATCTGAGTGATGTTAGAATTGTACTCCGTGTCAATTTTGCAACAAGAAAGGGTAACATTACGGTACCGGTACTTGTCATGCTGGTATTTAAAAAGCACTGAGGCGGTGCTGAATGCTTATAAGCAGAACATAATGTGGCCTAAAAAAAGCAGTGAAGAACAAGAGTAGTAAAGACATCAGGGCGCAATCAATTCGCAATGAAGCAAGTGCCTTTGCGAGTGTTCGCCTTGCCCGTGGCAACTTGCGTATTCAAGGCAGAGCATTCGCTACTTCTTCAGAATGGGCAGAACGGAGACGTACCCATTCTGACCGGCTGAAGCGTATCAACAAACACTTGAAATAAAGATTCAGATAACCGCAGCAGTAGTTAAGAACAGGTTTTCTAAATGGGGGCACTTGAAGATGCGCTTGAGCTACATAAAAAGTTAGGAACCCGCTACAAAGAGTACGAAACTACGGACGGCGAATTTCCGGACATCGTAGTTCTGAACGAGATGCGATATGCTCTCCGGGCTGCTATTAAGTTACTCGATCAAGCATCATTTGAACATCTATCTGATGAAGATCGACAAAGATACGATACCTCCGTGCAAGAGTTACATCACGCCCTGCGCAACGCTTATCATGACCTCGTAGATGGCTTACTCATCCAGATTACTCGCACTATGGATGCACTCATTGAGAAATATCCTGTTGCAGCAGTAAATGTGCTCAGCCAAAAGAGACTGGAAATTCTTGAGGATCTCAACAAAGTCGAACAACTTATTGCACAGTCCCGTGGGGATGGTCTGAACCGTCAAAAACTCTATGACGAAGAGATTTACGATGGTTGGTTTGAGACAATAATAAAACACTACAAGTTTATCGACCAAGTTGCACTCGATGAAGTTATTCGCGAACACGATAGGATTGAAGAGGAAAAAGCAGCCGAACAAGCCAGGATTGAAGCCGAACAAGCTAGAAAGAAAAAAGAAGAAGAAGCCGAAACTAGAAAGTTCTGGCTTTTTATAGTTCTGGCCATTTTGGGGATTGCTGTATCAACTTTGGGAGTTGTTATCGCAATTAAATGGCCGATACCTCCCCAGAACAACGTAATATGCGAGGATAATAGCTGTTGATAAGCGAAGCAACGCTCAACTAGCTCCTATTCGAAAATATCCATGTGTTATGAATGCTTTCGCAAAAATGCTTCATAACTTTTTGCGAGTTTAACGACTTCGCTTTACCGCAAGTCTACAGAAGAGTATTTTGGTTGAGTACAGGATGCCATCGCAGGAATATATTCACGAGCCTCAGCTCGCACCTGTGGAACCCAATCATTTAACCGCCGCAGAACCAGAGCACACAGAAATGCATTAGGTGCCCCTTTATTAAGAGCGCGCAATGCTTTTTCACGCTGATATCCATCGCCACTGCAGCAGTCTAACTACGGGAGCAAACGGTGGCTCTTCCACGAGAAACGCTGTGAGTAGGATGCTAGCTCAATTTCATACCGGAAGGTTCTTTCCCAATACTCTAGTTTGGCCACAGGCAAATCTGAGGTGACCCTGATATATTCCAATAGCGCTGGAGCAAATGCGCGATCGCACAATAGATACCGTACTGCTTCTAGAACCTGTTCTTCATTGGCTTGCGGATTGATTCACATCATCTCAGCTCTGGCGATATCTTCAGCCAGAGCTGAGATGGTTAGTCCGACTTGAATTGGTAGTGTTGCTGATTTTATGCAGCGTCCTACCCCAAGTTAGCTCAAGTCAAAATCAAGCCTCTAATTTTGATATAGATAAAAATCAATCAATAATTAGTTGAAGCTATATATAGATCTATGTATGATCAAGATGTTTACAGCAATCAAGGTAGTCAAAAATCGCTACCTTCTGGCATTCAGCCTAGGGCCCATATATTGAACGGCTGCTTGGATAGCTATCGCTAGGTTTTAGCTGGCTAGAACAATAGGGTTGACTCGCGTATTGAGGTTGTTACAGTTTTCTGAACAAACTTCATTGCTAGCAGCATTGCCCTCAAATTCACCCCAATCAGTCAATTACGAATCGTCTGATTCACAACAGGTTCTCTGGTATCGGGATATTCCCTGCTGGGTCCCTGAGCATACACCGTGGAAACATTTTGGAGGAAAGAATGAAAGACTATACACTTGTCTGGATATTGCTCTGGCAATCAATCTATTTCGGCCTGTTTTTGCATAGCATTCTGACGGATGCGTTTGCAGATAGCGATCAAAACCAGCAAGATTTTTAATCAAGCACATCACACCCGGAACTTGCCGATCTAACAGGATGACAAAATCAGGCAGAATAGCAAAGGCTAGTATGCTGGCCTTGTGACCTGAACCCTAAGGATAGGTATGACCTCCGAACAGCAGCATTCTTTAGAAGTACATCGACAGCAATTTCCTGCTTTAGGGAATAAGCTGTACTTCAACTACGGTGGCCAAGGCCCCCTGCCACAGCCTGCTTTCACTGCCATTCAGTCTGCCTATACCCAAATGCAAGAGCTTGGCCCGTTTACCGGGGGGGCATTGGCTTGGATGACGGAGAAAGTTGAAGGTACTAGACGTGCGATCGCATCTCAACTCAACGTCTCTCCCAGCACCATCACCCTGACAGAATCCGTATCCAGCGGCTGCAATATCGCCATGTGGGGGTTTAACTGGCAACCGGGTGATCACATTTTACTGTCGGACTGTGAACATCCTGGCATCATCGCCACGGCCCAACAGCTCAGCCATCGCTATGGCGTCGAAGTCTCGACCTTCCCCTTGATGGCGACCCTGAACGAGGGTGATCCAATTGGGGTAATGGTGGAGCATTTACGTCCCAACACACGATTGGCTATCGTGAGTCACATCCTATGGAACACTGGTCAGGTCTTACCCCTCACGGCTATGGCAGCCGCTTGTCGACAAGCCGTACCAACCGTGGCGATCTTAGTGGATGCTGCCCAATCCGTCGGGGTATTGCCCCTCAAGGTAGATGAATTGGATGTCGATTTCTATGCTTTTACCGGTCATAAGTGGTTCTGCGGCCCTGATGGGTTAGGCGGGCTGTATGTTCGAGCAGCCTCTTTGGATCGTTTAGAACCCACCTTTATCGGCTGGCGTGGAATTGATATGGATGTCCAGGGTAAACCAACAGGGTGGAAGCCAGATGGTCGTCGGTATGAGGTCGCGACTTCTGCCTTTCCGCTGTTTCCGGGGTTAACCGCTGCCATTGAACTACAGGAGCAGTGGGGAACGCCGACGGATCGCTATCAACGCATTGTCCATCTCAGTCAAATTTTGTGGGAGCTGCTCAGCACGATTCCAAAAATTACTTGTTTACGCACTACCGCACCAGAGTCCGGTTTAGTCGCTTTCCAAATTGAAGGCTTCAGCAACCATCGTCCTTTTGTACAACAGCTCGAAAGCCAAAAGATGATGGTGCGTCTGATCGCAGATCCTAATTGCGTCAGAGCTTGTGTGCATTATCTGACTTTGGAATCTGAATTGGAACAACTCGTCCAGGCCATTGAGCAAGCATTGGCATGACGGGCTGGCGTGGGCTAACGCACCGGGTGGACATACTGTATGGAACATCAAACACTTCGTTTAGCCCGGCTAATTGCAGCGATAGTGGTTATTGGCTTCGGCTGTACGAAACAAGCAGCTAATTCAATACAACCACTGGAGTATGACCAAATTCATACTTTCAAAGTAGGGAAGCACCCAGTCACCATCGAGACCCAATCCTTTTCATTCACCAAAGGAGATAATGGACCTGCCCAGCTGATTATTTCTACCAACGGGACCGAAACATCTCTTAGTTCACGATTTAACAACGATCTTTGGCTTGATATCCGACCTGGCTATCTTTCCTGGCAAGATGTCGATCAAGATCAGCTGCGTGATCTCGTTATTTGGACACCTGACTGGGATCAACTGGTCGCTTCAGCATATATCTCCAGCCAAGACGGCACACTCCATCAGCTGGCTGATCCCTTACAACAACCCCTCCCTGAAGCACCGGGATTTTGGTAGCACACTGGCAAACACGGAATGAACGAACTTGGACTATCGGCAACACAGGGCTGGGTTGAAATCCATGAAATTCAAAAGATTCTGAGATCACACCAAGCGCAAAGTGTGGCTTCAAGCATAGAAACTTAACCCCTAATGCTCCACAAATCGTTAGGCTAAATCAACAGACTTTATAGAATCAGTTTTGAAGGAGCATATGATGTCCAGTCAAGCTATCGCTTCAATTCAAACCCTCTTTCAAAGCCGGTTAGCAACTCTCGAGCATCTTTTAAAGACTGCTCAAACCCATTTCAGGGATGAATCCTTCCTACAAAAACAAATCGTGGCAGATATGCTGCCCTTCGGTACACAGGTTGCCTTCACATGCAATCAACCCCGAAACTTCGCCCTCTGGTGTGAGGGTCAACCTGCGAATAATCTCGATCCAGAGGTCACCTCCCTTGCCCAAGCCTATGAGCACATCGCCAATACTCAAAGCATGCTTATAGACATTAGCGTTGCAGATGAAAAACTGGCTGAAATCACGCGCGTTGACTTAGGCGATAATCTCTATCTTGAGCTGTCGGGAGGTGACTATATCCACGAATTTCTCATCCCTAATTTCTACTTCCATCTGGTCACTGCTTACGACATCCTGCGCATGGCAGGTGTACCGATTGGCAAACGAGATTACATGATGCACTTGGTGCCTTTTGTTAAACAGGAGTGAAGCCGAACATAACGAACTATCTCACCGTGCGTTAAAGGGCTACTAGCCGATCTTGTTAAGATAAAACAGTACCCTCGGGAGGCAGTTGATGATTCCCATCCGCGGTGTTTACGAAGTTGCGATCCGTGTCCGCGACCTCGCTAGGGCAGAGACATTTTACTGTCAGCTCCTCGGCCTAAAAGTGGGTCTTCGAGATGAACAGCGCAACTGGCTATTTCTACGAACTGGTGATTCCTCTGGCATGATCGTGTTGCAAGAGGACCAGGGACACTGGCCTACACAACATTTCGCGTTCACGGTTCGTGAATCTGAAATAGAGCAATCGGCACAACAGCTTCGGGAGAATGGCATTGCCTTGGAAGGTCCCATCGTCCATGATTGGATTCCGGCGAAGTCAGTCTATTTTGAAGACCCCGATGGTCATGCGCTGGAACTTTGTGCTGTACTGCCTAAAACCATCTAGCTGCATCCAATAATATTTGTCATTTCCTGATTTGGTGCTTGAGGTTCCCAGCCATAGCTATCTTTCAACCAGTTGCTCAGTTCTGCGGAGAAGTAAAGAATGGCTTATTCCATCCAATGTCAATGTGGACGTGTTCAAGGGCGTGTTAATCGTCCTAAAAATATCAACCGAGTGACCTGTTATTGTCGGGACTGTCAGGCATTTGCGCATTTCCTGGGCAGAAGTAATGAAATTCTCGACCCTCAGGGGGGCACAGAGATCGTTCAGATGCTGCCAAAGCATATCTCGTTTGATCAAGGGGGCGAATATTTGGCCTGTATGCGCCTGACAGCAACGGGGCTATTGCGTTGGTATACCACGTGCTGCAACACTCCCATCGGCAATACGTTACCGAGCCATAGGATGTCCTTTGTTGGTGTGGTTCATAATTGCTTGGAATCTTCTGATGTCAAACTGGATGGCATCTGCAACTCCGAAAGCGCCCACGTCAATACAGCAGGTGCCAAAGGAGATCCTAAGCCCAAGCCCACGGGTCAGGTCAAAGCGATTATTCGTAATCTGCTGATGATCCTGAAAGCACGTATCGATGGCAGTTATCAACAGACGCCCTTCTTCAAAGTGGACTCTGGTTTGCCCATCACCACTCCTCAAATACTGAGTTCGCAAGAATATGAGGAGCTGATAAATACGGTTTAAGGGGCCATCCAATCCTTTACGGTACAAGACCGACGAGTCCTAGTCCATTTAGCAAGTTCTACAGTGCCATGCCTTCTTCTCCACTCCCCAAGCGGCCGACTAACGATTACGACCACTATCATGCCCATGTCTATTTCGACGCAGACTCGGTAGAGTTAGCCTCATCTATTTGCCACCAAGCAGGCGAGCGATTTGATATTCAGGTGGGCCGAGTTCACCAAAAGTTGGTAGGGCCACATCCTCGATGGAGCTGTCAGCTTTCTTTTGGTAAGGACCAGTTTGATCGACTGATTCCGTGGCTGGAAGAGAATCGTAACGATTTAACAGTCTTTGTCCATGCCTTAACGGGTAATGATTTAGCGGATCACACGACCCATGCATCTTGGCTGGGTGAATCAGTCCCCCTGAATTTGACCGTCTTCAGCGTTGAAGAATCCGTTGCTGACGATAAAGTCTCGTCTTGAAACATCACCGGTTGATGATGAGTTTGGGTGACCTCTCTCATAGCCTGTGTGGAGTCTTCAGGTTCGTGCTACATGGGTGCGATCGCACCTACCTCTCGATACGGCTGATCCACCAAAAACGATGCGGCCTGCATGGCATTCATCGGGCGTGTAAATAAGAAGCCTTGAATATAGCGGCAGCCCAGTTCCGTCATGATCTGCAATTGCTCTAGGGTTTCTACCCCTTCAGTCACCACTTGCAGATTCAACGCATCGGCCATGGCAATCATAGAGCGAATTAACTCTTTGCTTTCCGGGCTTTCTGTCAGATCTCTGACAAAACTTCGATCAATCTTAATGCCGTGGATGGGATACTTGGCGAGATAACTCAGGGATGAGTATCCCGTTCCAAAGTCATCCACAAAAATGCTAAATCCCAACTCGTTCATTTCATTTAGATTCTTCATTACCAGGACAGAGTCTGCCAGCAAGTAGCTCTCCGTAATTTCCAGCACAACGTCGTGGGGGCTGATACCGGATACATCAATAGTGCTGAGGAGGAAGGGGATAATATCGGATCGTTCCAGCTGGCCACAGGACAGATTGACATTGAACTTCTGTTGAGGACGGGTGATGCCGCTAGCCCGCCATTGACGAAACTGCTTACAAGTTTGCTCGAAGACAATTCGGTCGATATCTATCACTAGCCCTAATTCTTCTGCCAGGGGAATAAAGCGGCCGGGCGAGATCATGCCCTTGTCGGGATGAATCCAGCGCACTAGCGACTCAATCGAGTAGATGTCGGACTGATGGATATCAATAATGGGTTCAAAATTGACGCGGAACTGTTTCTCCCGCACAGCGGTTTCTAATTCTCGTTCTAGTTCCAAGCCTTCTAAATACTCTGTCCGCATTCTTTCGTCGAAGAATTGATAGCAATTTCCCGTTGCTTTAGCGCGATACATGGCAATATCAGCATCCCGAACGACGTCATCCGCAGATTGATAGGATGCATCCCCTAAGACGATGCCAACACTCGCCGACATGGGGATTTCGGTCTCGCGAATGCGCAGGGGTTGAGCAAAGGTAGCCGTGATGTTCTGAGCCAGTTTGTAGGCTTCAGCGACCGTCAGTTGCCCCGTTAGCAACACGAATTCGTCTCCCCCCAAACGAGCCAGGCAGGTTGCATCACCGGCCAAAGTGGACAGGCGATTGGCAACCTGAATCAACACTTTGTCGCCCATAAGGTGACCCAACCGGTCGTTAATTTGCTTAAAGCGATCAAAGTCGATAAAGAAAAAGCATAGTCCTACAGCTAAATCCGTGGCGAGCTGAGCCACACACCGATTTAACTCCCGCATCAACTGGTTGCGATTCGCCAACCCCGTTAAGTCATCGTGGGTGGCATCATATTCCAAGCGCTTATTGATTTGTTCGAGATGGAGCTGAGCAGCTTGTAGCTCAGCGGTTCTTTCCTGTACGAGGTTCTCTAATTCTCGCTGGTGCAAGTCTGCCTGGGCTAACCGTAAACTCGATTCACTCTTGAGATCTTCGTAGGCCTGCTTGAGTTTGAGCGATGTCGACTGTACGGACTGTTCTAACAGTTCGCGATTGGCAGTGAACTCTTGGATGGTTTGATTGACCGCTAAGACAAAGTTGGTCCAGCCGGAAAGATTAGGGACTTCATCCACCGTGACCCCTTGTCGACGCATCAGCCGTTTGAGCATGCGGCTGAGTACGCTAGATCGATGGTCGGGAACAGGTTGGATAGCCATGGTCAATCCCTAATACTCTCGTATTAGCCCCATCGTGATGGTCTCGTTATGAACCTGAGGCGGCCCCGATGAGGTGGTTGAAATTTCGCCGAAGGCATACATGCCAATTTGATGAATTCCATGCCCCAAGCCATCATAGGCAAGGGCAGCTTCTTCCCTCGTCTTCTCTAGCAGAACCGTGCGTCGACCCGCACAGCTTACGCAAATAGCTAAGGCATTGTTCTGGGGCAAGATGGTTTTGCTCCGCATGCGCTCGACCGCTTCGTCCACCCCATCCAGAATTTCGTCGGCAGTGGTCGTCATCACTTGGACGGTCACGCCCTCGGGAATATCCCCTGCCAATTCAATGGCCCCAGAGGCTTCGTCAAAGCGGTTGACGTCACGAACGATTTGCATTTCTAGACTCGGTAGCCGAATCGTCAGGGGGTAGCGAGTAGAAGACTCGTGCAACCCAAATCCAACTTCGTTACCCACCTGTCGCTGGTACACATCATGAGCAGGTTCGCCATCAAGTTCGTATAACGTTCGATCGGCGGTTCGCGTCGCCTGACATTCGGCTCCGATCAATCGCCATCCGCCTCCAGTGGCTCGGGTCAGTTCGACCCGATTCCCCACAAAACCGACGGCACAAGCCTGCAACCGTTGCAGTTCGCCATCGCAAATCATCCAGGTGTCATCCAGGGTGTGACCGCTTGCCAAACCACCAGCAATTGTCACTTCGGGTGGTAATCGTTCCTGCAAGCCTCGCACTAGCTCTGTGGCTTCTGTCGTCACACCATCCGAAAAAATCAGCACCCCTTTAAGATCAGGATCCGTCAATTGTTCGCCCAGTTGTTGGCCTGCGGTTCGAGAGGTTTCGAAATTAGTGACTGCTGCAGAGGCAAGTCGGATTTGGGTAGTTTCAAAACGGATGATACCGACTGCGATCGCACCTTCCAGCAACGATCCATCACAGATCACAACTGGCGAACTACAGCCGATAATCTTCGATTCTGGAAAATATTTGCGGATTTCTAGCAATGGCTCTGGTGAGTCACAGTATTCATGGGCAGCAAAGACAACAACCAGCGTATTTTCAGAATCCAGATCTGGAAAAGGTTTTGACCAACCATTAACTCGGTCATAGCTCAACGTCCCGGTAGTCTGTTCTTCAATATCTAAATGCGAAAATGTTCTCATTACTGAGCATTTCTGACGTTAACCTATCCTATGAATAAGCTTACTTCAATGGCAGAAGCAATTCATCCATACGGCAAGTTATTTTCTCTGAATATTCCTATAGTTCCCATTCTGAAAGCCAAAACAGTAAGTACTAGGTGATTGCAGACTCTTAACCGCGTTACTTATGAAGGTTTGATCGATCGGAGCTAGTTTCGGGTTATAGCAGCTATAGACTTCACTTATAGTGGTAAGCAATTGTTGGACAACGTTGCTCAGGGTGAACGCCATGGCTAACAAAGACGCCAAGATTGAAGTCGAAAATATCAACGTTCCCGGACAAGTCACTCGGGTCAATGCGGCCAAGTATTCAGCGATGAAAGTGGCGTTTCTCAACATCCTGCCCACACAGTCACCGGGTCTGACCCAAAAGGAGATTCAGCAGCAGGTTAAACCACATCTCCCTGATGATCTGTTTCCTCAGGGGCAAACATCAGGATGGTGGGCAAAAACGGTGCAGTTGGATCTGGAGGCGAAAGGGAGCGTCATCCGCGAAAAGACTAAACCTCTGCGCTGGCACAAGTTATAGCTTTTACGCAATGCTGATTGTTGGTTATTCTACGGTATTGATGTGAAACTGCTAGGCCGCTCGCCTCAAATTATGAGCTATGACTCATTTAGACCTCACGTCTCTTGATAAACAGCA
The DNA here is from genome assembly GCF_000238775.2 of Acaryochloris sp. CCMEE 5410. NCBI lineage: Bacteria > Bacillati > Cyanobacteriota > Cyanophyceae > Acaryochloridales > Acaryochloridaceae > Acaryochloris > Acaryochloris sp. CCMEE 5410. Next base: position 3,965,629 of record NZ_AFEJ02000001.1, on the reverse strand, counting down.
GTTAACCTCCCTGCTTTGGGAGCTTAAAGGTACTCCTGCTGTTAACGCCATTTATCAAGAACTCAGATCTCGTTCCCCTGAAGTAACTATCAAACTCTCTGATCCGGACTGGGAAGATAAGACTGATGAAGCGCTAAAGCAAGCACTCGGCATCGCCCAACCCTCAGGTCATCAAACACAGCTTTGCTCAGACTGGTGAGGTGTGGGTGATCTACTAAAAAATGGCAATACTCAGTTTTGCCGCAAATTTTGGGTTGCGGCAAAATCCAGAATGTAACCCAATCGAAAAAGTAGAGCCTTGAACGCTAAATTTTCATGGACAAAGAAATCGTCGCGAACCATATCAAGTCTGCGTTTGCTGAAGTGACGCTGGGTGAAGGTATTGGTTTATGGCAAGCCCAAGCCATCGACGATTACGAGACTGAGGAGGTACAGAAGCAAAATCGCGGCAGGGACGAGAAGAAACAATGGACTCAGCTGAGCTGTGAGGATTTACAGAGATGTCACAGTAGCCTTTCTTTTTTTGATGCAGAGGGGATGAGATTTCATTTGCCCGCCTATATCGTGGCAAGTCTAGAAAATCAGGTCGATGATCCGCTATTTCATTTAACGCAGCTAGATGATTATGCAAAATCTAAGTTAACGGCACTCAATCCTGTGCAAAGACAAGCCATCGTGATGTATCTGACGTGGTGTCTGGATCAAGCGGAATATGAATTTGATCACCCAGCAATACGTATGGCACTACGTCAGTACTGGGAAAAATAGCTTATAAACTCTGTCTTGAAAGTTATCCAACCTTAATATCCTAATCTCAGAGTGACAAAATCTTCAGAAGACAATATCCCCATCAACCGCTATTAGTAAACCAACCAGTCAAACACAAGTATTTGTTCGCGAGGTATCTGGGAATTCTAATTGAAAGCTGATAGGAAAGCAGTATATGGGATCACAGCCTTATTACTATTTTTGTGAATTTCAAGAAGATGCAGACATCGCATTACAGCAACTACGTCAGCATGAATTTGAACAAGGTCGATATTACCCTGCGGCAACTCATTTAGATTTCCCACCCAATCCAGCATCAGTAGATTGTGGGGCTCAACACTCTTCCGTTGAGGAAGCCTTTAAAGCGGGTGGCCCAGAAGGGACAGGTTCCATTTTAGATATTCAGAGAATATCTACCACTCCAGAGCAAATGACATCTTCACCATTACCTACAGAGTTCTTACTGCGTTTTTTAAAACCGAAACGCCGACCCGTGACATGGTAGAAAGCATTATCATTCGTGAAGAACTGATTGATGAGGATGATATCGACCCTCTAGATGCATGGGATGATTTTGCAGATTTAGTGTGGACACCTGGTGGATGCCATTTCGTCGTTTATACAGACGATCAGCCTTCAGAGATTTTTTTTATGGGTTATGTTAGCGGTTGATTTTTAGCATTTATCTACATTGCTAAGTCTGTTGGCAATCCGTTTCAATCTGCAGAATTTCATGGGCTGTACAACACTTGCTAATGAGCCAAGTTAGATCATTTCGTCTAATACCTAGCCAAGTCAGCCATTAAATATATCCAACCAGAGTTTTGGAGATTTGTACCACGTGACGAGCACAACAAGCCAGCTGTTTGAAGCCATTTGCGCTGGCAATATAGCAATGGTGAAGACACTACTCGAGTCAGGGGTAGATTGCAATTCGCCTAGCCATGAATATTACACCTATGAGCGCGAGTGGAGTCCGCTCATAATGGCTATCGTGTATGACCGTTCAGATATTGTTCAAGTTTTAATTCAAGCCGGTGCAGATTGTCTCTCTTTTTATAACTTGAGTGACCGCCCTGAATCCCTGTTAACCTCTGAAATTGAAGCGCAATTAGATGAGTTAAATGTTTCGTGCACTGCTCTCTATACAGCAGTGGGATTTGGTAATCCTTCCATTGTCCAAATGCTGCTAGATGCAGGCGCTGTTGTCGATAATGGTGATGGTAATAATACGCCTCTCAACCTAGCTATTGGTCAGCAAAACCTGGCCGTGATCCAACAATTAATCAGTGCTGGAAATGATATCAATATCGATATGGAAGATGGAGAGCGTGCGGTCATGACTGCCGCCAACACCGGCAATTTAGAGATTGTCAAGACATTAGTGGATGCCGGAGCAGAGCTAAATACCTATAGCCAGGGCGAATCAGCATTATCCTTAGCAGCTCAAGGTGGACATGAAGAGGTTTACAACTATTTACTACCACTTGTTTCACAGGAAGACCGAGACTCTGCCCCACGAGACTTATTAGCTAGAGGGGTCAAAAGGAAAAACCATAGAAACCAGCAACAATAATCTCCCATCGAAGATTCCCTAGAGTAAAAGCAAGAACACTTCAGGGCATTATGACTCAAGAGGTCATCCACTCAGGAGATTGAGAACGGTAGATATCGTCTTGAAGAGACCAGATCTGTACAGATTAACCAAGCATGGAATGGAATGGAATTCGAAACGCCAATCATTTGGGTGAGATCAGTGAATGTCCCTGCAAGGGCGACATGGCGACTATAACCCAGCACAGACAAGCTCCATCGCTCTCATCCCCCGTTGATATTCAGGTAGCTTATTGGGAGAGAGTTTCATCAGCTCATCCACCAATCGAGCCAGAACTCCATCCCCTGTTATCGCCCACAGATGAGCAGAGAGTCCGACTCGGAATGCACTATGACGCTTGTTCGGTGAGGTGGGAGATTCGGGTCTAGTAATGTAGCGCTGGAGTCCTTTTGCTTAAGACTTTGCCCTTGCAGGGCTGCACTGGTATAGGCAATGGCAATCAGAATGACAATCGCAACCAAACGCTCTTCCATCGCTTGAGAGCCTTCGAGGCAATAGCCTCCCTGTTTGAAGTCGCGGAACATTTCTTCGATACAGAAGCGTTTTTGATAGCTGACGATAGCGCTGTTGAGGTCACAGAAGTTCGTGAGGATAAACCAGGCTTCATCAGGCGCAAAGCCGTGATAGCGTCGTTTCCATTTGGCGGCCACATTGAAGTGTCCAAAGCCTTTAGCCTGAGTGACGCGTACATCATTGAGAAACAGCTTTTGACCAGGGGCAAGGCCAAACTGTTGAAGTTGTTGAGTAAACTGCTGGTCCATAGACACTTCGGTATTCCGCTTGAGGCGCAGACAAAAGTGGACCTTCTGTTGAGCTAACCACTGTCCGAGCTTGACGGAACAAAACTCTCGGTCACCGAGGATAACCAGACGATAGGCGGATAAATGGCGAATGACGTTGCTCAAAATAGCCGTTTGCTCGTCATAGTTGCTGCTGCCCTTTTTAGCGAGCGCTTCACACCATATGGGAATAGCGCGATGTTGCCAGACCACGCTCACCATCAATAGATTAATCACACCCCAACTGGTACGGTCGATGACGATATAAAGCTGGGAGCCTTGAGGGTACTGCTTGCTCAGCCACAGTTCAACCAGCGGTAGCCAAAGCGTTTCAAGCTCAAGGGTCGGTAAGGATAAGAACCGTTGTATTTTTTTCGGCGACTCTCAAATAGAATCGGCAGTGGCAGTCCTTCTGCTAGGGTCTCGATTTTGACACAGCGAAGCGTTTGTAAAAGATGAACCAGAATCTCAAGGAGAAGATACTGGGCAGGAGACAGTTGACGGCGTAAATGGGGTTGGTATAGTGGCAATATCATTGTCAATAAGGTGAGCTGGAGATACATCATTTTCAGCCCATCTTTTTTCTTGTCTACCTGATTATTAGCCAAAGAAGCAAGGTGTCCACAGGGCATGTCGCCCCTCCAGTGAATGTCCTCAAAACATTCAACCTTCTAACTCGTGTGCAATGGTCTGGTGATGCCGAGCCAACACCGTGGGAGCACTCACTATTCATACCAACATCTGGTTAATCTTGAAACAGGTTTACTGGGGCCAGTGCCATGGCGAGATATTCAATGGATTGAAGTGGATACCGTGGAAGAACGCCATATTAGTAGACTAGTCCCGCCTAAGAGAATTGACCATTCAGACTCACTCATCAACGCTTTACGTAGCGCTGGCTTACCTTGTGTGAGAATTGATAGAGTCATACGAATTCAGCCAGAGACTCCAGTCAACCCTTAAGACAGCTTTGGTATCATTCGATCATCAGTGTAGCTTTTTTCATTCCAGGGCACTGACTGACCAACCACTGTAGCCTTCTAATGACGCTGATAGTCGGTCTGCTTAGGACTTGGCATCGAGTCAACCATCCATGAAACCAGAATTTGAGCATGTTCTTGACGAACTCAGCTTACTTAGCGTTCTTCACCCATTTAAGCCGTGTGTGATTGGGACACCGCCCCTGCATCTTGACGTTGACACCAGTGATATTGATATTGCTTGCTCCGCTGACGATCTATCCCAGTTCCGCCACTATTCTCACGAGAATTTTGGCAGGTTAGAGGGTTATCGGTGCTACGATTCTGCCGCTCAGAATTTACCTTCAGTGATGGTTCAATTCAAGGCGATGGGATGGGATATTGAATTATTCTGTCAAACTGTCCCAACCGAGCAGCAGTGGGGCATTCGTCATTTCAGGATAGAGCAACGCCTACTTAAATTGGAGCCAAGTCTTAGAATTGCAGTACAGCAACTCAAGCAAAAGGGCATCAAAACGGAACCTGCTTTTGCCCAAATCCTTGGGTTAAAGGGCGATCCTTATATTGCCTTGTTGGAATTTGAACAGATTTGCGATGGTTTCCAACCGGCCTGTGGCCATCTCAACTTACAACAGCTCATCAGCACCCATCTTCCTAATTCCTTATGACAAGGGATTTCAGTCTGGGTATCATAACACAGTATTCCAGGTGTCAAACTGGCCTGGTGTGCAGGATCCGCGCCATCTCCCAGAAGTATCGGCTACCATCCCTATAATGGTCCGCAGGTCGCAACCGAACCCAATGGGTAAGCCCCTATGAATCTTAAGCAGATACTTCTTGGCAACCGTTTCGGCGACCTCGCGATGTTCTCCAGAGAGAAACTCGATTTATTACGGGCGGCAATTACACAGTCAGAAGCGGTAGGCACCATTGCCAATGATCAGCTAGCCGGGCGCTTGGTTTGCTCCATCTGCGACCCCAACAGAACATTTCTCGATATTGGTGCCCATATTGGCAGCATCACCTCAGCCGTTCAACGATACGATGCAACAGTGAATATCATTGCCGTAGAAGCCATACCTGAAAAAGCAGAACAGCTACGCTGCAAGTTTCCAAAAGTTGTGGTACATGCCTGTGCCGTAGGAGAAGAAGAAGGCGAAATTGAGTTTTTTATCGACCTCAAACAAACTGGCTACAGCTCTATCAACCGGCCCAGCAGTAACCAGATCCGAGAAATTCAGGTGCCGATCAAGCGCTTGGATAATTTGATCGCCAGCGATACCGAAGTTGACGTGATCAAGATTGACATCGAGGGGGCCGAACTGGGAGCGCTTCGTGGAGCCATCGGCATTCTTTCACGCAGCAGTCCGACAGTCATGTTTGAAAGTGCGCCTATCCCATCCGATTTCAGTGACGCCAAAAAAGACTTGTTTGGGTATTTCAATCAGCGCCACTACGCTATCTTGGTGCCCAATCGTCTGGCCCACAACGACCATGGGCTAACAGAAGCAGGCTTCCTTGAGAGTCATCTCTATCCACGCCGCACAACCAACTATTTTGCAGTACATAAAGATCGCCGCCAAGAGATTAGGGATAAGGCCCGTCGAGTCTTAGGGATTAGTGTTGAATCCATCATCTAACCTGTTCAGCTCTAGGAACATCACGAAACCTGCCTAGACGCTTACAAGGAATCCATATCTTGTCAGGATTACACTGAAGCGACAAGTATCAGTTTAAGCTGGAATCCCAACACTGGTAGGCAGAACGCTAGAGGGCACTTCGAAAAATAGAACGCCTTAATATTGAGAATATGACCCAGCCCTGACAGGATAGTTGGCCATGCAATCCAAAGGCTTTGGCAGAATCAAACATCGCCGCGAGCAGCTAGAAGCACGCAAAGACAACTTAAGTGAGATCAATCGCCTCATAGACTGGGACATCTGCCACAACTGCCTAGAACAACTTCCGCAGCCAAAGCGCAAAAGCCAAGCAGGTCGCAAACCCATCGATAGACTGTTGCTATTGAAGCTGTTAATCCTCCAGCAACTGTACAACCTGAGTGATGAGGAATTAGAGTATCAAACCCATGACAGACTTTCATTCCGCCGATTTCTAGGTTTGTCTGCCGATGATGAAGTCCCTGATTCAACGACCGTATGGCTGTTTCGCCAGAGCCTAAGTGACGCCGATTTAATCGAGACGCTTTTTAAAACTTTTAACGAGTATTTAGCAGGGTGTGGCTATACCGCCAAAGGAGGGCAAATCATGGATGCAACCCTGGTGCCAGTTCCGATTCAACGCAATACTCGCGAAGAGAACAAACAGATCAAACAAGGCAACATCCCCCCAGAGTGGAAAGATAAACCTCATAAACAGTCTCATAAAGACACCGACGCCCGATGGACAAAAAAGAATGGCAAAAGCCACTTTGGCTACAAAAACCATATCAACATCGACGCTGAGTATGGGTTTATCCGCCAGCATCAGGTGACTGACGCATCCGTCCATGACTCCCAGCCATTTTGCGACATCTTGGATGTAGAGAATGACGCCGATGAGATTTGGGCTGACAGTGCCTATCGCAGCGAAGCGTTAGAAGCTGGACTCGAATCCATTGGCTATATCAGCCAAATTCATGAGCGAGGATATCGCCATCATCCGTTAACCGAAGAGCAGAAAGAAACGAATCGGGGTAAATCGAAGGTGCGCGCTAAGGTTGAACATGTTTTTGGGGCATGGGTGATGAATTTAGGAGGCAAGCAGGTTCGTTGTATTGGCATTCAGCGAGTCCGCGCTCAACTCGGTCTGAAGGATTTGGCCTATAACGTAAGGCGCTATGTGTTTTGGCGTAAGAAGGAACTGCAGATTTTACAGAATCAGTATGCCTAAACAGCCCCAATCAGGCAAGATGGGGAGCTGGTTTGCCCTTAAATGCAGACTTTTGCAAGTTCATTGGGCTGCTCCAAGTTTGATTGAGCTTTTGTAATGTCCTTGGAAGCATTCAATTCTATTTTTCGAAGTGCCCTATAGTAGTTTGCAGGCTATACACTTCTAGCAACAGTCATCAACTGCCAGCTCCATGGTGAACCGTAATGTAACAACATTGGCCGTTTATTTATGCAGGTAACGGTAACCTTCAAAGCCACCAGCCGAAAAGAGTGGCGAGATTGGCTCACCCAACATCATCAATCCGCATCTGAGATTTGGTTACTCTCGGACGATCGGCCTGGAGTCCCGACGGTTTCTTACCTCGACTCTGTTGAAGAAGCTATTTGTTTTGGCTGGATCGACGGGATTGCCAAACGCATTTCCAGCGTTGAAAAAGCCCAGCGATTTACCCCCCGTCGCCCCCGCAGCCACTGGACTGAACTTAACAAAGAACGGACTCGACGCTTGATTAAATTGGGGTTGATGACCTCAGCCGGACAAAAAAAGCTGCCAGATCTGTCATTACCGTTTGATATTGCCGATGACATCATCACAGCCATCCAGGCAGAGCCCAAGGCATGGACCCACTTCAAGACCTTCCCCGATCTCTACATCAGAGTACGCATCGGATATATCGAAGAAATGCGAAAGCGGCCAGAAGACTTTGATAAACGCCTGAAAAATTTTATCTCCAAGACCGCTGCAGGCAAGCGCTTTGGCCAATGGAATGATGGAGGTCGATTAGGGTAAAGCCCCCGATCAACGAGCAGACGTTAGACAACCTGTACACAGACCCTTGCCAGCAAGCCCAACCACGAGATCAAAGCTTGACCCATTCGATTCGTATTCAGGTTACATCCATGAATTAAAATTTCAGCATCTTGAGCAAAATAGTGGCGCCATTCTCTAATGGTATCTGCATACATCCACAGATTGGTATCACTTAAAGCAGTCTTACCCAAAATAAGCTGGCTAGACGCTCCCTGACAGAATAAGAACAGTCTCGACAACCGTTGGTGCTGCTTCAACAGAGATACAATTTGGGCAATACCATCTTCCTGCCCATTAAGAATATGTACTGCCATACCGTCAAGCGGGCTCATCAACAAATAACGGTACTGATCTACCGCTGCATCAATGATCACGATCGAAGACGGGTCAGAAGACTGCATAGACGCAACAGTCAGTCCAGGCAATACGTTGGGGGGCAATGCAGTGTGTGGCATGATCATTCTCCGACTTAAAAAAATATGCAAAAAAGAAACTTATATTTGGCTACCGCTGTCTTCGTAGAGCCAATATGTAAATCCCAAACCGCTTTTACCCAGATCAACACGAACCAACCCGTTGATTCATGAGATCGCTAATTCAGGGTTTCTAGAACTAAAACCATATTTTTTTTCCTCAATTTAGGTGATTCGCTTCACTGGGCAAATGAATGGGGAGAGACCATGCATTCAGGGGAGTCACTTGGATAATAAATTTTTTGGGTCAGTTGCTTTCGGTCTGCATCAATCTCTTGAAAGAGGCTTCCGGTCGCAAATACCAACCAATCCTGATATCACCAATACTGATACAGTGCAGCACAATCAACCGCTCGTCCATGCAAGATAACAAGTTAAGCCCCCAACTTAAGCCTCAACTTTAATAAAAACTGGTGAAATTGAATTAGCGAAAGCTTTTCAGCGGCTGTGAACTTTAGGAATTCAAACACAGATTTCACCTAAAATGGGGCTATCAGCGGCCGCTTATAGGAAGGCACATGGCTAGCAAGGGAGATATCGCCGATGTCTAGGGCCAAAAGCCGTTCGCAACGTAAGCGAGGTGTGGTTCTTTCTCCCCAGGGCTGGCAGCGACTCCAAGAGGCCCAGCACCAATTCGAAGCCGCCAACAATAATGGATTACCTTACACCATCGAAGATTTGACAGAGCTGACTCAGCTCAGCCCGAACACCCTCAGCAAAGTTCGAGCCTGCAAACATGCCGTCGATCGTAAAACCCTGAAAGCTTACTTCAATACTTTTGGACTTGATCTAACATCATCAGACTATACTTCACCCTCCCCTAAACCAACAGCGGATCAAACACCACTCCCGACAACAATTTCAAGACCTCAGCAAGATTGGGGGGAAGCCATGGACGTCTCCATCTTTCATGGCCGAGTTGAAGAATTAGCCACCTTGGGCCAGTGGGTGAGAACTGACCATTGTCGGCTCCTTTGCATTCTGGGCATGGGCGGCATTGGCAAAACCGCGCTAACGGTCAAATTAGCTCAGCAACTGCAACAGGAATTCGACTTTATCATTTGGCGGTCCCTGCGTAACGCCCCGTATTTAACCTCCTTACTAGGAGAACTGGTGCCTTTTCTGTCCCATCAGCAACCCTTAGAAACAGATATACGACTGCTGTTGCAATGTCTGCAAACTGCTCGCTGTTTAGTCGTTCTGGACAATATCGAAACCATTTTGCAGCCAGAGCAGCAGACGGGATACTATCGACCTGGCTATGAAGACTACGCAGAGCTATTCCGGGTTGTGGGTGAATCCCAGCACCAAAGTTGTGTGCTACTCACGAGTCGAGAAAAGCCAGCTGAGATCGCAATGTTCGAAGGCGTCGAGCTACCGGTCCGGTCCCTAACCATTGGTGGGGCTTTAGATATGGCCCTGGCGTTAGTCAAGAATCAGCAGTTAAAGGGAACGGCTGAGGAGAAACAAACCCTATGTGAATCTTATGGCTGTAGTCCCTTAGCCTTGAAGATTACTGCCAGCTCCATTCATGACCTATTTGACAGTGATATTGCCCAGTTCCTAGCCGAAGAAACCATTATTTTCAGCGGAGTCCGACGTTTACTGAATCAACAGTTTGAGCGACTTTCTCCATTAGAAAGACTTTTAATGTACTGGCTCGCCATCAACCGAGAATGGACCACCACCCTAGACCTAAAAACAGACCTCATACCCACCATAACCACCGCCCATCTCTTAGAGGCACTAGAATCCCTCGTATCCCGGTGTTTAATTGAATCGCGACGGGGTCAATATACTCAACAGCCTGTGGTGATGGAGTTTGTCATTCGCAAACTCACCCAGCAGATTAGTTATGAGCTACTCAGCCAAGACGTGTCCTTATGCAGTCAACTCGCGATTGTCAAAGCTCAAGCCAAAGATTATTTACGAGATATCCAAACCGGTCTAATTTTGCAGCCCGTCTTAGACCAACTGCTGATCACCTTGGGCAATACGCAAGCCATTGCCGATCACCTCACAAAACTGCTAGACCACCTTCGACATCAACCTATCGTGCAAGCAGGCTATACACCAGGCAACATTATCAATTTACTGCGCCAGATCGGTACAGATCTCAGTGGGTATGATTTGTCCCATCTCCCCATTTGGCAAGCCAACCTACAGGATATTTCGCTCCATCATGTCAATTTCACAGAGTCAGATTTATCTCAATCGCTGTTCACCCATACTTTCGGTGCGGTCTTTGCCGTCGCGTTAAACCCTGCTCAATCCCTCGTGGCTGCTGCCGATGCCAACGGCAATATTTATCTATGGCAAATCTCGAATGGTCAACAACTGTTAGCCCTAAAAGGGCATACGGCCTGGATTTCCTCCATCGCCTTCTCTCCCAATGGCGATCGCCTCGCAAGTGGTAGTTTTGATCACACCCTTCGCATCTGGGATATCGATACAGGACAGTGCCTTAATACCTTGACAGGGCACCAGGATGCCATTTGGTCCGTTGCATTCTCCAGAGAGGGTGATATTCTAGCCAGCTGCAGTTCAGACCAAACGATTCGTCTATGGAATCTTGCAGAGGGTCGCTGCCTCAATGTTCTGCAGGAGCATGATGCACCGGTTCATTCGGTTGCCTTTTCGCCTACAAGCCACTATCTCGCCAGCAGTAGTGCGGACTCCACCATAAAGCTCTGGGATTTGGAGACGGGTCAGTGCATCACCACCTTTCAAGGACACAACGAAACGGTGTGGTCGGTTGCCTTTTCGCCTACAAGCCATTATCTCGCCAGTGGCAGCAACGATAAAACCATGCGCCTATGGGATATCCAGTCTGGCCAGTGCTTGATGAGTTTATCTGGCCATAGCAATGCAATTGTGTCTGTTGATTTCTCAGCCGATGGGCAAACCCTCGCGAGTGGAAGTCAAGACAACACGATCCGACTATGGGATACCTCTTCCGGTCATTGTGTCGCTTGCTTCACGGATCATACGAGTTGGGTCTGGTCGGTCGCTTTTGCTCACTCCAGCAATCTATTGGCTAGTGGCGGTCAAGATCGATCCGTTCGTCTTTGGAATATTGCGAAGGGTAAGTGTTTCAGAACGTTCTCGGGGTTTACCAATACCGTCTGGTCTTTAGTCTTTACGCCAGAGGGGAATCGGCTCATTAGTGGATCTCAAGACGGATGGATTCGATTTTGGGACACCCAGAGGGGCGATTGCCTACAAGCCCATCAACAAGAAGGTTTTGTGTCGACTGTCGCTATTAGCCCAGACGGACATCTGCTGGCCAGTGGTGGATATGCTCAAGACAACAAGCTCAAAATATGGGACTTAGACAACGACCGCTTGTATTCCAACTTGCCCGTTTCCTTTGATGTCACGCGAGCGATCACCTTTAGCCCTGACGGTAATCTGCTCGCCTGCACCAGTGACTTAGGAGACTTGCAACTCTGGGATGTCAATGCTGGCCTCTGTACTCAACGTTTACAAGGGCACAGCAATGCGATTTGGTCAGTTGCATTCTCGCCCGATGGCTGTTTACTCGCCAGTGGCGGCATGGACCAAACACTACGACTCTGGCAAGTTGAGAATGGCAGCTGTTGCGAAGTCTTTGAATATTCAGGCTGGGTTGGCGAATTAGCCTTTTCACCCCAGGGTGATCTCCTAGCCAGTTTTTCTGCTGGTGAGCCAGTGGTGATCCTCCAACCATTGAGTGACCTACAGTGCCGTCATAAGTTAACTGGACATCTGAATTTGATCAGTGCCATTGACTTTTCTCAGGATGGAACCCTCTTAGCAAGCTGTAGCTTTGATCAGACCATTCGAATTTGGGACATTCAGACCGGCCAGTGCCTCCAAATCTGTCACGGGCATACCAGCTCTGTCTGGTCGGTCGTCTTTAGTCCCTGCGGTCAAATGGTCGTCAGTGGAGGGAGTGATGAAACCATCAAATTCTGGAATATTCATACAGGGGAATGCTTGAGAACGGTGCACTTGCCAGGCCCCTATGAAGGCATGAATATCACGGGTATAACAGGTGTCACTCATGCTCAACAAGCGACGCTGAAAGCGTTAGGGGCAATTGAAGATCACAGTCTTCATGAAGCCTGACCTCTGCCACTCCCGATCCTTTTTGGATGACCGCTTCAGCAATAATGCCTGATGTGAGGTTTGTCATTCGCAAGAAGGATATCGCACCACCGCAACTAGAATAGCCACCTAGGGCTAAAACTCGCTCCACCCATAAATTCGCTGTTTTTTTGCCTAAATCACTATCGCAGTCGCCATAACGTTGTTACAGGTTTCGATGCCACAGTACCCCTAACAACGAAAATGCAGCGCCTCAGACTAACCTCTTGTAGTACCACTTAGTATGACCAGTTCGGCATTCCAAGCTGCAAGCTCTTCCAGTTCCGCAAGAGAAGTGCCCATTCGCCCCCAAAACCCCATCGAGATCATTTAGATCCTGGATGAGCGACACTGCAACGGAAACAGTGAACGTAGAAGGCAACATCCCTTTTTACAGTTCGGTTTCAAAATAAACTGCCATTTGCTCTTGCCGTCTTACCAACAATTCATGTGTAGTGGTGGCTACTTTCGGCATTCTTCCCACAACTGGCATGGCAACGCAAGAAATGAGGCAGCCCGAAGGATGATGCTGTCCCGCAACGTCCTGCGCTATGGCTGCAAAAAATGTGTGTAGCCTGATTGAAACCCTGTTTTGGTGGACAGTTTGCACTGAGGCGGCTGGCCAACAGCCGATGGTACATCGGTTTTAAGAGCATTTTCGAAGTCATTTGTAGTGACAGCAGCCATTAGAAGTCTCCCCAATACCGATAACTGGGAGGTTATTGCGCCTGGTTTTGGCACAAGAGGGGCAATCGAGATCCGATTTGAGCGGCCCTTTTGAACAGATCAAATCATCCGTTGACAGTAAGTTATTGGGGCAGGTCAATCTATTTCAGGTAGGCAATAAATATGTGCGCGAAGGAGGAAGCATTACCTTATCATCAGGCTATTTGGCACAACACCCAATGGAGGGGGGAGCAGTGATCAGCCTTGTCAATGCCGCTCTAGATGCGTTCGCGAAAGCAGCTGCATTCGAATTAGGTTCAAGCCTAAGAGTGAATACCGTTAGTCCTCGATTTGTAAAAGAAACTATGGAAAAAATGGGTATGGATAGTTCAAGCGGGATCTCAGCAGCAGATACGGCCAAAGCTTATAAGTACGCCGTAGAAATCAGTGAATTCGGTCAGGCTTTTGACATTGCGGATTACCTTTAAAACACGACTCACAAATCAGCCCAGTGATATCGCATCTGCCATCGTATCTCTATTGCGTGAAGCAAAGCGCTGATCCATGGCTAATCCACTTTCTCCTAAGCTACAGGAAATTTGGACATAAAATCATGAACCAAGATCTGATTATTGCTGACCTAGAAAAGCGCAAAACAACTCAGCACTAAGCCCCAATCAAGCGCGTGTTCAGAGAACATCTGGAGGTTATTTAGAGATGCTTCAGATACTTTATATATTAAGGCCCAATCTCAAACGAATGGACTATCAGCTTGTCCACATTCAACCCTTTATTAGTTTCAGGTTGTACGGAGATTTTGCACTATGCCTTTGACAAAAACTTTACATTGGTACGAACTATCGCCCTTCAGTAGGAGTTAATCACAATGGATAAGCCCGTCATTCTAGCCATCGACGATGATCCAGCCGTGCTCCAAGCGATCGCCCGTGACCTGCGCAAGCAATATGGCGATCGTTTCCGCATTATGCGGGCTGACTCTGGGACCAGTGCCCTGGATGTGACTCAGAAGCTCAAACTGCGCGGCGATACCGTGGCGCTCTTCTTGGCTGACCAGCGAATGCCCAGTATGAGCGGGGTGGAATTTCTGGAACAGGCCAGCCCTATTTTTCCTGCTGCGAAGCGGGCGCTACTGACAGCCTATGCCGATACCGATGCGGCGATATCTGCAATCAATGATGCCAACCTGGACTACTATTTGCTCAAACCTTGGGATCCGCCAGAAGAGAAGTTGTATCCCGTTCTGGATGACTTAATCGCCGACTGGAAAGCGAGCTTTAAGCCAGAGTTTAAGGGAGTGAAAGTGATTAGCGATCGCTGGTCCCCGGACTCCCATGCCCTGCGCGATTTTCTCTCTCGCAACCAAATTCCTTACCGCTGGCTGGATATCGAAAGCGATCCTGAAGCCCAACAGTTGGTCAGTCTGTCCGGTGAAAAAGTGAGCCAGGCGGATCATCCTTGCCTTCCCCTCGTGATCCAAGCAGATGGCTCTAAACTGACGAGCCCCAGCGTCACAGAACTGGCCCAAGCTCTGGGGCAAACGACCGAAGCGGCAAAGCCGTTCTACGATTTAGTGATTGTGGGGGGTGGCCCAGCGGGGTTGGCTGCTGCTGTTTATGGTGCCTCTGAGGGACTGCGTACAGTGATGATTGAGCGCGAAGCGCCTGGCGGCCAAGCGGGCACCAGCTCTCGCATTGAAAACTATTTGGGCTTTCCGGTTGGTTTAAGCGGCAGTGACCTGGCCCGCCGCGCCGTTACCCAGGCCAAGCGCTTCGGTGTTGAAATTCTCACGCCCCAAGCTGGCCAAAGCCTGCGTACCGAGAACAATTACCATTTTCTGACGCTGTCCGATGGTAGCGAAATCAGCAGTCATGCCTTAATTCTGGCGCTGGGGGTCTCCTGGCGTAGGCTAAACATGCCTGGCATTAAACAGTTTACGGGGGCAGGCGTGTACTACGGCGCAGCCCAAACGGAAGCCGCCGCCTGCACGAACGAAGAGGTCTACGTGGTAGGTGGTGCCAACTCAGCGGGCCAAGCAGCTATGTACTTTTCTAAGTTTGCCAAGACAGTGCGCATATTGGTGCGGGGCGAGTCTCTCACCAAAAGCATGTCCCAATATCTGATTGACCAAATCGATGGCACAAACAACATTGAAGTGTTGCCGTTTCATAGTGTGGTGGAAGCTCAGGGGAGCGAGAAGCTGGAGCGGATTCTGGTCAAGGATTCCCAGGTCGATGAGGTGAAAACGTTTGAGACCAATTCCCTGTTTATCTTTATCGGAGCAACTCCCAGTACGGAGTGGTTGGGCGACCAGGTATATCGAGATCAACGGGGCTTTATTTGTACGGGGCCAGATGTGGATACATCGTTAGGCTGGCCCCTGGAGCGCGATCGCTTCTTGTTAGAAACCAACGTACCTGGCATTTTTGCGGTGGGTGATGTGCGCCATAACTCGATCAAACGGGTGGCCTCTGGCGTGGGTGAAGGCTCCATTTGCGTCCAGTTTGTTCATCGCCATTTAGCCAACCTGTAGCGTATCCCCAATGTATAGGCAATTAATCCATGCTTTGTCCAGACACTTTGACCCAGATAGAAGTCTTTCGCACACTGCCTCCAGAACGCCTGAATTGGATCTGCGATCGCACACAACATATCCACTTAACCCCAGGTGAAGTCCTCGTCCGAGAAGGCGAGCCCCCACTGGGCTTTTTTATCCAAGTCAGCGGCCAAATTACCGTAAGCCGCAACAGCAATGGGGCAGATATGCCCGTGGGTCGCCATGTGAGTCCATCTTTCTTTGGGGAAATTCAATGCCTGACGGAAGATTTAGTCCCTGTTACGCTCACGGCTGATACTAATACCGACCTCTATCGACTCAATTGTCCTGACTTTTTAGAGGTGCTCCATAGTTGCCGTGACTTTGAAAAAGACATTTTTCGCACCATGGAGAAGCGGCTACGCGGCCTAGAATCTTTTATTCAAAGCCGGGAAAAAATGGCTGCGTTAGGAACACTTTCAGCAGGACTGGCCCATGAACTCAACAACCCGGCAGCCGCACTAGTGCGGGTACTGAAAGACGTGAAACCCGCCATTCTGGAATTGCAACGAATGAATTTGGTGTATGGTCAACACCAAGTGGATGATGAGCATACTCAGGAATGGTTGGCGCTAAGAGATCACGGTTTTAATGCCATTGCCCATCCCCAAAATGATCCCCTAGTCTTGGGGGATCGAGAAGATGCCCTGACTGACTGGCTAGAGGACTATGGGGTTGACGAAGCTTGGAAGTTGGCTGAACCACTCGCTGCAGGAGAAGTAGAGCCTGACATCCTTGAACAACTCATGGACCGCTGGCGTGATAGTAATACCGAACTACGGGATATGGGCCTGAGGTGGTTGGCGCTCTCCTTCGACGTCATGGGGATGATCTTCAGAGGTTTAGATGGGGCTGAGCGAATCTCGACGCTAGTGCAGTCCATGAAGTCCTATTCCTATATGGATCGGGCGGCCCAGCAAGAGGTGGATATCCATGATGGTATTGAAGATACACTGCGCTTGTTTGCATTCAAGCTCAAGCATGGCATCAAGGTTGACCGTCACTATGACCAAGACCTCCCTAAAATGATGGCTTTTGGCAGTGAGCTGAACCAAGTGTGGACCAATCTATTGGATAACGCCATCGACGCTTTAGGGGAAAGCCCTCCCACTTCCGAACCACCTAAAATTACAATTCGGACTTGTCAAAAGAACAGCTGTATCCGAGTTGAAGTGGAGGATAATGGTCCGGGCATCCCGCCTGAGATTAAAACTCGCATTTTGGAACCGTTTTTTACCACCAAACCCATGGGGAAGGGCTCGGGATTGGGACTGGATGTCGTCCGTCGGATCATTGAAAATCGCCATGGTGGCAGCCTGATGGTGGAATCTGCACCGGGAAAGACATGCTTTGCGATCGCGCTGCCGCTTCCTCGATCATAAGGTGATAGGCGGTTTTGCGGATCAGAGTCATTTGATAAAGCACTTTCAACAGTGTGTGGGTATAACACCGAAGGTCTTTAGCGAATCTTGTTAGCCATCGACTCCGTACCTTGCTCTAGGAGCTCAAGTATCTGGGAGCCTGGAAGCATTACTCTATTTGGTTTTTCTAGGTTTTCACTTTCAGGAAGAGCGCCCTACTGCAACTTATAATTGCTCTTACATAACGACCTAACTTCCGTAAAGCAATTCCCCGGAGGAACCAGATTTCAAAATCTTTTGGCTTTATATCTAGAGCATGGTCAAAGCTCGTAATTGCTTCTTCATATTGGCCTAGATCGAGTAGCATGTCTCCAAGCATTTTCCAATCTGGATAATTGTCTGGGGTAACTTCTAGAGCCTGCTTGAGGCTGTGAGTTGCTTCTTTCTTACGCCCTAATAGTACTTGGGCACCTGCCTTATTTATCCAAATTTGAACATCATCTGGTTCAATATCTAAAGCATGATCAAAGCTAGCAAGAGCTTCTTCAAAACGACCTAATTCTATTAGAATCAGTCCACGCATGTCCCAAGC
Source organism: Acaryochloris sp. CCMEE 5410 (assembly GCF_000238775.2). Classification (NCBI taxonomy): domain Bacteria; kingdom Bacillati; phylum Cyanobacteriota; class Cyanophyceae; order Acaryochloridales; family Acaryochloridaceae; genus Acaryochloris; species Acaryochloris sp. CCMEE 5410. The sequence goes on along the minus strand of NZ_AFEJ02000001.1, from coordinate 3,947,954 downwards.
TAAAAGATAGTTTGGCTGAATCTTTAATGCACTATGAAGGCTAGTAATCGCCTCACGATTATTGCCTAAGCAGTGTAAATAAAGCGCTCGACTATACCAAGCTTCATAACAACTTGGTTGAATCTCTAGAGCATGATCCAAGCTATCAATTGCTTCCTCATAACGACCCAATTTACCTAGAGAGATACCTCGTCTAAACCAAACTGCATCATCCTTATGATTAACTTGAAGAGCTTGATCACAAGTCATTACTGCCTCTTCAAACTGCCCTAAATCATAAAGCTCATTAGCTTTTTGAAAATATTCCATATGCTTGCTTTAAGATTGCTTATTAATGATGGTCGGACGTACCGTGTGATCAAAATTTTCCATGACCTCGTTCAAGTGCAAGTATCCTTGCAAAGCTTAGGATGGTTGGGTCATGTTCATAGTACTGACCACTATTTTCTTTATGGGTTGTTCGATAGATAATCGCATCATTCATTAAACCTTATCGGAATTAAGCATTTAGAATTGAGTATCGTCATTCAGTGCTGAAGTATAAGTATGAAAATGAGCTTTGAAGAGCTTCAGGATAAACCTCGGGTTTTACAAAGCTTGACCAGCATCAATGTTCACGAGTTTGCAACGCTCTTGGTCAGCTTTCAGTCAGCCTGGGAAACATTTGTGCAAGAAACATTTCAGCGCGAAGGACGCAAACGGGCTTACGGTGGTGGGAGGACAGCTCATTTGAGAAGCCTTGAGGATAAGTTGCTATTTATCTTGGTGTACTTTCGCCTATATCCGACCCAAGAAGTCCAAGGATATCTATTTGGAATGAGTCAAGCTCAAGCGAATGAATGGATCCATCGACTCAGTGGTGTACTCAATCAAGCCTTAGGTTATGAGAAACAGCTCCCAGAGCGAGAACCAGCGAACCTAAAAGCAGTACTCGACGTTTGCCCGAGCTTAGAGTTCATGATTGATGGGACCGAACGCCCCATCAATCGACCGAAGGATAAGAAAGACCGCAAGATTTATTACAGTGGCAAGAAAAAAGCCCATACGGTCAAAAACAAGATCATCAGCGAACGGGGAGGCAAGGTGTTGTTTTTGAGTGACACCTATGAAGGCAAAAAGCATGATAAGAAGATTGCTGATGAGGAAGGGTATCAGTTCCCAGAAGGGAGTCAGCTTTGGCAAGATACTGGGTTCCAAGGATTTGCCCCAGACGGAGTGAGCATCAAGCAACCAAAGAAGAAACCTCAAAAAGCAGAATTGACAGATCCGCAGAAAGAGGAAAATCGACAAGTTTCAAAGGTCCGAGTGGAGGTGGAGCATCAAATTGGGGGGATTAAACGCTGTCAGATAGTGGTTCAGAGATTTAGAAATTGGGTTGACCATTATGTTGATGACGTGATGGAAACGGCTTGTGGGCTTCATAATTTCCGGTTGACTCACCGTCATGGGAAAACTACCGGGCAATTGGGAACTGCCTAATCACAAACGTGAGAGTAAAAAGCACTTCTGCGAGGTGTCCACGTTATTTCCGATAAGGTCTATTTAAACGCAGTAGACGAAACTTCAAGATCATCTGCCGCTGCTGATTTGGGACATTAGATTGCTGGAATCGTACTTGAAGAACTACTAAAAGTTTGTTGATTGGCGTTTTCAGATGCAGCAGACTTTCGGAAATGGTTAAACGTGATAGAAGTGATGTGGTCGCTACCCAGTATGAATCAGCTGAGATGAAACCAACTGAGCTCCTCCCAGAAGATCGCTATGTCAAAGTTGGGTCAGTGAAGACGCGATACTGGCAAATGGGCGACTCAGGTAGCGCTGTCATTTTGCTGCATGGCGGTGGTGGTTATATCGAGTTGTGGAAATACAACATCTTTGAATTAGCCAAGCATCATCGCATTTATGCCTTTGATATGGTCGGTGCCGGTCGCTCTGAAAGACCAAATACCGATTACACATATGATTTTATGGCTCAGTTCACCCGAGAGTTTATGAAGGTATTGGATATCCCTAAAGCGAGTTTGATCGGAAAGTCTGCTGGTGGGGGTGTGGCGCTGACGTTTGCGCTGAAATTTCCAGCGTTAATCGACCGCCTCGTTTTAGCTGGGAGTGCGGGGTTAGGTCCAGAAATTAATCTGTTACTTCGGATCACAACGATTACGGGGCTAGGGAAATTATTAAGCTCACCCACCAAATCAGGTTTAAGAATGTTGTGTAAGCAGTCAGTCTATAACTCGAATCTCATTACTGAAGAAATGGTCGATGAGTTCTATCAAATGGCTATCCTGCCAGGAGCCGCAGCGGCAACGATTAACTTAGGACGCTCCATTTTCAACGTCTGGGGGCAGTTCTCCCAGCCCATTACCGAGAGACTACAGACCATCACAGCCCCAACCCTCATCATTTGGGGACAACAAGATCCGATGGTTCCTGTCAGCCATGGTCAGAATGCTGCTCAAATCATGCCCAATGCTCGATTGGAAATTTTCGAGGAATGTGGTCATTGGAGTTCCATTGAGCATCCCCAGAAATTCAATCAGGTCATTCTAGGATTTCTTTCGTCGTTTTAGGTTTTCAAGATGTTGGTTGTTATCTTGATCCTTTCGGAGTGCTTACGATAGTCATCGAACGACGAAAGACGGCTACAAATACCACACTGAAGCCATCTCAAGGTGGATACCTTGCGCAAAATTCCAACAATTTTGTCAAGGAAGAACAAGACAAGTAGATTAAAATTCTGTTAGGTTACAGCGCCTCCCTATGATTCATCAAACGCACATGGGGTAGTAGCACTCTTGCAAATTTCTAGTTGGTGGAAGAAGAATCATGTCATCCCCCATTAAAATCCTGGCCCTTGCCGGTAGCGCCCGTATTGAGTCTTTCAATAAAAAACTCGTCAAGATCGCGGCGGCCGGTGCAGCCGATGCTGGCGCTGAGGTCACCCTAATCGACTTGTTGGATTATCCCATGCCCTTATTTAATGAAGATTTGGAAGCCAAAGATGGCCTCCCAGAGTCGGTCCTTCAGTTTAAGGCGCTCCTTAAAAGCCACCAGGGCTTACTATTGGCCTGTCCTGAATACAACGGTTCTATTACCCCATTGCTGAAAAATGCAATTGACTGGGCCTCTCGCCCAGAACCGGGGGAAGCACCCATGGCGTTGAGTTGTTTTAAGGGTAAAGTGGCTGCGCTGCTATCTGCGTCCCCAGGTAGTTTAGGGGGAATGCGGGGTCTAGTGCATGTGCGCGCCATTTTAGAAGGGATTGGAGTCCTAGTCATTCCTGAGCAGAAGGCGATTTCAGGGGCTTATCAAGCCTTTGACGATCAGGGTCATTTAGTCGATGAGAAACAGGTTGATGCGGTATGTGCGATCGCAAATAAGCTCGCCACCGTAACCGCAAAACTATCCCAGTAAGCTCTCCCCAATGTCTCCAAGTCATGTAAGAGAGTCATTATATTTCGGGACCTACGGAAACGCCAGCGAGAACCAAACGCACTACTTCTTCCGTCTGTCGCCCCACCATTTCGGGGCTCAACAGTTGTTGTTGGGCATCCAGATATTTCAAGTTTTCGTGGGCATCAAAATAAAACGAGCAGACCCCCAAAATATTGATCGCTGTCAAAAACGGATCGAGCTGCCGGAACTGGCCTATTGCCATCCCTTTTTCTAAGACACTAACCATCGATTGAAAACCTGCCTGCCAACCCGTCTCTTCTCCATACCGCCCTTGATTCTGAATTGCTTCCTGAAACCACAACATGCCATGCCATCGGTTTTGGGATTCAAAGGTCAGGTAGGCCCGAATCATCGCTTCTAAGGCTTGCGCTGGCGTCTGTTGGTCCCAATCAGTCGGTTTAAAAGCCGAATTTATATCACTGACTAACCGCTGTAACACCGCCCGATAGAGGGTTTCCTTATTGGTGAAGTAGTAGCACAGCATCGCTTTAGTGACTTGACTTTGGGTTGCGATCGCAGCCGTGCGCGCCCCCGCTAACCCATACTTAGCAAACTCTTCCGTTGCCGCGGCCAAAATCCGAGCTTTTGTCGCTGCCGCATCTCGTTTCTGCTTCCCCTTTGGAGTAGCGTTTGGTTTTGGATCAAGAGACGCCATGCAGATATCCTTCGTCATAGTCATGAGCACTAGGGTAAAACTTGACAGCTCCATTCAGCAGCGATAGCGTAACTAAACAAGTGTTTAATTAAGTCACCCTTTTCTTCCCAAGGAGTCAGAGCATGTCTCACTTCGAACCCAGCCGTTTGCAGAAGCAGCCGGATTTATTTCAGCGTTTTGAGGTAATGGATCAAGGGAGAGCCATTGTCTCCACCCGGCTACCGGACTCTGCTGAGCTGATTGTGTTTGAACGACACGGTCAACGACGGGCTTTGTTAGTGCAAGAGATGGCGTATCACCATCTGGCTCAAGGAACGTTGGCGGATCAGCCTTATATCGTTTCATTTTGTGGCGTCTGTCATAGCGGTGTGGGACTGACGCCTGTCGTGGAGGGGCAACCCTATCATTTTCAGGTAGGTGGACTGTACAACGGGGTTGCCATTCTCACGGATGATGAAACGGGCACCTATTGGGACCACATTACGGGGCAAGCAGTCTATGGTCCCCTAGAAGGGACTCAGCTAGATACTTGGAGTCTAGAAATGACTACGGTGGCGGCGGCCCGCCGGCAAGAACCTGAGTTACGGATTTTGCGATCGCATCAGCGTCCTATTTTCCGACGAGTGATGCGCTTTGGCCAGTGGATGTTTGGTCAAACAGGCTATTTACCGAAGTTGTTTACCCAAACCATAGCTCCCGAAGATCCGCGATTACCCAGAATGACAATGGGCTTGGGAGTTGTGGTAGATGGATGTGCTCGTTTCTATCCTCACAGTGAGATTGAACCGCAGATTACCGATGACTGGAATGGGCGAACGCTACAGGTATCACTCAATCCCCTAGATGGTGTCCCCAGAGCAGCCTGGGCTGACGGCACTCGACCTTTACAATACTTTCTCCGCTGGTACGGCTTTGCCCTGACCTTCCCCCACTGCAGTATTTACGGTTTAGACCAGAAGGAAGTGATCTGACACTTTAAATAATCCTGCCCCGAAAGCTCCAATCAGATGATATTCAAGGCAGTGCACGATATTCCTACTGCTTCCGTACGCTTAGGGATAATCTCCATATTTTGGAGAAATACGAAGTATATTTTTCGATCGATTCAATAACTTGACTATCAAAAGGCCATTTGATGATTGTCAAGAGTTCTCCATAAAACATGTCGAATTATAGTTATCTATATGGGCAGTAAAACCGAAGCATTACAAGAGAGCCAAAACAATAAAATCCTGGGACAATTCGTCAATGATGACAGCTTCAAAAAAATAGAACTACTGACTATAAAGAGTCATTCAGTCTATGGCAATAAAACATAAATGAGATTATGCTGAAATTCTTCTTAACCCCTTCTGAGACTGATTTATAGAATTTATATCGTTCTTAAATTATGTAATATCAGTATGGTCTTCTGGGAATAATATTTACAGAGATGTACTCATATTATTAGGAAGTGATGGAACAAAATGCTAATACTTGAAAGTTCCGAAATCGAGCATTGTAGCTTATATCATAATATTGATGGAAATCAAAAGAAGTTAGCTGGTGCTAGCTATCAAGATAGACTATATGTCCGTCAGTCAAATTTCTCCAAAAATCAACGACAAGAGGCCTTAGAATATTGTCGAACAGCTTTCCTTGAATCCAAAGGTAATAGCTCGGTTTTACTAGTTGAGGATGAAACAGAATTCACTGCCTGGGTTGAGGATAAGCAAGCATCTCTTGCCCCTGAAAAAACTATCGACCGAATTACCTTAATTAATCTGGAGAAATTGGTCGCCAAGATGCGTACTGTCGGTGGCATCAAGATCAAGAATCGGGTTTATCGGCTAAAAGAGTATCCATATTGCTTTATTGGGTCTGAGGCAGTTCGCTGGTTGATGCACAATGTTAAATTGTCGCGAGAAGAGGCGATTGGATTAGGGCAACGGTTAATGGATGACAAATGGATCCATCATGTTTCTGATAGTCATCAATTTAAAGATGAAGAGTTATTTTATCGGTTCTACTGGGATGAAGATTAATTTTTAGCCGTTATGTTGCGTTAGAAACTGACCTTTACTCAAAAAAGTGGACATTCCCGTACCAATTAAAGCAATAGCGACAGAACACAAATGCAGATCATGATGGGTGATTCGCATAGTAGTCCCTTGTCCCTTTAGCTGTCACAGCTTCACCAATTCGGTTGAGGGCATGCACATAGGCTGCAGTCCTTACAGAGATTGCTTTAGTTTGAGCGATTTGCCAAATCGTCTCTGTCTCCTCCACCATCTTTTGCTGAAGCTGCTTCTGCACTTCTGCCTCCGTCCAGTAGAGACCACTCCGATTTTGCACCCATTCAAAATAGCTCACCGTGACGCCCCCCGCATTTACCAAAATGTCTGGGAAAACCGTCGTGCCAGACTCTACTAAAATTGCATCTGCAGCTGAAGTGATAGGACCATTGGCCACCTCGAAAATATATTTCGCCTTGATCTGCTGGGCATTATCAGCCGTAATTTGATTCTCTAACGCTGCGGGAATCAGCACATCTACGTCTAAAGCCAGCAACTCTTCATTGGTGATCGTGTCATGCTCAATAATGCTGCAGACACTGCCATCACAATAGACCGCCTTCATGGAGCGGCTGGCGTCTTTATGCTTGCGGATACTGGCAATATCCAAACCTTGCGGGGCATAAATACCGCCCTGGGAATCGCTAACGGCAACAACTTTATAGCCCACCTGATTTAGCAGCTCAGCCACGACCGCGCCAGCATTACCAAATCCCTGTACCGCCACAGTCGTCTTCTCAGGAATCAGCTCCAACTTTGGTGCCATCGCTTCAATCACGAAAAAGGCTCCCATCCCCGTGGCTGTGTTTCTGCCCACACTGCCACCAATCGCCAGGGGTTTGCCTGTCACCACGCCTCGGCAAATTTGGCGTTTGATAATGCTGTACTGATCCATCATCCAGCCCATAATCATCGGGTTGGTATAGACATCGGGAGCCAGAATATCCACATCCGGGCCAATAAAATCAGCAATGGCATCAATATAGCCTCGGCTTAAGCGCTCTAGCTCCATTCGGGAGAGGGATTTGGGGTCTACTGTGATGCCACCCTTACCACCGCCAAAGGGTAAGTTTAGGGCGGCACACTTAAAAGTCATCCAAAATGCTAAGGACTGGACTTCATCAATCGAGACGCCAGGATGATACCTGACCCCACCCTTTGCCGGACCGCGAGTGTCGTCATAGCGGACACGATATCCTTGAAAGATTTTTAGTTCACCATTATCCATACGCACCGGAATGGAGACCCCGAGTTGGGCCTTGGGATATTTCAAAGTTTCCAAAACATCTTCGGGTAAGTCCACATGCGCTAAGGCAGTGGTTAGGCGGTGAGTGGCATCGTTAAAGAGTTGATCATCCGTACCCATGAGACTATCCTGCTGTGAAGGGCTGATTCTAGCCTACTGTCGACGTTGGGTTTGGGCGTGCGATCGCAGCCGAGATTCAACAAACATAACGAAACGCAACTATTTTAGATGTATCCAACCCGAAAACGGTGAGGTTTTCGAACTCTCGCCGATACGATAACTGGCTTCAGCTCATCCTAGCTAAATAGGATTTGCCAAGTCGCCATCGAAATGGCCAAATCTGCCATTGCATGGCTCAGGTAGCAACTCCAGATGGATCGATATCTCCGATAACACTCTGACCAAATTACCCCCGCTATAAAAACTGCCACAGTTCCGAACACAACCATCTGCCCCTCAACATAAAAGGTCAATCCGATGGTGTGATGGAGCGTGAAGAAGAACGCAGCAAGCAACACCGCAACCCTTTTAGGAACTAACTCTTCGCATCGTCGATAAATAAACCAACGCCACACATATTCTTCAATCAATGAGTTGATCAACACAAAATAAATACTAGACAGCAAGAAACTCTGTTGATTAATTTCAACAACCTGCTGTGATTTGCTTAGTACGTTAACGCCATCAATCCAGTGCCTAGCAAACAACCCATAAAATATCAGAATTGTAAAAAACATCATTAACCCAACAATAGCCCCCACCCTCCAATCGCGTGGTTTGGGTCGAGGAATCTTGAACGGTTGATGATCCACCCAGACTAGCCAAACAATCGGTACAGCTAACAACCAGATCTGGCCGATTACCAATAGCGTCTGTCCAATTCTGCCAGGAGCAACGAGCAGTACCATGATTGCTCCAATGCTGGTGCACGGGACAGTGAGGATCAATGCCCATAGGTTGAGCCGTCGTCGAACCACCTGTCTTAACATATAACTTTCCTGCGATGACTCAATCTGCTGCCCAACCATTCCCAGCGTTTACCTCAAAGAAACTGCACATCAGCGTTGTACAGAATGATGGCCGCCTATTTCACGGATTTAAGCGTACCGTGTGTTCTTTGATCGAGAACTAAGTGATGCCGTAGAAAGTGCACTCTCCAACATCAGAGATTGCGCTTAACCACGGCCTTACAAAGGGCTAGGTCGTTTCATAAACCAATCGTAAGAGTATCCATAGCGTACGTCAGCCTGATTATTTTGATTTAAATCAAATCCCACAGTAATTTTGATTTAAATCAAGTCAACTGACAGGCCACTATTTCCGCTTCTTCTTGCGGCGACGAATCCGACTCAGGGTTTCTTGGGTCATCCCCAGATAAGACGCAAGATAGCCTAGAGGAACTTCAGACTCAATGGTTGGGTGCTCGTACAGTAATTGTTCATACCGTTCAGCAGTGGACAGCACCTGAAAAGAGGCAATACGCTGCAAAGACATCGTGTAGTAGTGTTCCAGTAAACGTCTATTTAAGTCGGCCCACACCTTATCTTGGTGGATGAGTTGCTGCAGACTGTTATAGCTAATTGCTAGGAGTGTCACTTCCGTGAGGGACGATAAACAGTCTTTGCTGGGCTGACGATAGGCAAAACTAAAATAAGACGCAGCAAAATGGTTGGGGAAGCAAAACCACTGTGTCACTTCTTTCCCTTCAAAGGTATAAAAGGAGCGCAGAATTCCCGCTTGAACAAAATAAATATGATTAGAAACTTGCCCTACTTCTAAGAAGCAATCATCTTTGGGCCGTTTGATCACTTGCAAGACATCCCTCAGTTCCTGTTGCTGCCTTGGATTGAGAAAAACCAGTTGATTCAATCTTTGGAAGAGAACCTCGTACATATGAGTCTGTGCACACCGAATATTGCGATTGAGGCATTGTGGATAAATGGTCCAATTGGATAGACAAGGCTAAATGCTTTTCCAAGGTAGATTAAACCTCTAGTTGCCTATCTGCGAGCGGACTGGATGACTACTACTTTCCCAGAGCATATGGCTCCTAGCTGAAGTCTAATCATCTCCAAAAATCAGCAGGGCTACTGTGTATTCATGCATTTTTTTTAGGAAACTATTTCAGGCACTAGCAAGGACAAATCACGCTATTATTCTCTCAAACCAATGGAAGGGGGACTAATGCAATCATTTCGGTTTGTAGCAATGGGACTGCTGAGTCTATGGCTATGGCTTTATTGGGGCACACCAGCCGTAGCCGTAGACAACCTCGAACAACAAGTTTTACAGATTATTCGGAATCATCCCGAAGTCATTATTGAGTCGGTACAAGCCTATCAACAGAATCAAAAACAGGCCCAACAACAAGCCCAGCAAGCGGCGATTCAAAAGCTCAAGCCCAACACTTTAGTCGGAACCTCACCCACAATAGGTGCTCAAAATAGTCCCAACTTATTGGTGGAGTTTTCTGATTTCCAATGTCCCTTTTGTGCCCAAGCCGCTAGCGATGTGCAGGCCTTTTTGCAGCAAAATTCTGACCAGTTTACGTTTACCTATAAACATCTCCCCCTCCAGGCTATTCACAAGCAAGCACTGCCTGCCGCTCAGGCCGCTTGGGCCGCTCAACAACAAGGACAGTTTTGGCCCTACCATGATGCCCTTTTTGCTCGCCAGGATGAATTGGGGGAGACACTCTACACCGAGATTGCCCAGCAGCTACAGTTAGATCTGGCGCAGTTCGATCGCGATCGCAACAGTGATGCCGCCCTTAAAGCCATCAATTCAGATCTAGATCTGGCCCAAAGCATTGGGATTACGGGAACGCCCTTTTTTGCTCTCAACGGCCAAGTCTTACCCTTGCCCTTCAATAGCTCAACCGTCACCGCTTTACTCAAAAACTGATAACCAACACCAAGGCAAAGGCAAAACTGCAATTCTCAGCTCATCGAATTGCGCTTGTTCGGCACCCGAATCTCTTTGAGCAAATCGCTGCAGACGATTGACAGAAAAACCACAGCTTGCAAACTACCCCTAGATCTGGGTTTAGCCTTGATAGATCAAGAAATGTAAGGCTCGCAGTCTTGCTAGCAGATCTTCCATGATGAAGGGCTTCACTAAATAATCGTCGGCCCCAGCATCCAGGCCAGCTATACGATTTTCAGGTTGCCCCAAAGCCGTCAACATCAAAACGGGAAGTGGGTTTTGGCGGTCTCTAAGTCGCTGACATAGCTCTAGATCAGAGAATTCTGGCAGCAGCCAATCAAAAATGGCAACCGTGTAATCCGTCCACTGGCTTTCTAAACAGTGCCACGCTTGTGCCCCATCAGTCACCCAGTCCACCACATACTTTTCACTGACCAGCACTTGTTTAGTTGCCTATCCCAAATCTTCTTCATCTTCTACCAGCAGGATTCGCATTGTCTAAGCTCCTGACCATGAAGCCGATTCTACCGGGACTATTGTCATTTCATCTGGTTTTCATCTACTCGGCACAATCCCAACTTAATCCAAACTCAAGTATATTAAACAAGTGAAAAGCAACATCCCCAGCCCTGCAGACTAGTGGTTTTAAGTGATTGGCTTCAATGAACTAACGGCCCTCTTCGGGGGGATATTAATTGGTACCAGTGCCACAGTGCTACTGCTATTCAATGGCCGTATTGCTGGGATCAGCGGCATTGTGAACGGTGCAATTAGCTTCAAATCTGCGGAAAGCTGGCGGTGGATATTTATCATTGGGATGCTAATCGGTAGCGCTCTCTATGAGTATGTTCTTGCGGCCCAGCCCACCCCCATCTCTACCTTTGCACCGTGGGCAATGCTGGGCGGTGGTTTCCTCGTTGGATTTGGCACGCGGATGGGAAATGGCTGTACCAGCGGGCACGGCGTCTGTGGTTTGGGTCGCCTGTCTCTGCGATCCCTGGTAGCAGTCCTGACTTTTATGGCGAGTGCGATCGCAACGGTCTTTCTCACCCACCACGTTCTACCAGGCGGATGGTGAGGAGAATAGGATGCAGCAACAGTTGATCGCCTTACTCTCCGGCATTTTATTTGGCCTAGGACTCGGCCTATCCCAAATGGTGGATCGAGAGCGGGTGATCGGGTTCCTAGATATTGCGGGAAATTGGGATCCAACCCTCATTTTCGTGCTTGGAGGGGCCGTGGGGGTAACGGTTTTAAGTTTTCGCTGGGTTCTGGGTCGCAAGCAGCCCGTGCTGGCCAATACCTTCAGCGTGCCCAATCGCAAAGACATTGACCGGAAACTGATCGCTGGAGCCGCCATTTTTGGAATTGGCTGGGGCATTGCAGGCTACTGCCCCGGTCCCAGCCTCACAGCCCTCGTACTGGGGAGTTGGAATCCGGTACTGTTTGTAGGCGCTTTCATTGCTGGATCGTCCGTATATCAACGGTTTCAGCAGTAATCCCCTGGGCCTGCTCAGCGAAGAGGCGACTTCCGTCGCACCGCCGCTCCATGGACATCACTGCGCTCCAGCCCTGTATAGGAATGTCCTCCTGGTGCACTGCCTGTGGCATTATCAACCGTATTCGTCGATCTCAGCACGCCAAACAAACGTCCTGAGGCCCCGTTCTGGGTCAGCTTGATTAAGCCAACACCAGGGCAACTCCCCTGAGCAGAATGGTTCACCGAGACGGGGACAGGCCCTCGCAGGGCGACCACCAAATACTGACCGTCGGGCGTTGCTTCCAAGAGATCGGGTGCTGGATCGTTTTTGGGTAACGCAGGGTCATCTGACACCGATGTAGCAGCACAGGCTCCCAGTCCTTGACCTTTTCCATTAGCAGAGGTGAGGTCATAGGTACTTCGTTCAAGCGTCTTTGTGTTGATGACGTCCACTGTGTTTTGGATGCGGTCTACAGTGTGGATGAATTTGCCCGAAGTCGTTTTGGCCATACCGTGGGAATCACGCCGAGTGGTGGTTCCGGGTAGTTGGCCTGTGTCGTTGGCCGCTGCGCCCTGAGCACTGCCGATGGTGGCAGTATTGGTACTGTCTCTAAAGATCACCTGCGGCTCAGGCTGACTAGCGGTGGAGCTAAAGGCTGAGTCATCCAGGGTGTAGATGGTAAAGGTGGATTGGGTTGCCCCTGCGCTAGAGGCTGAAACCCCTGCATTCAACCACATATTTTTGTTGACCTGCACACCGCCACAGCCTGCACCGTTGATGGCTTGATTGCCGTATTCACCCACAATGGTCATCGGTGTCGTCGTTGTATCTGCCACCAGTAGCCCGCCAGCGCCAAAGGTGATATAAGCCTTATTGCTGTTAGAAACAATGGGGCAAATAATGACGTTGTTGGGGCGTCCCCCTTGGTCACCGTCAGCCTCAGCAGCGCACCCATTCTCTTTACAGTCCCCTTTCGGGGTTAAATCCCCTAGGGCATCTGGGTCGTAAACCCCTGAAATACTGCCAAGCATCGGCTGCCCTTGAGCGTTGTTCCCCAGATAGACCTTAGGCTGATCGGTAATCTGCAAGCCTTTACCCACTCCCAAAGCTGCAGACCGATTCAGAGTTGCTTGGATAATTTTGCCATTTCTGTCCCGTTTAACGTCAATCCGCTCTAGAACTTTGCCATTCAGGTTTGCCACCAACAGTGCTGAACCATCTGCATTCCAGAAAGACATGTGAACTGAACGACCACTAGAGGTACCTGACACCCGGAAGAGGGCGATCGCAGCTTTACTCTCACCATCCATAATCCCTACATAGCCCCCATCTGGGGCAAAAATATTCAAGTTCATGTAGCGATTTTGCGGATCGGGCAACATACCGTGTAGTCGTCCAAACCCAGACAAATCCTCCAGGGTTTTGCCCGTAGCACCATCACTATCATGCTCAGCCAGATTGCTCGGAAACACATCGTAGAGATTGCATGGACCTGCTCCCACAGCGTTGTTCCCGTCGCAGCCGAGCGGTTGCGGGGCCTTGTTTGCCCTCAGTTTTCCTTGGATATCCTGACTGTCCCAAATCCAGAGCCAACTCCCGCTCACCCCGGGTGCCCCAGCATCAGCCCTAGAATTGGACTGATCTGACCCCCAAATCTCATAGTCAATAGAAGATTGCCCCAGAGCTGAACCGCTGACAAGACATCCTAAACCCAAAGGTAAAGCGACAACTGCAGTAATGGCATTCGATCTTAGCCGTCCGAAAACACGTTCCATAGCTACCTGATTAGTGTATCCTGCGACACATTTTAGAATTCAGCGGTGACAAAGCGACCTAGAGTAACAAGAATTAAACCAAGCGAACGCGGCCAACGTTAGCGTTCAAAAGGTCTGGGTTCAAGTAATTTAACAAGTATTGATTTATTGCTATTTTCTAGCTTTTATAGTCAACAGCTAGAATGACTAAATACAGATGAGTCAGCAGTTTGAGAGCAAAAAGTGATTGTCCTTGTATGAATAAATCATTAGTATTGCTGAACTGCAGGCAAAATGGTTTATCGACCAATTCAGCCTATCCCTCCATCAACCGAAAAATGGCCCCCTGCTAAGCAGGGGGCCATCTAAAAGGAAAACACGATGGGATTGTTAGACCGCTACGGGCTCTTCAGTAGCCTGGACATGGGATTCAGGATGAACCTTAGCCAGCATCTGTCGCAGACCCTCGCCTTCAATCACCTCTGACTCCAGCAATTGCTCAGAAATCGTCTCCAGCAATTCCTTATTCTCCTTGAGAATACTCAAGGCTTCCTGGTGAGCGGTTTCGACAATGCCCTTGACTTCCTTATCAATGGCTTTGGCCGTTTCATCACTGACCATCCGTCTCGCATTCATACCGCCACCGAGGAAGTTGTTCTGCTGACCCTTGTCATAAGCCAGGGGTCCTAATACTTCACTCATGCCATAGGAGGTCACCATTTGCTCGGCTAAGTCCGTGGCTCGCTGTAAGTCGTTGGAGGCACCCGTGGTGATGCTGCCAAAGATGACTTCTTCTGCAGCTCGTCCACCTAGGAGGGTGGCAATCTGACCTCTGAGTTCAGCTTCGTTTAACAAGAAGCGGTCTTCTGTCGGGACCTGGAGGGTGTAGCCTAAGGCTGCCATACCTCTAGGAACAATGGATATCTTCTCCACTTGATCCGTACCGGACATCTTGGCACCGACGAGGGCATGACCGACTTCGTGATAAGCAACGATCTTCTTCTCTTTGTCGTTGAGGACGCGGCTCTTTTTCTCTAGTCCAGCAACGACTCGCTCAATGGCTTCGGCAAAGTCTTGGGTTTCGACGACTTTGCTGCCTCGACGAGCAGCCAGGAGGGCAGCTTCATTCACTAAGTTCGCTAAGTCAGCTCCAGCAAAGCCTGGGGTACGGGTGGCCATGGCTTTGAGGTCAACATTTTCACCCAGTTTGACTTCTTGGCATAGATTTCCAAGATGGCCAGACGACCGGTGAGGTCTGGACGGTCTACGAGGACTTGGCGGTCAAATCGACCGGGACGCAGGAGGGCGGGGTCTAGGGTCTCTGGACGGTTGGTGGCAGCTAGAACGATGACGGTGGCATCTCCAGCCCCAAAGCCATCCATTTCCGTGAGCAGCTGGTTGAGGGTTTGCTCTCGTTCGTCGTTTCCGCCAACGAAGCCGTTACCGCCTGCTCGAGATTTACCGATGGCATCGAGTTCGTCAATAAAGATGATGCAGGGGGCTTTCTTTTTGGCTTGTTCAAACAGGTCACGGACCCGAGCGGCACCCGTACCGACGAAAAGTTCGACGAATTCTGAACCAGAGATGCTGAAGAAGGGGACGCCTGCTTCGCCAGCGACGGCTTTGGCCATTAAGGTTTTACCGGTTCCGGGAGGGCCAACTAGTAAGACACCTTTGGGAATCTTGGCACCAATTTCGGTGAAGCGTTGGGGAGATTTGAGGAATTCGACGATTTCTTCGAGTTCGGTTTTGGATTCTTCGACGCCTGCAACGTCATCAAAGGTGACTTTGTTGTCATCGCCTTCGACGTAGACTTTGGCTTTGTTTTTGGTGACGGAGAGGGCTCCTTGGGGACCCCCGCCACCGATGCCGCCACGGCTAAAAAATTGGAAGATGGCGACGAAGATGACGGGGGGGATGACCCAGCTGAGGAGGGTGGTGAACCAGCGATTGCTGGGAGGGGGAGTGGCGGCGAATTCGACGCCTTTGGATTCGAGAAGCTTGGGCAGCTCTAGGTCGAAGATTGGGGTGGTTTCTTGGACTTGACCCGGGTTACCATCCATATCTTTCATTTGATAACGAATGACATTCTGGCCAACGGAGACCCGAGCCACTTGCTCATCTTGCACTTGCTCAATAAAAAAGCTATAGGGCACTTTAGAGACGCGGGGACCATTACCAAAGGTCAAGACTAAATTGACAACTAGTAATACTAATGGAAGCAGCAACAAAATGGTGCTGAAGGGATTGGGACGTGGGCGTCGTGGTTTATCGTTTACTGGCATGAGAATGTCCTTAGTTAAAAAATGATGCGGATGGTTCAAGCGAGGGAAAAATCTTCAATTACCCAGAGCCATCCGAAACGAAAATGGAAATTTGAAGGGTTAGCCTATCTGAAGAGTGTGGCTCTTTACCATGATGAAACCTATTGAGTTATGGCACATCTGCTCCAGGGGATAGATGTCCATTCCAGGCGCTCATCCTTTAGGCCAATAAGCCTAGTCGTTTGCCGTTGTCGCGTGCGAGTCGAATCCAGCCCTGGCGACGGCTCCGGTCAATACCCACTTGATTACAAAAATTGGTAATGGCCTTAGAGTGCAGAGCAATGGCTTTCCCTCGGAGTTTGATAAATCTGGGTTGGCCGACAATGTTGCGGACTAGCACGACGAGGGGAGCAAACATGATGAATTCCTTTGTGTAACGTTATGTAAACATCTTAACTAATTTGTAACATAATGTCAACAAAAGTTGCGCAGATTCTGATCTAGTGCTAAACAATCATTTTATGACAAGAGAACCAATAAACAACTTCATCATCCTTAAGGTCGATTAATATCTATAAAATTTCCTATTTAGTGGCTCAAAAGATCAAATTTTTTGTAAATTAACTCAATTTAAGCTTTTAATAGCCATAAAAGAGCCATCTTTTCCTCGCGAGCCAACATCTCATATTCTTTACAAACCCCTATAGATCGCATAAGCATAAATTTTCTGTTACAAAAAAGCTACTCTTTTAGGCAAAAGAGTAGCTGATGCGCAGATTGAGATTTGAAATCGATGCTTAGCAAGCCATATATTCTTGCAGCATCACTTTTTGCGATCGCAAAATCTTAAAGGCTTCTCGCTCAACTCGACGGACCCACTCCCGGCTAACGTTCAGACGCTCACCCACCTTCGCTAAGGTCAAGGGATTTTGGTCAATCAAGCCGTATCGCAGCGTAATCACTTCCCGCTGCTGCGGGCTGAGGTCCTGAAGCAGCTTAGCTAAATCAGATCTCAAAGAAGAAGCTGTGGCATAGGTATCGGGAGATTCATTGGGATCTTCCAGTAACTCCCACAATTCCGTATTCTGCTGATCGCCAATCTGAATATCTAACGAGATCGAGCGACGTGCGTAGTTGAGATAGTCTTCAATCTTTTTAGGCGCGAGGTCCATCTCTACCGCTAGCTCTTGCACGGTAGGGTCGCGATGGAGTTTTTGCGACAGTTGGCGTCTGACCTTGCGGAGCTTACTGAGCTTTTCATTGATGTGAATCGGTAAGCGGATGGTTCGTTCTTGTTCTGCGATCGCACGAGTCATGGCTTGACGAATCCACCAGTAGGCATAGGTAGAGAAGCGATAGCCTTTCATCGGGTCAAATTTCTCGACACCCCGTTGCAGACCGATTGTGCCTTCTTGAATTAAATCCAAAAACTCAACTTTCGCTTTGTTGTACTTCTTGGCAATTGAAACCACCAAACGCAAATTAGATTCCACCATTTTGCGATTGGCTTTGTGGCCTAACTTCAATTCTTTTTGCAGTTGCGCCACAGACACTTGGGCCTTTTCTGCCCATTCTTGTTGGGTCGGCTCTCGGTCGAGGTGGTCTTGCAGTTCCTGCTTCATCTCCTGCAAAGCTGTTAAACGTTGTACCTGCTTGCCAAAGATGACTTCTTGTTCATGATTCAACAGAGGAAAGCGGCTAATCTCACGCAGATAGGTAGTGATTGAATCTTTACTAACAAATGAATTTTTCATAATGGCAATGTTTGGGTAAACACAGATAACTGATAAATAAAACTCCCCGGCACATGCCGGGGAAAAAATATTAAAGATGAACTAGAGTCGTTCTAAACCCAAAACACTGGTTTAGAAGTTTAGTAAGGCGGCAATCTGACCGACAATGCCTTGACCGGTCAGCACTTCAGTCACTAGGGCGAGAAAGAATCCCATCATGGCCAAGCGACCACCAAAGGTTTCTGCAAAGTCGGTGAAACCCCAGATTGGATTTTGTGTACTCATAGCGTTGGACTCCGTAAACGAGGAATGAATCTTATGTAAATAAATGTAACTTAATGTGTAACGTTTTGTCAAGAATATGAAAACATCGCTTCCTTCATATGCTCGAAATGACGATTTCACAAGGGTTTGGGCTTCTCATATTGAGGAGACATGTTGTTACATACATCCAAAAGAAAACCCCAGCTATGTAGCTGAGGTCTGTTTGATAATGAGAATTAAGCTGCTGGGCCCTACCACCGGCAAACCTTTATCTGGCGAGGATTAAAAGCTTTTTTGCAGTTTGGCTGGCTGGCCACTAACAGAGAAGGATTGAACTTTTTGGGGCTGCACTAAGTCAGCTGGTTTAGACTCCAGAGCGCTGCAAGATAGTGATTTTCAGTCTCTATCCATGAAGTGCAGGCAAGGCATGAGGGCTATTTCATCTCTTTAAGGTTGAGCTAGAGATGATTGGCTCATCAACCTGAGCGCTTACATCAAGCCCCAGAAATGCAACACGCCTTTGCCCGTCACCAGTTCAATCACGATAGCGGCGTAGAAACCCACCATAGCTAAGCGACCGCTCCAAGCTTCAGCAAAAGGGTTAAATCCAAAGAAATTATTAGATGTATTCATGTGAGTAGACTCCGATTAATGCATGTGTGTCGTAACCTTGTGTAAATAAATGTAACAGAAATGTAAAGACATGTCAAACAATTAAGGGCTTTTTGTCCAAACTATGGATATTCAAGGTCTTGTAAGGTTTGATCCTACTGACATCCAGGTCTATCGTTGTCCACACAACCCTAATCCTGGGTTGAACTGTATCTGTCCCTTGCCCATCAAAAGGCAATTGTTGTCTGTCTCCAGTGGCGTCTCTGTCACCGAAAGCGCAAACTTTGACACAACAATGCAGTGAACCGACTACCAACTGCTAAACTCAAGTTCTAGAAGCCTCTAAGAATATGTAAAAAAACTTCATATTCATACTTTATTGGGCTTTTTATTCATGGTTCAAAGAGTATTAATCTCTTCAACGTTGTCTGTCTTTGGATACTAAAGTAGTTTGAAAGATCAGCAGCAAAAAATTCTAGTCGCTGATGATGAAGCTAGCATTCGTCGGATCCTAGAAACTCGTCTCTCCATGATGGGATTTGTTGTCATCACTGCCGCTGATGGCGAGGAAGCCCTGCAAGTGTTTCAGCATCAAGAACCAGATTTGATTATTTTGGATGTCATGATGCCCAAGCTGAACGGGTATCAGGTCTGCCAATCCCTACGACAAGAGTCCGATGTCCCCATCATTATGTTGACGGCTCTTTCAGACGTCGCCGATCGGATTACAGGTCTGGAAATGGGCGCAGACGACTATATGGTCAAGCCATTTTCTCCCAAAGAGCTAGAGTCACGCATTCGCTGCATTCTTCGACGGATCACAAAATCCCACTCTGCTCACCACAAATCAGCCGGTGTGATTCAGGTCGGCCATCTAGAAATTGATACCAATAAACGGCAAGTCTATAAAGATAAAGAACGCATTCAGCTCACTCATCTCGAATTTAATCTGCTAGAGCTGTTGGTCAGCCGCCCCGGAGAACCCATCTCTAGAGTTGAATTTTTACAAAAGGTGTGGGGCTATAGCCCTGACGGCAAGATTGATACCCGTGTTGTCGATGTTCATATGTCGCGTCTTCGGAACAAGCTGAAAGAAGATACGGAAGAACCCGACTTGATTCTGTCAGTGCGGGGCGTAGGCTATGCCATCCAACGGGGTGACTAAGGCTATCTCTGGTCCCTTGACGCTTTAAACCTTTAAAAAGCAAAAAGCTGAGGCAGTACCTCAGCTTGACATGGATGATGGTGTTAGCAACTATGCGCCAGTCACAATCTGGACAAAGGTGAGATTGGTGGCCAGTTCAATTAATAAAATTCCGAAGAAGCCGATCATAGCTAGACGGCCACTATATCTTTCAGCATCCTTATTAAAACCAAATACAGGCTCGGCTTTAGCAGCAGTCTTAGGCTCTACTGCAAATCGATTAACGCGACCGCGATCGTCAGAGGTATATCCGCTAGATGTCATGTGTGTAAGCTCCGTAATTGACTATGTAAATAAATGTAACACATACAGCTAAATTTTGTAAAGAAACATTGCGAATTTCTGATCAATTCCAAACGTTATGCGTTGTTATCCAGTTGAGCCAGCTTATTAATCCGCTATATTCTGGGGACTATGGCCAGCCTTTGCGCTCTAGCTCCAAGCCGTCTTACTTGCCTAGCCCTTGTTGCTTGTGAACATCAGACCTTCTCTCCCTCAACCACCCCACTATGGGCGCTGGGCGCTGATTCTGATCGGCGTGATCGCAGGAACTGGTGCCATCGCCTCCCAGTTTTTGCAATGGCCTTTAGGGTCTTCTTCAGCTGCCCAGGTCTGTGCCCAGGTTCCGACCACTGATGTCACTCCACGCATCGAAAACTTGGGTTCGCCTTTTACCACCGGCCAGTATGCCAAGTCTCAACCCTATGCTCGCAATGTGTGGGTCATGGTGCCTTTTCAGAATCAAATCTATCTCGGTCATGGCGATAGCAATGCCAATCAAGGGCCAATTCCTTTGTGGTTTTTCGACCCCAATGCCAACCAATTTCAGTTCAAGTTCGTTGCCCCAGAAGAAGAGATTCGCAGCTTTCAGACCATTGACTCGGAATTATATACCCCTGGGATTGATGCTCGAGAAAGCTGGGACTTGGGCAATATCTACCGTTTCCAACAGCAGGAGTGGCAAAAAATTCGCACCTTGCCTGGGGGAGTGCATGTCTGGTCCATTGCAAAATTCGCAGACCAATTATGGTCCGTGATTCGCAGGTCAGATAACCGGGGCTATTTAATCACCTCCGGGGATAAAGGACAGACCTGGCAAGATATCCAAACTTTGAACACCAGTCCTGCCCATATGGTCCAGTTTGAAGAGTCTCTGTATATCTTTGTCAGCGGGCGTCCTTGGCAGCTGGGGCCGACTCTAAAACCGATTCAACGACAAGATTTAGATCGAACCACTCTATTCCCCAATCACCCGCAAGCCACTCAGGTCAAGAAAACGGCGGTTTCCCAATCCCAGCTGGCTTATATCAGTAAAGGCTCCCGGTATATCTCTCATACTTCACAAGCTGTCCGAGTGCTCAACAGTGAAGATCCTCATCTTCAACCCCCTGGTTTATTTATCGCCACTTCCTTAGCCTCCAACAACACCCAGGTGGAGCGCGTCCAACTGAAGCCCCAGGAAGTCCCTTGGGATGTGATTACGACTCCTAAAGGTCTGTTTGTTTTGACGAGTGAGCGACAGCGAAACGCAGGCAAACTCCGGTTTATCAATCGCGTCAGGAAAGCCACCCACCCCCAGCACTGGTGTGAAATTCTGCGGTTTGAATCGGATACCTTTGCGCGATCGCTCACCCACTACCAAGACCAGTGGTATTTTGGCCTCGGCACGGATTACGGTGCCGAATATGGACTCAAATCCTATACCCCTACTGCCCATCCTCTCTCAGGCACTATCCTCCGCACACCCAGCCCCTAGCCCATTTCTAGAGTGGTCACTCCATAAATTTCATCCAAGGGCAACTCCGGAAACTCTCCCTTATACATCCGACAATTACTAAACAAAGGAATAGCCTGCACGTTTTTCATCAACTGATTCGCCTGTTCATTACTTTTCGGCACATCCATATAAACGGGCTGATCGGAGGGCGGTATCTGCAATAGAGCAGCCAACAGCTGCTGGGCCACATCAGCCCTATCGGCAAATAGCGGTCCAATCCGATACCCCATATCCGCCGGACGAATCAGCCCATATCCGAGCAGATGATCCGCCTGGACAACTCCCCAGCCCTGCATTTCCGGACTTCCTAGCCAATGCTGCAAGAATTGCGATCGCATCCCCACAAAATGACGCGTATCGTAATCCAGCACTTGCTCAAACGGTATGGAGTGAATAGCCTGCAACGACGACGCAACTGGATTGCCATTACCAGACTTCAATTGATGGCGAACATGCAGGCAAGATTTGACAAACCCATGACGGAGATAGGTATCCTGCAGAGCCACCGCTCCTTCTAAGCCAATACAGCGAGCTGGTAGCGACGAAATTGCCTTTTCCCACAGGAATCGGCCATAGCCATGGCCTCGATGGCGGTGATCCACCAAATAACAGCCTAAAAAACCAAAGTCTGCATCATATGCCGCTGCAGAAATACAGCCCACAGGCTGATCTCCTAACCACCCCACCAGCAAACTATTTTGTCGCCAATACACCTCCAAGTCATACCGGCCCGGATTCCAAGATTCTTGTACAGCCCAAGCCCGAATCCTAGGGAGATCTGTTTGTTGAGCCGGTCGGATTTGGAAGTCCATTCATTGCCTCAAGGGTGAGTAGGGATAGGCCCCCCGATCATAAAAGTGAATAGACAAGAGATCCCTGACATCCATACATCTTTTACAATTTGATCACAGTAACTGAAGGTCTAGCCATGACCGAGTTAAATAATGCCGTCGTTCTCTTAACCGGAGCAACCGGGGGATTTGGCCACGAGCTGACTCAACTGTTGTTAGAGGCAGGCAGTCGAGTGATCCGCACGGATATCGATGGGGCCTTGCTGGAACAGCAGGCCGAAAAACTCAATCCAGACCGCCACTCCGGAGAACTACTGCCCAGTTTTGTTGCCAACCTAGGCACGGCAGACGGGTGTGAGGATCTTTATCAGAACGTTCAAGCCCTCAATCATCCTGTTGATATTTTGATTAACAATGCTGGCATTGCCCTCTATGGACGCATGGATGAGACCCCAACCGAACGCTGGGAAGTCATGATGCAGCTCAATCTCTTGGCTCCCATGCGCTTGAGTAACCGGTTTGTAGCAGATATGATTACCCGCCGCCAGGGCCATATCGTGAATATTTCATCCGTCGCTGGCTGGATTGCTCCAACCGGGTTAACCGGCTATGCCGCCAGTAAATTTGGGCTACGGGGGTACAGTGATGGGGTCCGCAGCGAGGTGAAAGACTTCAACATCAAAGTCACCACGGTCTACCCCTTTTTTAGCCGGACGCCGATTCTCAACTCAGATAGTTTTGGCTCCCTCGCTCAGGGGAAATCGGAACTGCCCCACTGGATGACCACAGATCCTCATAAAATCATGCAAGCCACCCTTCAGGGCGTTCAGCAGAACAAACCAGAAGTCTTTCCTGATCTGCCAGCCCGAGTCCTAACCCGAATCAAACGCTATTGTCCGGGCCTGCTCCAATGGACCACAAACCAGATCAAACGACAATACCAAAAACCGTCTTAACGCAGTTATTCACTCGAAAATCCGTGCAAACAACCTCCGAAAAATATCTAATTATTGGTGCTGGCTACGCAGGCTTGGGAATGGCTCAGGCTCTAAAAGAAGCAGGAATTCCCTATGACCAGGTGGATGCCAGCGATGATATCGGCGGGAATTGGTACCATGGCGTTTACGAAACGGCGCATATCATCTCTTCTCGTAACATCACTCAGTTTACGAACTTCCCCATGCCGGACACGTATCCTGACTTTCCCAGCGCTCAAAATATGCGGGATTATATTAACGCTTTTACCGATCATTTTGGATTACGAGACACCATTGAACTCAACCGCGAAATCACCTTTGTTCGCCCCGTCGAAGATAATCTTTGGGAAGTCAGCTTTGCCAATGGTGAACAGCGACTGTATCAAGGGGTTGTGCTCTGTAATGGCCATCACTGGTGCAAGCGACTGCCGAAATTTGAAGGGCACTTTAACGGAGAAATCATTCACTCCAAGGACTACAAACGCCCTCAACAGCTCATCGGCAAGCGCGTTTTAGTGATCGGCGCGGGTAATTCAGCCTGTGACTTGGCCGCCGAAGCCGCCCGGGTGGGGACTAAATGTGTTTTGAGTATGCGGGATGTACCTTGGTTTATTCCCAAAACCTTTGCCGGTGTTCCCGTGGCTGACCTCAGCAAGAACAGTACAAGCCCTAGTCCCCTCTGGTATCAGCGGCTGATGGTGTACCTGCTGATCCGTCTGACCTTTGGCAAACATGAGAGCTATGGCCTGCCGGCCCCCAAACATCGCATCTTTGAGAAACACCCCACCATCAATAGTGAAGTTCCCTACTACATCAAGCATGGTCGCATTACTCCTAAACCGGGCGTCCGCAAGCTAGATGAAGACTCAGTGGAATTTGAAGATGGCAGCCGCGAAGACTTCGACCTGATCGTTTGCGCCACGGGCTACTATGTTGCTTACCCGTTTTTAGCACCAGAGCTGCAGCGCGTCCAAGGCTCAGTGGTCAAATGCTATGATGGTGCATTTCTGGATGATTACAAGGGTCTCTATTTTGTAGGGTGGTATCAACCTAGGGGCGGCATTGGTTCGATTATTAGTGCATTTGCTCCTGTTTTGGCACGCTATCTCAAGCTGCAGGAAACGATTAATGTACCCATCGGGTTAGTGCTCAAAACCCTCGGTAAAACACTACCAACGACCCATCTGTTCGATCCACAGCAAATTTTCAGCGATTTAGAACAAACCGACCGTCAATTTAGCTCCATTACTCAAAAAGCCCATCAAATTGACGCCCAGCATCCTAACTTTAGGAACCAACCGCTTCCTGCTCAGATCCATGACATGCTGAGAACAACCCTATCAACTTAGGCTGACCTGCTAGGGAGACTTGAATAAGCCCCATTGCTCATAAAGATAAGGTTATAGTCAAAAAAGAAGCTCCTATCTAGCCTTTATGACTACTGAAACCACCTCATCTCCCAGTACGACTGCAGCCGCTGTATCTGATTTAAACCCCTCTTGGCAAATTAAGCTGCTTTACGATAGCGCTTGCCCTCTCTGTTTGAGAGAAGTCAACTTTTTACAGAACCGGGATGCAGGCCAAGGGTTGGTAGCCTTTGTCGATATTGCAGACTTGAATTATGCCCCAGAAGAGAATGGCAACATTGACTTTGAAACGGCAATGGGAACGATTCATGCCTTATTGCCTGATGGCACGGTAATGGTGGGCGTCCCCGTTTTTCGCAAAGTCTATGAAGTCTTGGGGATGGGTTGGGTCTATGCCATCACTAAGCTCCCCATCATTGGCCCCATCGCAGACTTTATCTATGGCATCTGGGCAAACTGGCGGTTGAAATTGACGGGCAGAGCAGATTTAGCAACCATCTTAGCTGAACGACAACAGCAAATTGATTGCTCTACAGATCGGTGCAAAATTCCTGTGGAATAGAATTTTGGTTTAATCTTGCACTGGCTCATCCACTTCAGAAGGCTTCGCAGACAGCAGTTCCTGAGCATATTGATAAAGTTCGGGTTCAGTCTGCTGTTTAAGCAGACGATCTTTTAGATCCATAAGGCCCGAAGAAAGGGATTCTGCCTGGTCTCGGTAATGAGCATTCGCAGCTAAAAGATCGGTAAAAACCAATCGCTCAATATCGTTGCGAGAGGGGAGTTCTTCTTGATCGCTGATATAGCTGTGATATTCAACCCCAGTGACTTCATATTTAATCAGCATAATTAAAGCCTTACTGAGGGTATGGAGTTGAGTTCTCAGCTCTTTCACATTCAGATCCGAACGCTCAAATCCAATCGTGCCCTGAATTTTTAGTTCTACGATGGCATCCTCTGTTTTACCTTTTTTATAGGCCGTTTCAATCGTAGTAATTGCCGCTGCTTCCAATTCTGCAGCCGTTTGCTTCGGATCCGCTTTTAGGTTTAAGCGCTCAATATGGCGTTGATAATAATCGGATTTGAGATCAGCTTTGATTCCTTTTTTGGTTAGGTTGACCAAGAACACTCCCCGAGGATTCTGGTCTTGGTTTTCAATTACGCTATTCGCTTCGATAGAGCCGGGGTTGAAGATCCAGCTTTCAGCAGAGTAGCTGCGGTGGATATGGCCAAGGGCTAAATAATCTACACCTGCGGTTAGCAAGGGAGCAAAGTCTTGATAGCGCAATGCCCCACTGTAGCGGGAGACATGTCCTTCTAAACCATGATGAAACATCATGACCGTATGGTCCGGTCCAGAGGGGAGTTTTTCTATCAGAGGAGCTAGGGATTGAATGGCTTGAGGCGCAGCTGCTCCATACCACCGAGATCCAATCACTCGCACACCACAGTCCAGGTCGATATACCCACCGCGCCTCGCTTCAGGATCCCATGGTTCTAATTCTTCTTCAGCATTGGGTTCCAACAGCATCAGACGTCCCCAATCGGCCAGATATCGCAACCAGCTGGTACTGGTGCCATAGAGTCGATAGTCGTGATTCCCTTCGATGGCTAAGACAGGAATGCCTGCTTCTTGTAGCCGATCCAGACAGAGTTGGGCTTGATTCAGGACTGCAGGAAGGACCTGACGATGCTCAAATAAGTCCCCGACAATGAGGACGAAATCGACTTGGGGTTCGATGGCATAGCGTTCAAGCGCATCACTGAAAGCGAGGAAAAAATCTTTGGTACGCTCTGGTGATTCGTATTTGGTGTAGCCCAAATGCACATCAGCAACATGGAGGAAACGAGGCATAATGCTCTAATCCATACAAAATAAGTAGGGATAATTGTACTGGTCTATTTAGCACTATTTTTATTCAATCGTGATAGAGATATCAAACTTAAAACTAGAAAGATTTTCAAGAGTGCTTGCTAAAGAAATTCTAGAATTCCTTACTGAAAAAAAGTCTTACACACTAATCACGCTTCAACAGATATAGAGTAGGACCGGCTATGCCAAAGACTTATTGGTGCCAAATAAAATAACACATACTATTTTCGACATATGCTCATCTCAAAAATTAATTTTTCAGTTTATGTAATTGTAAACCACTGAAAATACCGTCATCAAGCCATAGCATCGATCATCAGATCGCTATAAATTCAAGGTGACATTCGTTGAACCAAGCAAGTTGGTCAAGAACCTCCATTCACATAATCACCTGTCTTATAATACTATCTATAAATCGAAAATATTTTATCTGCATTAAGAGAGTCATTCCAAAAGAATCTCTATAAATCGGTAAAAATTATGATTCATGACATTATATCGTGGGTGTCTACCATTGCAACCAGTAGCAAAGCCAACCCATCTGATGCCATTGAAGTGGCTAGCAGTTGGCAAAACATCCTAAATACATTAGGTACGTCTTCAATAATTACAGCACTAGCAAAGATTACTGAGAACGCTCCTACAGTTATTGAAGGCATACAAAAAACCACTAATAATTTATTCCCTAGACAAGCAAAAATCAAAGATCAAGAAATCTTATTTACTCGTCAAACCTTACTCAAAAAAGTTTGGAAAGAAGTCATTTTAAAACTTAAAGACTCAAGATATGAATCCAAATTTCGTATTGGTCTTAAGCATAAGACAGCTCTTCTCACAGTCATACCACCTAATGAAAATTTTTCAGACAAGAAAACACCACCAATCCTAAATTATGCAGATCACCCAACAACAGTTTCTTTTTTAGAGCATGACTATATAAAAGGTAGATGCCTCATGCTTGGAGAACATGGGTCAGGAAAAACTGATGAGTTGTTAGAAACAGCTAAACAACTTCTTTTAGAAGAGATAGTTTTTCTACAAAAGCATAAAACACTATCTGACAATCCTATCCCAATACCTTTAGACCTATCTCAATATTCTTATGAAGAACAAGAGTTTGAGAAATGGCTATTTACTCAGATTAAAAACAAATATGGCGTTCCAAAATCAGAAACCAAAATATTAATTGATCAAAATCATATTTTTCTATTTCTAGATGGATTAGATGATCTAAGAGAAATAGATGAGTTAGATAGCATCAAATCTTCATACACAAAAAGTCAGAGGCTATGTATTCAATCTATAAATGGCTTCTTAGAACAGAATCCATTAACTAAATGTCTAATTTGCTGTAGAAGTGAAGGGAATGAAAATCCAGAAAGCAACACTCAAATATTTAAATATTTGAACGGAGTCATTAACTTAAAGAAACCTGATACACTCCAAATTCAAAGTTATTTTCATAACTTAGGTAAGGGATCACTCAAAAGTGTATTACGCAAGAATTTTACTCATAAAGAGGAAGACATAACTTATTTACCTTTTTTCCTCTCTATGTTGGTAGCTGCTTATCAAGATGAGGATATTGGTTCACTTACCATGCCACTCTGTCGTGATGAGATTATCGATAAATATATACATCATCAACTTAGTAAAGATGGTCAAAATAGCATTCATAGATCAAAAAAATTGCCAACATCAGATAAGATTTTAGATTACCTAGGTTGGCTAGCCAAGAACCTTAGCAAAAGCAAAGATACCCATAAAACACCAACCTGTTTTTGGATTGAGGGTTTACAGCCATCTTGGTTAAAACCAGACCAAAAAAGATTTTTTAGACAGGTAACTATACTAATTTTTTCACTAACCGGAGGATTAGTTGGAGGCTTCATTGGAAGGCTTTTAGATAGCCTAATTGGAGGACCAATATTCAAGTTAAACAGAGGGCTAATTGGAGGTCTAATAATTGGTCTAAGCTGTGGATTAAAACGAGGACATGAAAAATGGAACACTGACATTAAAGTAACAGGGAAAACTAAGTTCTCTTGGACTAATTTCAGACAAAAGCTGATGTTCTGGTTAATAGGAGGACTATTTGGAGGACTATTTGGAGGACTAATTTTTAGGCAAACTTTTGGACAGACTGAAGGGCATATTGGAGGGCTTATTTTTGGACTAGTTGTAGGGCTAATTGAAGGATTAAGCGCTGGTATAGTTAAAGAATCAAAGAGAACTCACCATCCAAGTCCCAATCAAGGAATCAAAGAATCAATCGCAACTTCCATAAGTCTCGGACTAATTGGAGGGGTAATTGGAGGGGTAATTGGAGGGCTAGTGATTGTAGTACTTTTCAATTCAACAAGCTGGCTGATTGGAGGATGTATCTGCGGATTAACTATCGGACTTATCGTTATGCTAACTAGCGGACTTGAAGAAGTAATTAAACACATCTGTTTACGCTTTGTTCTTTTTCAGTCCGGTGTTGCCCCTTGGAACTTCGCAAAATTCTTGCAACAAGCTGAAAATTATCGCTTCATTCTGTGTGTTGCGGGGCATTATCAATTTGTTCATTACTACGTTCAGGAACACTTTAAAGAGCAATACTGCAGGCAAGATCCTGACAATATAGCAATACCAAGTCAAGAACAGACCAAGGAAGTGACTCAAGCCAGTGTTCGGTAGAATTTTCAACTTCCAAGATCACTCTCTAGCCGTGATCCAAGTCTTAGTCTCCTAAAATTAAGTCGTTAAGATTAAAATAGATGCTGGTTTTTATTCTGGTGAATAAAACCTTGTCTAACCTCAAACAGGGTTAGGGTATCCTCGAACCAGAGTCATACACTAACTAGGTAAGACATCCAAGCATCGGTTTATATGCCAATGGCATATTTTTAGGACACTGCATGAACATTCCCCAAAAATTTTCCACCCTGCTCCTAGGAACAGTTGCCGCCATTGTCTTGGCACCGCAAGTTGCCCTAGCCCTGAGTCCCGCTGAAATTAATAAAGTCGCCAAACAAATCACTGTGCGGGTCGATAGCCAAGCCCCTGGCTCTGGCGTAATTATCAAACGCAATGGTAATCGCTATACAGTGTTGACTGCTGCTCACGTGGTGGCCACCGTCGATGAATACGTCGTTATTACGAATGATGGTCAGGAATATCCCGTCAATGTGCAGACGATTACTAAATTTCCTGGCGTCGACTTAGCCCTGCTGGAGTTTACCAGTGACCGCTCTTATACTGTGGTCAAAATTGGCGACTCTCAACAGCTCTCAGAAGGCAGCGAGAGCTACGTCGCCGGTTTTCCCAGCCGAACTCAGGCGTTGACAGATATTATCTACAACTTCACCACAGGAACGATCACGGCCAATGCCACCCGTCCCTTAAGTGATGGCTATGCCCTGGTGTATACCAACAACACCCTCCCCGGCATGAGTGGTGGACCCGTTCTGGACAAGGATGGCAAACTACTGGGCATTCATGGCCGCGCGGACACCACTACTACGGTTCAAAATCAAAATATCAACCCCGATATCTTTATCAAAACGGGGTTTAATCTCGGGATTCCGATTCATACTTTCTTGAAGATGGCCCCGGCCAATACCGTCACTACCCCGATTAAACCCATCGCCTCTGTCCCTTCCGCCCCTTCAAGTGCTTCTGACTTCTACCTGCAAGCTTTAGATCAATACCGCCTGGGGAATATGGCCGGGGCATTACGCAATACCACCCAGGCTATTCGCCAAAATCCTCAATTTGCCCCAGCCTATGCCCTGCGCGGCAGCATTCGCCTCGTCAAGCAGGATCAAACGGGAGCCTTACAGGATTTTAATCAGGCGATTCAGTTGGACAAAAATCTGCTGCAAGCCTATATTGGCCGAGCTTTGGTGCAATCGTCTTTGGGGGATACTGGGGGTGCGATCGCAGATTACTCCCAGGCCATTCAGCTCCAGGGAGACCACGCCATTCTCTACTACAACCGGGGGATTGTTTACCTCAACCAAGGTCAACAAGGAGCAGCCCTCACGGATTTACGGACCGCCGCCGATCTAGCGCTTAAAGATAACAACCAAGCCGATTACCAGCGAGCTTTAGAAGCGATCAATATTGCCTCCAAAAATTGCCGACAGTCGATTCGAACCATTTGTGATCGTTAACTTTTTCTCCTTCCAGATTCTATTTCTTACGATCTGGAAACTGAATCTTTCTCACTACCGTCAAAATCTATTAAGGATGTACTGGACGCTACTTTCATGAAACACACAGTTTTACCCATTGCGAAACTTTCTATTGCCCTCACCGTGCTCACCGCTTTTTGCGTTCCGGGTTCAGTCTATGCCAACCCTTTCAGTTCTCCTGGCATTGGGGTTGAGCAAATCAAAGTTAAAGAAAGCCGACGCATCGCCGTCTTAGACTTCGATTATGCCAACGTTAGCAAAACTGGGATTAGCTATGGGTTATACGGTAAGAATGGCGCATCCCGAGGCATCAGTAATCTGCTGACCAATGAACTCGTCAAAGATGGCACCTACATCCTGGTGGAACGCAGCAAAATTGACGCCATCCTAGCTGAACAGAACCTAGGCGCATCAGGCCGTATTGAACCCACCACTGCTGCTCAAATTGGGCGAGTCCTGGGAGTAGATGCCGTCCTGATTGGTTCCATTACTCAGTTTCATATCGAAGAACAATCCAAAGGCGGTTCTATCGGAGGATTCTTTGGTCTAGGAGGCAAACAAAAAACTCAGCTTGCAACGGTTCAACTCTCTACCCGCCTCGTCAGTACAGCCACAGGAGAAATTCTCACCGCTGCTGAAGGCACCGGCCAAGCAGATAAAAGTGGGGGTCGTGGTCGTATTTTTGGTATTGGTGTTGATAGCAACTCTGACAGTAGCGAGCGCCTCTTGGGTGAAGCCTCAGGTCAAGCCGTGGATAAAATTGTGTCCCAACTTGCAGCAGTAGCT
Source organism: Acaryochloris sp. CCMEE 5410 (assembly GCF_000238775.2). Lineage (NCBI taxonomy): Bacteria > Bacillati > Cyanobacteriota > Cyanophyceae > Acaryochloridales > Acaryochloridaceae > Acaryochloris > Acaryochloris sp. CCMEE 5410. Next base: position 3,916,554 of record NZ_AFEJ02000001.1, on the reverse strand, counting down.
CCTAAGCTCGCGGCCAAGCCCGCCACTCTCCCTGTAGAAGAAATGGTGGTTGCCGATGTCACTGGCACTCAAATCGTTCTCAATAAGGGGGGCGTTCATGGCTTTCGCCCTGGTATGGTGGTTTCCGTTGAACGAGTAATCAAAGATATTAAAGATCCGACAACGGGTCAATTATTACGTCGCCAGACTCAGTCTGTAGGCCGCATTCAACTCACCGAAGTCGATGCCCAATCCTCTGTCGGCAAGATTCTGACTGGCACAGGTTTTAAGGTTGGAGACGTAGCCAAAGCTGTTGAGTAAATTCACAGCTTTATACCGTCTAGAACAGTTCTAGCAATTGCTTCTCAGGCGCATGGCCGATTAAGTCACCGATATCCCCCAAAAGGCTGGTCTTTTGGGGGGATTTTAATGGAGCTGATCACTTTGCTTTATCAGCCCTAAGACCATATAGATCGTAAATAAATATCCTGAAGCAATCGTCAGAATAAGCAGCACAGGATTGAAGGTAATCATGGAAAACGCAGGTGCGAATTTTGCTAGATTAGACCATAAAAAAAGTGATTAAACAAGCCTCAAATCCTATAGAAACCCATACAAATATGTGGTTTTATGCCTTTTACGTAACATTGCCCATCCATCCTTCTATTTCATCTTTTATGGAGATGGGGGCTAGGTAAGGGATTGGGAGACATATCGCCTGTCTAGACACCAAGTTAAGTTTCACCATCAACGACAAAAAAATTTCAAAAAAGCTATAAAATTTCTGTATCAAAAGATACGGATTTTAGCTTAGCAATGAGTATTTCTACTAAAAAGCCTCAGCAATCCATAGCAGCCGACGTTTTTGTTCCTAGAGCACATCAATGGGTACAGCTCCGCAATCCCTTGTCTGACTACAGTGAAGATGCCGCTTTGCTGCTGTGCCCAGGAGATCGAGATCGCTGGATTGCATGGATTCCTGGCTTTGGACAAGCGACTTTAGAGCGCTCACAGTTATTGAAAGCGATCGATTAGACTGCCCACTAAACACCCATACCCCAGAAGCCATTAGTTAGCTGGAAGATCTGTTCAGAGGATTGTATTTTGTTCACTAATGTCTGCCATGGTTAGTCTATCCATCACAAAAATGCCCTCGATTTAGATAATCGAGGGCATCGCTTTTAAGTAACTCAGTGACTGATGCTAGCGTTAATTCAGCTGATGCTGCTCTTGCTCTAGCATTTGAACCAGTCCTTGATCGCCTTTACGTTTGGCAACAGCAAGACGATGCTCCAAGGTCTGGCGAATAAAAGTGTTATGAACTTTTTCCAAATCGGATACATCCCGAATACCCAAACGCCCAGAGGGTCTGGAATAATTCATGGCTGTGCCGACAGAGATAGATTGAGGCACAACATCAGGAATCTTGGGTGTTTGAGGCAAGGTAGACTCTTGGCGAGTTGTAGAATTGTTCACTCCTTGTCCATACTCAACGCCACGATAGGTCATAACGTGAGTGGGTTGATGAAGATCCGTAGTTGCATACTGCCGACGGCGGCAGGGAGTGCCACGATAGTGGCCAATAATTTCAGTTTCTGTGACTTCTACTGAGGGAGAAACAGGGGTGTACTCGACACCACGATAGGAATATTTCACGGTTGGCCTCCGACCGAATAGATGGGATGAGGCGCGTTCCTTCAGGTAAATGCCTTACTTCCGTCTTGCTGACTCACCTTTGATCAGGAATCAAACAGACAAGCGATGCAAGATGAACGATTCATTTCTGTATCTAATAATACCCTTTTCAAATTAAAGATCTGACTACAAAACCCGATAAAAAATTAAATTTTAATTAAATATAGTTTTTTTGTATTCTCTAACACTTTTTTGCTCTGAGAGTATTGATTTCGAGACTTCAACAAACCTGAAATTCTGGCTCTAACGGCAGTTGGCACTAGGAACTGCCACTTTTCTCTAGCATGACTGCTCATACACCAAAAAACAGCCTGTCAGATGACAAGCTGTTTTGCAAGACTCAGAGCTAACTTAGTGCTGACGAGTCATAGGTGCTTGGGCTTACATCATGCCCATGCCACCCATGCCACCCATGCCGCCCATGCCACCCATGCCGCCCATGCCACCCATGCCGCCCATATCGGGCGCAGCAGCACCTGCAGGTTCAGGCTTATCCACTACTAAGGCTTCAGTGGTGAGCACCATACCAGCAATCGACCCCGCATTTTGGAGGCCCGAACGAACCACCTTCGCAGGATCAACGACTCCAGCAGCAATCATATCTTCGTAGGTGTCAGTCATGGCGTTATAGCCATAGCTGAAGTCCGCATCACGGACTTTCTCTACAACGACAGCGCCTTCTTTACCAGCATTGTCCGCAATTTGAGTGAGAGGTGCTTCTAATGCAATACCCACGAGGTCTGCACCAACTTTTTCTTCATCTTTCAATTGAGCTTTAACACTCTCAATGGTTTTGGTGAGATGAATCAAGGTGGTGCCACCGCCAGGAACGATCCCCTCAGCTACGGCTGCTTTCGTCGCGTTGAGCGCATCTTCGATGCGTAATTTACGATCTTTCAGCTCGGTTTCGGTTGCGGCACCTACTTTGATGACAGCAACGCCCCCTGCAAGCTTAGCAATCCGCTCTTGCAGCTTTTCTTTGTCGTACTCAGAATCGGTTTCATCCAACTGGCGACGGAGCTGCTCCACTCGCTTGCCGACATCCCCTGCATTGGCCGCTTCCGACACAATCGTGGTGTTGTCTTTGCTGATGGTGACCTTGCGAGCCGTTCCCAGCATCTCTAAATCAACTTTGTCGAGGGTTAAACCCACATCTTCAGAAATGACCTGTCCACCGGTGAGGACGGCAATGTCTTGAAGCATGGCTTGGCGGCGCTCACCAAAACCAGGAGCCTTGATAGCCACAACATTAAGGACACCCCGCAGCTTGTTCACCACCAACGTGGCTAGGGCTTCTCCTTCTAGATCCTCAGCAATAATTAGGAGAGGCTGTCCAGCACGGGCAACTTGCTCCAGGATACCGACGAGATCTTGAAGAGAACTGATTTTCTTATTGACGATCAGCAAGCGGGCATTTTCGATCTCAGCAACCATGCGTTCTGCATCGGTCACAAAGTAGGGAGAGATATAGCCCCGATCGATTTGCATCCCTTCCACGATTTCCATTTCGGTGGCGAGGGACTTGGATTCTTCTACGGTAATGACGCCATCTTTGCCCACCTTATCCATGGCTTGGGCAATCATTTGACCGACTTCGGTATCGTTCCCAGCAGAGATGGTTGCCACTTGTGCGATCGCATCTCCGGCAACGGGCTTCGACTTGGCTTCGATCTCTTTCACTAAGGCATCAATCGTCTTATCAATCCCTTTGCGAAGGGCCACGGGGTTAGCCCCAGCAGCCACATTCTTCAAACCTTCGCGAATCAACGCTTGGGCCAGAACTGTAGCGGTAGTGGTACCGTCACCCGCAACATCATTGGTTTTGGAAGCCACTTCTCGCATCAGCTGAGCACCCGCATTTTCCAACGGATCTTCTAGCTCAACTTCCTTCGCAATGGTCACCCCATCATTAATAATTTGGGGTGCTCCAAATTTCTTTTCCAGAACCACATTGCGACCTTTAGGCCCCAAAGTGATTCGTACGGCATCTGCCAGAGAATTCACACCACGCTCAAGAGCGCGACGCGATTCTTCATCAAATACTACATGTTTGGCCATTACAAGCGTCCTCTCGTTTGCGCCTTCTCAGTGAATTACACACAACGTTTCATGTTTGTCAGCACACTAGCACTCTCAAGAGGAGAGTGCTAAAGCTAACCCATTGTAGCTTCAAGGCCCGAACTAAAATATCGGGTTATTGTCCAGATAACCGAACTTCTTGGTATGGGCAAACGCAACCCCGAGGATCAACCTTCATTAGGGCTTTTCCCTTGTCATTCTGTCTTGAGTCGTGCCAACCAATGACCCCATCGAGCCAGTCAGCCATTTTTCTCAATTGTGAGCCAGCACTTGCGAGGTGTCATAGCCCCTATCTTCAAGTTCACCATTGACCCACTTGGCGATACTGTAGGTCAGACCCAGACCCTTACCCTTATTTGTAGCTATCAACCGGCCCCTATAAAAAATGGAGCAATCTTCATAGAAGCGCTTGGAAGATTACCCCATCGGTACAAGAGACTCGGGCGAACACTATTCACATGAAAAGGATTGAGAGCAAATCTGGGATAGTCTACTCCAGTCCAGAGGATTAGACCACTCATCTTCCCATCATGAAACTAACTAAGGGGAGCATACCCAAACGTGACATTAAACTGTCTGCACCATAGAGCCACTGATGCATAATCGTCTAAATCAATATCGCTAGGAATTTCATAAAGTTGCTTACCCTGAAACTTTTGTAGAGGAGCTAGGGTTACATAAGTTCCTTCTTCAATGGAGCCTGGAACCTGAGCTTGACGAGACAAGACCACTTTTACATCAGGGCCTTTAGCAGTACTAAAGTCAGTGCTTAATTCTAAATAGCGCTTGCCGCCTTTAGAAATAATCTGAGCGGAACCCGTGGATTGTTTTTTGACGGTAACAAACTGTCCAGATGCAACAACCGATTTCTTAGCCACGAGAAAAGACGATTCATTGGCATTCCCTTGGAGAACCGATTCGATGGCTAGGCTGGGCTGAATCACACTAGTTGCAAGCAGAAAAGCGGATAAGGTGCCAAAAGCAAGACGTTTCATAACAAATTCCCTGTAAGACTGAACTTATCTCTAATAATGCCGGGACATTTTGAGAGGGATTTGATCCGCCCCTGAGAGGTTCATAAATAAACTTGAGGATTTGCTGAGAGGAGAGCGCTAGCAAACCGATGGGGCACCTTCGCAATCTAAGCATTCACTGCTAATTAAAGATCGTAGCCAGAATCACGACCAAGAACAGCATGTACAGAACAAAGACTCCTGTAAGGATCAGGCCAGCCGTTGATCGGGGTTCCTGATTCGGTGTTCCTGTCGGTTTTAAGAGACGGTTGAGAATGTAGCGAAATTTGACGTAATAGATAAATCCCCACAGGGGCGTTTTTTGGATCAGATACGTTTGCCCTTCATGATCCGAGGCGGCAGGTACATAAAACTGAGCAAATCGAATTTTCGTTTTTCGCTGACAGAGTTGGCGCGCCTCTAAATCTACTTGGTCGGCAATATAGGCAACCAAAACGGCATTACCCGATTGAAACCCCCGAGGCAATGGTGACTGATTCGCCTGCTGAGCCTTCTGCATTAAGGTCTGTTGATCGGTTTCCATGACCTGAGCATTGAGGAGAGGAACACGGCGGACAAAGACGGTGTAGTTCACCCACGTCAATAGGCATTCCCAATTAAAGGTCCGCCGAGCCGCAATAATCGTGTCTGACGTCACTTCCAAAACACGGAAATTGAGATGGCTAAGCTCTTGTTGTTGAGCCGATAAAGGATGATCAGCAGTCATAAATTCGGTTGCCAGTAATTTGCCCAGACCATACAGAACATCATGATGTTGTGGGTCTTAATGCTGGCTATCTTAGAACAGGGTGGTATCGTCCACCAGCGATCAGTCGTACAGTATCCCACCAGAACAACGCACCTCTAGCCCGGATCCTCGAATCGTAACTACATAGTGTTAACGAAAGTCAGGTGAGTTCCCTTCTCTGGGAGGGAAAACTGATGACAGAGAAACGATATCATCGCTTCACCCAAAATTCTTAATCGGTAATTGATTTATAGGCTTTTTGATGTACAAAATTATCCGATTTACGCCTGCCTCACAACGGTATTATCCAAAATCCTTGAACTGTAGTAGTTATATGAAGGAAAACGATATAGATCACACCTCTGTTGATTTTGCTCTAGGTGCATCCCAGGGTTGTTTTACGTTCCTCCTAGAAAAAATAGGATGGTTCTACTGACCAACAGTAGAGAGACCGATGAGCCATCTAATCGATACTTTGAAGCAAGTCCCGGATTTCCGCAGTGCCCATGGCCGTATTCATCCGTTATGGCTGCTGTTGCTATTGATGGTGATGGGCATGCTTGCTGGATATCAAGGGTACCGTCCGTTAGAAACCTTTGTGAGCGATTATCGCCAGCCTTTAAGTGAGCTATTGGGGCTTGAGAGCCTCGAAGTTCCGTCTCACTGTACCTTTCGTCGAGTGATGAAGGGGCTTGACTTCCAAGCGTTGAGCCACCAATTTGAAGCATGGATGCTCTCGAAAGCCCAGACTCACTCTCCCGATAATTATGCAGCCTCCATTGATGGCAAACGGATTCGTCAGGGGCTGACAGATGCCAAGGGGAAGCAGCGTTTTGTAGGGTTGGTGAGTTTATTTGCGGTGGAAGCAGGCATCACCCTCAAGCTCGAAGCCCTCACTCAGGAGGATAATAGCGAAATCAAAGTCGTCCAGGCTTTGTTGGAAACCCTTCAACTCGATGGCTTGCTGATTACCATGGATGCCTTACACGCCCAAAAAACACTTGAGAAGATTGTGGCCTCGGGTAACGACTATCTTGTGGCGGTCAAATCCAATCAGGGAAGACTTTACGACCACCTCCAGACTTACTTTGAGTGTCTTAAACCCATGGCTGAGCACATCCACTCCGCCCAAAGTAGAGGACGAGATGAACATCGGTGTATACAGGTTTATGAGCCTGTCGGCATAGCCTTACAGGAATGGGAGGCAATTCGCTCTGTGCTTTGTGTCCAACGATGGGGCACAAAGCAAAGGAAAGGAGTATCACAATACGGCCTATTACATCAGTTCAGCTGCCACCTCACCCCAGCATTGGCAATCTCTGGTCCGAGAACATTGGGGCATTGAAAATCGGTTGCATTGGCCGAAGGATGTTGTTTTGGCGAAGATGATTATCGACTCGAAGATGAACAAGCACTGCTCAATTGGTCAGTGCTTAGAACTATTGGGATTAATATCCTGCGGCTAAACGACTATCAATCCCTCAAAACCGCGATGACTAAGCTTGCTAATCGGGTCGATATTATTTTTTCGCTGCTAACTTAAAACAGCCCTGAGGTGCATCCCGTATTGGTGGCCCAATTGTGGACTTACCAGAATCGTTGGATTATCCAGAAAATATGTTTTTCGCTGCTCAATTAGATCTGAAGAAATTTTCTGCTTTCGATCCCTTAGACTTCCTACCTAAAACAGGATTCTTATATTTTTTTATTGCCAACAGTGGCGATCATGGCAAGGTCCTGTATGCCGATGTTGAGGCCACCCAATTAACTAGGATCGTTCGAGAATATGACCGCTGGTTTTTCTATGGTTGTCTAGTCAACGATATTTTTAATGAAAAGGAAGATTTCAGATCTAGATATCGTTACTGTGAGGCAGGAGAAGATCTAGATGGATATGATGAAGGAGATCTGATTTGGGATTACTTTGCTGGCAGCGAGAAATCCAAAATCTATGGCATCTATACTCATTGCCAAAAGCACGAAGAAACCATTAAAGCCATTACTCAGGAAGCAGATGTTTTGTTACTCCAAATTGGTGAAGACTTCACAGAAGAAGGAGTTTGGAGTGTTCAGATTGATTTGGTCTCCTTGATCCATAGACGGTTTCAAAATTGCAGATTTGAATGGGGACAATCTTAATTCTGAGGTCATTTCATCTCTCTAAACAGCTCCAACATAGCTTTCAGCTCAGCCGATATTGTCAGGACTAACTTCAAAATCATGGGATATGAAGACCATCATTTTTGGCAAGGTTCCAACATCCCTTAAAAAGCTATAATCCTCACACCAAAGCCTAGAGCAATCCTTCACTCCTGTGAAACATCCTCTTCTCTTACAGGGAAAACTAACTCCAGAGAGGGGATATTATGACTGAACAAATTCTTGCTGGACACTACGAAATTATCCAACCACTCGCTGCTGGCGGGATGGGACAAACGTTTATCGCCAAAGACACCCACCTACCCGGTCAGCCCCAATGCGTGGTCAAGCGCCTCCATGCTGCCAAGGCAGATCCTGCCTTTCTCACTACGATTAAGCGTTTATTTTTTAGCGAAGCAGAAATTCTCCAAAAACTGGGGAAACACCCTCAGATTCCCCAGCTGTTAGCTTACTTTGAGCAAAGTGCTGAATTTTATCTGGTACAAGAATTTATTGAAGGGCATCCGCTGACTCAGGAGCTACCTCTCGGCCAGCGTTGGAGTGAGCCCCAGGTTATCCAGCTAATGGAGGAAATTCTCAATATTCTTACGTTTGTCCATGACCAAAAGGTGATTCATCGGGACATTAAGCCAGACAATATTATCCGCCGCCAACAAGACAACCAACTGGTTCTGATTGATTTTGGAGCGGTTAAAGAAGTGCGTGCCCAGCAAACCGTTGTATCAGGACAAGTCAGCCAAACCATCGCAATTGGCACCCCAGGATACATGCCCACTGAGCAAACTCGTGGCAAGCCTCGATTTAGCAGCGACCTTTATGCCGTTGGCATTATCGGTATTCAAGCCCTCACAGGACTCTCACCAGCTCAACTCCCAGAAGATGATGAAGGTGAGCTGGTTTGGATCGACCAAGCCGACGTTAGCAGTGGATTTGCTCAATTTCTCACCAAAATGGTGCGCTACCACTTCAAAGAGCGTTATCAAACCGCAGGAGAAGCGATCCAAGCCTTACAACAAGCAAAATCAACAGTCGTCAATCCTTCGACTCCCATTAGGGATACACCACCCACTCCACAAACTTCAGGCACCTTAGCAACAACTGAGTATGTCGTGCCAACACCCATGACTTCACAACCTGCTGCACCAATGTCTAACCAGGCAAAGGTAAAGCCGAGTAAGAACTGGTTAATTCCTGTAATTGCAGGCACTAGCGTAATTGCCGCCAGCATTATGGGGGCAGCCATGATCTTAAAACCGCCCGTTCAGGAAGTGAATCCCATCGTTTCTACAAATTCTGCAGAGCAAGATGCTGAGGATGAGGCAGCCGCCTCTGCTGATAACTTCAATGATCCGGATGAGGGAGCCATTTCAACTGACACCCCCAGCAATGAAACGCCCTCCAGCCCTGCCATTACCAAAACAGTCAACGTTGCCAATAGCAGTAATGACAAAATTCAGACTTATACGGCTGGTGTATTAAAAATTACGGGCACTCGACAACATGCCTGTAATGTTCTCTTACCCAGAGGCCCTGGTATTGGCAGTGATTTCTTTTATGGTGAAGAGGCAGCCCTTTGGCAACAGCTTCAGTGTCCAGACTTGTACTGCAACTTAGACAACCCGCGCTGTCGCACATCTCTCAAACCTCAATGGGCTAAACCTGATGTGCAAGATCTTAGGAGTACGCCCCCACCAGCAAGGCAACCTGAGCTTTCTATTGTTGATCAAGTGATCCAAAATCCCAATCAACCCATTCCCGCTTATAGTGCCAACATTGCGTCTCTCAGTCAGTCCCAATTTCTAGCACTGAATCAATTATTTAACCAATTTCAATCAGTCAATCCTGGCGTTGAACCAATTACTCCCGGCAGTTCAACTTCATTTGCGGGCTGGAATCTGCTCTGTATGGGTGAACAGAGTTCCAATGGCTGTCCCAAGTCAGCCAAACATGAAATGCTCAGTTATGGCAATTCAAACTCCAACAGTCAGTTTCTCACCTCTAGAGGCTGGGTGATATACAGACCATAAGTGGATTATGGCTGCTGAAGTTTGTGTTGCACCACTGCTCGAAAATTTTGCTCGGCAGCAATTTCATCTTGTTGGGCTTGTTCAAGGAATTGGTATAGGTCTGCTTTGTTGACCCAATCGAAGCCAGTCGTCACCGTCGAGAAATAGATGTAACTGAAATCATTTTGTAGATTTTTTTGAGAACTAGACAAGAGCGAACCAATCTAATGTCGCAAGATGCTTTGCAAAACATTACCGTTCAATAACAACTTGTTATATTCAAGTATTATTTTTTGTACTTGTGAGAATAACTATTAATAATTCACCTCTAAACGCGTTTATTGCATCGATCTCAGTCAATTAGCGCATACAAGGGCTGTTTTTTTCGCCAGGGATCGATCACCCTGGTGCTCAGTATGTTGCTCAAAAACTACACATATGCCGAACCATAAGCAAACTCTCGTCGTTGTTGGCAACGGCATGGTGGGACATCGGTTTCTCCAGCTAATGGTAGAAAAAAGAGGTGGCGATCGCTGGCACCTGGTCACCTTTGGAGAAGAGCCCCGTGTCGCTTACGACCGCGTACACCTGAGTCAGTACTTTGAAGGTAAAACCGCCGCAGGCCTCACCATGGTAGAGCCTGGTTTTTATCAGGAGCATGGCATTACCACCTACATTGGCGACCAGGTGGTGGAAATTGACCGCAAACGCCAGATCCTCAAGTCTGCCAACGGCCTTGAAATTGCTTACGACCGACTGGTCATAGCCACGGGCTCCTACCCCTTTGTCCCTCCCATCAAAGGCAACGACGCCACCGGCACTTTTGTCTATCGCACCATTGAAGATTTAGACGCAATTAAAGCCTACGGTTTCCAGGTAAAAACCGGCGTAGTAGTAGGCGGTGGGCTACTGGGTCTGGAATGCGCCAACGCGCTAAAATCTCTGGGGCTAGACACCCATGTAGTGGAGTTTGCCCCCCGGCTAATGCCCGTGCAAATCGATGAGGCAGGCGGTGCCGTACTGAAAGACAAAATTGAAGCATTAGGGGTACAGGTACACACCAGCAAAACCACCACCAATATCGTCAGCGAAAACAGCAAGCTGGTGAGAATGGAATTTGCGGATGGCGAAGCGTTACAGACGGATATGATTGTCTTCTCGGCAGGGATTCGGGCCAGAGATGAGTTAGCCCGAAACTGCGACCTAGCCATCGGCAACCGAGGGGGCATCGTCATCAATGAAGCTTGCCAAACTTCAGATCCCAAGGTGTATGCCATTGGTGAATGCGCCGCCTATCAAGACCGTACTTTTGGCCTAGTGGCACCGGGATACCATATGGCGGAGGTGGTCAGCGATACGCTGATGGAGGTGGCGACGCCGCAACAGTTTACTGGAGCGGATATGTCCACCAAGCTGAAGCTGCTGGGAGTAGATGTGGCCAGCTTTGGTGACAACTTTGCCAAAACACCGGGGTCTAAAGAGCTGGTAGTGACCGATGCGATCGCAGGCACATACAAAAAGCTAGTGGTCAGCAGCGACGGGTCACTGCTGCTGGGAGGCATACTGATTGGCGATGCATCGGACTATGGCACATTTTCACAACTAACCCAAAACCAGGTCAAACTGTCAGCCAACCCCTTAAGCCTAATGGTGCCAGCGGTTGAAGGGCAGGCCCCATCCTTGAGTGTAGAGAATCTACCGGATACGGCCCAGATTTGTTCTTGTAACAATGTATCTAAAGGGCAAATTTGTGCTGCGGTGCGAGACGACCATATCACCGATTTGCCTGGCCTGAAGCAATGCACTAATGCGGGCACGGGCTGTGGTGGTTGTGTACCGCTAGTGAAAGAACTGATGCAGTCGGAGCTGAAAAAGGCGGGCATCGAGGTTAATAACCACCTGTGCGAACATTTTCCCTATTCTCGTCAGGAGCTATATCACCTACTGCGGGTGGGACAGATTAAGTCCTTTGATGAACTGCTAGCCCAGCATGGTTCGGGCCATGGCTGCGAGATTTGTAAACCAGCAGTGGCGTCGATGCTAGCCTCCACCTGGAATGAGTATGTGCTGGATCGTCCCCATGTGGGCCTCCAAGATACCAACGATTCATTTTTAGCCAATATTCAAAAAGATGGCACCTATTCTGTGATCCCCAGAATACCGGGGGGAGAAATTACCCCCGAGAAGCTAATTGTCTTAGGTCAAGTGGCTCAAGAATTTGACCTGTACACCAAAATTACTGGCGCCCAACGGGTGGACTTGTTTGGAGCCCGGGTGGATCAACTGCCCCTGATCTGGAAGCGATTGGTGGACGCTGGGTTTGAGTCAGGCCATGCCTATGGTAAGGCACTGCGCACGGTGAAATCCTGTGTGGGCAGTACCTGGTGCCGATTTGGTGTGCAAGATTCTACCAGTCTGGCCATTGAGCTGGAGCTGCGCTATCGGGGCTTGCGATCGCCCCACAAACTCAAGTCGGCGGTGTCGGGCTGTACACGGGAATGTGCCGAAGCCCAGGGCAAAGATTTTGGCATTATTGCCACGGAAAATGGCTGGAACCTATATGTCTGTGGCAACGGTGGTACCAAGCCCCAACATGCCTCTCTGCTGGCGACGGATATTGATAAGGAAACCTTGATTCGCTATCTCGACCGGTTCTTGATGTTTTACATTCGTACGGCGGATAAGCTGGAACGTACTTCTACCTGGTTTAACAAGCTAGAAGGGGGACTCGCCTATCTCAAACAGGTGATTATTGAGGACTCCCTTGGCATTGCGGCGGAGCTGGAAGCCCAGATGCAGCACCATGTAGACACCTATCAATGTGAGTGGGCCGCCACCCTTGAGAGTCCACAACAGATGCAGCGTTTCCGTCACTTTGTGAATGCCGATGCCACCGACCCGTCCTTGGTTTATGTACAGGAGCGAGGCCAGAAGCGTCCGGCCACAGAGGCAGAGCGGGCCATCTTAAAACAGGGAGAGGCTTTGGTTGCTCCCAGCAGCAGCTAGCCTCTCAACCTTGCTACAGGGATGCAGACACGATGACCACATCTGTATCCCCTTGTTTTTTCTTGATCCTTATTACCCAAGCTGTCATGGAACAATCCGTATCAACCCCGGCCCCAATGACTACAGCCAACCGTTGGATCACCGTTTGTTCACTAGATGCGATCGCACCTAACACGGGTGTTAACGCTCTGGTGGGAGACAATCAGGTGGCCATTTTTCGCATTGGTGAAACCGATGAAGTCTATGCTCTAGATAACTTTGACCCCTTTAGCAAGTCGTTTGTGATGTCGCGGGGTCTAATTGGCGATCGCAAGGGCGTCTTGAAAGTGGCCTCTCCGATTTATAAACAGAACTTTAATCTCAAAACAGGGGACTGCTTAGATAATGATGCCGTCAAGCTTGCGGTCTACCCGGCTCGGGTGGTTGATGGTCAGGTGCAGATACAAACAGTTGAGTAACTTGTGCAAACGTTCTCACCTCAATAGTTCATCAACTGTTCTCTTGCTCATGCGTTTGATATGACCGATATCACGTAAAGCCAACTGTGATAGTTTATCCCAAGGCGGTGATTCGAATACGCTGTAGTGCAGCCCAAAGTCTTGTTTATTTTTTCGTTAGTGTCCCGATTTATTCGCCATGGTTATTGAGACGATCATGCTTGGCATGATCTCTGCGTGAGACGAGGAAGAAAATCGCTAAACAGCTCTCCTCATTGGGGAAAGCACCAATCTCATCAGCTTTGGTTCGGAATTCTCGGAACAACCGTTCTAGCGCATTGGAAGTACGAATCAGCGAATGAATGGATTCATCAAAATCATAGAAACTCAAGGTCAGGGCAAAATCTTTGGTAAAGGTTCTGACCGCATCGGGTTCAAGGTCTGTCCATTTCTGTGCAAACACGAGCAACGCAACAATAGCTTCTTCCCAGTCTGGCGCTTTATAGATAGCATAGGCATCGTGTTTAATTTGTGAATACCGCAGCTTCTTGGCTTCAGAGTGGGACAGTTCTTGTCCTTGAGCATCCAGGTGTGGCAATTGCTCATAGCCCAAATGCCGGAGCATCGCTCGAACCTTATGGGTAATGCACCGTTGATGTTGCGCGAGGGGAAACAGAGCGCGAATTACCTTAGGTAGCCCAGTGGTGCCATCACTCACAATCAGCTTCACCAAATGGGTTTGCAATCCTCGTTGCCGCAGGTGCTCAAAGAACAGTAGCCAAGCTGCCTCAGATTCTTGGACAGCAATTTCATAATGGAGAACAGTTTGTGTCCCATTTGGCCATATCGCCATGGCCACTAAGATGACTCTGTCTTCCGCACGGCGTAGTTTCCGAATATGCCCAGCTTGGTCTTCCCAAAAGTCTTCAGACGCACATTGAACACTCGCCCAAACCCCATCAACAATCAAATAAAAGGGGTTTTCTCAAGACGAGTCTGACGACTTTGGAGCATCTGCTTCTGGGCTTTAAGTGTAATCCGGTTAATGGCATTCACGGATAAGACTGCACCCAGGATCTCATAGAGAGCTTCTTGCAGATCTCGAAGCGATAAGCCCATGACATACAGCCCTAGGCAAAACTCTAGCAGGCTGCCAAGGGCTCGTTGGTAACGCTCTAAAATCTGCCACTCTCGGCCTGCATTCCCTTTCCGTAGTTTGGGAACGGACAGCTGAGTAATCCTGCCGTACTGGGTATCAAGGATCCGTTGATAGTAGCCTGAACGTCGAGGTCGATCCCCTTGAATCTCTGATAGATAAGCTTGAACTTCTTCGTCTAGAGCTGACTCTACTGCGATCTGGGTGACTCGGTTAGCTTCAAGACGAAGGGTTGATTCTAGGGCTTCGTTAATAGAAGCATAGGAACTTTGAGATTGGATGCGGATAATCTGCTGCTCGCGTTGGGCAATGTTCATAAAGGAGTGCTCTGAATTCTCTATTATCAAAGCATTTCAGCTATCTCAGCCCATGGCGAATAAATCAGGACACTAACATTTTTTCCATAATAAACGTCGTCTGGCATCCTCATATTCTTGTGCAGATGTGTAACTCAAACAGGCTCTAAACCAGCCAATTTCACTGCTGTAACTTTTACTGACACTGCTCTTGAGCCCATGAGCGGAACGCTTGCTCCGCAGCAATTTCATCCTGTTGAGCTTGTGCTAGGAAGTGGTATAGGTCTTCTTTGTTGACCCAATTGAAGGTGGGGCTGCGATCGCATTCGTGATACGCTTCTCCCTGCAGTTGAAAAATCCGCCACACCTGCCCGTTATAGCGCCAAAACTCAGGCACTCCCATCGAGGCATACAGCCGATCTTTAGCAATATCCGTGTTGGTAATGTCTACTTCTACAACCAAATCCGGTGGTGGATCTTGAGAGAAGTCAACCTTCCGTCCTGCAACCACCGCTTGATTTTGAATGTAATAGGCACAATCGGGTTCAGACCCCCGATCTAAATCTGGGCGATCCATGGTTGTGGACCCCATTGTTTTGATCTTCATTCCCATAGTCGCCACCAAAATCACAATGAATCGCTCAATTAATCGCAGGGCAAATTCATGATCTTCCAGAGGCATCGCGATTTCTAAAGTTCCTTGGTCATAGGTGAGTCTAACTGCTCGACTATTAGGTAAGGCATGCAGAATTTGCTGATAGGCATCCCACGTCAAGCCGCTAACACTGACGCGTTTTTCTCCAATGGCTTCATGCTCAACTGGTACAACTGTTGTGACCATACTTGTGACCCATAAGTCTTACCTCATGTTAGCCGACAGTCTAAGACTAACTCCTGAGCTAAATCTTCTAAATCGACTTGAAACACATCTAGGTTTTCATGGGCCAATCGTTCAAGGAATTTTTTACGTGTCATTTCAGCTAACTGTGCAGCCTTCCCTTGGGAGATCTCGCCACGGGTATACCAGTAGATCGCGGCTGCTAACTGTAATCGCTGGGCTAAGTCTATGGAAGTGTCGTCTGAATTCTCAAATAAGTCATCCGGGATATTGAGGGTAACTTGAGTCATCGGAGTGTCTTCTATCAATCTAACCATCAGAGATCTGAACGCTTACTTCCGTGTTAACACTTCCACTGATAGTCATGAACTAAGTGGTTGCTTGTCGGCAAGATTTAAGGACTGCTGAATGCGTTTAAGCCTTTGCTGACGGATTTCTTCGTCAAATTTAGCCAGTACTTCATCAAGCTGTAATCCTAATTCCTCAATTTCTAGACGAGCACGACGAAGATTTCCCAACAGACGTGGATCAACGGACGGATCGGGCATCAATAGTTGGTTGGTCATGGTAACTTCCACTCGGTCTTAATTTCTTGAATACTTTGTTCTAGTGCTGGCAGTCTAGCCTCTGTATTCGAAATAATTTGCATCACTAGCTCTAGCATATCTCTTGGAACATGAGGCTGAATGTTGAAAATCCGAATTTGCAGGCTTGAAAACTGGGTAAATCGCTCAGTCGCCTGCTCTGCAACACTTTGCAAATCGTCAAGATAAACAATGGTTCGTTCGGTTTCACCGAATGTGTTGAACAGGGCGAACTCAGTAGTTCTAGCATTCTCGATCACATCAGCTAATTGCCGCTTTAATCTCCAGATTGTCTCTGAGATGTCGTTTGGGAGTTTTGCCATGCCTGCTATATCGGGAGCAAACTTTACCGTCGGTCAGAGATTATCACAAACTTGTTCTCTCATTTTGTCGAGAATTTCTCACCCAAAAAACTGCAAAGCAGGATAGAGGTCTAACACTTGCTGTTATCGAGTGGCAATCATTGAGTGTCCATTATGAATCAGTCTGCCTTAACCGCTCCAGTTCATAGCATTGCTCTGTCACGGGTGATGCAAGGCAATTTGGGTATCACCAAAAGTCTGCGGACTGAAATCGGCTCATGCTTTTGAGGTGCGCTAGACCTACCACATCAATCGAACTTAATAGTTTGCCAACCAAGTTGTATGTTTTTGCTTCCAATTCGATGTTGCCAATCTTGCTCTTGATACATCCCGCAAATTGTACATTGGGGTATTGAAAAGACAATATAGCCAAATAGCCAGGACGATTATGCCTGTCATCATTGCCGATCACCTCGCTTGCAAAGTCATCCAAGGCAGCACGCAATCCGTCATCATGGGTGCCGCCATCAGCAGCGCGTCCGTAATTGGCAAAGGTCCACGTCATTTCCTCGGACCAACTGTGGAATGCAAAGACCAGTTCCATCTCGAAGTCGCCATCCTTACCGGACACATGAATCGGTTCATGTAGCAGTTGATAGGGAGCTGAGACACCCTTAAACATCTCCGCGATACCACCAGGACGCGAGTAAACCGATTTGTAGTCGTCAGCGATGACCGAAAACTGAATACGAGGATATAAATATGACATGCGGTGGAGGTAGCTGCTGACAACCGCTGGTTGAAGATCGGTCACGGAGAATATGTCATCATCTGGGATGAAATGAAGTGTCACACCAATTGACGCCAAGTGTTCGCTCGAACTGGTTACTCGTTTCCCAAGCTCATATGCGTAGGCAACGCCATCTGCGTTGTAAATATCCAGCCGCTTTGACAATGCGTTCAGGATACATGCATCGACATGGTTAAAGTTTGTCGAGATGGACTCAAACGGGTTGTTAGTGTCTAAATCCAAAGGGAGCGTGGCGTCAGAATAAAGCGTAAACGCAGTGTCTTGCGTCAGCTCGATACGGGTTGCCCCCCACTGAATCAACAAGCGATACGCGCAGACTAAGTAGTTGATGAAGCCCCAAAACTCGGTCGAGCCAACGTACATTCTTGGGCGTTTGCGTATGTGTTCGAGAAGTTCATCAGTCATCGGTTGAAGTGGCTCTAGGCATCTTCCTTAAGCACCATATGCTGCGGCACAATGAGCGCATTCGTTGTGAAAGTAAAACCAATAAACATCGTCATTGACATATTCAGGGCGTTCATGCGGAAACAAGGGCTCCACGCACGCGTTGATATCGGCCACGATGGATTCGTAGTAACCGGGAAATACGCTGCACACTGGTACTTCACTAGAGACAGCATCGGATATGTCTTCAATTCTGTTGATGTCTGCGTCAATAATGATCGCAGTACACACTTCACCGTCTGGGCATTCGTGCACGGTTACCTGTGGAGTAGCACTTTGCTGAATGCAAAGACAATCGCCATGTACATATTCGTCAATTTCACAGATGAGGCCGTTTATTTCAGTGTAGTAGCAGCTCTTAGACTCATCCCACCAAGATATTCTGCGTTTGAAGCCTGGAACAGAGAAGACACGCTCCGTGACTTTTGCTGCATTGATGTAGCAGTCAATTTCAGCGATTTTGTCTCGGTACCAGCGTTTGTTGGCAAACGAGAAAAATGGCGTCTGTTTCAGGCTTTGCTTCTGCCCATCCCGATAGCAGATCATTACGTTGATTTCATCAGGTGTGGCAGCAACTATGTCCATCGATTGATTAATGATTAGGCTTAGAAGGCTGATCTCTTCCTAACATAAAAACAGTTATAGCTTTTCTAACTCTCAACACAAAGCTAGTTTTACATTAGCACCGCTGAATGCTAAAGCAGCTTCACGGAAGTTTTCCGATATGCAAACTTGCCGTTGCTCCTTTGGAAGCATTACAAGACATAGCCTACAACAACCCACGATATCGAATAAACACCAAAATCACAGCCCAAGAACCGAGAGCTACCTTAATCGCCACCAATACATTAAGAATAGGAATCACACCCCCACTGACCAAAGCACCGAGTTCACCGTGAGGTAACTCAAAACCGACCAACGTGATTGCAGCTAAGACCAAAAATATCAGCACGGAAATCTTCTCCCACATAGCCGCTCGCCAGCGCTGATAGATTCCTTGCATCCACTTCGAAGATGAGGTAATCGCAATTAGACCTATCGCGGTACCGCCTGCCACACCTGCTGCAAATCCGCCTCCAGGACTTAAATGACCTCGAATCGCTAACTCGATACTAACCAAGGAGGCAATGGTTGCCCCTAACCTGGCAAGGACAATCGAGGGTTCATCTGTAAATCGATGCACCTTTTTAGAGGGCTGCTCATCCGCCAGCAGAAAACGGACGCCCATAATTGCAATGGTAAACACCACCACCTCGAAAATCGTGTCGTAGAGGCGATTCCTGAAAATAATGCCCGCTAAGGCATTGGGAACACCACTATCATCGACAACAGCCTGCACAAACGATAGATCAGGGATATCTAAGTCTGGATTAGGCATCACCAAAATTTTGACATAGAGAGCCAAGCCCGCAAGGATATACAGCCACTTCATACCTTCACCTCCGCAGACTCAGCCACCGTTACACAGGTCAGGGTTGTTGCGGGTGATGTCAATTCTGCTTCCATAATTTCGTATAAGCGAGGGACGCGAATTAGGGCTTGATCCTGGGATTCAGCAGGCTGTTGAGGCAGATAAATGGCATGCACTTCCTTTTCATTCAAGGCTTGGCGGAGGTCTTGGTCATTGGGGTAATTGACCAGCTCTAAGCGCATATAGTGCTTAGAGAATACCGTCCGACATCCTTCAATCCAAGATTGAAACCCTTGGGGCTCGACGGCTTGGAGTACTCCCAATCGCACCACTAGGGAGGAGCGGACTGCTACTGCATAGAGGGTAATCGCCAGCATAGTTCCGACGAGAGCCTCTGTTAAGGCCACATCTGCTGCCCCCAAGACGGCATAGACCAGAGCGGCTACCGCACCCAAAATCCCCCGAATAATCAGAGCATGGTAGGGATTGACCTGCAGCACCACCATTGTTGCGGTCAAAGGCAACAGGGCAATAATGATGTAAACATAGCTATCTTCCATTATGTCTCGGCCTCCTTGGGACTACTTGAGCAATAGGCCAACACATATCCCAGCACCGTATTCCAGATGGCCAGGGATAGAATGGCTAACACCAGCAAGGGCCACTCTCGGGGAATTTTAAGCAGCAAACCGACGACAATTAACATGGAACCCAAGGTATCGGCCACGGAGAGGCTATGGAGCTTATACAGCACTGAGCGGTGACCCACTAAGGGCCAGGTGCCCCAAAACCAGAAGACCATGCCCATGCCCATACAGACATAACTAATTGCGTTAATCATCCGTCACTAATCCGTTTAATAATATGAGCCAACAGCATCAGGGCTGCATTGCCAACACTGAGAATCAACACCCCGACAACGCCAATCATCCAGTCATCCCGCAGAACTGAAATTACCAAAATCATGATCGACGTTTTACTGGCGATACTGGCAAAGGCCAACATTTTCTGCCACACATCCTCGTCCTGACAGGCTTCATAAATGGGAATCGCTAGGGCCAGAATCATCGCAATTAGGATGATATTCATGACTGCTTCCTCCGCTGGATCCGGTGGACTTCGTACAACCCTTCCTCGTGGTATTTCAACACAATGGTTTTCGGGGTAAAGGTAATCACGAAAATATCGAGAAAAATTAGACCAGGAGTGCGTTGTGGTTTGACATGTTCCATCGTCATCGCTTCATAGCGATGGGGACGAACCATAATTTCAATCGCCTCAATAAAAGCTTGGGGAATGGCAATAATAATTTCCCCGATCGCATGCAGCCAATCTTTTAAGGCCCCCGGATTTGCGCGGCGCGGTAGCAATAGAGCTACACAGACGCCAATGATGATATTGGCAATGCCAAAATCGGCGGTCAGCAAAAACCAGATGGCTAAGCGCAGCAGAATATTTAGATATCCAGTCATGCCAACACCATCCAGAACAGTAGAACTAACATTAAGCTCATCCCCCCAATTAAATGCTCGATTTGTTCTTGGACCCGTGGTAGTTTCAGCACCACCCGTCGGATAACGAGCCAATAGACCAGCCAGCCAATCCCTACTTTTGCTATGGCTTTGCCAATATTGGCTAGGGTATAAGCCTGGTAATAGACACCATTCGCCGCCAGCAAGCCGCCTAATAGCAGCAGCACTGCTACCCAAAAGCCGGGCCTAATCGACTTAGATTCACTTTGATGGGGCAAAAAGATAAATTTGGCGAAGATGGCACTGGTACCCACAGTGGCAATATTGAGGGTAATCATTTGCCAGGGCAGCAAACTCTTTAGGGTTAAGGCCTTGGAAGCAAAACCAGCCCAGAGGGGAATACCGGAGATGGAGCAACTGGCCATAACCAAGACCAGCCATAGAGATCGCGGAATTGGCTGCTTGTGCAGTTCCTGAAAATCTCGACTAGGCAAGGTGCCTGCGGTTAAAAAGAGGGTGGCTTTCACCAAGCCGTGGGTCAAGGCATAGAACCCACCTACAGCAGGGGCAGCCAGGATAAATCCAAGTTGGGAAATCGTGCTTTGAGCCAACAGCCGCTTGGTATCCTGCTCGAAGAGAGCCAAGCTAATTCCCAAAAAGGCGGTGCCAATCCCAAATAAGGTGATCACTGGGGCGACTGCATCCACCATCAAGGCCATCCGAGCCAAAGGAAAGACACCTGTTTTCACCACAACACCGGAGAGTAGGGCAGAGACAGGGGTTTCTGACTCGGAATGGGTTAAGGGTAACCACAACCCCGATACAAAGATGCCGCCTTTGGTCAGCAGTCCCAGGAAAATCAAGGCTAAGGCTTCTGGGGGTGCCTTTGCCAAGCCCGCAAAGGCAAAGGAGTTGTTGGCTTGATACACCAACACAGCCCCCACCAAATAAAACAGCATGGCCGTATTGCTGATAAACAGGTAGCGCAAAGCCACCCAAATCGCCCGGTTGGTGCGGGGGTAAGACACCAGCAAAAAGGCGGCAATGCCAATCACCTCTAGGGCCACATATAAGCTAATAAAGTCAGCACAAATAAAGACGGCGTTGACGCTGCCATGGAGAATAATAGTCTGGGTATAAAAAAACGCGGATTTTCCCGTTCCCCAGCAGTAGCAAATCACGGCAGCCGTAACTAAGGCATTAGTCAAGATAAAGTAGCCACTCAGACTATCAATCTGGAGGGTGACCCCAAAGTTATCCATCAGCTCCACCGTCAGCGGCATTGATTCCATCAACACCCGAGCGGCATAGCTGGCAGACACCAAGGTCATGGCCAAGGCTAAGTACCGATCAACTTTAGGGACTAGATACCCTACAAACCCCACGAAAAACGGCAGGGCTATCCAAATAATCGTCAGGGTGTTCATGGTGTGTAGGTCTTTTCAATCTCGCGGCTTTCTAAGGTGGGATTGTCGCGGGAGAGCTTCATGACGCCCACCAGCATCAACGCTTGAATCGAAAAACCAATCACAATTGCCGTCAAAATCACGGCTTGAGGGACCGGATCCGCATAGGCCCCTTGATGACTATTGGTGAGAATGGGAGTGAATAATCCTTGTCGGGCTGAGATCTTGACGTAATAGGCAATGACGCCAGTACTCATCACATCCATTGCAATAATCTTCATCATCAGATTTTGCTTGAGGATGATGCCGAAAAAGCCACAGAGAATCGTCGCAAAGATAAACGCTTCTAACATGGTGATTTTAAAAAGAGTTAATTAAAAAAGGGGGTGAGAGAAGTGGGTGAGGGAACTGCGATATCACCCCAGCATCGCAGTTCTCGAGATGTGCTAGTTAGCCGGAGACTCAATTGCGATCGCACCACCTTTAAACGCTACCCGCAATAACGGCGGCGCCACAAAGGTAGTTAGAATCACCATCGTAATAATCGCCGCTTCTAAGGGCTTATCTAGGACACCGCTGGCTGAACCGATACCAGCAAACACTAGACCTACTTCTCCCCGAGGAATCATACCGACGCCAATGGCAAATCGATTAATCCCAGGCTGACCGATCACAGTCCAACCCGTAATCAGCTTGCCAATCATCGCCACCACAATCAAAAAGGCAGCAATAACAAGACCTTCACGGTTTTCAGGAATAGCAGGATTCAAAACGCTTAAGTCAGCTTTTGCCCCTACAGTCACAAAGAAAACCGGCACGAGAATATCGGCAATGGGAACCACCTGCTGATCCAGCTCTTTGCGCTTATCGGTTTCATCGAGCACTAAACCTGCTGCAAAGGCACCCAAAATCGCTTCTAGGTGAATTGCATTGGCGAGGAAAGCCATAAGAAAAGCAAAACTCAAAGCAGGAATCACCAGTTTGCCGCGAGTTTGGAGCTGATCGGCAATGGTCACAAAGGCCTGATTGAAAAATCGACCTAATAGAATGGAGCCCACCAAAAACGCCGTGGCACTACCAATCAAATACAGAACATTAACGATATCGACTTCGCCCGTTTTCGCCAAGCTAGCCACCACCGCCAAGACGATAATGCCTAACACATCATCAATAATGGCAGCCCCCACAATGATTTGGCCTTCTTTTGATTTGAGAAAGCCCAATTCAGACAGGACTTTGGAGGTAATACCAATACTGGTTGCCGTCAACGCTGCTCCAGCAAAAATCGAGGGAATCGTGGGCATATTGAACAGGAGAATTAATCCGGCTGTTCCTGCAGTAAAGGGAGCCACCACTCCAACAACCGCCACTAACACCGCCTGATAGCCCACTTCCGTCAGTTCTCTGAGATCCGACTCTAAGCCAATCTCAAACAACAGAATAATTACCCCCAGCTCAGACAAAATCTCAATGATTTCGCTCTGGCTTTCAAAAATTGAGGTAATCGATTCCGCACTAAGATTGCCGCCAATAAACTGCAGAATCGGCATTAAGGCCGAATCGGCAGCCACCGTTCCACCTTCCGCAAAGACCAGCAGGTGCAAGGCTGAGGCCCCAATGGCCACACCCCCCACTAGTTCTCCTAATACAGGCGGTAAGTTTAAGAGCTGTGATAACTCACCGCCAAGCTTACTAGCCAGATAAATGACCACTAGGCTAAGGAGTACCCCTGAGAGGATGAGGGGCGCTTCATCTGCATTAGCTGCAGCGATTAACCAAGGCTGAGAAATGCCGCCTTGGAGAAGCGGTGACATTGATAAAGTATCGATGAATGTATTCATATCCCACATTAAGTGAACAATAATCTGTCAAATCAGAAAAACATCCTTGATTAAGCATCCAGACATTAAGGGTGAGCTATTCTCAACCGGAGGTCGCATAGTGATCCAGACCTGCGACACTTTTGCGCAACGCTTCTACTCGAGTTGCCAATAAATTTTCCGGGGGAAGACGGTCCCAAATCCCTAATTTGCCTAGACGGCGTTTCGTTTGGCCAGCAGCCCCAACCACAAAAACAGAACAACCTTTGTCGAGAGCTTCTTCAATCGCGTTCTCAATGGTCAAGGACGAGGTAACCCCCATATGAGGCACATCACTCAAGTCTAGAACCAAAGCCTCACAATATTTCAGTGCTTTTTGTTCTCGTGAAATTGCTTTCGCCACACCAAAAATCATGGGACCACTTAAATGAAAGAGCAACATGCGTCCTTGGCCCTGATCGAGGAGTTTTTTCTCTTCCTCTGTCAGTTGAATTTCATCGTCTGCATCAGTGATGGCCTTCACTGATTTGGATTGCAGGGTACTCAGGCGATCAATCGTAACGATATTGGCAATAAACACCCCAATCCCCACAGCCACCATCAGGTCAACAAAAACGGTGAGGGCAATCACCCCATACATAATGGCGGTCCCTTTCCAAGACACTTGATGAGCCCGCTTTAAGAAATCCCAGTCAATAATGTCAATCCCCACCTTGAGGGCAATTCCCGCCAGTACGGCTAAGGGAATATTCTGGGTTAAAGGGGCTGCCCAGAGCACAACAATCAACAAGATAAAAGCGCGAGTCAAACCAGAGAGGGCCGTTCGCCCACCCGCTTGAATATTGACCACGGTGCCCATCGTCGCTCCAGCACCTGCAATACCACCACACAAACCAGACACTAGGTTGCCAATCCCTTGGCCGATCAGTTCCTTATTAGAGTTATGCTCTGTGCGGGTTAGACTATCAGCCACCACAGAGGTTAACAGGGCATCAATACACCCTAAAACGGCCAAAATAATCGCATCCACAACCATCAGCTGCAGTTCGCTCTGGGTAAAAACAGGCATTCGTAGGGTCGGCAACCCGGCCTCAAAAGGTGCAATCCGATCAACGCTGGCACCTGGGAACAACCACAGTGCGACAAAGGTACCCACTAATAGGGCAACCAATTGAGGTGGGAACCACTTCTTGAGTTGAGTGGGCACAATGATCGGGATCAGGACAATGATGGCTACCGTTAATAGGCTTAAAAACAACGCAGCGCCGTTAATTTCCGACAAAAGAGTCGGTAACTCCCTGAGCGTACCTAGCACCCCACCTTTGGGCGCTGCCTCCCCTAAAAAGGGTCCCAGCTGCAGGATCACCAAAATGATGCCAATCCCTGACATAAAGCCCGACACAACGGTATAGGGCATCAGGGTGACGTATTTCCCTAAGCGCAGAACACCAAACAGAATCTGGAATACCCCTGCCATCATCACCACCGTAAAGGCCATCGCTAAGCCTTTTTCTGAATTTGCTGCTGTGAGATTGGCAATGACCGCTGTCATAATGACAGTCATCGGACCCGTAGGTTCAGAGATCAGGGTAGGCGTGCCCCCAAACAAAGCCGCAAAGAAGCCCACCAAGATGGCACCGTAAAGGCCCGCAGCAGGACCTGCACCAGATGCAACCCCAAAGGTCAAAGCCATAGGCAAAGCAATAACAGCAGCGGTGATCCCCCCAAAGAGGTCACCGCTAAAGTTTCGGAAATGGATTCGGTTCGTTATCTGCATAGGTCAGCGCTTTTAGTTGACTTTAATCAATGTTAACAACAATATACATTGGATTAAATCTATAACAAAGCATTTACGGATAATTGCTGTTTTTGATGTCTAATGGATACGAAAACCCCAGCTTATGGAAAGGGATCACAATGGGGATCATTTCCGCATTCAGCATTTTTTTGCTGGGCGATTGTTGAGAAACACAGCAATTCATCAGGGAAAGGGTGGTTGTAGGCTATGCTTTGTATAAATATTTGTTGATTTATTTTGCAAATTTTGGAAGTATTCTTGCTAAGTGTTACTTAGTTCTGCGCAGGGTCATGAGTCCATTTAGTCCAATCTCACCCCATGGACCGCCAACCAAAGTTGCACTGATTTCTGTACATGGTGATCCTGCAGTTGAGATCGGTGCAGAAGAAGCAGGTGGACAAAATGTCTATGTCCGCCAAGTAGGTGAAGCGCTAGCTCATCTCGGCTGGCAGGTAGATATGTTTACCCGAAAGGCTCACCCTCAACAAGCTGAGCAGGTCCAACATTGCTCTGGTTGTCGCACCATTCGCCTAACTGCTGGCCCCACTGAATTTGTGAGTCGGGACGAAATTTTTGAGTATCTACCACAATTCGTCAGAGAACTTCTAGGGTTTCAACAGCAAGAAGGCTGTCAATATCCTTTGGTGCACACGAATTATTGGCTGTCCAGCTGGGTCGGCATGGAACTAAAACAGCACCAACCTCTGGTTCAAATGCATACATACCACTCCCTAGGGGCGATCAAGTATGCCAATGTTCCCAATATTCCTACCATTGCGAAGACTCGGCTCGCGATCGAAAAGCAATGCTTAGAAGCTGCGGACTGTATTGTGGCCACGAGTCCTCAGGAAGAAGCTCATATGCGATCGCATCTTTCATCCCGTGGCAATATTCAAGTCATTCCCTGTGGCACCGACATTGGTCGCTATGGAGCGATGACCCGAGCCGAGGCCCGCCAAAAGTTGGACATTCCCCTAGACGCTAAAGTCGTCTTCTATATTGGTCGCTTTGACCCTCGCAAAGGCATTGAAACCCTCGTCCGGGCCATGGCTCAGTCTAAATTTAGGACAGATGACTCCTTACGCTTGATTATTGGGGGGGGTAGTCGTCCGGGGGAAAAAGACGGTTGGGAACGCGATCGCATTGAAGGTATCGTTCAAGATCTCGATCTAGCCGACCATACACAATTTCCGGGGCGAATTAGCAATGACGCCTTGCCCTACTACTATGCAGCAGCTGATGTCAGCGTCGTTCCGAGTCACTATGAACCCTTTGGCCTAGTCGCCATAGAATCAATGGCTAGCCGAACACCCGTGATTGCCAGCGATGTAGGGGGGCTACAGTTCACCGTTCTACCCCATGAAACGGGCTTACTCATCCCGGCCAAAGATATTCCTGGATTTTCCCGAGCCATTGATCAAATTTTGGCAGATCCTGCTCTCAGAGAACAATGGGGACTCGCCGCCCGCAAACGAGTAGAAACAACCTTTAGCTGGCAAGGTGTAGCCCAGCAGTTGAGTCAACTCTATCAACAGCATATTTTGCAAATGACCGCCTAAAACGGTAGCTCTTCAAGCGATCTACACCCAGGGTTGTTTTACGTTCCTCCTAGAAAAAATAGGATGGTTCTACTGACCAACAGTAGAGAGACCGATGAGCCATCTAATCGATACTTTGAAGCAAGTCCCGGATTTCCGCAGTGCCCATGGCCGTATTCATCCGTTATGGCTGCTGTTGCTATTGATGGTGATGGGCATGCTTGCTGGATATCAAGGGTACCGTCCGTTAGAAACCTTTGTGAGCGATTATCGCCAGCCTTTAAGTGAGCTATTGGGGCTTGAGAGCCTCGAAGTTCCGTCTCACTGTACCTTTCGTCGAGTGATGAAGGGTCTTGACTTCCAAGCGTTGAGCCACCAATTTGAAGCATGGATGCTCTCGAAAGCCCAGACTCACTCTCCCGATAATTATGCAGCCTCCATTGATGGCAAACGGATTCGTCAGGGGCTGACAGATGCCAAGGGGAAGCAGCGTTTTGTAGGGTTGGTGAGTTTATTTGCGGTGGAAGCAGGCACCACCCTCAAGCTCGAAGCCCTCACTCAGGAGGATAATAGCGAAATCAAAGTCGTCCAGGCTTTGTTGGAAACCCTTCAACTCGATGGCTTGCTGATTACCATGGATGCCTTACACGCCCAAAAAAACACTTGAGAAGATTGTGGCCTCGGGTAACGACTATCTTGTGGCGGTCAAATCCAATCAGGGAAGACTTTACGACCACCTCCAGACTTACTTTGAGTGTCTTAAACCCATGGCTGAGCACATCCACTCCGCCCAAAGTAGAGGACGAGATGAACATCGGTGTATACAGGTTTATGAGCCTGTCGGCATAGCCTTACAGGAATGGGAGGCAATTCGCTCTGTGCTTTGTGTCCAACGATGGGGCACAAAGCAAAGGAAAGGAGTATCACAACACGGCCTATTACATCAGTTCAGCTGCCACCTCACCCCATCATTGGCAATCTCTGGTCCGAGAACATTGGGGCATTGAAAATCGGTTGCATTGGCCGAAGGATGTTGTTTTTGGCGAAGATGATTATCGACTCGAAGATGAACAAGCACTGCTCAATTGGTCAGTGCTTAGAACTATTGGGATTAATATCCTGCGGCTAAACGACTATCAATCCCTCAAAACCGCGATGACTAAGCTTGCTAATCGGGTCGATATTATTTTTTCGCTGCTAACTTAAAACAGCCCTGGATCTACACCTGCTTTTTGCCATTCCAGAAATTGTTATACAAAACTTATACCTATTTTTATTTGGCAAAAACATGTTTGCATACATGGGACTGCCATAGTAGATGAGTTGGCCTACATAGTAAGTATATTACTGAGAGCCAAATTCGACTCATTGGAACGATAAACCATGTCTTACGCCACATTACTAAAAGAACATGTTTCCGCTTCTTTAAAAACTAGTTCTATTACCCACAAAAGCTATCAGACTTGTATATTAGTCATGCCTAAATATGTGACACAAAGCAATCAAGAATACACAGAAAAACTATTCCAAACAATCTGTGAAGCTATCACTTCAAATAAATATATTGTATTAGATTTTCAGAATACTCGCTTAATCGATAGTTATGGTGCAAAAGTTATTGCTGAACTTTTTCAAACAGCTTACAATTTCACAGTTGGCCTAGGTTACATCCATTTATCGACTCAACTAGAGTGCTGTCATTCTATCACTGGATATTCGCCATTTGATTCATTCTAAATCATAGATTGAAGCCATATTCAATTCATAAATTAAAGCTAAGAAGCACACAATTTAATATTTTGTTTATGAGTTGCATAAAACTTATGCAACTCACTTTTGCGAAAAATTATAGGAAATACTAATCAAATAATCTATTGACATTACAGCTAAATAGAAAATTTAGAATCGACTTACACAACACAAAAATGTCTTCCAAGGCACAAAGGATACACACAAAAAGGATTGATCAATGAGAACTATAAAATCATTTTTTTTAAGTGATGGAGATGATATTTGGGGTGGCTGGGAAGATCTAGTCGACTACATCGTTTACGGCAGAAAAGGTAACGATAAACTCTACGGTTATAACGGCAACGATACCCTCTTTGGCGAAGAAGGAAATGATGAGATTTACGGCAGCTTAGGGGATGATTCCCTAGATGGCGGCGATGGTGATGACACCCTAAATGGCGGTGCTGGAAACGATACGATTAGTGGCCAGGGTGGCAATGACTTGATCTTTGGAGACGTCAGTGACGATTTCCTCTACGGCAACGATGGTGATGACCTTATCTTCGGATTTGATGGCGTCGATTTCTTAGACGGTGGCGCAGGTCAAGACTCCCTTTATGGAGAAAATGATAACGATACGCTCTATGGCAGAGGTGGAGCTGACCTCCTGGATGGGGGAGCCGGAGATGATGTCCTCTATGGAAATGGCGGCACAGACGTCTTGTATGGCTATACTGGCCAAGATAGCCTAGAAGGGGGCAACGGCCATGACACCCTCGACGGTGGTACAGGTAATGACCAACTCTGGGGCGGCAAAGGCAACGACTCCCTCAATGGTGGTGCTCAAGATGATGTCCTAGATGGCGTAAGAGCCTCCAACAACAGCCACAGTGGCGTTAATACCATCGATACCTTGCTCGGCGGCGAAGGAGCCGATGCCTTCATCCTAGGAGATTCCATCTCTGCCTATTACGATGATGGCAATGCCACTACCCAGGGCGACAACGATTATGCGGTTATTCAAGACCTCAATCGCCTCCAAGACAGCATTCAACTGCATGGCAGTGCCAATGACTATGTGGTCTCTGATATTCCCACCAGCCTCCAATCTCAATTCTCTGGTGAAAATGCTGGTATCTATCTGGATACCAATAACAACGGTACTTGGGATAGCACTGACGAATTGGTCGCAGTGGTTGAAAACTTAAAAGCTGACAGTGTCGTTCTTTCAGCCAATTACTTTGACTATACCGATAACCCCAATGCCACTGACTGGCATCCAGCGAATGATTCCAATTGGGAACTCGTCTTTCAGGATGAATTTGACGGCACGTCTTTAGATGAGTCTTTCTGGAATACTCGCTATACCCACCACAATCACTACAACGGTCGCACCAACCTCTGGAATAACGAAGCTCAATATTACGTGGGTGACAACGAGGTCATTGATGGCGTCACCTATGACGGCATGGACATTGAGAACGGGACGCTTAAACTGCTGGGCCAAAAACTCGACCAGGGTATTACGGCTAACATCATCGACCCCCTTGCAGGTTATGCCGATACCCAGACCTTTGACTACACCTCCGGGATGATCTCCAGCCACAACAAGCAAGCCTTTACCCATGGCTATATGGAGATTCGGGCTCAAGTTCCCAGTGGTGAAGCCCTATGGCCAGCCTTTTGGATGCTGCCCACCGATGGTGGCTGGCCCCCAGAAATTGATGTGATGGAAGTACTCGGTGACCAAACGGATCGGATCTTCACCTCCTTACACTATGTCGATGGCCAATCCAACATTGCCTCAGAAAGTGGAGAGCAGGTGTTCAGCAATATTGACTTCAGCGCTGACTTTCACACCTTTGGTGCCCAGTGGGATGCCGATAAGATTACCTGGTTCGTGGATGGTCAAGCCCTGTATGAAATCACCCATGATATTCCTGATGTCCCCATGTACCTGATCTCCAATCTAGCGATTGGAGGCGGTTGGCCCGGGCAGCCCACTGCCAATACTCCCGACCAAAGTTCTCTCAATATTGACTATGTGCGAGTCTACCAAGATGCTTCTGGCATTCTCCATGGTGGCTTAGCCGATGATGTCTTAAGTAAGGATTTAGGAGACCTTGCGGGTGAAGCAGGTAACGACACCTTGACGGGTGGTACTGGCGACAATCACCTGGATGGTGGTGCTGGAGACGATGTGCTCTGGGGTAGTGAAGGGCTCGACACCATGATGGGCGGTCTGGGTCTGGATCAGTTCATCTTGGGAGATGCCAGCGGTCTGTTCTATGACGATGGCGATGTCAACACTAGTGGGGCGAACGATTATGCCAATATCCTGGATTTTACTCTCAGTGATGATGTGATTCAACTCCAAGGGAGTGCCGCAGACTATGTCTTGGGACTGGCTCAAGATGGCGTCTCCACAGAAATCTGGCATGAGCAAGCCACCAATGAGTTGATTGGCGTGGTTTCCCAAGTCACTCTCAATGACTTTAGCCAAGGATTTGCCTTTGTCTAATCACAAACCCTTCCCTGGGTAGGTAGATGTAAGAAAAGCCCCCAGCAGTGCTGGGGGCTTAAAGCGCGAACTATTCTACTCAAAACTATGCGGTTTAGTCAGCAGCTTCAGACTAGAAGCTCAGTAAAGCTGCAATTTGACCTACAATCCCTTGTCCAGTTAGAACTTCAGTGATCACGGCCAGCGAAAAACCAACCATTGCAAGGCGACCACCTAGGGTCTCTGCAAAGCTAGTGAATCCGAAAGTTTGATTTTGTGTGCTCATGACATGTGACTCCGTAATTGCTAGGCGTTTAGCCCGATGGATACGATTGTAACGAGAATCATAAGAAATAACAATGTTTATTTGACAATGTTGATCATTTATATTCTCTATGTATCGATGGCTACGGAACCAGGCAAAAGTAGGCTCAAATCCTTTCTCTACAAAAAGTATAAGTTTCAATCTGCACTCTCAAATCTTGGCCCATATCCTACTCATCAGAGATTTACACTTCTGTTATCCATCCCTAGTCAGCTCTATCTTGAGATGTTTGTAACATTATCTGTAAAGTTATTTATACACAGCTCCCCTCTCCCATTAGATCCAATCTTGGGAGCAATACTTCCGATGCATTGCATGTCCTCGTCCAGAGTCTAAGATTCAATCAGCCGTCAAGATCCTTCTTCAACAGGATGGGTACCGACATCACTTGACTTAGCCAAATAGACACCTAATAGAACCACAAAAAAAGCTGTCCACTTCAATAGGGTCAAGCTCTCGGCAAACAACACCCAAGCAGTCAGGGCTGCTAACACTGGATCTAGGAGTAGCAAAATACCCACTAGTCCTGACGACAGCCGCTTCAAACTAAAGGCTTGTAGTCCCTGGCCTAACACTTGGCAAACAATGGCTAGACAAATCACTGATAGCCAACCCGAGGCTGAGATCGGAAATAGGCGGTCTTCGGTCAGTAACACGACAGGTAAGGTCCAGATTGCCCCCCAAAAGCAGCACCATTGGAGAATGGTATTGACAGAGAATTTAGCCCTCAGTCGCTCAATAATCATCAAATTGGCTGCAGAAAAGACGGCTGATAAGAGGGAGGCCAGATCGCCTGTTAAATGAGAGGTTGATACTTGGAAATCTCCAACGCTTAAAGCCACTGCCCCGATGATTGCTACCACCAGCCCCACAACAAAGCGACGATCAAAGCGCTGCTGTAGCAGTAACCATCCTCCCAGGGTGGTGAATAAAGGGGTGAGATTATGCAGTAGCGTTGAGTTTGCCACTTCTGTGCGCGTCAGAGACCAAGCCCATAAGGCAATACACCCCCAAAACATCAGGGCTGCTGCAACCAGTAATCCTTGATCCCGTCGAGTATATTCAATTTCTTTGACTGCTTCTGTCGACCCTCGAAGACTCTCCCACTCATGCCACACCCATAGGACAATATAGGCCACCCAAAAGCGATTAAAGATGGTCGCAAAGGGTCCCAACTCACGTTCGCTTAACTTGATAAAAATAGCAGCTAAGGATAAAGCCACAATCGCCGCTAACATGGCTAAAAATGGGAGTAGTTCCGCCGAAAGTCTCCAAGGATGTTTAGCCTGCGATAGTTTGAATGTCATAAGGTGAACCTTTGCTTCCACACACACTGGTGCTTCCTAAACCGATTTAGGAAGAGTTTTGATGAGAAGTGAGCTAAAACGTTAACGAATCTAAAAAATACTTTGGCTAGAGCATTTATCACTCTATTTGCTTACAATTGTCTCACCCTCTTGGAGTCTTAAAACCTCTGATTTGAGCATTCAGGTTAAGATGCTGCCAGAATAGGGAGAGATTAAGCCAAGCTATTGAACAGCGAGGTAGAGATAAAGCTTACCCATCAGGGGTTTAAGGGTTTTCAACGCCCTACACTAACATGATGTGAACCTATAAAAAAACTGTTCAACAAACACTTTAATTTCATTGATTTTTACTACATCTAAACGCAGAAGCCATATAAATGCGATATCTACATAGAAGCTTGTAAATCCATCATCCATTGACTCCCATTCGGTTGCTTATATGTGTTTGTTATCGGTCAGCTCAATATGAACATCTCTGTAGATGCCCACATCCCATTTCCTAGATCCCTTGTATTTGCAACTTACCGGGATAAATTACAAGAACTCTTACCCTATATGGACAATGTGCATCATATTGAGCCCAAGACTTACCAGCGAGAAGATCAGCGAGTGATTTGTACCAATGAATGGCATGGGGGTGGTGATATTCCGACTATTGCCAAGGCCTTTATTGACGAGCAAATGCTGTCTTGGACTGAACATAATATTTGGAATGAAGCCGATTTTTCATTGGAGTGGCGGATTACAACCCATGCGTTCACAGAAGCCGTGTCTTGTTCTGGCAAAAATCTCTTTCGCGAGCAGGGGGACACCACGATTGTCGAGAATCGGGGAGAGTTGATTATCTATCCTCGCAAAATTGACGGCATTCCCGACTTTTTAAGGAGTCAAGTGGCAGGGTTTGTAGAAGAGTTACTGAGTCAAAAGATCGGCCCTAACCTCACCCAAATGGGGGTAGGGGTTCGCCGATATTTAGAGAAAACGACGGCTTAGCTGGATTGGATCACGCGATCGCTACACAGGTTCAGCAAAATTTGACAATCGGTGCCCCCAAAGCTAGAACATTGCTTGCGCGCTTCTTGCTCTGCTTCCTGAATAGTTTCACTCCACGCCCAGCCATAGGCTCCCGATGTGGCCCGGACTAAACTCCCACAGGCATTTTTAAACCAAAACAAGGCTTGACAATCTTGAGCAGGGACACGCTGATTACATTCTTGAAGAGCCCGTTGTTCGGCAGCCACCTGAGACGGATACCGCAACCCATACCCATAAGTACCTGTGGGGATGGAGTAGGCAATCGCAGCAAATTGGGTCGGCGGCGGCGAAACCTCTGGCGTCACACTGGGCGAAACCTCTGGCGTCACACTAGGCGATATCTCTGGAGTCGGGCTGGATGATGCCTCAGGTGTATCAGTGGGCGATACGCCAGGGCTAATTTCCGTGGGGCTAGGATCATCGGTACGGCCCGCTAAAAGTCCTGCCATCACTGGCCATAGCTGTTGGACGGCCACAAAGCTAACCACCGCAGACGCGAGTGCGATCGCACTCAGTATCCCGACTTTCTTAGGAGTAAAGCTAGGCTCTGGCTCTGGCACAGACGTATGTGCAGCGGTATTCGTGGGCAACTTCTCTGGCGAAACCACCGGGATCGGCTCAGCATAGGCGGGGGTAGGGGCAGGCGGTGGCACCGCCGCCTTGGCTTCGGGGGCATTGGCTACAGACGCACTGGCGTCAGGTTTGATCGTGCTATCGCGGAGCGCTTGCAAAAAGTCAGGGGCTGATGCATAGCGATCACGGGCTGCCAGGTTAATGGATCGATCGAGAACCGTCGCGAACCCAGGAGATACATTCAGTACCGATTGATGCCAGCGTAATTGGCTAGTTTGGGGATCGATATTCAGCTCATGGGGAAACTTACCCGTGAGCAAATAAATGGCCGTCAGCCCCAAACTATACAAATCACTGGCATAAGTAGGAAAGCCTCGGGATTGCTCAGTCGCCATAAATCCAGGAGTGCCAATCACCACAGAGCTAGTGGGTTGGCCCTGGGGATTCATCACCGTCCCTAGGGTCTCTTTCACCGCCCCAAAGTCAATTAAGACCGGTTTGCCATCCTGGTTGCGCAAGATAATATTTTCTGGCTTAATATCGCGATGAATAATGCCTCGTTGATGAATCAGATCGATAATTGGCAGCAATCTCATCAAAATATCGAGGACCGTCGCTTCACTGAGCGCGCCTTGCGTCTGGATCACTTCTGCTAGGGTTCGTCCTTCGATCAGCTCTTGGACTAGATAATATTGATGGGCTTCCGTAAAGTAGGCATACAGTCGGGGAATCTGATCCGAGACTTCCCCTAAGGTTTCTAAAATGGCCGCTTCCCGCTGAAACCGCTCTTGCACCAGGGTTTGAATCGAGGGGTCAACGCTCACGGGCTTGAGCTGTTTTAAGACACAGCGACGCCGAGAGGGCATATGGGTGTCTTCGACCAAAAACGTGGTGCTAAAGCCACCGCCCCCTAACACATCCAGAACTTGATAACGGTTATTTAAGAGTTTGGTCATAACAGCTCAGTCTCAACCTGTCTCTCAGTCATAACTTGAGTCCGACCTCAAGCGCCATCTGTATATGTGTCAGTCTGCCCCCATCGCCGCCAAAACTTGCGAGTCCCCGACTGACTCAGAACATCAGTCGTTGCCAAAACGGTAACCTCCCTTTTATTGTGATTGAGCTTCCTTATTGTGTAAATCAATCAGGCAACATCTGGAACCAAAGCCAACCTAAAACTCACCCAATTATTGGGAGTTCTTGAATTTAGACATTAATATAGTGTTTAACTTCCCCTGATTTAGCGATTGGTAACCTTTAAACTATCTCTAAAGTTGTGATCAAGACGCGTTATCCACGACAGGAGTGCATGTGCCGTACTTAGTGGCTCCCCCCAATGCACCAAATCCCAAATCCTACACCTTGGTTACAGGATCCAATTCGATTGGCCGGGGGTTAGACAATCATATTGTGCTGATGCACCCGAGCTTATCGCGTCATCATGCGGAGCTAATGGTCCAAGAAAATGGTCAGGCTGTTCTCAAGGATCTAGATAGCCTCAACCATACCTATGTGAATGATCAGCCGATTCAGCAATGCCATCTCAAAGATGGTGATCGGGTCCGGTTCGGGACCATAGATATGCAAATCACCTGGAACTTGACGGCCACCATTCCCGATCTGAGTCCCCCCAGTCCACCCCCGGATCAATCCCTTTCCATCATTAGTCGTTTTGCTCCAGAAAATACTCGGATTGAGCTGCAAGATTTACTGGAGCCGGATGCCCCTGGCCAATCAGGCGTCGGCTTAAAGTTAAAACAGCAGGACGATCAAACCCGCTCTGTTGATAAGCTCAAAATTTTGCTCGAAGTCAGTCAGCAGCTGTCTTCTCCTAAAGAGTTAGAAGAACTGCTCGATAAAATTCTCGATTTGCTGTTCGAGATTATGACCGTTGACCGGGGTTTAATTCTCCTGGTCAATCCTCAAACCCAGGAGCTAGAACAAAAAGCGATCAAATTCCGGAGTGGTATTCCCACGGGACTTCGCTTTTACAGCACCACCATCACCAATTTTGTCTATGAATCAGGCGAAGGCATCCTCACGGATGATGCCGCCCGCGATCGCAGATTTCACGAATCCCGCTCCATCGTCCAGCAGGCCATCCATGCCGCCATGTGCGTCCCCCTCAAGCCCAGGGATGAAGTGATTGGGGTGTTGTATACGGATAACCTGTCGGTCCGCGCCCTCTACTCGGAAGAAGATTTGGAATTTTTAGGTGGATTAGCGAATCAGGCTGCGATCGCAATCGACAATGCCCATCTCTACAAAAAGATTCAAACTGAAGCCGTTCTGCGCACCAAATTAGAACGCTTTTTCCCGCAAAACGTCTGGCGAAAGTTGAGTGAGGAAAGTCGATTAGAGATCATTGATACCAAGGTCACTGTCGTCTTTGCCGATATCAGCCGTTTTACCGAGCTCTCCTCGCGCCTCGAACCTCGGCAGGTGATTGCCATGCTCAACGAATACTTTAGCGTCATGGTTGAGGGCATCGTCTTTCGATACGAAGGCACCTTAGAGCAATATATTGGGGATGCCCTTTTGGCCGTCTGGGGAGCCCCCTATCAACATCCCAACGATGCAGAGCGGGCAGTGAAAGCCGCCATCGCCATGCAAAAAGCCGTCTCCAAACTGAATCAACGCTGGGCCAAGCGGTGGAACTTTAACATTCAGATTCATATTGGGGTGAACACCGGCGTCGTTGCCGCTGGCAATATTGGGTCTGAACAACTGTTTCAATACGGCACCATTGGCAATACCACTAACGTCAGTAGTCGTATTTGTGACGTGGCCCGTGCTGGAGAAATCTTGATCTCCCAAAGCACCTTAAATGAACTGCATCAGTGTGACGTACCGCTCCAGCAGCTGACACCTGTGCAAGTCAAAGGCATTCAAGCCCCTATTCAGCTATATCGGCTACTCTGGGACCAAAAGAACCCGCCTGCCCAAGGGCAAGCTGTGATGGCTAGCGAACCGTAAACTTGCTAGTACAGGTCTAGAGCAGCCTAAAGACGGACCTCCAGTACAACTCTGCCCCATCTGTTAAGCATTCAAAAATACCGTTTAGGATGTATATCTTTCTGTCTATTTTGTATACACAAAAAATAAGTTGTTTGAGTCTTCATATATCTCCGACAAAAATTAAATACAGTCTAAATTTTTTACTTGAACGCCACAACATTATCAAGTTAGATAGAACTACTTTTTGGGCAATATTGAAATATCCAATCTGACTAAAGAGTCATTCTTTTTCTGCTTTCGTACTCACGACAAATAGAAAACTTACTCTTTTTTAGCAAAAATATTCTATAAAAGAATACTCCGCAAACACCAGATTGAGCACATTAAATTGACCCATGTCTAGGAGTCTGTCATGAGAATGGAATTCAAAGGTTTTCATCCCAAAGATGCAAACAGCGATGTCATTATTACCCTTACAGAAAGCGGGATTGAGTACTCTAACCCCAGCACTCGGGCTTTCCAATTTATCGCCTATACACAGGTCGCTGGCTTCTCAGGCTGGTTACCCACCTATGGCTCATTACACATCTATAGCAGCAATCCTAATCTCACCATTCACCTCAATTTTCCTCAAGAAGTTGCCGAAGATTATTTACGCCAAATTCAAGATGTTCTCAAAGAAAAAGTTGGACCAAAAACTACAAATCATTTAGTGGCTGCCGTGGCTTAACTAACAGTCAAATCCAAACTATTTCTCTTAAACCTTATATCAGTCAAAGGCAATTTTTGCTGGAGTTTGTCGTCTTTACTCCGCTAAATTGCCTTTTTATTTGGGCATCCTAAGAATAACCGATAAAAAACTTGGATTTCTAATCCCTGATAATGAAATGACGACTGGACTGCTCATTGGCCAACTCGCCAGTAAATTTGGTGTCTCTCCCCAAGCCATTCGCTATTATGAGCAACTTGGACTCCTGAAACAACCCGAACGGAATCGATCCGGCTATCGTCTCTACACCACAGCCGCTCAAAACCGATTACAAATCATTCGCAGTGCCCAAAATTTTGGCCTCTCCCTACACGAAATTAAAGAACTGTTAGACCTTGGTGAACATTCCAAAGATGCACAACAGCGCATGCAGCAAATGGTGGCCCACCATGTCGAAGAAATAGACCAACAGCTCGCAGAACTCAACCATTCTCGACAACAACTAGGACGTCGTTTTGAACAATTACAACAGCTGAGTACGGTCGGCCCCCAATCTCAATCTCTTCTCAAATTGCTACAAACAATTGAAGAGCATAGTCATGCAGATCTGGAAGGAGATGAAGATATTAGCCGAAGCATATTGGCAAAATATGCAGCAGGTGAACGCCATTTCGCAGGTATGAAGCTGATTGGAGCTAAATTGAGCGGCACGCTCCTCAGCCATAGCAATTTCAATCGGGCTGAACTGATGTTGGCGAGTTTAAACGAAACTGCCCTAGAACAATGCACGTTTCGCGAAGCCTATCTGAGTGGAGCCGATATGATTGGTGCTTACCTCAAACAGGCCGATTTATCCCATGCGGTCCTGATTGGTACAGATTTAAGTGAAGCCACCTTAACAGACGCCAGTTTAATTGGCAGCAATTTGGGTGGCGCTTGCTTATGTGAGGCAGACCTGCGAGGGGCCAACCTCAGCGAAGCTATCCTTATGGGAGCCAATTTACAGGGAGCAGATTTACGAGGGGTCAACTTATTTGGCAGCAATTTAATTGATGCCAATCTTGACGATGTGATTGTGGATGAACCCATCGTTGTAGATACCTCAACCGTCAGCTATCCACAACCCGTTCCTTAACCGTTTCTAAACCATCGTTTCTGATCCACCGGACTTCACCGAATGATGAAGTCCACAAACCGTCCTGCCTATCCATGTCAATACATAAGTTTTTTTTATATCTTCACCTATTGACACTCTAGTGAACTTGAACAATTAGCGTTAAAAAGAATTACAAACCAGGGGGAAACCATGCAAGTATTTGGTACTGACAGCAGCGAAGCTCTATTCGGCTCCGAGGCAGATGATGTCGTTGTCGGCAAGGAAGGCGACGATACCATTATCGGCGGCGAAGGCGATGATGTTTGGCTATCGGGTAATGAAGGCGATGATGTCGTCAAAGGTGGCACAGGCAACGATACGCTCTCTGGCGGCCAAGGCAATGACTGGATGCATGGTGATGAAGGAAGTACCGAAAACTGGCAACAAGATGCAAGTGGCAATTACACCTATACCGGTCCCATCGATGAAAGCGGTGCAGGTTTCGCCGATCCCAACGCCATTAGTAGTGGTACCCAAAATGATGACCTCCTCTTAGGTGGCATTGGCAATGATGTCCTCATTGGTGGCTTAGGTAAAGACGCCATCATGGGTGACCAAGGCGCAGATATGATTATTGGCGGCCAAGGTGATGATTACTGGCTAGCCGGTGAAGCAGGTGACGACACCCTACATGGGGACGCTGGGGACGATATTCTCAGCGGCGGCGAGGGCAATGACTTTGTCACCGGCGGTGTTGGTAACGACAACCTGCTTGGTAACGAAGGCCAGGATAGCCTATTAGCTGGCTCTGGTGCAGATTATGTGGATGGCGGTACTGGGGATGACCTAGTGGATGGGGGTGAAGGTGCTGACACCCTTAAAGGCGGTCTAGGGGATGACAAAATCCTGGGCCAGTCTGGCAATGACATTCTCATGGGAGAAGCTGGTAACGATGAGCTAATCGGGGGTACTGGTGACGACTATTGGATGTCTGGCGGCGAAGGCAGCGATACCCTCTACGGTGAGCAAGGCCACGACATCATGGATGGTGGCGAAGGCAACGATATCCTCTACGGCGGCACAGATGATGACACCATGATGGGGGGAGCGGGCGACGATGCTCTCTTTGGTGGTGAACATATCGACCATATGGATGGGGGCACCGGTGCAGATACCCTATCTGGGGGGCACGGAGATGACAATATCCATGGTGGCGAAGGCAATGACCTCATTTCCGGCGAAGGCGACCAGGACGTTCTCTACGGCGATGCTGGGCAAGACACCATCAGCGGTGGTGCGGGTCATGACTTTATCGATGGTGGACTCGGCGATGACCTCCTCTCCGGCGACGAAGGCATGGATGCCATTGAAGGTGGTCAGGGTAATGACACCATTGACGGGGGCGCTGGCAACGACGGCTGGCTCTCGGGTGGTGAAGGCGCTGATTTAATCGATGGCGGCGCTGGAGAAGATGTGCTGTCTGGCGGTACAGGGGCAGACACCCTGCTGGGTAACACCGGTAACGATGTCATGATGGGCGACGCGGGCAATGATGTCCTGGATGGAGGTGAAGGCGACGACTACTGGGTCGACGGTGGCGATGGTAATGACCTCGTAGAAGGCGGCCTCGGCAATGATGTGGTTGCTGGCGGTGCTGGTGAAGATACCGTTAGCGGTGGTGAAGGCCAAGACATCGTTCTGGGTGACTCCGGCAACGACTTAATGTCAGGCAATGCTGGCAACGACATTATGGATGGGGGTTCCGGAGACGACACCATCTACGGGGGAACTGGGAACGACTTTATCGATGGCGGTCAAGAAGATAGCCTGGGTCAAATCAATCTCGTCGTCAATGGCAGTTTCGAAGACAATCCTCTGGGCAATAAGAGTTGGGATGTTTTCCAATCCATAGCTGGTTGGACAAGTACCCAAGGGTCCGGCATCGAAGTTCAGCAGATAGGGGTCGCTGATGACGGCCAAGCCCGAGTAGAACTCGATAGCCACAATAACAGTGGCATGATGCAGCAATTAGACACGGTAGCAGGACAAACCTACGAGCTGTCTTTTGCTTACACTCCTAGACCCGGTGTAGATCTCAACAGTACACCAATTGAAGTTTACTGGGATGGCGAACTCATCGATACTATCCATGGTGAAAGCCAAATCGAACAATGGCAGACCTATACCTATAAGCTCCAAGGTGGCAATGGTGATACGACTGCCCTTGAGTTTAGAGCCGTGGGTACCGACGATAGCTTGGGTGGATATCTAGATAGCGTCTCGGTGTACGCGAGCACGGCTTCATCTGTGAATGATGTCCTCATAGGGGGTGAAGGCAACGACACCATCTTGGGGAACAGCGGTAATGACTATCTCTCTGGCGACCAAGGCGACGACATCTTAGAAGGAGGTCTAGGCGACGACACGCTCTTCGGCGGCGCAGGCAAGGACACCCTAGACGGCGGCACAGGCCATGATGAGCTGAGCGGTGGCTTAGAAAGTGACATCATCAGCGGTGGTACAGGTAACGACACCTTGGCAGGGGATGAAGGCAACGACGTTCTAACTGGCGGGGCTGGCAACGACATTCTCAACGCCGGAACAGGCGATGACTACTGGGTCGACGGTGGTACAGGCAACGACATCGTTTCTGGTGGTACAGGCAACGACATCGTTTCTGGTGGCCGGGGAAACGACATTGTTTCCGGTGGTGAAGACGATGATACCGTTCTGGGCGGCGCTGACCAAGATTTACTGACCGGTGATGCAGGAAATGATGTTCTCCAAGGCGATGCTGGACTAGACACCCTATACGGTGGAGCTGGTAACGACACCTTAGGCGGCGGCGATGATGCTGACTTACTGAAGGGTGAAGCTGGCTCAGATATTTTAGACGGCGGCGCTGGCAATGACACCCTCTTTGGCGGTGATGAGAAAGACGTTCTCATGGGGGATGCTGGCGATGATGTCCTCTCTGGGGATGCTGGAAACGACTACTTGAGCGGTGGTGAAGGCGCTGATACGCTGAGCGGTGGCGAAGGCCAAGATGTGATTGAAGGGGGTGCAGGAGATGATGTTATTGCAGGAAATACCGGCAATGACGAATGGCTCTCAGGAAACGCCGGGGATGATGTCGTTGAT
Organism: Acaryochloris sp. CCMEE 5410; assembly: GCF_000238775.2. NCBI lineage: Bacteria > Bacillati > Cyanobacteriota > Cyanophyceae > Acaryochloridales > Acaryochloridaceae > Acaryochloris > Acaryochloris sp. CCMEE 5410. The sequence goes on along the minus strand of NZ_AFEJ02000001.1, from coordinate 3,874,180 downwards.
GGGGGTACAGGCAATGACTTTATTAGCGGTGGTGAAGGCGCTGATACGCTCCTAGGTGGAGAGGGAAATGACGTCGTCTTTATGGATGCTGCCGATACCCAAATCCTGGGTGGTGAAGGCTATGACGTTGCCATTGTTGAGTCTGCAGAGGGCGTTATCTTTGATGCAGGAGCCAACAGCTTTAATGAAGCCCACGGTAACAGTGGTGATGATGTTTTCACGAATACGAATGGTGCTGGAGCCCCCGCTTCTACGACAGTGGCCTTGTTTGGTAACGGCGGTAATGACCAGTTATCTGGTGGCTCAGCCAATGACTATCTTGAAGGCGGCACTGGCGACGATACGTTAGTAGGTGGAGCAGGTGAAGATGCTGCGATCGCAGGTGAAGGCAACGACCTGATTTCAGGGGAAGCGGGTCATGATTACATGGATGGGGGTGCTGGGGATGACACCCTCGAAGGCGGTACCGAGAACGACATGTTGGTCGGTGGCGATGGTGCAGACGCACTGTATGGAGGCGAAGGCTCTGACACATTGCTGTTCGACGCGGACGATACCGTAGTCGATGGCGGCGACGGTTATGACATCGCTCGCGCCCAAGGCAACCAGCCAGTCACTCTAGACCTGGGCGCCAGCCAAATTGAGCTAGCCTACGGTTCTGGCGGTGATGATGTCTTTACCAATTCCGGCACCGAGAATGTCGAAATTCACGGAGAAGCGGGTGATGACAGTATCACCGGCGGCACGGGCCATGAGAACCTCGATGGCGGTGCTGGAAATGACACCATTCTCGCAGGGGCGGGCAATGACATCCTCTCCGGCGGCACGGGTAATGATCGATTGGAAGGCCAAGAAGGCAATGATGTGCTCTCGGGCAATGCCGGGGCCGATACCCTCATGGGCGGTGCAGGTAACGACACCCTGAACTTCGATGGGGACGACACCTTCGATGGTGGCGACGGTACAGACGTTGCCAAACTCCAAAGTAGCGACGGTCTAACCCTCAATATTGATGATGTCAGCATCGAAGAAATTCACGGTAACGCTGGGAAAGACCAGTTCACCTCCAGCAATGGCACCAGCATTAAGATGTATGGCCTAGCTGGCGATGACACCCTTACCAGTGGCAGCGGCAGCGATCGCTTAGATGGTGGCAGCGGCAACGATGTCTTATCCTCTAGCGGGGGCAACAATGCTCTATTCGGTGGCGACGGTAACGATAGCCTAACGACTGCCGGAGGCCAAGACACCTTAGATGGTGGGTCTGGCAACGATACTCTAAGCTCCGGTAACGGCAACGATAGTCTGCTTGGCGGTAGTGGCGATGACCTCTTAGATGCGGGGTCTGGCAACGACACCCTGAAAGGGGATGCCGGTGCAGACCAATTAATCGGGGGCGCTGGTAACGATAAACTCTACTTCGACGCTAACGATACGGTGGTTGAAGGCGGCACTGGTTCAGATACGGCTTACTATCAAAGCACCTCTGACCTCAATATGGATATCGATACAGCCGGCATTGAAACGCTCTATGCCAATAGCGGCAATGACGAAATTACGTCCACCAACGGGGCAAAAGTGAAGCTCTACGGCCAGGGAGGCAACGACACCCTTTCTAGTGGCAGCGGCAGCGACCGCTTAAATGGCGGTGCCGGGGATGACGTTTTGACCACTACGGGTGGCAATAACACCCTCGAGGGTGGATCAGGAAACGATACCCTCTCCAGTGGCGATGGTAAAGACACCCTGGACGGCGGCAGCAATGACGATATCCTCAATGCTGGTGCAGGAACAGATATCCTCAAAGGCGGTAGCGGCAATGACTTCCTCGAAGGAGGCAGTGGCAATGACCAGCTCTACGGTGGGTCTGGTGTTGACACTCTCTTAGGGGGAGAAGGAGACGATTCCCTGTATGCCGATAGCGATAATGATCTATTAGATGGTGGCGCTGGCAACGACGAGCTGTTTGGCAGCACTGGGAATAACCAACTGCTGGGTGGAGACGGTAATGATGCTCTCTATGGAGTCAACGGATCTAATAATCTACAGGGTGGTGCAGGTCTAGATTCCTTATATGGAGGCAGTGGTGCTGATCAGCTCTTTGGCGATGCCGGAAATGACGGCCTCTATGCTGGCGCAGGTAATGATGTCCTTGACGGGGGCGCTAACAACGACACCCTAATCGGTCAAGAAGGCAATGACACTCTACTAGGCGGTAGTGGTGACGATGTATTAGTCGGTGCCAACAGCGACACTCTTAAAGGCAGTGGCTCTATCGACTATATGACTGGGGGTGAAGGGGCAGATTATTTTGTCCTTGGCGGTGACGTTGCCTACTACAACGACGGCGATGAAACATCAGCAGGTCTCACTGACTTTGCCGTCATTACCGACTTCAATGGCAGCGAGGATATGATTCAACTCAGTGGTTCCGCATCTGATTACGTCTTAGGAGTTTCAGCACCTGGCATGAGCGGAACTGGAATCTATCTAGATTCTAATGGTGATGGCAGTGCTGGCGGCGCTGATGAGTTAATTGCCAATGTTATGGGTGACTCTGGATTTAGCCTGACAGATAGTTCTTTCAGCTATATCTAGCATTCAATCTGCATCATTTAACCCATAAGGCTTAAAACGAAAACTGCTCTGGTTATGCCAGAGCAGTTTTTTATTTATACGATGTATATCTTCAAAATAGACATGACACATACATAAAAGCTTTGTATATCAATAGTTTTAGCGATCAGTATAGGGTTGAGCCTTGAAGTATAACTTATTCTTATACCAATTTAGCTTGACTCTCAAGCTTACTGTAATGGTTAGTCTATATCTATAAGCAACCAATCCACACTCCCCCAATAACAATGACTTCTCAGATGGCACTTCTCCAAAATATTCAGACCATAACTCTTCTCAATACGTTAAACACCACTGTTTCCCATTCTGAACAGTCTCTCTTTTTATCTGATGCAGAAATCAACAGTTTTATGCTGCTCGATCTAGATGTAGATAGCATGAACGAGTCTTTAGAGTTCGAAACCTTAGAAGAGTTATCCAGCAAAAAATTGGCGAAGAAAGCAGCTTAAGCTCCGCCATAACGCTTGAACCATTCTGAATCCAATATCGATCCCTTGGCCCTAGCGAAATACCGTTAGGGTTTTTATTTGACTCACTGATCTCATCAGGGCTGTTTTAAGTTAGCAGCGAAAAAATAATATCGACCCGATTAGCAAGCTTAGTCATCGCGGTTTTGAGGGATTGATAGTCGTTTAGCCGCAGGATATTAATCCCAATAGTTCTAAGCACTGACCAATTGAGCAGTGCTTGTTCATCTTCGAGTCGATAATCATCTTCGCCAAAAACAACATCCTTCGGCCAATGCAACCGATTTTCAATGCCCCAATGTTCTCGGACCAGAGATTGCCAATGATGGGGTGAGGTGGCAGCTGAACTGATGTAATAGGCGGTATTGTGATACTCCTTTCCTTTGCGAGTACCCCATCGTTGGACACAAAGTACAGAGCGAATTGCTGTCCATTCTTGTAGGGCTATGCCGACAGGCTCATAAACCTGTATACACCGATGTTCATCTCGTCCTCTACTTTGGGCGGAGTGGATGTGCTCAGCCATGGGTTTAAGACACTCAAAGTAAGTCTGGAGGTGGTCGTAAAGTCTTCCCTGATTGGATTTGACCGCCACAAGATAGTCGTTACCCGAGGCCACAATCTTCTCAAGTGTTTTTTGGGCGTGTAAGGCATCCATGGTAATCAGCAAGCCATCGAGTTGAAGGGTTTCCAACAGTGCCTGCACGACTTTGATTTCGCTATTATCCTCCTGAGTGAGGGCTTCGAGCTTGAGGGTGATGCCTGCTTCCACCGCAAATAAACTCACCAAGCCCACAAAACGCTGCTTCCCCTTGGCATCTGTCAGCCCCTGACGAATCCGTTTGCCATCAATGGAGGCTGCATAATTATCGGGAGAGTGAGTCTGGGCTTTCGAGAGCATCCATGCTTCAAATTGGTGGCTCAACGCTTGGAAGTCAAGCCCCTTCATCACTCGACGAAAGGTACAGTGAGACGGAACTTCGAGGCTCTCAAGCCCCAATAGCTCACTTAAAGGCTGGCGATAATCGCTCACAAAGGTTTCTAACGGACGGTACCCTTGATATCCAGCAAGCATGCCCATCACCATCAATAGCAACAGCAGCCATAACGGATGAATACGGCCATGGGCACTGCGGAAATCCGGGACTTGCTTCAAAGTATCGATTAGATGGCTCATCGGTCTCTCTACTGTTGGTCAGTAGAACCATCCTATTTTTTCTAGGAGTAACGTAAAACAACCCTGCTGATCTCATTACAAGGGGCTGCTCAGCCGAGACTTTTATAACTTAGCGCAAATGCTTAATGCCATCCTCTTCTCTGGAAAAGCGATCAGTAATCAAGCTAATAATCGGTCGATCGCGGACTTTGATATTGACACTGACCGACATCCCAGATTGCAAGTCTAAGTCACGGCTGCCCCTGGTCTTCAAAGTTTGCGCATCTAATTTAACAACAGCGGGAAAACTATAAAACTGTCGCACTTCTGTAGGAGGCAAGGCATCTGATCCAACGGACTCAATGGTGCCTTTAATGTCACCAAATTCACTAAAGTTATAGGAATCTACTCTGACATCTACAGGCATACCAGTCTGGATAAAGCCAATATCTTTATTGGTAATGTAAACTTTGGCTTTCAAATTATCCTCAGGGACAATTTTTAAAATGGGTTCACTCGCATTTGCCACAAAGCCCGGTGAACTGGGCTGCAAGTCAAACACAACCCCATCGACTGGTGCTTTCAGCTCTTGGTAATCTAGGGTTAATTCTGCTTGCTGTAGCCGATTTTCAAGATCAGCGATGGTTCTCTGATTATCGACTATGGCCTTGGTCAGCTGACTGTCAATTTCAGTAATACGCTGTTGATTAGCGGCGATTCGATCTAGTAAATCACGCTGATTCGTCGCTACCGTATTAAGCGCTTGGGCTTGAGACTGTAGTTTTTCTTGTCCAATCTGCTCCATTTGCCGCAAGAGGCGAATCTGTTCTTGTTGTAAGCGAGAGACCTCGGCTTCACCAGACTGCACTTCATCCTCTTGGCGCTTGAATTGAACCCGAGCAATGGCCCCTTTCTTATGGGCATCTTCAATATCTGCGACAATTTCTTTGTTGAGGGCTAAAGTCTGTTGGGCACTCGCCAGCTGAATTTTGGTCTGTTCTAGCTGGACCTCAATTTGGCGAAGCTGTTTATCCCCTTGCATGACTCGGGCTTGGGCAGCCGCCACGCTCGTTTTTCCTTGCAACAGACCCGACTTTAAACGCTGCCGCTCTTCTGCGGAAAAGGCTTGAGCATTATTAGCACCATTCAGCTGAGCTCTAAATAATTTATTTTCCGCCACTAAAGATTGGCGATCGCGGGTGGAATTAATCAACTCAGGATCAATTAAATCCGGCAAGGGGGTATCGGTTTGTCCTTTCAGCTGTTGGCGATAATACTCGTTGACTTGAACCAGGTTACTACGCTGGCGTTTCAGGGAGTTAATCTCCGATCGCGTTGCTTTACGATTGAGAACAATCAACACATCTCCTTTCTTGACGAGGTCTCCTTCCTCGACCTTAATCTCTTTAACGACTCCCGTCACTGGGGACTGCACCGATTTAACCGCTCCTTTCGGCTCGAGCTGTCCCGTAGCAGGAATGGCTTCTTCAATTTGAAATAGGCAGGCCCATGCCAAGGCCGCAGACGCAGCACCGACAATCCCCCAAATAATCGCTCTAGACCAGACGGGGGATTGCTGTAAAATGACCGGACGATCAAACGGTTTTTCTTTTTTGGGCTCTGATTTAGTCAGGGACAGAACCGTTGGCTCCGATCCATTGCCGTTACTGCCATTCGTTCCATTCAGTTGTGTGGGGTCGCCAGCGAAATCTTGAGTACTGGTCATGATTGAATCTCCTGTTGCTGGTATAGCCAGTAATATCGACCTTTTTGCTGCATCAATTCAGCGTGGGTACCTTGTTCTACTAGATTGCCCTGATCCATCATCAGAATCATATCCGCCGATTCCAACGTTTTGAGGCGGTGGGTGACGAAGAAAACAGTGCGATCGCCAAAGGCTTCTGCTAAGTTAAGGCAAACTTGGCGCTCAGCGTTGTAATCTAGTGCACTCGTGGCTTCATCCAGAATAATGAGCTGGGGATTTTGCAATACCATACGTGCGATCGCAATCCGTTGCCGTTGGCCGCCAGACAAAGATGACCCCCGCTCACCAACTCGGGAATTGTAGCCTTGGGGCAGCTCCATAATGAAATCATGGGCATAGGCCACTTTGGCTGCTTCCACAATTTCTTCCGCCGTTGCATCGGGAGAGGACAAAGCAATATTCTCTTGTACCGTGCCATCAAACAGCAAACTGTCTTGTAGCACCATGCCAATTTGACGCCGGAGAGAATATAACTCGACCTTACTAATGTCATACTGGTCGACTAAAATCCGTCCTCCATTGGCGTTATAAAGCCGCATCAAGAGCTTCATTAAGGTACTCTTACCTGAACCACTCTGACCGACAATACCTACAAAGGTCTTAGCAGGAACTTCCAAAGACACCTGCTGCAGCTGCATCGGTCCATGGTCCTTAAATCGGAAAGATAACTCATCAAATTTGACCGCCCCTTCCATCAGGGGCATGGGAATTAAATCTCGGTCCGCTTCAGTCACCTCTTGGGGATAATCGAGAATGTCACTCAAGCGCTCTAGAGACAGAGCCGTTTCTTGGAAGTTCTGCCATAGCTGCACCAAGCGGAGCAAAGGACCAGTGGTGTAACCCGCAATGATACGAAAAGCAATCAATTCGCCCACAGTCAGTTGCCCTTGAATAAATAGATAGGCTCCAACCCACAGCAAGAGCAAGCTGGATAATTTATTCAAAAAGCCGCTCATGGAACCCGCCGTGGTAGACGCCACCACCGCCTTAAATCCAGAGCTGACATAGCGAGCATAGCGATCTTGCCACTGCCAGCGAGATTTCAGCTCAATATTCTGGGCCTTGACCGTTTGAATACCCGAAACAACTTCCACCAGGTAAGACTGAGTTTTGGCATTTTCTTCAGCCTTAGTCCGAGCCAAACGGCGAATAATCGGCGCAAAGATAAACGTTAGCAAGGCAAACAGCGGCACTGTGCCTAGGGCAATAATCGTCAGCAGCCAGCTGTAAAACACCATGACAACGATGTACACCACAGAGAACACCGCATCCAATACCACCGTCAAGGCAGTCCCCGTCAAGAATTTACGGATATTCTCCAATTCATTGACTCGGGTGGCTAGCTCTCCCACAGGCCGCTTATCAAAATAGCGTAGGGGTAAACGCACCAAGTGATCGATCACCTCAGCCCCCAAAGACATATCAATCCGATTGGTGGTATCTACAAACAGATAGGTTCGAAAACTCGTCAGCAAGGCTTCAAAAATAGCCACGCCCACCAGTAACAAACCCAGCACGTTCAGGGTTCCCAGAGCCCCTTGGGATAAGACTTTATCGATAATGACTTGCGTAATCAGCGGATTCGCTAAGCCAAACAATTGCACAAAGAACGAGGCAATCAACACCTCAATCAAAACCTTACGGTGCTTCTTAATCGACGGCCAAAACCAGCTCAGATTAAAACGACTTTGAGGCGTATCATGGGTGCGCTCTAACAGCAGCACCTGCACCTTGTCATCAAAAGCTTCTAGAAAATCATCTGGATGCTTGCGGAGCATGGTTTGCTCTGGCACCGCAAACACAATTTCTTTTGAGCCGGTTTCATACACCAGGGCAATGCGATCCTGCCAGTTGATCAAAGCAGGAACGGGAAGGCGAGGAAAAGCTGAGGCAGGAGTTTCCACGAGTTGAGCACGCAAGCCCATCGACTCTGCGATCGCACCATAGACCGGTAGGGAAATTCCCGGACCATTTCGCTCCGTTTGGTTTTTGAGAATTCGCCGAATCACATCTTTGCGAAATGGCAGATTGAGATGCAGCGCCAGCATTTGAAAACAGGCCAGCGGGGCATCAACAGGACCCCGACCTGATTTAAAGGGATATTTGCCATGCTTGACCGGGGCTTCATCCACCGTAGGTAGTAGAGTCGGTGCTTCTGGAATCTCCTCCCATGCATCGGTTTGCGGAGCAGATGCCACTGGCTCAATCTTTGGCTGCTGGGCCTTGATGGGCGATAAGCCGATCAACCGGAGCGTTTCTGAACGTGAGACCGTGCCATTGAGCTGCTCTAGACAAGTTTCCAAGGGTTGCCCAACTTCTAAATCAGGAATAGACCCGCCACTCACAAACCATTCCAAATTCGGTTGTAATTGGGCAATGGAGATATCTCGTATGGGGCGGTTTTGAATCAAACTGTCGGGTAACGCTCGTTCTGCCAATCGTTTGAGGTCCGTCGAACCATCCGCCCGTATCAATAACTGTTGGCCCAAGACATCAAACGCTTCTAAGACACTGGGCTGCTGCTCATAGACTTGGGCAATGCTCGGTTCATGGTCTAGCAGCTCTAAAAAGGTCGCAGCGGGCAACTTCAAGCCCACTGTTTCTACCGAAGCAATGGCTGTCTCACAAGGAATTTGGCGTACGAGACTAATCCATCCCACTGCAGCACCTGGTCCCAATAGACTGAGGGTCACTGGAGCATCGGTTCGGGGATCATAGCCTAATAGCCGCACCTGCCCTTGATAGATGAGGGTAAAGTCTTGAGGCATAGCCCGGTTAGAGACCAGCGGACGGCCCATGGGATAGCGCAACGGTTGAAACTCTTTCGCCACCGAAGATAAAACCGCTTCTGACAGCTGGTCAAAACCGGGCAGATCTTTGAGAAAAGACTCTAGGGCAAGGATAGCTGAAGTCATGGTGTTTGCGCAGAAACAGCAATAGAATCATCAGATACAACAACAGATTGCAGTTGCAATTGCAGCCACTCATTAAAGCGCTGCTCTAGCAATTGTTGTCGAAGTGGGGCATCTAGTTGAGCCGAGATCAATTTTTGCAAGCTGACAATCACAAACCATTCACCTAAACGAATGGGTGGGCGTACTTGCCCCGGTTGAGCGCTGGTCAGAATTTGCACTAATGTGGGGTGCAGATTCGCAGCCGTGACAGGACCAATCAAACCACCTGTTTGTGCTTCAGGCCCTTGAGAATATTTGGTCGCCAAATCTGCAAATGCTTGTTCACCCGCTTGTAGCCGAAAGTACAACTCTTGAGCCACTTCAGCACTTGCGACTCGGATCAAGGAATAAACATATTGATCGAACTGCCCTTTCTGTTGCAGAAAATCAGACTCTACCTGGTTATTCCAAGTCTGGAGTTTGAATTTATACAACTTCATCTGCCGTTGAGCTTGGGCCGCCAGCTGCTGAGGCGTCATCCGGTAATGCGTTAGCCAGACCTCACGCCTAGCTTCCTCACCGATTTGATGCTGGCGATAGAACTGCTCTACGGCCTGAACAACTTCTTCTGGGCTTAATTGCACATCCTGAATAGCTTGGTCAATAATCAGTTCTTTCAGCAACTGAGGCAGAAGCTGATACTGTCCAAGTAAAGGAATTAAATCAGAGGGTTGAACAGTTTTATCCACAATCGGTAGAGCAGAGATCATATCAAAAATACTCTTAATAGAGAGAGTTATTCAAGTCTAAAGATCAATCTAGAGACTATAGAAATAAAACAGGTGAAAGGATAAACGAAGGAAGAGTATAGTTACCATACCCTTCTTTCTGAGAAGATGTAACTTTCACAAGGCAGTTCCAAGCATTACCAAGAGATTCATTTCGACACTGCTAACCCTATTCATTAATCTATTTAGAAATTTAGAATTAGGTCTTAGCCAGGACATTAACATCTAGTAAAATTATTTTTTTAAGGCAAATAATTCTTTTATGTTCTACAAACCACAGAGAATTATATTTTTAATGACAATCAGTTTTCGACCTATATTGGGATATTCCTAATCCTCCTGTTTAACAACTGATAAAAACTACAGTCTTAGGACTATCATTTCTAGATTTATTCCTATCTTGAATAAATAATTTTGTTAATATTGGCTTTCACAAGTTTAGGGCTGGTCATAAACCCTATGGTTTGATCAGAACCAATTGCGCTAGAGATGAAGGGTTAGAGGCATCAACTACTTATCGGTCAGTTGGAGAAAATTTATGCGCTATTGCCCCCATACATCGAGAAGAGAAATAGATGGCTTGGTTAGCCTCTTGAAGGGCCGAGTTGGAATCAGAATTCTGCCGATCTATGGCATGGAAACCACACATCAGCACTGCCAACAGATGGAATATGCGGCAGGCTCAGAGCCTGCCGCTAACTTACCTAGAGGATAAAGTTATCCGCTGTTAGGTCATTCACAGAGACATTGACCAGGAAGACCGAATCGTTATTGCCCAGATCAATCAAGGTGCTAGTGCCCACCTGAGTAGCAGCACCACCAACCCCCAAAATTTCGTTGATATCACTAAAAACAGCACTGAAATCAAGAACATCACTCCCGTTAACGGTTGATGTTGAAAAGTCTAAGACAAAATCAGTTCCTGAATTCGCTCCAAACACAAACGTATCTTGACCATCGCCACCCACGAAATTCTCGTTCTGACGACTCCCAATCAAACGGTCGTTGCCCCCACCCCCATCAATGACGCCACTAACGGTTCCTTCAGCACCGTTAAAGATGTCGTCAAAGTTACTCAGGATCACATCACCATTGATCGCTCCTTGGTTATTGACGGTAACGCCAGCAGTAGCAGCACTCGCATCAATGGAAGCAGCTCCCCCAGTAATAGTACCTTGGTTATTCAAGTCACCATTCAGCGCTCCACTAATATTGACGCCAATCTGATCTGCCCTAATTAAACCTGTGTTGTTGATATCGCCATCCAGCGTCACCCCAGTTTGAATGTCGATGCCATCATCGGTTCCTAAGATTTGACCTCGATTATTCAAGTCACCGGCAAAGGTTGTGGATCCCGTCACACTCGTAAATAGACGTACACCATCACCAGCCTGATTACCTGTGCCATCACCGCGACCTCGAATGATACCGTCATTGCTGAGAGAGGCTTCAACAATATCGCCATCTTCATCTCCGGTCTGCAAGGACACCCCTGCACCGTTATTGCCTTCACCCGCATCAATCAAACCGGAACGTCCATTAAAGATGGAATACTCTTCGGCGGTAGAGTCGGCGTAAACTGTACCGTTACGCTGATCACCTGTACCCAGAATTTGGCCAAAGTTCCGTAGATCAACGCCCGAACCATCGATATTAACGGCTCGACTTCCACTTTGTATGGTGCCGCGATTGATGACCTTAGCATCATGCTCAGCATCGCCAAAATACAGACCATTTTGAGCACCATCAATGAGGCCACCTCTGGCGTTAGTTAAGGTCCCTTCATAGGCCAGACCATTAGCAAAGCGCACAGCAGCCGTTGCACCTTGGGTACTTTCAGATAAAATATCGCCCTGATTAAAGATGTTGCCTCGATAAACCGTGCCGCCACCATCAACACCCGAAAAAATACGCAGACCATCACCTGCCAAACCTAGGTTAGCGGCAGCCTGACCCCGGCCTTGAATCGTGCCTTGGTTAACCAGCGTCGCATGCACTACATCACCAGCAACCTCACCCGTCTGCAAGGCAATTCCTGCACCCTGATTGCCTTCACCAGCATCAATCAAACCAGACCGTCCATTGAAAATAGAGTAGTCTTCGGCTGTGGCATCAGAGTAGACGGTGCCATTCCGCTGATTGCCGGTTCCAATAATGGTGCCATTATTCAGCAGATCTACACCGGAGCCATCGATATTGACCGCCCGACTTCCACTTTGAATCGTTCCAAAATTGCGAATCGTTAGATCATGGTCCGCGTTACCAATGTACAAACCATTTCGGGGGCCATTAATCAAACCATGACGGCCATTGATAATCTGCCCATTAAAGCCCACGCCATCTTCGACAACCAAACCGCCTAAGAAGCCCACATTGACTTCAGCGGTAATCGTGCCGTTATTGACAACAGACCCACTTACGGCTGTTGCGGGCTGTCCTGAACCATTAAAGAATCGCAGACCACTCGATCCATTCGCTCCTACTCGGGCGCCATTGGCAAAGACCTCTGGGCCATCCCCCCGACCTTGGAATAAACCATTGTTAACAATATTGATCCGCTCGCTGGTGGGATCATCAGCAGCACCCACTTGCACCGACACAGCATCGCCAAGATTGTCTTCTCCCGCATCAATCACCCCCGAGCGCTGGTTCAGAAGCCGAAAGTTATCAACAGTGCCATCAACATATAGGGTTCCGTTTCGCTGATCGTCTGTGCCCAGAATCGAGCCAGAATTGACAACAATGCTGCCATCTCCATCACTAATATCCACCGCTCGACTATCAGAAGCAATGGTGCCACGATTGAACAATCGGAATCGATTGCCCGTCGCACTGACACCATTCACCCCACCCGAAATCGTGCCCTGATTCAAGACGATGCTGGCTAAACCGTTGGCTTCCACAGCCGTGTTATTACTTTCAATCGAAGCATTTTCTTCAACAACAACCGTGTTGAGAACACCTTCTGTTACAACGCTATTTTGATCGCCTGTTTGTAGATTTTGACCCGAGCGGACACGCAGAGATTCACGAAATTTATCCAGCACAATGGGACCGTTACCATTTTCTAGATCACCATCATTGATTGAGTTGAAATTAGGCATGGTTGCATCTCCAAAATTTTTTAGACAGATAGTGTGCTTGTGGTCAGAACTCGGGCTATCGCCCATCATCAATAGGGGAAGCAAGATCAACAGACGCACAGGCAGCACAATCCACCAGCCACAATGCAAGGGATGTCTGTGGTACGTATCAAAATGATTGAGGAGCGCTTATCACATCTGAGGCGCACTCCCTAGATTTGAGGAAATGGCAACTCACAAGTTACTCAGGCAAACTTGGAGCGCTATTCAAATCCAATTGATTTCAATGACCTTACTGTTTTGACAATAAAAGATCTGGACAGCAAAAAAACCTCACTTTTTGCTTCACTTTTTTTCAGGCTATTCAAACGTCAATAACCTGTAAAATTCTTCTCATATAACTTTCAGATTTCTCAGATTTCTTTCATACCATCCTTAAGTTCGACTCAGATCGATTCAGAAATGGATCAGCTAGAATTTTTTTTTTATAAATTAAATTTTCAGATGACGCCTAGCTGATGGTTTTACTCCAGACTCCCAGAAAAAATGCCTCACTTTTTGCTCCAGTTGTTCCAGAAATTGAATCACCTATTGCATATCAGCAACACATTCGCCTAAAAGTCTTACTCTGAAAGGTTTACAGACTTTTCAATCATCTTTACCCTTGCCAAGTCTACCTTTATTCGTCAGTCACTAAAGGCAAGGCTATAGTAGTAGGCATGTGTTCTCTGTCCTGAACAACGCGCTTCATCATAGTCGTCGAGCCCGGCCTGCGCTGTTCCAAGCTAATGTTTTACACCTATAAATAAAATTATGAGCACACAGCTAAAAATAAAAGCTTCAGATGATAGAACCGTTGAGCAAATTACCGAGCATTATCACATCGAAAAACAGCTCGCTAATCAGCTTCGGCACTCCAATAAATCTGAGCGCCTAGAGGGGTCCCTCTACACCAAACTCTACGATGCTCTATTCTCGAAAGTTACCCATCATTCTCATCATTCTCGTCCCACCGATGCCAGCGCCAACACACTCATTCAGCAACGCATCGACTTTTTGCAGCACTTTATGGCCAACGACGCCATCTTTCTGGAAATCGGGCCAGGCAACTGTCATCTCTGCCGCGAAATCGCTCCCCATGTTCAGCAAGTCTATGCCGTTGATGTCGCCACAGAAATAACCAAAGACTTAGCCCTACCTAAAAACGTTGACTTAATTATTTCTGACGGCTGTAGCATTCCTACCGATCCTAGTAGTATTGATTTAGCCTATAGCCACCAGCTGATGGAGCACTTGCATCCCGAGGATGCCTATGACCAACTCAAGAATATTTACACTGCCCTAAAAACAGGCGGCACTTATGTCTGCGTGACCCCTCATCACCTATCGGGTCCCCACGACATCTCTAAGTATTTTGATGAAGTGGCTACAGGGTTCCATCTCAAAGAATATTCGATTGTTGAACTCGCCCAGCTTTTTCAACGAGCCGGGTTCTCCAAAATTCGGATTTATAAGGTTTTTAAAAATCGGGTGCTGTCTCTACCGGTGATGTTTCCGATCTCTTTAGTCATCTTGGCCCTCGAAAAGGGAGTAGGACTCCTCCCCTTTCCTCTAAGACGCACCTGCGCTGAAAAGTCTCTGATTTTCAGGACAATCACCATTGCTGGGGTCAAATAATCGAGCCACTTATAGCTGTTTCTGAATCCACTGATGCAGTTCAGCATTGATGACTTCGGGACGCTCATCATGGGGACAATGCCCTGCATCGACTAAAACTAAGTCAGCTGCAGGGTAAAACTGCTGGAATTTTTCTGCTTTTTGAGGCGTCATCCATGGATCGGCTGCTCCCCACAATAGAAACAGGGGGCGGTCCAAGCTTTGTAGCAATTCATCAAGCTTGCGGCCGGGTGGTGATTTAAATACACCGGCAAAAACGCCCCGGGCTCCTTTGTCTAGGGAGGGTTGATAGATTTCTTCGACCAGGCGATCCGTGACTGCCGATTGATCCTTATACACTTGGGACAAGGCTTTGCGGATATTGTCTGGCTTACGCATCCGGTTAAACAAGAAATAGCTCATGACGTTGATTACCGGACGCGATCGCATCACGGTTTTGCGTCGCTCTTGCAGCTGTTGTCGCCAAGCTGGCAATTCAGGTTTAGGCTCTACTTCTGTAAACGATCCAGCACAGTTGAGTAACACGACCCCTCGGGTCCATTTTGGGCAATCGACCGCAAAACAGAGACTGGCATAGCCCCCTAAGGAATTTCCAGCAATAAACACCGGCTCTTGAATAACCTCTTCACAAAAGGCCTGCATCTGAGTCCGCCATAAATCCCCGGTGTAATCCATATCCGGTTTTTCAGAGCGGCCAAATCCCAACATGTCAACGGCCCACACTCGGTAGTAGCGGGAGAGCACTTCAATATTTTTGCGCCAGTGGTCTGTAGAGGCACCAAAGCCGTGGAGCAGAACCACACAGGGTCCTTGCTCTCCTTGTTGTACGTAATGAATCCGCCATCCCTGCCACTGCCAATACTGGGCTGTTGGCGTCTGTTCTAATGCAGCTGTCACGATTAGGTCCTTGAAAAATGTTGAGTGAATAGGGTCTTCACTATTGCCCAAGTAGACCGAACATTTTGGACATAGCGGTCCATGTTCGTAGCAATATTGAGATGAGTCCCCCTTTTTTATGAATACACTAAATTTCAAGTCTTGTGGTTTTATAGACCTACCAAAGAAAGACGCTCATGCTGGGTATCAGAGACTGCATCTTTGATCCCCGAACTGATCCCATACTGAACGTCAAGTTGTCATTTCAGCTGGGAATGATTAGATTATTAAAAACCAATCCTTGAGAATCCATTTAAGTACAACGTTGAGATACCTCATTTTTGTACAATAAAAGTGTTTAAGAGAATGTTAGCGCTCAAGTTCAAACCGTCATCATGCTGTCTCCAGATGAATTAATTGGCCAAAAAGTATGGGTGAAGGTTGAGCGGGATCCCGATTATCCTGATCTTGATCCCTATCGTGTTCAAGCTGAACTGACTCAACCCACATCACCTCCTTGGTTCTTTGCCCGCTACCAAGATCCTCCCCAACGGATCCGTGAGCCGGGAAAATGGTTAACCTTATATGAAGCCCAACAAGCTGTTCTTACAGATCCTGTGATCGAATACGATGACTGGGATGATGAAGACGATCTAGACGAACTGTCACCAGACCAGTTCGAGCGTCTCTAGTCAGCTGACAACAACCCATCACCACTCTTGAGAAGACGGCATCCGTTTGCGAATCTGGCCAACAACGCCGGTCAATATAGAACCTGCCATCACCAAACCAATTGCAGGTTGGATCACATTGGGCCATAGAGAATACCACACGTCAAACCCTAGAGGGATCCCGAGCTGTCGGCCTAAAAGTCCCACTAAAAACCAGATAAAACAGAAGATCACGAAAAATACGTCGATCATCAGGACAGTATTAATGCCATTGATGAGTTTTTCAAACATAACTCTCTCTTACTTACTTGTCTGGCCTCAACTACAAAAGACACCAGTTTACCCACTGATGTCTTTTTCATTTTTTCATACCGAGAGCAACTAAGCTTCAAAGACCCAAGTCTGAACGCGCTCTAAACTCGCCCAATCCGGCTTTCGCTTCAAGCCATCATCAAAACTCTCTTTCAGCTCATCTCGCAATTCAGGCACAGCCATCGCAATTTGCTGAACAATTTCAATATGCTTGCGAACCCCTTTTTGCCCTGTTTCCAGCATGGCAACCACGAGGTTAACCCGCGCTTGCGGGTCTTGCGGATTTAGCTTTACGGCTTTTTGGGCTGCTTTATAGGCTGAATTATGCTTTCCCGCTAGCAGATACAGCCAGGCTAGACAGGTCCATGCAGGACTACTCTTACGGGCGCGATCGCAAATGTCTTTAAATACAGGAATTAAATCTTCAGCAGGTTCTCCTGCTTGATAGCGATCTAAAGCTTCCTTAAAGACATCGTCAAGGGTGGTGTCAGTCATTCCCAAATAATCCTAGGCAGAGAAAGACGTTCCACAACCGCAGGTCTGCGTCGCATTGGGATTAGTGAATTGAAACCCACCGCCAATCAAGGCATCACTGTAGTCGAGAACCAAACCATAAATATACAGCATACTCTTGGGATCGGATACGACTTTAAAGCTGTCATAATCAAATACTTCATCCGATTCCTGAATATTTTTCGGATCTTCAAAGTCCATGGTGTAAGACATACCAGAACAGCCACCTCCCCGAACACCGACGCGTAAGCATAGATCGGTTCCCTGCTTCTCTCGCAATTCCAGAACATGCTTCAGGGCGTTGTCAGTCATCATAATGCCGCGTTGTTGAGACTGAGTTGCTTCTGCCATGGGTTCACCTATTCCTTCTGCAAATCAATATAAACAACTGCTTCTACCGTTTATTCTATCTCAGGGCCTTGACATCAGCCGCCTTCACCCTGGCCGACGACGTAAATACAGCAGTAACCCCCACAACAAACTCAGACCTGCAACATACTTAATTGGTGCAGGGATTCCAGGCGACGGTGAGAAAAATCCTTCAATCCCCCCTGCAATCATCAGCATCGGCACAACACCAAACATGAGCTGTATCGCTTGTGCACCATACAGCTTTAAGGCTGCCAGCCGTTTGTATCGTCCTGGAAAAACCACTGCCCTAGCGAGTAACAATCCAGCTCCCCCGGCCAGAAAAATCGCGGGCAGTTCCAAAGCACCATGGGGAAAAACAAAGGCCCAGAAGGGATAAGCTAATTTATTTTGGCCGACGAGGGTTGCGATCGCAGCAATGCTGAGTCCATTAATCCACAGAATATAGAGGGTGCCCACCCCCGCCAACATCCCTCCCGCAAAGGTCGAGAAGGTGACGCTGATATTGTTTTGCATAATATCGCTCGACGCTAAGGGTTCACTCCCCACAATAGATCCCATCCAGAGTTGCCCATCCTCTTGGACAATATCGATAATTCGTGGAGGAATGATCAAATGCATAAACACTGGATCACGCCAGGTAAACCACCAGCCAATCAAGCCTCCGACCAGAAACACGGCCGTAGCCAGCACCGTAAACACCCAGGTCTCTTGCACCACGGCGGGAAAGCCCCAGCACACGAACTCCCAAACGGAACGCCAAGCCGGTCGACGTCCCCCCTGATAAATTTGGGAATACCCCCGCAAGGTCAGTTGCTTGAGCTGATCTGTTACCCCTGTTCCTAATTGTCGAGCCCGTGCTCGTGCTAAATCCGCAGCCACCATCCGATAGAGACCACTGAGCTCTTGCACTTCTCGACCGGTCAATGTCTTCAGGCCTCTTTTTTCAGCCTTTTGTAGCAAGCTTTCATACCGCCGCCACTGGGGTTCCTGACGTGCTAGCCACCGCTGTCCATCCATAATTGGTTTAAACTTTCTACAACTTTTAGTTTTCCAGCTTTACCCGTCATCTTGACATAGGTCTCCTCTCTCTCCATCCATGATGCTGTGGGTGCTGTTTTAATCACAAAACCGTCGCCCTCTCTATGGCCAGCATCATGGACAGGAACAAGGGCGACCCATGTATTGCCTCCATTCAACCCCAATCTATGGCATCCCTCAAAAAGTTGGTTATTCGTGGCACCCTGTGGACTCTGATCGGGTATGGCGGCAGTCAAGGTCTGCGATTCGGTGGCAATCTTATTTTGACTCGACTTCTATACCCAGAACTATTCGGGTTGATGGCTCTCACCAATATTTTTATTATTGGCCTCCAACTCTTTTCAGATCTGGGAACCGGCTGGAGTGTGGTCCAAAATAAGCGGGGCGACGATCCGGTCTTTCTCAATACAGCCTGGACCGTTGATGTTATTCGTGGGTTCATTCTCTGGTTCGGCTGCTTAGTGATTGCCTGGCCCATTGCCACCCTATACAAACATCCAGAATTGCTATGGCTGATTCCCATTGTCGGCATCACCACCATTTTCTCCGGCTTTGAATCGACTGCAGTTGCTCAGCTCGAACGGAATCTTGATGTCCAGAAACAAGTGGTATTTGAACTCACAACCCAAGCCGTCGGCATCATCATCATGATTGTGTGGGCAGCCATTGCCCCGAGTATTTGGGCGCTCGTGATGGGGGGACTGGCCTCTGCAGGTCTGAAAATGGTTTGGAGTCACTTTCTTTTCCCTGGCTCCAGCAACCAATTTGCCTGGGACAAAGCAGCTCTTAAAGATCTGCTCAACTTGGGTCGATGGATATTTCTCAATACAGCCCTCACGTTTCTAGCTGAGCAAGCTGACCGATTGATGCTGGGTGATCTATTTTCCCTACGATTATTAGGTATTTACGGAATTGCATTCACCCTTAGCGATATGCCCTATAAGGTGGTGATGAGCATCAGCAATAAAGTAATTTTTCCCGCCATCAGTAAAAGTATTGATGAACCCCGGGACATTCTATTTCCCAAGATCCTTAAGAGTCGACGTCCTTTTCTATTCGCCTCTATTTTTTTAGTGGTGGTTTTAGCAGGGTTTGGGGATCTGCTGATTACGACCCTCTATGACACGCGCTATCTTGATGCTTCCTGGATGCTTCCTATCCTAGCTTTAGGGATTTGGCCTCGTCTGCTCTCCCAAACCAATGAATCCTACTTATTCGCCATCGGCAAATTTCAATACACCACCTGCGGCAACATCTTGCGTCTTTCCTGCACTGTTATGGGTATCTGGATTGGCTTTCGGTATTTTGGCAATGCAGGGGCAATTATGGGAGTGGCCCTAAATGATTTTTTTTACTATCTTTCTGTCAATTACGGTCTACTGAGAGAAGGGCTAAATGGCATGATGCAGGATTTGCTAGCAACGTTTCTATTACTAGGATGTTTATCACTCATTATTGCGGTTCGTCTTCACTTTAATCTCGACTTACCGATTCATTCACTGTTCTCACAGCCAGCCTGATCATGGATATTCATCTCACCCCAGTTATTCCTTGGAATTAGCTTATTTGAATACCCTTTGCTCTGCTTCTAGATTTTGGCAAGGCTGTAGGATTAGAGATTCCAGATCCAGGCATGGAGGATGCTCTGATCTGCCTGTTGCGATCGCACAATTGATACCCTAAAACTTTCTGCCTCATTCACTATCGCTATAGCAAATAATGCGCAGCCGTTCTGAGAGCTAACTGCCGAGTTGGGTCAAACCAACATCATTAATTTTTTGAGGACAATGACTCCACTACCCTCATACCTACATCCCGAGCATAGGAGCAATCCCATCAGCATTGTCGCTGCAAATTTAGCCTACCATCGGTGACGGAACCTGAGCATCTTGACGAGCATCGGTAATCAGCCAATCCAAAGATGCAGCTCGAACATCTAACGAAGCGCCGGTTTTATCCACACAATAGCGTCCAAACACCAGCTTATCGACAAGGCGCACTTCTGACCCCAAGCGTGAATATTCAAAAATAACGCTGTTATCCACCGTTGCCCCCGTACAAATATGGCAGTTAGGACCAATCATCGTAGGGCCGATAATCTTAACCCCTTCATCAATGCGCGTCATGCCGCCAATATAAACAGGACCTTGAATATCAACCTTATCCCAGTCAATATCCACATTCAGCCCCGTATAGACACCAGGCTTCACTTCATGGCCTGGAATCGCCACATTTTTGACATCCCCCATCAACACACTACGAATGGCATGCCAATAATCCGGCACTTTACCAATATCTACCCATTGGAAATCCATCGCAATGCCATAAAACGGCATATTCATCGACACCAGCTTGGGAAAGAGATCCCCCCCAATATCAAACTCTTGCCCCGAAGGGATCAGATCAAGAACTTCTGGTTCAAAAATATAGATACCCGTGTTGATGGTGTTGCTGAGGGCTTCATCTACACTGGGTTTCTCCTGAAACGACTTGACTTGCCCATCCTCATCCGTCACGACGACACCATAGCTAGAGACATCATTCGGATCGACGGTTTTCATGACGATAGTAGCAATCGAGCCTTTTTGCCGATGCCATTCCACCGCTGCCGTCAGGTCCAGGTCAATCAGAGCATCTCCACATAAGACAATAAACGTGTCGTCAAAGAAGGGCGAAAAATCTTGAATGCGACGCATACCACCAGCAGATCCGACGGCATCTCCAATCAAATTGCCATCTTCAATCCGGCCTTCAAAGGAATAAGCAATATCAACGCCAAACCGTTGCCCATCTCTAAAGTAGTTCTCAATCTCGTCGGCTAAATGACTGACATTCACCATAATTTCATCAAAGCCATGCTGACGAAGTAGCTCCACCAAGAACTCCATGACAGGCTTCTGCATGATCGGAATCATGGGCTTAGGGATAGTAAATGTTATTGGGCGAACGCGGGTACCTTTACCAGCCGCCAAAATCATCGCTTTCATATCAACTTTCTTGCTTATAAAGAATTAGCAACTAACCGTAATACTTATATCCTGACTCTCGTAGTTTATGTAGTCGTATATCACTCTACCTGTCTAGGCATCATAGCTCATAACTTAGATTGCCCTAGGCCTTAAAAAAAGCATCATAGAGAATAAACATGACCATTGATCAGCAATCGCGTGATTCCTTTGGCTAGTAATTGAGGGCAAGTCTTTTTCAAGACATTACTATTGGGAACTTTCACAATTCTTTGGGTGCGATGGGAAAAACGGCGGGCAATCCGATGATTGTCAAAAATGGGTAAGGTTTTGGCATCCACTTCCTGTTCTGGAATCGTGCCTAATTCTCCAAAAGCTTGTAGAGGACGCGTGATCAATTCTGACGACCGATCTACCACCAAATAACAGGTCTTGGGAAACTTAGCTTCCGAGAAGGGTAACACTTGAATTAATTCAACGGCTTCTAGGTTCATCCCCAACCCATCATCCGCATCTGTACCATCTTCTAGATCAGAATCTTCAGAATCATCTGAGTCAAAATCATCGATCTCGCTATCTTCCTCTGCATCATCTGCTGGTAGATCATGCAAATCATGCTCAATTTCAGCAATGATTTCGGCTAAATCTTCCTGGTCATCTAGTTGGGCAACCGCCAGCGACGGTGTTTCGTCTTTTGCCGCAACAGCGGGTTCCTCGATCCGTTTACGTTTTTTGATCGGCGCCGGTCGAACTGGCGCATCAATGACTTTCACAGGCTTCGGTTCTTCCGATACTTCCGCCTTAGGGACGGCCGTCTGCTTGCGGGAAGATTTAGGGCCGCGCTTCTCTTGCTTAGTGGCAATGAGGGCATCATATTCTTGATCCGGCAGTTGATTTTTAATAATGCGTCGAATCGTTGAACTACTGACCCCAAAGCGAGTTGCCAGTTGGGCAATGGTCTCTTCAGACTCTCGGAAGAGTTGAGTAATCGTTTGCTTATCGGAATCTGAGAGCTTGCTACGCGTCATAAAATTGGTTCTAGGGCGAGGTCATCAACACTATGAGGAAGAAATAATGGAGAAGCGTTTCCCCCCCATATCCTAGTATGTTGTGGGTTGAACATTGATCATGCTCTATCTGAGTGATATCCAATGTAATGGGTATGAACTGCCAACATCGTCCCTAAGGTAACAAACTCAAGTTAGATATGTTGGTCTATTCTAGGATCGGAGCGCTCTCAATCATGTCTATCGATCTGCAATCGAAAGTTTTAAGCACCCCATTCTCACCCCTTGACCATTGCATCATCAGCTATTGATGCCTTTTTCATGAAATCGCACCTTACTCGTAGTCAAAATACCGTTCTCAAACTTTTAAAGAAGTTGAATCGAGAGATTTCAGCTCAAGAACTTTATCTTGAGTTGCGCAAAGCCCAACTAACCTTGGGGCTAGCCACGGTTTATCGAGCATTAGATACTCTCAAGCTCAGCGGTATCGTCCAAGCAAGGCTACTGAGCAATGGTGAAACCCTTTATACCGCTGCTCAACAAGATAGACACCATGTTACTTGTCTACAATGCGGTGTTTCAATTCCCATCCAGGAAGAAGAATGTCCCGTTCATGAATTGGAAGATCAGCTCAAACAATCCTCAAAGTTCGAAATTTTCTACCATACACTAGAGTTTTTCGGCCTTTGCACGCCATGCCAACTCGAACAGTCGCACTCTAAGTCTTAGATACCTAAAGCGACTTATGCGCGACATGGAATAGGATTTTTGCCCCATCCGACGATATAAAAGTTAAGATTTTTGTGGGTTTATTAAGGATTTGGTGTCATAGTGATATAAACCTTCACAATTACTGCTGCCTTCGAAGCTTGCAGACCTCAGACCTGCAGCTTCGGCCTCGCTATCACTTATGGTCATTGACTTTCTTCCATTTCAGTTTCAGATCGAAGCTCTACCCATTGCCGGGGGGAGTCTATGGGCGACTGGTCTATACATCGGATTAAATCCCCTAAGCCAGTGGCTGACGAACCAGCTTTGCCGATGGCTAAACTACGTTGACCGCTCTTTATACCTATCGGTCGAAGAATTTGAGAAATCTCGCCCTGCTCGTGAGGCTCGTAATTTAGTCTGTGCATCTCTGATTAGTATTTTGCCATTTTTAATCGTGGGCAGCCTCTGCTATTGTGCCAGTACCTGGGGCTTTGGAGGCCGTAGCTGGGGAGTCAGCCTAGGCATGATTTGTTTGCTGATCGGTGGCGTCTACGAATTAGGCCGTCGCGATGGCCAATCCCAAGATTCTTAGGGGACATCCCGAATCACAAGCGCTTCAGCAACCCTCTCTTTTGTTAGCGTTTCTGACACTAGCTGAGCAAATCGAGCTACGGCACCCACTTCACCTCGGACCTCTCTCAGAGCTGCTTTGATAGCTTGCAGCCTGGATGGAGAGGCTAATAAGACCTGCACATAGTGAGCCACTAATTCAGAAGATAAAGGTCCTACCCATTCCGGCACAATTTCTTGGTCGGCCCAAATATTCGGCCAAGCTTTAAAGCCTTGGGGCAGAGTGAAGCGGTTCACGGCTGCGCCGACAAACGGTAGGCGAGCCAGTAAGCCTAACACACCTTCTCCAATTGGTGCTCCAGCCAGATGTTGGGTCGGCAGAATCACCATCATCGGCACCGTTAAAGCCGCCAGTTCGGCCGTATTGGCCCCCACAGTGGTCAGGCAAATTTGGCAATGCACCAGCAAATCATAGGCAGGACTGGGCAGCCAAAGCCAGACTTTTGTGCCCCGCGGGGTGCAGAGATAAGGAAGTCCCTGATCAGATTGCACTAAAGTAGCAGAATTCCCTAAATACGTTGAAATCAGCGGGTTATAGCTGGCGTCGGCATAGCGCGATAATGTAGCGCAAGACAAACCGGGGGCAACGGCAATGATTAGTTGCGTTTGGGGTCGATATTGTTGGAGTTGATCTGCAACTCCTAGGCAAAAAGGCACTCCCACGCGTAATTTAGCCGGTTTCGATCCTGGCAATAGCCCAACCGTTTCGGTATCTGGCATCCACCCTAACCGATCGAAAAATGAGGCAGAATCAGCCCTCACTGTTATATCAGTCATCAAATTACCCACTACCGTTACCTTGGAGCGATATCGACGTGGGACTTGTTGTAGCGTTTGGGGCTGAGCCACTCCGCAGTAGTCTATCCAAGGTAACCAACGGGGCGTCCATTCAGCATAGGTAACGATGCGATAGCCTAGCCGCTGACCAATCGCCACCGCATAGAACTGATCGCCGCCCAAGAAAACCACCACGCCTTGGGGATGCCAGTGCCAGGCATCAGGGGTTTGACCCCAGAGCAGAAACTGGAAAAACTGCTGTGGCCCTAACACTCGATCCACGCTAGGGAAGGTTTCCGCAACGGCCTGCTCCTTTCCCCCAGCATGGGGACAAGGGGAGAGAAGGATGGAGACTCGACTAAACTGTGGTCGCCTGCTCAACACTTGCAGTACAGGGCGGACCCAAGTGGAGAGTTCACCAGGGCCATTGCTGAGAATCACGAGATCGGCCAAAGCTTCGGCCATCAGATAAACCTGCGGAATTGCAGCAGAAATGTCACAATAAAGAAATGATTAAGCAATATTAAAAAATTTTACGAATTGGCATGGCGGCGTTCTCTGAGCAACCGATCTTATTAGTAGACGGTTACAACATCCTTGGTGTTTGGTCACAGCACCAGAATGGTCATGCCCCTGCTGAGATCTTTGAAAATATCCAAGAACTAGAGACAGCCAGACTTCATCTTGCAGATGCCCTTGCCAGCTACAGTGCGTTTCAAGGATATCAGGCCCAGCTAGTTTTTGATGCCCAGAATCGACAAGAGAAAGGCGTCTGCGAGCCCTTTACGGATTCTCTGGATCTCTACTACACCGACTATGGCCAAACTGCGGATACCTACATTGAGATGTACTGTGCCAAAGCTCGTGCTCGACAGTCTCGACTGATTGTAGCAACATCTGATCGCGCCCAACAGCTGACGGTGATGGGCTATGGTGCGGAGTGGATGTCAGCTCTTCAACTGGTTAAAGAAATGGCAACCACGACTACCAAAATTCGCTCTAAGCAAAATACGAAGAAACGGTCGCCCAGCCGTTTATTGGCCCACTCGCTCGATCCAGAAGCCAAACGTAAATTAGAACAATTGCGCTGGAGTTGAAACCGTTTTGGTCCTCCACTGCTCTTCCACGCTTCTTATTCCAGGGGAGGAGTTCTAAAAAAAGCGACCAAAATGTAAACGAGCCCCGTAGACTAGGTAACTGACACCCATCTACAAACAGGTCAAGCGCTGTGAATTTTCAATCCGTTATTGCCAAACTCCACGAATTTTGGAGCGATCGCGGTTGTCTAATTGTTCAGCCCTATGACATTGAAAAAGGGGCAGGCACCAAAAGCCCCCATACCTTTTTGAGATCCCTAGGGCCAGAACCTTGGGCCGTAGCCTACGTCGAACCCTGCCGTCGCCCCGCTGATGGTCGCTACGGCGAAAACCCTAATCGATATCAGTATTACTATCAATACCAAGTCTTGGTCAAACCCTCCCCCGATGATATCCAAGACATTTATCTCGACTCTCTACGCGTCCTTGGCATTCAGCCTGAAGATCATGATATTCGCTTCGTCGAAGACAATTGGGAAGATGCCGCTGTGGGCGCATGGGGCGTCGGCTGGGAAGTATGGCTAGACGGCATGGAAGTCACTCAGTTTACCTACTTTCAACAGTGCGGTGGTTTAGATTGCCGCCCCGTCTCCATCGAACTCACCTATGGTCTAGAACGATTGACCATGTACCTCCAGGAAACCGATGCCATCGCCAAAATCGACTGGAATGGTACCCTCACCTATGGTGATGTTCATCTGCAAGGGGAAATTGAGCAATCTACCTATAATTTCGAAGCCTCTAACCCCGAACTGCTGTTTCAGCTCTTTAGTTTGTACGAGCAAGAAGCCCTGCAACTGATCGAGAAAAAACTGGTCTTACCTGGGTTAGACTATGTGCTCAAATGCTCCCACACCTTTAACCTCTTAGATGCTAGAGGCGTTATTTCGGTGACCGAGCGGACTCGCTATATTAGCCGTATTCGCCAAATGGCCCGCCAAGTGGCCCAACTCTATCTCCAGCAACGTGAAGAATTAGGATTCCCTTTACTGAAAACGCAATCCGTCTCCTAAAATTCGGTAAGCACGAGGGGAATCTTCCCTTCCAATTAGTGATATCGATATTGGAGGCAGATTTTGAGTCTAGGGAAATGGATTGGCTTAGTTGTCTTCTTGGTTTCTCTCTACATTTTGTGGGAAATTCGCCAAGTCTTGCTGTTAGGATTTACGGCGGTCGTACTCGCCTCTGCCCTCAATGGCCTGGTTCGCCAACTGACGAAGCGGGGCCTGAGTCGCGGACTAGCCGTTGCCTCAGCCATCTTTTCCATTGTGGGTGTGGCCTGTTTGATCGGACTCTTGGTGATCCCGCCTTTTGTCACTCAAGCCCAAGAGTTGCTGGATCGCGTGCCCGATAGTTTGACTCGCATTGAAGAACTCATCAATGAAGCTCAAGAAACTGGCTTAGCCTTTGGCATGCCCAGCGCTGGTATCGAAATTCCGGTTGATTCCCTGATCGACAACCTGCGAGAAAAGATTCCTACGTTTGCCGAAAGCGTCGTTAATAACTTTTTTGCCTTATTTTCCAACTCCCTTTTGGTGGCCCTGAATATCCTCCTGATTCTGGTGCTAACCATTATGTTCTTGGTCGATCCCGACCAATATCGCCGCATTTTTATTCGCCTGTTTCCGTCCTTTTATCGGCGACGAGTCGATTACATCTTGGGGTTATGTGATGCTGCCCTAGATAACTGGATTGTGGGCATTTTGTTCAATATGACGGTGATTGCCGTCTTTAGCGGCTTGGGACTGTGGGTGTTAGGGGTTGATCTGGTACTTGCCAATGCCTTGATTGCTGGTCTGCTAGAAGCCATTCCCAACATAGGCCCGACCCTTAGCTTGATGCCTCCCATGGCTATTGCTCTGCTGGATGCGCCCTGGAAAGCCGTTGCCGTGCTGATCCTGTACATTCTGATTCAGCAGTTAGAGCAGTATTTGTTAGTGCCTGCTGTGATGGCCAAACAGCTCTCTCTGGCCCCCGCTGTTACCTTACTCTCGCAAATTGTGTTCGCCATTTTCTTTGGCTTTTTGGGACTTCTGTTAGCCCTACCACTGATGGTAATCGGCCAAATTTGGGTGAAAGAAGTGCTGGTCAAAGATATTTTGGATCGCTGGGGCGAAGACGAGCGCTCCGATCCTTATCCCACCTTTGCGCCAGATATCGTTGCCTTAGCCGATGGCCCTACTCAATTGTCCACTGATTTACCAACTGTAACGCCGGATGAGGAAGAATCCAGCTAGAATCGATCAGCATTATGGCCATCTTGGCTAAGTTACGTCTAGGAAATCCAACCATGAGTTTAAATGTAGTAAGCCTAGTGGGTCGTGCAGGCATGGACCCAGACGTTAAATATTTTGAGTCTGGCAGCGTCGTTTGCAATGTCACCCTAGCCGTCAATCGCCGCTCTCGGGATGATCAGCCCGACTGGTTTAGTTTAGAAATTTGGGGCAAAACAGCAGAGATTGCTGCCAGTTATGTCCGCAAAGGCAGTTTGATTGGAGTCTCTGGAGCGCTCAAGTTCGACTGTTGGCAGGATCGCAACACGGGTGCCAATCGCTCCCGCCCCGTCATTCGTGTTGATCGGTTGGATTTATTGGGATCAAAACGGGATAGTGACCCCAACGCCGTCAATACCTATGAAGATGAATTTTAAGAGGTTTTCTGGTCTCTTAGCGATTCGCGTCTAAGGTACAGTTCCCAGACTGGGGATCACGAATTGTAATATTTCTATTTCAAAAACCGGCTTTTTCACGATTTTATGCGACCGTGCTCGGCTCTACAGTATGATGATTTACTGCAGGGCCGAGTACATTCATGTTGGGAACCACATTAGCCGACCGCTACAAAATTACCAAAGCGCTCGGAAGTGGTGGATTTAGCAAAACGTATTTAGCAACGGATACACAGCACCCCGAAAAACGCCGCTGTATCGTCAAAAAACTACAGCCTGAGTCCGATGACTTATTCACGGTGAAAACCTCTCGCCGTTTATTCGCGACGGAAGTCAAAGTTTTGAAGCGCCTGGGTAACTATGATCAAATCCCCCAGTTTTTTGATGACTTCGAAGAAAATGAAGACTTTTTTCTAATCGAGCAATATGTCGAAGGCAAAAATCTGAAGCAGGAATTTGGCTGGCGACGCTGGTCTGAAGCAAAAGTGATTAATTTTCTCCAGGATGTCTTAACCACCCTGTCCTACGTTCACCAGCGCCGAGTTATTCATCGAGATATCAAGCCAGCCAATCTGATTCGACGCAAGAAAGACAAGAAAATTGTTTTAATTGATTTTGGCTCTGTTAAAAACAAGCGCCGGATTGCCCAGACTGTTGTGATCGGCACTGATGGCTATATGCCAAGCGAACAGTCTATTGGCCGCCCCAACTTTAGTAGTGATGTTTATGCTGTCGGTATTATTGCCATTCAAGCGTTAACAGGCATGGATCCGACCAAAGGCAAAATTTCCTTTGATTTGAAGACGGGTGAGATTGCCTGGCGACGCTATATCTCCGTTAACCCTGTTCTGGGAGACATTATTGATAAGATGGTCCGCTATGATTTCCGCCAGCGATATCCTTCGGCCATTGAAGCTTTGGCAGATGTCAATGAGCTAATTACAGAAGTGCCGTCCATTGAACGGCGTCAGATGCTGCAAACCGCTGCATCTTGGGGTGCAGGTATGCTGGGAGTTGGGTTGGCCTATGGTGCCTTTACCCAAAAATGGCTGTTCCCCAGTGCAAATACCTTGATCAAGCAGCTATTTGGGCAGGCTGACTCGAGCTCTGAAGAAAAATTCTAAGGTTTTGAGGCACGACTGATAAGCTGACAGAGGTGCCAATGGGTAACGCCTCTGCAGACGTTGAGCGGGCATGTAACTCTCGGCCCGACTGAGTTTTTAGGCAATATCGATATTCCCGACCTAAAAATTGGCGATCGCGAATGATGGTGGAGGCGGTCTGATCGGGCTGGAGGATTAAATCTTCTTGACGAATCATAACCACGGCTTGGCTATCCTCAGCCGAGAGGTCCCCCCCTTCACTGGGAGTAAACGCCCCGACTTCTGTTTGCCAAGCATTACCGTATCGCTGAGCTTCCAAAAAGTTGGCCTGGGTGACAAATTCTGCCACAAATTGCGATTGAGGACGCTGATAAATCTCTTCTGGGGTACCGATTTGCTCCAAACAGCCCTGACGCATCACTGCTACTTGATCTGCGATCGCAAGAGCTTCTTCTTGGTCATGGGTCACAAACACTGCCGTCGTCCCAGCCGTTTTGAGAATATCTCTCAGCTCCTGTCTCAAGCGCAGCCTAACTTGCACATCTAAATTACTAAGGGGTTCGTCTAAGAGCACCAACTGGGGCTGGGGGGCCAGAGCTCGTGCCAAGGCCACGCGTTGCTGCTGACCACCAGACAGTTCATGGGGATAACGGTTTTCCATACCTAGCAATCCCACTAATCGCAAGACCTCTGTTTGGCGTTGCTGTTGCACCTCAGTCGAAATCTTTTTCGTTTGCTTCAAACCAAAGGTGACATTATCCGCAACCGTGAGATGGGGGAACAAGGCAAAATCTTGAAATACCATGCCAATCATGCGCTGTTCAGGAGACGTCCATTGCCGGACACCAGCAATCACTTGACCATTCAATAGCAATTGCCCAGCATCGGCCTGCTCAAAACCAGCAATTAAACGCAATAACGTTGTTTTGCCACAACCGGACGGTCCTAATAACCCCAAGATTTCTCCTTGCTTTAGCTGTAGAGAAACGCGATTGACTGCGGCTGGCATATGGGCGTTATAACGCTTTGTCAGGTTGTCTAGCTGCAAAATAACAGAATCAATCATGAAAGACTCAAGCTACTGAAGAAAAAATATCAACCCAAATCACTGGCGATGTTGTCCAATGTCGATGGAGCATACCAACCCTTAGTTAAAAAAGGGCTATCTATGGCTGCATAGAGCATTGAGATCACTCACATTTGATCAAACTGAGTTAGAGTAATTATTCTCATTCTCTCTGTAGTCGGCTAGTTTTTGCAACTAATTCTTATTAAGTCCCTTACGAAGTCTGGGGTTTTGAGGATGGAAGCGCTTTCTAGATAGACGGATACTCGCTGAAGCTAGCCAGTTTTCGACCGATAGTCACCTGTTTGGCCGTATTGCACTTAATTGTGATGCGATGTTCCTAACCTATGTGCCAAAACTTGGCCCCTGACGGCTGCAAAATGTTTGCCGGAGCGGTCGCCGAGGTGCTAAACGTTCAACGATCTTGACGTATGCCAAGATCCCAATGGTCTACCCATATTTTTAGCTGTGCTCTGCTTGAGGTAGCCTGGCGCACAGTCTTTCCGTTAAGAAAATGATGATATTTCCATAAAGTTCATTCGTTAATCTCTGATTATTCATTACATTGATCTTGTGCTAACCGTTTGGAGCAAAGACGTTGAAAAAAGTTGAAGCCATCATTCGTCCCTTTAAATTGGATGAAGTCAAAATTGCATTAGTCAATGCAGGCGTAGTCGGCATGACTGTCTCTGAAGTCCGGGGCTTTGGCCGACAGAAAGGCCAAACTGAGCGTTATCGGGGTTCTGAATACACCGTTGAATTTCTGCAAAAGCTAAAAGTCGAAATCGTGGTCGAAGATCACCAAGCTGATATGGTCGTCGATAAGATCGTCAATGCTGCCCGTACAGGAGAAATTGGCGACGGCAAAATCTTTATCAGTCCCGTAGATCAGATTGTCCGCATTCGGACTGGCGAAAAGGATTTTGAAGCCGTCTAGCCTGATAGACGTGCCTTTAATGCACCTTTAAGTCAAAATTCAAAAGTAGCGATTGCCAAAAGATGGTTCAGATTACGGGTGCCACAAAGTTGTTGGGCGTCATGGGTCATCCCGTGGAACATTCTCTATCCCCAGTGATGCACAATGCCGCCCTCCAAGCGTTAGCGACCCAGCAACATCGTTTTTTGGAGTATGTTTATATCCCTTTTCCGGTAACCGCCAATGCCCTCCCGGCTGTGGTCTCCAGCTTAAGGGAGCTGGGGTGCTGTGGTTTTAATATCACCATCCCCCACAAGCAAGCGATTATGCCTTTGCTAACGGAAACGACCGCCATCGCCAAAGCAGTGGGTGCCGTCAATACCGTTTGGCCCACGGATGATGGCTGGGCAGGGACCAATACGGATGTGGAAGGATTTTTATCCCCTTTACAGCCCCTGAATCGTGATTGGTCGACCATCACCCCCTGCATCTTAGGGTGTGGTGGCGCTGCCCGAGCGGTGTTAGCTGGTTGTGCTCAGCTCGGCTGTCCCCAAGTCCATATGATTGGCCGTCAACCCGCCAAGTTAGAACACCTCAAATCAACTTGTGCCACTGCCCTATCCATTGATATTCAAATTCATCTGTGGGAGGATCTTGCCCCTCTATTACCCCAAGCTGCTTTGCTGATCAATACCACGCCGGTCGGTATGTCTCCTCATATCCAAGCCTCGCCCCTTTCAGGAGCAGAGATTGATCAGTTGCCCCAAGAGGCCATTGTCTATGACTTGATTTACACCCCCAATCCCACGGTATTGCTAAAGCAAACCCAAGCCAGTGGCCGCATCGCCATCACTGGAGTAGAGATGCTGGTTCAGCAGGGGGCTGCAGCCTTATCTTTATGGATCGATCAACCGGCACCGGTAGACATTATGCGAGAGGCACTCCTGGCCTGTTTTACTTAGGTTATTGGCAAGCTCAGGAAAACCCTTTAATTCTCCAAACAGGGTAAAATCAGCTGTATTAGACTTTATTCACGAAAAAATCAGCAAATTCTTTTACTTAAGCTGCTCAATCTCTTCAATAGATGGGCAAACTAATCTAAATAGTTAGTTATGACAACCTCATGCAAGTTGCATGAGGTTATTTCTTATGTTAGCGAATGAGGTTGTTGGGGGATGCAAGATTGATGAAAGCACTGTTAACATTCGGACTTTTCGCCTTACCAGCACTGGCGTTAATTCCAGCGGGGGCAATTGCTCAGTTTGGCTTACCTGTGGAAGTGCCCAAGGCACCGGAAGCCACCCAGATTAAACCGAGAGGCCTGCCCGTTCCTACTGCGACCGATCTAGTTAACCCATCTCCCCCCATTACAACATCCTTAGCAAAAGCCTATCCTGAAGTTATACTGTTCGATGATTGGCAACCCCAAGACATGCAGCCCCTGACGGATCTTCCTCAAGATGCTGAGGGTAGTTTCCAGCTTAAGCCTGGTCTTTATACCCTAGAGGTCGAAAGTTACAGTCTCCAAGTAGGTTTTTATGGTCCTAGTCAACGAAGTGGGTATCTACCGGCCTCTCTAGTGGAGAATAATCAAGCGCTGATTGGTCGTATGCTACAACAAGCTGCAAAGCTGCCCGATATCCCTCAAGCTCAAATCCAAACGCTAATTTGGGCCATTCTCTCTCGGGCCGAGATGAAAGGCTTATCTAAAGAATTGCAGGCCACGGCAAAACAACTCCTGACATCTAAAGAGATTAAGACTCTGAATCAGCAAGCCTTGGGGCTAATTCCTGCCGATCAACAAGAAGCGATTTTTACCAATGTGCCTGCAGCTGCTCTAACTACAGTCAAGGCAGAAGCCAGCATGAGAGCCGCTCTCGCCCAAAAGAAAAGCTATGGTGATCTAGCCAAGATTGCAGTCCAATCCGGCAACCCCAAGGTTGACGCCAAGGATCGAACCGTGCCCCAAGGGCGATGGTCTTATCACCCGAATGGATTTTTTATCCGGTATTTACCCGCGGACTATAACCGCACTGAGATCCAAATTGCTGTACCGGAAAAGTATCAGGTTCAGCGCGATACCATGGGTCGTATTGTTGCGATCGCAGATACCGCAGGTAACCGAATTGAAACAGACTACGACGATACCGCAACCCCGTTAGCCATTCCCGATGATCCCAATCTTGTCGGTTATGCTTTTTCAGAAATTCGCTTTATTCGAACAACCTCCAAAACAGCCCCTCCAGAAAAAGTGACCCTCGCCAACATAGGCTGGACATTAATGCAGAAGGCCAGCAGTCAAAGTCTCTCACTGCCCACCCAACCTACGCAGATGGCCAGCCAGCCTTTTTTA
The DNA here is from genome assembly GCF_000238775.2 of Acaryochloris sp. CCMEE 5410. NCBI lineage: Bacteria > Bacillati > Cyanobacteriota > Cyanophyceae > Acaryochloridales > Acaryochloridaceae > Acaryochloris > Acaryochloris sp. CCMEE 5410. The sequence goes on along the minus strand of NZ_AFEJ02000001.1, from coordinate 3,840,637 downwards.
ATCGCTCAAACCTCTCCCAAAGAATCAACCGATCTCGAAGACACCACCGATCTCAAAAAGACCACCCCAAGCTTCGAGGGGTGGAAAAAACGATACCAGCAGACCGAAGACTATCAGGACGTGATCGCCGAGTATCTCAAGCGCTGGCAAACCGCCAAACCCAAAGTTCAACAGCTCGCCGATCTATTTCATTACGCTGATGCCATTGCCGCCGCCACGGACGACAAGGAGTGGAAACAATATAAATGGCTGAAAGAGCATCAAGCTGCCATTCTCAAAGCGCTACAGTCAGAAACCGCCTTGCTAGAAGCCAGGGGTCAATCACCAACCCTTACCTTCAACCCGGCCCAAACTACTGCCGTAGCGGCCCAAAAGGAGCGACAAATGCTCGGTTTATCCAACCGTCCTTACAAACCCTAAGGATATAGCCCTAAGCAAAGCTCTGCCCGAGCATTACCGGATCGTGAACCGTGATCTTTTTCTTGTGAATGGAAATTTTTTCCTGATCCCGTAGATCCCCGAGTAAGCGAGTCACAGTCACTCGGGTGGAGCCAATCGCTTCTGCGATCGCTTGGTGAGACAATTTTAGGTCCACTGTAATGCCGCTGCCATTGGGGATTCCAAAATCACGGCAGAGAATGAGGAGAAAACTGATCAAACGAGATTCCATATCCCGATGAGCCAATGTTTCAATCATCATCTCGGTTTGAATAATCCGAGAAGACAAGCCCCGCAGCAGCACCATCGGTAAGTCAGGATCACTTAGCAGGGCTTTTTCCACCTGCTCAATGGGCACAGAGAGAAGTTCAACGGGGGTAAAGGCCACCGCATGGTAGAAGCGATCAGAGCGCTGCTTCGTCAGTAGAGATAAAACGCCAAAGACGCTATTTTCCCGAAGCAGGGCAACGGTAATTTCTTCACCTGCTTCGTAAACGCGGGACAGCTTCACCGCTCCTTTGATTAAAAAGTAAACGCGTTCTGCTGGATCACCTGGAAAAAAAATTGTTTTTCCTCGATCAAAGGTTTCGGTGACGGGGGGAAATAGTCCGCTCCCCATCTGCCGAAAAACGGCTGCAAGAGGACTTTCGGGGGTTAATCGATTAGCTTGAGGCGAGGCCATTAACATACTCATACCCTGACTCGATACGGAAGATGTGTAGGAAGAGACAAGCAAAAAAAATTAGTGTTTATTTCTGAGGTAAAACAATGAAATTACAGTCGCTTCTGCAATCTTAGGGTTTATATCAAAGTCAGATTTATCAAAAAGTGTGGTTTACATAAATTAAGCGGACTGATGGGTTCCTTTATGTATCAAAATATACATATATACAAACTCCCCTTTGAATCAGCCCTCAACTGCAAAGATATCAGTTTTGCTCACATCTCGTTCTAAGCTAGATCTGGAGTCAAGGTTCAGGCTTTTGTTGACCGCATCCTTCCCCTGGCTTGTCATACTTCTATTCAACTGATTTTCATGCTTGATTTAACTGGAAAAAACGCCCTGGTCACTGGAATTGCCAATAACCGATCCATTGCCTGGGGTATTGCCCAACAACTCCACAGCGCCGGGGCCAATCTGGGAATTACATATCTACCCGATGAGAAAGGACGGAACGAGTCCAAAGTTAAAAAGCTGGTTGAACCCTTAGCGCCCAGCTTGTTTTTACCCTGTAATGTTCAAGATCAAGCTCAAGTAGACGCTACCTTCAGTTCGATTCAGCAGCAGTGGGGCAAGTTAGATATCTTGATTCATTGCTTGGCGTTTGCCAACCGAGAGGATTTGGGCGGTGATTTTAGTGCGGTCCAACAAGACAACTTCAACCTGGCTCTGGATGTCAGCGCCTACTCCTTGGTGCAATTGAGTGCTGCCGCCAAACCACTGATGACGGAAGGGGGCAGCATTGTGACCTTGACTTACTTAGGTGGTGCCCGAGTCGTGCCCAATTACAACGTGATGGGTATTGCCAAAGCAGCCTTAGAAATGAATGTTCGCTATTTAGCGGCAGAAATGGGTCCCCAGAACGTTCGCGTCAATGGCATTTCGGCTGGACCGATCCGAACCTTGGCTTCCTCTGCTGTGGGCGGCATTTTAGATATGATTCACCATGTCGAAGAAGTGGCTCCCCTGAAGCGAACCGTCACCCAAACCGAAGTCGGCAACACTGCAGCCTTCCTCTGTAGTGATTTATCGACGGGCATTACCGGACAAATTCTCTATGTCGATTCCGGCTATTCGATTATGGGCATGTAAGACCTAGATCATCTGTTGAATCGGTCACTTTTAACAGGCCTGAACTAGACTAGAACTCTATCTTGAGATGACTAGCCGTCTGATTTCCACCTTATGAAGCATCGGCCTTACCCCCTCGATCGTGCTGCCATTTCCATGATGGTCGTTCTTACGCTTCTGATCAGCTTTATCATCATGGGGGGTGACCATACAATGCCGCTTGTTCGAGACTTTAATTGGCTAGAGAAACAGGTGGGGATTGAGGATACGGCCTTTATCTTGTCGTTTAATCGGACGATGGATTGGCCCAAGGTGGAAGAAAATCTGACCTTAACCCCTGAGTTGTTGGGGAAGTTGAGCTGGTCAGGCCGACGACTGGCCTATACGTTAACGGAGCCCATCCCCTACGGAACGGACTTCAAAGTTCAGCTGAGCCAAGTGAAGGAAGCTCGCCGGAGTCCTACTGCTCGGCCCAAGATGATGCAACCGTTTTCGGGGACGTTTCGGAGCCGCGATCGCGCCTATGTCTACATCGGGGTCAATGGGGAAGAATCTGGGCGGTTAATTCTCCGGAATTTAACCCAAGACCAAAAAACGATTCTGACACCGGCCGACCTAGTCGTCACCGAATTTAAGCCGTATCCCTATGGCGACCGCATTTTATTCGCCGCCACCGCCAAAAGTATTGCATCTGCAGGAGAGTTTAATCCCGAACTCTACACCGTCACGACAGGGTTACAGGCCAATCCGCCTGATCTCGATAGCGGTCCTCAAAAACCGGCTGGCGAAATTGAACAGGTCTTGGACAATCGGCAATATCAAATCCTCAAATTCGACCTCGCCTTAGACGGCAGTCGAATTGTGATCCAGCGAGCGCCCAAAGACGGTGCTGCCCTAGGGCAAGTCAGCCTTTGGCAAATTCCCGAAGGCCAATCTCTCCAGCTCTTAGAAAATGTACAAGGAGGCGATTTCTTGATTGCCCCTGATAGTCGCTCGTTAGTGATTGCCCAAGGCCAAGGACTCGCGATCCTACCCCTGGATAGCAGTGTAAATGATCAGCCCTTAGAGTTTCTACCCAAATTTGGGATGGTTTTAAGCTTTGCGAGGGACGGATCAGCCGCTACAATGATCAAGTTCAATCCTGATTTCACGAAGTCTTTGTTTTTAGTGACGAATCAGGGCCAGCAAACTGAACTGCTTAAAACCACGGGCTCAATTCTGAGGGCCACATTTGACTCTCAAAAAAAGTTGCTTTACTGCTTGCTGACCGAGGTAGGCTCTGGCGAAGAGTATGTCGAAATCCCTTATCTGGCAACGATTGATATAGCCACTCAAAAAGAAACGAGGCTTTTGAATTTACCCAATCAGCGCGATACCACTATGGCCCTCGCTCCAGATGGTTCAGCGTTGCTATTTGACCAAGCCATTGAAGCTAGTCCTGAAAAAGTTGAGGCTAGTCCGAGCAATGCAGAGATAATTCAGACCAATCAGGGGGGGGCAGTGACCACCAGCAATCTCTGGATTTTGCCCTTAGACAGCGATAATCAGCAGCCTTATTCCATTGGCTCTGGCTTAAATCCACAATGGTTACCGTAAATCATGCTGACTCGCTCCATATCGCCTCAATACCTAGCCCTAAGATCGTGGACTATCTGCTGGATACCCCAAGCAGCATTCGACAGCAAAAACTTCTAAATATGAGAGAGGCATAGCAAAGCTCCTGAAAAACTGCCTTACTATGCCTACAAACGATGGCGGTTAGAAAAGATTAGGCAACCATAACATCATTGAACAGCAAATCATTACTATCGATTTGCCAAGTCTCAGCATAGGCACCATTTAAATCCAGGGGATCATCTGGTCTTGAAATCACAGAACCATTCGCTAATTGCAAATCGTTATCTGCAATACCGTCGAAATTTCCTAACAATCCTTCTGTTTGTTGATTGTCATACAGCGAGACATAAGGGTCTAGATAGCCTCCCAAGGAATCATAGACATGAGTAACAACTTTTTCTCCATTGCCGAAGTTGATACTGTAAGTCAGAATAGTTGATCCACTTTCATGTTCTGAGCTATCTAAGGAAATACGGCCAGGACCAACCAGCTGAACCTCACCAGGTGCCAAATTAACTAAAACATCATCAACTTCCAGTTGAGGAGTTTCACCTGCATACAACTCAATTCGATGATCTCCTAGCTGTGTTGCTAGTGCAGTATTGACAGTCACATGGTCATAGCCTTCTGGATTATCTTGACGAACCTGAATTTCAAGTCCCGTATCCAAAGACTCAACCAGCTTAAATTCTCCAACCGCTTGGAAGTCATAATATAACCCGTCAAAAGTCGTGATGTGTGGATCACCAATTGAATGGGCCTGCACTAAATCATTTTGACGACTGTCAACAGCTGCAAGAGCAGCATCAACATCACTAGGATTAATGCCAATGCGATTAAAATCTAACACCCCCATCGCTGCTAGTTCCTGAAACGTAAAGTCTCCCATACTAGCAGCATTAACAGCGGCTAAGACTTGCTGAAATGTAAAGGTCCCATCTGCTAACTCAAATGATTCCAATCTGTTCGCTTGAACTTCACCATCGACGATAAGAACTTGCTGGTCAGTCACCAGGTCTCGCACAAGCAAGTGTCTTCCCTCAATCGTGACTGCTTCCGTATTGGCACCGTTCAGTGATATGCCTCGAGCAATAATTGAATCAGCCCCTGAATTCCCATCTTCTTGGACAATGAGCGTAGTGTTATTGTTCACCGTATAAGTGTCATTACCATCTCCACCTACAGCCCAAACCACCTGATCAGCACCTGCAACACCAGTGTTTGCCGTCAGACTATCATCACCATTCAGCCCATAAAGAATTTGGAGATCTTGTCCTGTTAGGTTGTCAACTCCATTAGTACCGTTAACCTCATTAAAATTACCAACTGTCATATTTCCCTCATCAGTTCATTAGATGTCATAAAAATGTAGTGCGCCATTACATGCACACTTCCTCTACATGCGATATCAATGAACAAACATGCTCAGACGAAGGCTATTGTTCTTCAGTCTTCGTTGGGCAATTTGCGGGTTTCACTATACTGTATGCACTTTTTTAAAATCAGTGAGTTTTTGTAAGAAAAGGTGAGTAAAATTGCATTACAATCCCTCATATCTCTCTTTAATTTTCCAAAAAATCATATTATTGATCCAAAAAATTATCCTTAATATTTGAAGTAAAAGCATCTACTGTCAAGCAATACAAGCTCAAAAAGCTAATCAATTTTTAAGGCAAAGATTTGACTTTAAGTACTATCAATAGCTCAATCAATTCAGTTAGAATGATCAATGATTTTATTGGCATTGATTAACTATTATCAATAGACCTCTTGCATAATTAAACTAACGATATGGTAGAGGACTTAAAATTCGAGTTAGATCACGACATTTTTTGCGTAAGTAGTACATCATGAAACGAATATTGCAAGAGGTCTAATATTCACAGATTGAATTACTCTCACATACGATATGAGCAGTTGGAAAAATATTGACACTGCATTTCAATCGTCGACCACAGCCCCAAGTGCCATCAGCGCTTTTTGCTGACCATCGGTTATTCCCTGAACCCCCGTAATATTCATCCCTGCATAGGGGCGAGGAATCGCTAACTTACGCCACAGCTGCTGAGTATTCAAATCCCATACCCTTACCGTTCCATCTCTACTACCACTGAATAGCTGATGATCAGCCGTGGTCACAATTGAACTCACCCAATGTTCATGTCCTGAAAATGTTTGCAGACAATGTCCCGTCGCTAAATCCCATTGTTTAATCGTATGGTCGGCACTACTGCTAAACAGGTATCGATCATCTGTACTAAATTGCAGACTGAGCACCGATTTCCGATGACCTTGCAGAACTAGGATCTGCTGCTTGCTATCTACATCCCACACTGCAATATTGTGGTCTTCACCAGCACTTGCAAAGTAACGGTTGTTGTCACTGAAGGTCACTGCCCAAATTCTATTTTCATGAACGGACCAGGTGTGCACACATGAACATGAACTCACATCCCATAATTTTAGGCATTGTTTGTAACCACCGCTCACCAGCCACTGCCCGTTCGGGCTAAACGCTAAACGATAAGGAGATTTATCACCACATTCTAGAATTTCTAAGCATTTCCCTGTATCCACATCCCAAAAGCGAATCGTCTTGTCATAACTCGCACTCGCTAAAATTTGACTATTGGGATGAAATGCAATGTGCCACACCCAACTCTTGTGGCCTTGAAGCGTCATTATGCATTCAAACGTTGTTGGGTTCCACAGCTTAATCGTGCGATCGAAACTACCACTCGCCAGGATTGCACCATCAGGACTAAAGCCCACTGTAATGACTCGTCCATGATGTCCTCGAAGACTCTGATACGGTTCAATCCCATGAGATGAATTCGTCTCATCTTCCACCGTTGAGACATCCCACAGATGCACCAATTGATCTTCATGACCACTTGCCAGCACAGCGCTATCAGGATGAAGAGCGATTTCATAAATAGCATTGCTATATCCTTGCAGCGTAGCGACAGAATGACCTGATCGGGTGTGCCAGAACCGAGTTGTATAGTCTTCACCACCGCTGGCTATCAGTTGACTAGAAGGATGAAAATCTACAGACCAAATAAGATTCGTATGTCCCTTCAAAATCTGAGTGCAGTGACCCGACTCCCAATCCCAAAGCCTTACAGTCTGGTCATAACTCCCGGAAACGACGGTTTTAGCATCTGGGCTGAATGCAACTCCAACAACTGAGGCTTGGTGCCCTTGTAACGTTTGCAAACACTGGCCCGTCGAAGTGTCCCAAACTTTCACAGTACCATCGAGACTGGCACTAGCCAGATACTGACTATCTTGAGAAACAGCAACATCCATCACCCAATGGGCATGTCCTTCAAAGGTCTGAATAAACTCGCCTTTCAAAACATCCCATTTGCGGACACAACAATCTTCTCCACCACTGTAGATACTGTTGCCATCTGAGGCATACACCAAGCACTGAGCACATTGATTGTTGTGGACAGTTTGATGACATGTATGAGTCGCCAGATCCCAAATCTTAATCCGTGTATCATTACTCGTTGACACTAGATATTGACCATCAGGACTAAAAGCCAAATCTAGAATGACACTTGTATGTCCGCCATGATAAATGGTTAAGCAATGACCATTATTCGTATCCCAAAGACGGATAGTTAGATCATCTCCACAACTTGCAAGCATCGGCTTATGTGGGTGAAAAGCAACAGACCATGTCCATGTATCATGTCCTTTGCACTGGACAATCGGTTTCATCTCAGCCACGGACCAAACAATGACATTACCATTCGTGTCACTGGTCGCAAAGCAAGAACCATCTTGACTAAAAGCAATACAGAGGATCCCACCAAATGTATTTGCAAATAAGCATTTACTAAATTCAACCTCGGAAAAATCAGTATTTTGTAAGGTGAGATCTTGTAGAATTGCCTGACGAATAGGCAGCTTAGCAAAGGAATAGCCGATTAGATCAGCCTTGAGATATCTAAATAGATTCATCACATTGCCGCCCGCATATTTCACTTGATGGCTCGGCAGCTCAAACAAGCGCTCCAATAAGACATGCAAGTGACGAATAACTTCTGCTTCAGAGCCTAATTCTGAAATAAGCTGCGTCACCAGCGGACCTACAATTAAGCGAGATTGTATATCACGAATATTATTTGAAGACTGAGCTTTAATTAAAGGATGATTCAAAAAATCTTGAACAGATAAAGACAGTATTTCTATCAAAATTGAATCAGTAAAGTGCTCAATTAAGTATTCTGCTAAGACTGGCTGAAGCGTATATGCACAAACAATTACATGCTGACTATCCAGATCTAGATTTAAACTAATATACGATATATCATGGGCTTCATCTGCTACTAAAGAAGACTCTACTGAACAAGATTGCTCAAGTGATTGGTAGGCTAATTCATGGGTAGATGACGTATTAAATTCACTTATAGTAGTCGTCTCAATCAATGATCTTTTTCGGAGAGAGTCTAAGGCTTCTAGAATCGATTTATGGTAGGGCCGAGGAAGTAAATCATCTAAAAGTTGATCAATCGATACGGGTTGACTATTGATCGTTAGCCAATACAAAATCGTTTTTTCAATCTCAGATAATCGGGCAAACTGTTCATCTAAGAGTGATCGGAGGCCTTTATAAACCCCGTATCCCTCGCGCAAAAAGAATGAAATATTGCCATGAAATAAGTCTTTGATGGTCGTAGAGATAATTTTTAGGGCTAAAGGATTACCTCGATAAAAGTCATTGAGCTTACTGATTTCTTCTTCAGAACCTAGTAATCCCTTAAAAGCCAATATTTTCTGACAAGACGATAAATCAAGGCCACCCAGTACTAAACTACGGACTGGGGATGATATACCTTCTAATTCATCAATAGATTGTGGCTGTTCACGACTCGTCACCACAACACAGCTTTGATGAGACACACTACCTAATGCTTGCAAACAAAGAGCATACGATTGTTGGTCTGGGTTGAATTCTCCACAACTTCCCCCCAATTCAAAGAGGGCATCCAAGTTGTCGAGAATCATTAAGCATCGCTGATTCTGCAGGTAGTGCATTAGCTGCTCAATCCGTAAGGCATCGGTATCAATTTTTAAGAGTTCCGAGGGTGAACGAGCTAGCTGACTCAGAATATCAACTAGTAAGTCACTAAAGGGGGGTTCAGTTTTCAGTGATCTCCAAATCAAGACATCAAACTGATCATGGAGTAATTGTGCCAAGTGGATGATCAGGGCACTTTTACCAATTCCACCACCGCCTAGGACAGTGATCAGACGACAATGATCCGCTAAAATCCACTGCTTCAAAGTCGATACTTCTAAGTCACGACCATAGAAGTGGGGAATATCGGCAGCAGTACCCCAATCTATAGTGCAACTAGATACTTGGCTTTGCGTCTGTAAGTGGTAATGACGCTGAAGAACCGTCTTGAGATTGCTTTTTGTGATTTTGGTTTGTAATACTTCTGATAACTGTGACCATAACTGAGCCCCGATCTGCTTAATATAGTCATGTTCATAACCCGATTCATCAGCAATTTGTTGATAGGTTAGTCCTTGCCAAGATTGTTCTAATACCAAGACTTGAACATCATTTAAGCTTTTCTCACTACCTTGGTATAAGACTGTTTCTATCCAAGCTACTTCATCATTAATTGCAGGGTTGTAGGTATGTTTAGACGATTGGTCAAGCATGATATTCAAAATATGAAGATATTTTTACATCTAGAAAATAAAAATTTTCTTCTTATTCAGCGTTAGTATAGCGACTTTATGTATTACTAGACACAGAATCTCAAAAAATATAGACTATCGTCATTATCTTTATATTTTTTGAGATTTTTATATTTTCAAACCTTATAGAGCATTATATAGGTTCAAGTTATTTATTTTTAGCCTAATCTAAGTCACAGTCATACCCAAGAGTGACATCTCAGTATCCCTCTAAATTTTAGCTAAATATAGCTTAAATATCATTTAGAATAAATAGTATTTTATACATGAAATCTCAAGAATTTATCCCGTTTTATTTCTTTAATAATCAATCTTAAAATTCTAGATTTAATCAATAGCTAGAGACTCCAAAATCTTCTTTATCATGTAGCCAAGCCATGAATAACCTAAAAAAATTAGAACAAAAATTCCAAGACTATGCTGGCGATGATCTAAGACTCACGATTGAAGAATTCCAAATCGCTTTGGAGTTGACGAACAAATATTTGTGCAAACGTCTATTTCATATTTTTGATGCTGATCAAACGAAAGGGATTAGTTTTGAAGAGTTTCACAGCGGCATTCATCAAGCGCAAGAGAATCCGCTCGAATTTGCTTTTCAACTCCATGATGGCAATGATGATGGCTGTATTGATAAGCAAGAACTCGCAAAATTTATTCGAAGTAGCTTGAGAGAGGGTAACTTTGATCTCTCAACTGCTCAACTACAGCAAGTCAGAGATATTCTATTTGAGAAAGCAGATACTAATCAAAACGAAGAAATATCCTTATCAGAATTTAAAGATCTACTAAGCCAATCTCCTCGATTGAAAGACATATTATCTGTCAGTCCAGCGCAATGGTTGCAGCCAACGTCTGACAGATCAGATCAACAGAGCCAGCCAGAATATTGGCTACAGCGATGGCATTATGTCCAAAACAATTGGATTAAGCTTCTATTTCTAGCGCTGTATTTTGGAATCAATATTGCTTTATTTTGTTACGCCTATCGTTTACCGCAGTATAGGCTCCATACTGTTTGGTATCGAATAGCTCGAGGCTGTGGGTTAGCCCTTAATTTTAATGGCGCATTGATTTTAGTCCCCATCATGCGGCGTTGGATGACATGGCTGAGAAAAACCAAGCTGAATGACTATTTACCCATTGATGAACATCTTGCATTCCATAAACTAGTTGGCCAAGTGATTTTTGGGTTAGGCCTTGTCCATACCGTGGCTCATCTGAATAACCACCTTGCAGAAACAGCAGCTTTTCAAATTGATTATCCTGTACGTCTTTTCTTACTTTACGGCTCAGGATGGACCGGCTTATTGCTGATGCTCTTGCTGTTGTTAATGTGGTTTACTGCCCTACCTTTTATTCGAGAGCAGGGGAATTTTAATCTCTTTTTCACCATGCATTTAGCGTATATCCCTTGGATCGGACTCATGCTTTTACATGGTCCTCATTTTTATAAGTGGGCAGCTGTATCCATTGGCGCTTTTCTAATTGAGCAAGTTGTTCGATATCGTCGTAGCACGCAACAAACCCATATCGTCAATGCCCAAGTTTTACCCAGTAATGTCCTAGCATTAGAAATTGCTCGTCCCCACGACTTCACGTTCAAAGCATCTGACTATCTCTATTTACGATGTCCCCATATTGCCACCTATGAATGGCATCCTTTTACGATTAGCAGTCCCCCTGAACGAGAGGACACTTTGTCTTTACATATACGAGCACTAGGGAGCTGGACGGGCACTCTCTATAGTCAATTTCGAGACTTCACAGAAAAACGGAATGGTCAGACTGCTTTGCCCAAAATTCCAGTGTATTTAGATGGCCCTTATCACAGCCCCAGCAGCCATATCTATCAATCCACATATGCCGTTTTAATTGCTGGAGGCATTGGCGTAACCCCCTATGCCTCATTACTACAAAGTATTTTGCATCAGCGTCAAGCCGAGTCAACTCTCCTTCAGCTTCAGAAAGTCCATTTCTATTGGTTTAATCGCAGTCAAGACTCATTTGAATGGTTATTGGAGATGTTCCAACGACTAGAAGCAGAAGATAGTTTTGATTTATTTGATCTTAATTTGTATTTAACCGGTGCCCCCAAAGGGAGTAATCTGCAGTTTTTAACTACATATGCTGCCTTTGACCTACTCCATCAAGAGCATCAGGTTGATTTAATTACAGGTTTAAAGAACCAAATTCAGGCTGGTCGGCCCGATTGGAATACGATTTTTACCCAATTAAAGAAGCAATATCCAACAGAGCCCGTCGACGTTTACTATTGTGGTCCTAGAGGGTTATCTAGCACGTTAAGACGCCTATGCTATCAACATCAATTTTCTTACCGAAAAGAGAATTTCTAGGATGGCGCTTGGGCTAATATTTCAGAATACTGGTAGCTACCGACCGATCAAAGTCGCTTATTTCGGCAAGTCATTGAAATTGAACAGGAATGGAGCATTCGCTTGTTCAGAACCGCTGGTGACTAGTACTTCCGGCATTTGAGATCCCCCTTCGCGCCATGCCGAGATGGCTTCTTTTTGCAATACTAAGTTGCCGCCTTGGGCTTTGAGGGTTTCTGCCAATAATCTTTGGGCTTCCGCCTTTCCTTTAGCACGATTAATATCTGCTTGGGCTTGTTGCTCAGCTTCTTGGGCAACAAAAACAGCGCGTTTAGACCGTTGTTCTGCGACTTGTTTATCTTCTACAGATTTAGCAAACTCAGGCGAAAATTCTAAGTCAATCACGCTGGTATCCAAGACAAGGATGCCGTATTTCTCTAAACGGTTCTCTAAGACATCATCAAAATCCTGCTTGAGTTCTGCCCGTTGGGTAATGGCTTCTTCGACTGTCCTTCTTGCAGCTGCGATTTTAAAGGATTCTTGCGTTTGAGGGGCAATAATTTTGGAGACAATGTTCGCTAAGGTCCCTTGGGTACGGCGAATTTCTACGACTTGCATCGGGTCAAGTCGGAAGTTAATGGCAAATCGAGCATTGAGATCTTGAAGATCTTTGGTCGAACTCTGGGCGGGGACTTCAAACTTTTGCACTGTGAGGTCATAGACATCGACAGCCGAAATCACAGGAGGCTTGAGGTGAATGCCTTCTAAGAATGGAGTATCTCTGGCTTTTCCTAAGATGCTGACGACACCTGCTTGACCAGGGTTAATCACAAAAAAACTACTGAAGACGACCACTAATACAATTAAGGCAACACTGAAAACTGTGATCAAACTATTACTGCGACTATCCTGCATATTGAAGTTTTGCCCTAATGCTTGTTCAACCGTTTATCAGTATACCGATCTTGCTGAGGGATGGTGGCGACTGCCCAAGGCTGATGTGGATTGTGCTCGTCAAATGATGGGGTGAGAGATGTCTAGTCTTGTTGGATAGCTTGCTCAACAGTCAGGCCCACTTCTTGGCCATAGGATAACTCTAAGGTGTGACCATCTGGATCTCGTAGAAAGGCCCAATAACCAACGGGATAGCCAGAATCTTGAGGCCCATCTAACAGAATTCCCTGTTGTTTCGCTTGATCACAGAGGCGATCCAATGCTTCCCGGCTGGGACACCCAACTCCTAAGTGGGCTAATGGGGTTAACACGGGTTGTACCACTTCTTTTTGAATCAACACGATCACAAAAGGTCGGATGCCATCCGATAACCACACGACAGGGATACCGGATGCCCCATCGAGACGTTTGTGAACAACCTGCATCTGAGCATAGGTGGCATAAAACTCAATACTGCGATGAATGTCTGCCACCGGGAGGGCAATATGGGTTAGTCCGATATCTCTCATGATGTCCGCAGGCGAATAGTTCGATTAGGGCTGCTGCTAAAACTTCAGTGGAGTGCAACCTTTTCCTTGAAATGCTCATGTGACCCACCATACAACATCATCTGAGACAGATCGCGCATGATAGGCACATTCCAAGGGTTAAGTCTTTTATCTGCATTATGGACCTGTGGTTGACCTGGGTACTTTAAGGGCAGAGCCGGGGGCAGTTAGGAATTAGGTTCATGCATCGGTACTTCAATTTTTTTGTTCGCTGGGGAATATTGGGGGCAACCCTTATTTTCCTGATCAAGACGTTGCTCAGTCATTGGCAGGATGTCAAAGCCCTGGAACTACAGCAACAGGCCTGGTTATATGGGGGTGCTGCATTTGCGATCGCACTCTTCGCACAACTCTGGTTAGGTATATTATGGTGCTGGATTTTAGCCGCCTTTAAACATCCACTCCCTAAACGATGGGCCATCATCACATTCTTACGACATACCCTCGCTAAATATATTCCAGGTAGTGTGTGGCATTTATATGGTCAGGTCAAAGCTGCTCAGAAAAAAGGCTTAGGGCTAGAGTTAGCGACTTTAAGTGTTTTACTGGAGCCACTCTTCGTCATTGCTGCTGCCATCGGATTGGCGTTATGGAATACGTCCTATGGTCTTTGGCTCGGCGCATTACTGGGAGTGATTTTGCTGATTCTTCATCCCCGAGTTCTCAATTTTTTGTGGCAACAGGTTCGTAAGCTCAAGGGCAAGCAAGTGAGTAGTGTCAAGATGCAATACTACCCGCTGCGAGTCCTACTAGGAGCAATCTTTTTTATGGTTTTACGAGGGCTAATTTTTATCCTAATTGTCTTGGCTTTTACACCGATTAATTGGTCAGCTCTCAGTCCATTGATGAGTGGTTTTAGCATGGCTTGGCTACTGAGCTTAGTCATTCCTACACCAGCAGGTATGGGCGTATTTGAAGCATCCGCTATTGATATCTTGCATCCATACTTGTCTCCTGGGCTGTTGTTAGCAGCAGTCGCCATTTATCGGTTTATCAATGTTGGGGCTGAGATGATGGGTGCAGGGTGCGCCTATTTGCTGAAAGAAGGCTAATATCTAAATTCTCTTTCTCTGCCAGAAAATATGCACTGATCAAGAGGGGACCATCTGTGTCTATCCTCTTAATATTCAGTTTTATACAGTGGCCCATGTACACACGTACCGTTCGTCTCCAAGATACTGATGCTGCGGGGGTAGTCTATTTCACCAGCGCGCTTGATATCTGCCATGAAGCTTTTGAAGATTCACTGATGGGGGCGGGGATTGATATTCGTACATTCTTTAGCAACCCAGATACAGCAACACCAATCATCCATGCCGATATAGATTTTCTCAAGCCCAGTTTTTGTGGCGATCAGCTAACCCTTCAACTGAGTACTCACCAACTCGCTGAGGATGAATTTGAAGTTCGCTACAACATTACGGCGGTGAATAAAGGGGAACGGCTAATCGCCAAAGCGACGATTCGGCATGTGTGTATTAATCCTATTAATCGGCAACGCCAGCCCCTACCTAAAGAATTGGTGACTTGGATTCAGCGGTGGAGTCTAGCCATGAGCTAAGGGCAGAGAAGTAGAGAGAAGTGCTGCAGGCTGAAAACTCGTCAATACTGCGGGTGTACTGGCTCTATGTTTTGCACCAATCAGGGTCTGGTAACAACGCAAATATTCACGGAGATACGGCAATAGTTGTAGACCATCTTCCTGGTTGCAGAGTAAAGAACGACTCTGAAGAGATTGCAATGCAGGTAAAAGATCGGTAGTTGAAACGAGATCTTTGAGGACTAATGCTGCATGAAGTTGATCCAGGGTGACGTTGCCTGTTTCTGCAGCAATAAAGTTAACAATCTGCTGCTCGGGAGGTGCTAGTCTTTGGAGCTGCTGTTTTAAGAGTTGCTGAATGGTTCCAAATACAAAGTTGCCTTGTTTGATCCATTCAGCAACTTGGCGGTGAAATAAAGATGTCACATTGGTTGCTGCGACTTTAAGTGCATAGGGGTTGCCACCATAGTAGGCGTATAAGGTTTCAGCGCCGGTTTGGGTTGTCTTTACCTCCTGATGGTTCAAGAAGAGGTGGGTTTCCGAGGATGAAAGTCCTTTTAAATACAGGGTTTGAACGGTGGGTTGATTGCGCAAGTTAATGCCAATGGGTTGTTCTCTACTGGTGAGTAGAACACAACTTTGGTGAGGGGAATCCATCAGATGCCTGAGGAGTTGACCGTAGGCTTGATAATTCGATTGATAGCGTCCTCCCAATTGCCCTGGTTGCAAGATGGTTTCAAAGTTATCTAACACCAATAAGCACCGATGCTGACAGAAATAGCGCATCAGAATTTCAATTTGGGCATCAATATAAGTAGGCCATTGTAGGGCTTCTTGGTCATCCGTATTGACTATGTTGGCAAAGGTTTCAGTAAAGGTTGAAGCATTACGAAGGGAGCACCAAATCACCTTTTGAAAGTGGCCTTGTATCTGATGAATCACTTGTTGAACTAGGGAGGTTTTGCCAATTCCTGCCATGCCTAGAAGACTAATGAGTTGAACAGGAAGTGTTTGGTCTTGTCCTGTGCGAGTTAGCCACTGACACAGAGTTTGCTGTTCCTGTTGGCGACCGACAAAATGCTGACTATGTTTGGTATAGAGATGGTTGGGTGAATCAGGCCATAGGAGTGGGTAGGTGGTTTGATCTGAGATGAGTTCAACTTTATTGGGGTAAGGGTTGATATTGCTTTTGGCATGTTGAGGCGTGAGAATAAGACTAGCAATCTCTTCTACTTCATTACTTGCGATTCGGCTTTGTTGTTCTAAGCGACGGAACACAACTTGCAAGTTCCTTTTAGTCACTTTTTGTGCCAAAGCTTGAGAGAGGTTTTGCCAAAGTTGATAGCCGACATGGCGGACATAATCAGTATCATAGCCACAGGTTTCGGCTATTTCTTGATAGGATTTGCCCTGCCAGGATAAGCGAAAGATATCTTGATGGAGATTTTTGAAGCAAGAGGGATCAAGAGCTGTATCAATTAGGGCTAAGGCATCCTCAATAGTCATCGTAATTGTCCACACCGAATAGGGTATTCCAACAAAACTAGATGTAACTTAGATCACATCCTTATGTACTAACTGTCAGTTCTTGATGTGATATTTATGCAAACTTAACGGTTTTTCGATAGCTCTATAGAGGCTATTGATATTCCAAGCTCACAGTAGAAAGCTCAACTCGCAATCCTTGAATGCCTTGCTCAAAGCAAAAACTCTAAATAGTTCTTCATATTAAATTAGTCACTTTTTGACACTTTTTTATACTATTGATTCCCCGTGATGAGCTGTAATCTATTAATTAAGCTAAATTCTTAAATAATTTAATTAAATAGCTTTATTGATTAACTAGTTTGTTCTATATGAATGTCTTGATTTATCGCTTTTACTGAAGCTCCAGCATGAGACTCAATATATAAGTAATAATCACATAAAAATTACTCTAGTGTTTGAGTCAAAATAAATATTTTTTGAAGATTCATATTCTATTATTATTTCCATGCCTATATTTTTAGCACATTATTAAGGTATTATATATGTCAGAAATAAGTGTAAGAGCTAAAGTCCCTACCGTTATCAAGCGACTACCAGTTAATAGTACTGAACTTCCCAATTCACAGAAATTTTCATTATCTTTAAGCAACAGTATTGGAGTAAATTGGATTCGTAATGCATCCAATAATCATTGGGAGTTTGAACTAAAATCTCCAAAATTAGGTTTCTTTAATTGGTTTGCCTTCAAAGATCACGTCACAGTTTTTGGTATTCCTACAGAATCAAATCTATCAGATCAGCGTCAAGCATTTTTAGATATGGTTGCGTTTGCAGAAGGTACTGATCAAAACTTGAATAGTGCTCGAACTGGATATGACATAATCTTTACCTTTGACCGTTTTACAAATTTTTCTGACCATCCGCGGCGTATCCGTTGTTCGGGCAATTTATGCTCAGATGCTGCAGGGCGTTACCAATTTTTATCAACCACATGGGATTTTTGCCAACTCTCACTCAACCTTCCTGATTTCTCACCTTCTAGCCAGGAAAGGGCTGCATTATTTTTAATAAAAAATAGAGGTTCTTTAGATGAAGTGGATGCAGGTAATATTGAGAAAGCACTGTATGATCCTGCTACTGATAATGGTGTGAGTTTTGAGTGGGCTTCACTTCCTCCTGGCCAATATGGTCAGCCTATAAAAACATTACAACAAGTGAAAAATGCTTTTGTTCAAGCTGGAGGAACACTACAGATCTAGCTGATTTCAAGACTTAAGATTCAAATTATAAGCTTTTGAGGAATTTATTATGGCAACAATAGAAACACTTCAGCAGATAATTGATAAACAAGCTGTCATTAGTTTAGAAACATTTCGAGAAGGGAAGACTATTCTGTTAGAAAATATTCAGTCTAAATTAAAAGATATTGGAGCATATACTTTTATATTAGATGGCTTGTATGGACCAAGAACGGAAATAGCTCTAAATAAATTTTGTAATGCTGTGTTCTTAGATAATATGCAAACTCAACTTATTGGTCCAACCTTTGCACAAAAACTACTTGATGCTCCTCCACCAAGCTTTTCTGCTGGGCCTGGTCAAGATAATTTTTTTATTCGTCCAGTAGAACAAGGTGTTGTTACAAGTGAGTTCGGATATAGAATACATCCGCTGACTGGTCTCAATAGGCTACATGCGGGAATCGATATTGGTGGAAATAATCGAAAGCCAATTTTTGCTGCATCAGGAGGAACTGTTAGCATAGCTGGATTCGTTTCAGGTTATGGAAACTTTATTGAAATTCAGCATAACAATATATTCTCAAGTGCTTATGCGCATATGGAAAATTTTTTCGTTAACGTTGGTGACACTGTCAATCAAGGTGATTTGATCGGTCGTGTAGGTCAAACAGGTGGAGTGACAGGACCGCATCTTCACTTTGAGATTTTACAAAATGGTAGTTTTATTAACCCCCGTGATAAGGTTGCTTTTCCTGCTAGAGGTATAGAGTTTAGTTTATTGAACTAAATTCAAAAAAATACTTTCACTAGATAATATAAAACGATTGCTGCAGTTAATTTGAGCGTGGTAAGCATTCTTTGAATATTAACTAAATAAAAAAACAAGCACAAATAAGTTTAGAATCGTGCTTTTAAAGCTGACAGATAATCGCAGATTTCTTGAAAGCAAAATATTGTATGTTCCTAAACCTGTAAAAGAGTAAAATCTGCAGTTCACTACCGTATACTTTTTGATTAGTAAATCTTTCAGATTTTTATTATATTTTTCAGTAATATAGCAATCTGATTCCATCAGTAAAATCAGAATAAAATAGAGGTTTTATATAGCTTGATACTCTCTCTTTTAAATCATGCAGGATTATTATAACTGTAATTTAATTAATAAGATTTAAATATTCTCTGCTTATTTCTATAAGGTTTAAGGATGTTTTGATAATTAGAATTAGCGCTAGTTTCGGTTTTGTAGTTTCTGAAAAAAATATTAGTGAGATAAATTATGCAAGTTTTTCGAGTAGATTCACCTACTATTCTTCAATCACCTGTTTTTGAAATGTATGGCAGACAAGATGGAGTTATTATTGCTCCACTAGATCTTGTCTTGATACAACTGGATGGTAGTCCAAGTTTTAGACCGCCAACCTCGCCAGGTACACTCAACGGTTTTGCCATTAGGACTCCTGTTGGCGGAAATGTTGGAACAATCCAGAGTTATGACTTTCCCCCTGCAGATCCATTTAATATAAAACCATTTGTAAAAATTGAGCCTGCAGATGGAGTAACTCTAGGTGCAATACCCGATACCAAAGTAGATTCTGCACCACCCATCTCTGTAGGTAGCCCAGTTACATTTCAGGGAACAGTAGGGAGTGTTCCTGGTACCGTTGTGTCAAGTAATATTCTTACTCTCCCCTATCCCAGTTTTAGTAGTCGCGTACAGCACTACCAAATAAATTTTAGCCGCCATATTCTTCCTTCATTACACGGCGGAAGAGTTTTTATAGATTCTTCAAGTACTTTATTAGGAATGCTTATTGCTACACAAAATCTACTAGATGGTACTTGTGATGCAATGGTTTTTCCATCACATCTAATTGGTTAACTCAATAGGAAGTATTTATAAAATGAAATATAAGCTTATTGCATTAACAGTATGCATCAGCATGTTTACAGGATCTGCTGCATTTTCACAAGAAGGTAGTGCTGATTCGTCAGATAATTCTACTTCTGGATTTGATATTAGCAATGCTCCAAGCGCTATTACTGCATCGATTAAAAACGGAATTGTTAACTATGTCAAGAATGCAAAACAAGCAACTATTCAACTGGAGTGGGAACTACTACCACCACCTAATATTTCAAAAACGCCTTTCCCAACAAATGGAAAGGTCATTACCTGTTCAATTAAAAATACAGATCTCAGTGTTTCCGAAAAATGGATAAACTCTTTATCTAAGGAATGTAAGAATGAGCTACAAGAAGCCCTGATGATCGACTTATCAAATCTGAGTAACTTTCACTCAGTTGAAGCATCAGAGAGCCAAAGACTGAATCCAACTGAAAATATTAACGATTCATCTCAAATTAAATTTCTTGAAATATGGAGTAAAGAATTAAAAAAATTTCAAGGTTTCTGGGTGGATGAACAAGGTAAGGGATTTAATCTAGCACTTACATCAATACCAACACCACAATATTTTAGTTTACTGAGAGATCATCTACAATTAACTGCTTTATTAGCTAGTAGTGGAATTACTTATGCCATTGAGGCTGAAGGAGCACAAGGAGATTTCCCCAAATATATATCAGAGGGTATTGAATGGAAAATCAAAGTTTACAAATACAAAATTTCAAAAGATACATCCTACTATCGATTCTCAGCTAAAGCAATTGCTAAACCATTAAAACTGACTTACCCTAACGCAGGTGATACCAAAGAAAAAACAATAACAGTCAATATGCAGTTTACTCCTGGAGAAGGTACCGTCGGCATACTACAGCCAAACCTAACATTCTTGCCACCACAATTTTCTATTGATTTACCACCAAATGTGCAATCCCTTTTAGATAGTACAGCACCTAGTGAATTAGAAACAGCTATATCTTTTTTGGGGGGTTTCAATCCAACAGACAGTAGTAATTTATTCGGAAGCAATACAGAAGCAAGTATCATAACTGGCGGCTTAATTGGGGATGGATTTGTAGAACCTATTTCAGGTGTCAACTTAGAAGTGTTTGACATCGGTCGAGCAAAAGGAGGTGTCATATTTGGTGTAGGTACAATAGGTACAACTCCTCTCTATATTGGTCCTAGCCTTCAATACTCTGTATTAACCTTTTCAGCTGGTGCTAGAATCTCTGAACAAAATGAGAGTACTTCTATTGATCCTGCTGGCTTAATTTCTTTAGATTTATCACAACTTATTGGCGGGAAAAAACAAATTAAGTCTTTGATAGTTGATAATAATGAGACTGGTGGTGACTGGGGAAAAGTGAGTGATGAAATTTCATCAAATCTTGCATTTATAAAATGGAACAATTCTTCTATTAATCCTATTTCTTTGATAATGGAAAAAGATTGTTCACGTCAAGATATTGACAATAAAAATAAAGCACAATTATTTTTTAACACAGATACAGGATATCGATTCGTACCTCGAGGCATTTATAAGTACCAAATGGGTAGTGCTCCAGAGACTGATGGTCCATTTCCTATTTCAGAAGATGCAGAGGTTACTATTTGTGCAAACACAAGCTTTTTGCTACTTGATTTTTGACTAAAAAGTTATTAACTCTTTTGTGAGTATGTTTTATGATTGATAGGATTGTTGAAGTTATTGGTTTCATATTGGCACTGAGCATTGCGTCAGAACGCCTCGTTGAAATTATCAAAGGTATTTTACCTTGGCTTAATGAAGAAAAAAGTACTCCTAAGAAAGAAGGAATTCGAAGATCACTTCTTCAAATACTTGCAGTTTTTTCTGGTGTACTTACAGCCTTCCTTTCAAAAGATACTTTGCCAGTAGATATAGATAATTTGTCTTTTGTTGTGCTTGGACTGTTAGCTAGTGGAGGTTCAGGATTTTGGAATGCGATTCTGACATATCTTTTAGAAGTGAAAAATCTAAAAAAGGCTGAAGCGAAAGCACCACATTCTCTATCGCCTAATCCAGTGCCAGGGAATGCTTTACAACCTGGCACTGGTCTCTTATCAGAATCTATTACTCCATAGCCCTTCTTTCATAAGCGTTAGAGGATTCTTCGTGACTATCGATTAGAAACCCTTGTAGAAAAAGGGCTTTGACCTTGTAGTTCTTTTTAGCCATTACCAATCGCTAATCTTATTGATTAGCAAAGATAGCTGAAAATTCAGAATTTTTGAGAAGACTTAATTGATTAGAGTTCTTCTATTTACAGCATCGATAGTACATTTAGAGTCATACTAAATTCAGATCGGTTACGGCACCAACACTACTAGAAGAGACTAATTTGGCATATTTCGCCAACACCCCTTTGGTATATCGAGGCTGAGGTCGCTGCCACTTCGCCCTTCGCCCTTCTAACTCCTGGTCAGGCACATGCACCTCCAACTTCCGAGCATGGGCATCAATCGTGATCTGATCGCCTTCCTGCACTAGAGCAATCGTGCCACCCACAGCAGCTTCCGGGGCTACATGCCCGACAACCATACCGTAAGTCCCCCCGGAAAAGCGACCATCCGTAATCAATCCCACCGAGTCACCCAAACCTGCCCCAATAATCGCAGACGTGGGCGCTAACATTTCTCGCATTCCAGGTCCACCTTTCGGCCCTTCATAGCGAACCACAATCACATCATTAGGCTGAATTTTGCCTGCCAAAATCGCTGCCAAGCAAGCTTCTTCCGATTCAAACACCCGAGCTGGACCCGTAATTTGGGGATTTTTAATGCCCGTGATTTTGGCAACCGCTCCTTCCGTAGCCAGGTTACCCCGGAGAATCGCGAGGTGGCCTTGTTTATACATGGGATTGTCCCAAGGCCGAATCACATCCTGATCGGGGGAAGGCTTTGATGGCACATCCGCCAACTGTTCAGCAATGGTTTTACCCGTAATGGTCAGAGCATCACCATGGAGAAGACCATGCTCTAACAGCATTTTCATCACCAATGGGATTCCACCGGCTTTATGGAGATCTGTGGCGACATAGCGCCCCGACGGTTTGAGATCGCAAATCACTGGAACTTTGGCCCGGATGGTTTCAAAGTCATCTAGGGTAAGGGGATCTCCAGCGGCACGGGAAATAGCCAACAGGTGGAGAACGGCATTGGTGGATCCGCCGACCGCCATAATCACAGAAATAGCATTTTCAAAGGCTTTGCGGGTTAAGATATCGCGGGGCAGAATTTGCTGGCGGATCGCTTCTACTAAAACAGCAGCAGACTGTTCTGCACTGACAGCTTTTTCTTCATCTTCCGCTGCCATGGTGGAAGAATACATCAAGCTCATGCCCATCGCCTCAAACGCTGAGGACATGGTGTTGGCCGTATACATACCGCCACAGGATCCAGCCCCCGGACAAGCATGTTTCTCCACCGCCGTTAACTCGGCTTCACTAATCCGCCCGGCACTATGCTGGCCAACAGCTTCAAAGGCACTGACAACAGTGAGATCTTGACCATTCAGATGGCCGGGTTTAATGGTTCCGCCGTAAACAAAGATGGCTGGAATATTCATCCGAGCCATGGCAAGCATAGCCCCTGGCATATTTTTATCACAGCCGCCAATGGCGAGTACTCCATCCATGCTTTGGCCCATACAGACCGTCTCAATGGAATCTGCAATCACTTCCCGGGAGACCAAGGAATATTTCATCCCTTCCGTGCCCATGGAAATTCCATCACTAATGGTGATGGTGCCAAACTTTTGGGGCATGGCTCCAGCCGTTCTGATACTGGCCTCTGCCCGTGTAGCCAGAGAGTCGATGCCCATATTGCAAGGGGTAATCGTACTGAAACCATTGGCTAACCCGACAATCGGCTTGGCGAAATCATCATCTCCAAACCCCACAGCCCTTAGCATGGCCCGGTTGGGGGCTCGTTGCACCCCTTGAGTGACGACTTGGCTATTTCGATTGTCAGACATACGACTTCTTTCTATTCACGACGCAAAAGCAAGAGAAGGCTAGGATTACGACCCGTGAGTGGCAGAACTCAGTTTGGAACCAATGGCCTTACTCAACTGTCTATTGTCCCAGAATCGATGACCGAGTGGGAATCTGAACAGCAACTCACTGGCGCTTTTCTCAACGGGTGCTGACTTATCTATTCTCATTCCTCCTTGGGAACGATAGGGCAAGCGCTAACCCCCAATACAGCCAAGACTCACTTTTCTTCCAGCTATGCCGAAAAAGTCATTTTTATTCTCTACAAAAGTGGGATGGCGGGAAGCGGCCAAAGCGATGGGACTCAGCTTGTTGTTGGCCTTTGGTATTCGGTCTTTTGTCGCCGAGGCTCGCTTTATCCCTTCAGGGTCCATGGAGCCAACGCTGCAAATTCACGATCGCTTGATTATCGATAAAGTCACTTACCAATTTAATGCCCCTCAACGGGGAGATATTATTGTTTTCCGTCCACCCCAGGCTTTACGACAGGATACCGATCGACAGGGTGCTCCACTCTCCATGGACACGATTATTAAACGCGTGATTGGCATCCCGGGAGATCAATTAGAGCTTAAAGATGGCGCTGTCTATCGCAATCAGGTCAAGATTCGAGAACAATATGTGGCTCACAAGGCCAAAACATCTGTTCAAGTCTGTCCACCCTCTCTATCTCAATCCTTCCTGGCTTTGCCCCAAGTGGTACCTGCAGACCACTATCTCGTTCTGGGTGATAATCGTCTCAACAGCTACGATGGCCGCTGTTGGGGATTAGTATCTCGTTCAGATTTATTGGGTCGAGCAGTCTTTCGCTATTGGCCGGTTCACCGAATCGGAAATTTAGAGTAGGACGGCTGTGATCAAGCACAAACGCTGACCAGACAGGATTGTGTTATAAATCAACTTACTGGGAAAACTGATTTGTAAGACGTAACCCATCCCTAATCCTTCAAGGCCTGTACCTATCTTTATGACGCAATCCCAACCCCCTGATCTGAAACCAACGGAACAACCAGAAGAATCTTGGTGGGTGGAAGCAGCCAAGACGGTCGGGTTAAGTCTACTTTTGGCATTTGGAATTCGCACTTTTGTCGCAGAAGCCCGCTTTATTCCATCTGGGTCGATGGAACCCACTTTGCAAATTCATGATCGTTTGATCATTGATAAAGTCACCTATCGTTTTCGGGATCCTGAACGGGGTGATGTAGTGGTGTTCAATCCCACCGAATCCTTAAAGCGAGCCAATTTTAAAGAAGCGTTTATTAAACGGGTCGTGGGCGTCCCTGGTGATCAAGTTGAAATCAAAAATGGGGTGGTTTGGGTCAACAATCAGCCCACTAAAGAAAATTACACCGCTGAAGGCGTCACGGTTGGACCTAGCGAAGACCACTGTCGTAACAATTATGTCACTTCAGATGTCGATAGCCAGCCCATTGAACCGCCCGTTCCTATCTTTTTAGAAAAGCCTCAAACGATTCCAGACAAGCATTACCTTGTGTTAGGCGATAACCGAGGCAATAGCTATGATGGCCGCTGTTGGGGATTAGTTGCCCATGCCGATCTAGTAGGACGAGCGGTCTTTCGTTTTCTCCCCTTTGATCGCATTGGCACTTTACCACCCGCGGAAGTGACCATCGGCGAATAGAAATTAAGACACCAGCTGACTATCTTGGCGGAGACGAAATAGCAAGAACTGAGTCGGTTCATTCGGCTCAAAGTTGTTGTCGCTGACCAGGACTAGAGACTGGCTGCCATCGGCTAACTGAGGTCCCCACATCATGCCTTCCAAATTGCTGCCGGGAATTTTGAGCTGCTTCAGATCCAGCAGGGGCTGTTTTTGAATGGGTGTAATACCGGTGAGGTCGCTGGGTAAGGGATCAATTTTGGAGGTATCTCGGGCAAGGGCCGTCGTCATTTGAAAGATTTCAGCACTGAACCCTGTAAATGGACTGTAGGACCGCTCAAGGCTGAGGAAATGTCCGGCACTGTCCACGGTCAACAGTTCGGTCAGGCCGTTTAGCCCTTTGAGTAGATCGGCTGACTTGAGAGGATAAAGGTAGTTGGCTAACAATTGGGGCTGAGGTTCGCCAATCCAATAGTGAAGAAAGCGGTTGTAATGCTGGGTTTCTCCTTCCACCTCGGCATCTGGGTAATCTTGCTGTAAGGGGGCTTCGATGGCTACGAAGATGCGATCGCCTTCTGGATTCAGAGTCAACGCTTCAAAACCGCGATTATCGTCAATGCCGTGGGGCGGTGGGTTAGGATTCTCGTCAGTGGCAGGAATCGGCAAAAATTGCTTGGGCAAGGTGAGCTGTTGTTGCCACTGACCTTTCAGATCAAATTCGATTAGAGCAGGGGGACTCTGTAAACGGGAGACGCCTTCACTGCTCACCCACAACTTGTCTTGAGGGGTCAGGGCGATGCCTTCTGGATCAATTCGATCGGTCTTATAAGGCTGTGCTTCTTCGTTTTGGAAGAAAGTGACATTTTCAATTTCCAGGGTTTTAATCTGGGGGCGATTGGGTTTCTCTTGATCCAATTTCAGATTCAAGGTGTAAAAGCGAGGTTGCGCCCGATCATCGGACAAGGCATAGAAGCGATCGCGATTCCGATCATAGGTAATCGCAGAAATCCCACCGAAACGCGTCCCGTCAAACTCCGTTTCATAGAGCTGATATCCTCCCAAATAATCCATAGATAGATTGAGAAAGATGCGGGCCTCTGCTGTCACTTGGGGCAGATCACAGCCCGTCAGTAACAGTACACAGCACAACAGCGGCAAGCAATACCGCAGTAATTTGGTCACGTCTACACACCTAAGTCCTGGAGCGCGAGGCGAATTTGCTCCATCCGTCGGCGATTAACGCTGAGATCGGACTCTCCAACACGGGAGGCGGAACGCATCTGGATAATATTGTCTTCGGCGGGAAAATAAAATTCACCATCATCGACAAAACCCAACAATCGACTACTGGATTCAAAACGGATGTAATCGTTGGTCTGCTCCACCACTCGGGTGCGAGGCACAACGGTTAATACTTTTAACAGCGTTGCTCGGGCAGTGTCGCGATCACTGCTGTAAGACAGGGGTGCGATCCCATGATCTGCATCTGCGTTTTGGCTGACCACACAATTCGGCGAATCAGGACAGGGGGAGAGCTGACCTTCCTGCACACCCAACTCAGGGGCGTTACCGGCAAACAAGCTCGCAGCTCCAGGCAATGCCCCTAAGGTGGCGGCAGAAGCCGAAGGACTCATGAGAAGGACAATAGAGACCAAGCTTGCCCAAGCTAAGGCAGTCAATCGATGCAGCATATTTTCTAGGATGTTCCTCAAAACTTGAAAAGGGATGAGCCCGTCCTTTAAGACCGCCCATAAGCATTGTAGACAGCCACAAGAAAACAGGGTAGGACGGATCCATTTATTTTGATGGATCTGGGAGGACCGGTGCGCCAGCCTTCTCCCTTAGACAATCTGTAAATTTATTCCCATTTAAATGACCCGCTTGGCGACGCCCTCCCCAATGATAGTTAGCATCAAAACAAGACTGGAAATGCTGTTCAACTGCACCTGTGCATTGACTCTCTTCAGCACAGGCTGCTAGAAATATTTGTCTGACATTTGCCGCCGTATTGAACCGGTTATAAAACTTCCAACCCACAACCAGCCCCACAGCTACGGCAATACCGCCAATAGCGCGAACCCACTTCATACCTTAAAATCCTCACCACAAAATCTTTACATGGCGAGGAAACCCACCACAATCATCATAGCCTCCTTCACTAGGACCCCCCATGCGACTCAATCTCTCTCAAATTCCCATCCGCACTGGCTCCAACTACCCTTCGATTTTTAAGGCTCAAGTGGCGGGTCGCAGTAAACAACGGCTTGGGGATGCAGCCGGTCTCAAAAACTTTGGCGTTAACCTAGTCCGGTTAGCACCAGGCAGTTGTTCTGCACTCCGTCATTGGCATAGCCGACAGGACGAATTGATCTATGTGGTGGAAGGTGAATTGGTTCTGAAAACCAATGCAGGCAAGGAAAATCTGACGGCAGGGATGGCGGCTGGTTTTCCTGCTGGAGAAGCGGATGGCCACCATTTATGCAATGAGTCTGATGCGGATGCAGTGTATCTAGAAATTGGCGATCGCACCCCTGATGATCGGGTGGAATATCCCGATGATGACTTAGTGGCTCAATGGGTTGAGGAAACGTGGCAATTTACCCATAAGGATGGCAGACCTTACCCAAATCAAGACAGTTAAGGACTCGCCAAGAGGTAAACCGCCCCCATCATTCGCATCATGACTACCACCATAGAATGGACTCAAGCTCATGGCGTATGCATCGAAGCAACCGTTCCCTTTAAGGAGCAGGTGGGAGAGCCATGCCCACGTTCAGTCGAAAAAATTGCAATTCGATCCATCATTCTGCATACCGTTGGATTGTGCGTCAATAAAGAAAAACTTAGTTGGCTTGATATTGAAACCTTAGAGCACAGCTAAGCTATATCCATGGGCGGAGAAGGTTGATTTTGTCTCAGGGCTGTCTGAATTAACTGTTGCAGCTCATAGCGAGTAATTTCTTCCCCTTTATCCAAATCACCCATCGTCTCCAAAAAGAGAATGCTATCTACAGGTTCCAACGCTAACAGCTGAAACAATAGCGGAATCACTGGCACTGGCAACGCCACTAAATCCGATGACCGACTGGACCGAGTTGCATCCTGTAAATTGGCAAACCCATAGACCACCGTCTTCTCCAACCCTGGCTTTTGCCGATGCTGCAAGGTCGTTAACTGCCAATTTCCCTGCAAATTTTGCAGAATATAGTACTGCTCAAACTTCAAACGCTGCTCCGCCAACCCTTGCAACAACGGCGCAATAATCCGAATTGCAGCAGGCATCCCACCGTCTTGCGGCGCTTCGTCAATCAGTGCTTGCACCTGGGGCTGCAAATCCATGCTTACAACTTTGTTCCGCACTCAGGACAAAAGTGATTCGTTGAGGTATTTTTAGCCCCGCAGTTACTGCAATAAATCAGCTCCGCTGCCTTTTCTAAGGTTTTGTGATCTGGCAATCCCAACATTTGAGCATTGCTCTTACCCGGTGCCACCATCGGATAGCAGTTTTCATCCCGCGTCACCTGGGCATCTAAAAGATAGGGACCATCGAAGGCCAACATCTCCGCAACCGCACTTTCTAAGTCATCGCGTTCTCGCAGGATGCCACCTTTGACCCCAAATGCCTCCGCCAATTTCTCAAAATTAGGCATCCCCGCTTCCATATTGGAATTAGAATAGCGCTCACCAAAAAAGGCTTGCTGCCACTGACGCACCATACCCTGCCAGAAATTGTTGATGATAACCGTTTTTACCTTGATGCCATACTGGGCCAGCGTTGCCAATTCTTGCAAATTCATCTGGAAGCTGGCATCACCGCTAATACAAATCACCTGATCATTCGGTAAGGCCACCTGCACCCCCATCGCCGCAGGCAAACCATAGCCCATCGTTCCTAAGCCACCACTGGTAGCCCACTGCCGAGGACCATTTTGCAAAAACTGAGCGGCCCACATCTGATGTTGACCGACATCCGTCGTGTAGTAGGCATGGGGGGCCTGCTTACGCAGCTCAAAAATTACTTCTTGTGGCGATAACTTCTCTGCCGGTCTCGGTACAGTTAGAGGATAATCTCGCTGCCAGCGCTCCACTCGCGAGCGCCACTCTTGAGTTTGGGCTGGATCCGCCGGCGAAGACTGTTTTGCCAGCTTCAACAGCTCTACTAAGACAGGCTTAACGCTCCCGACAATCGGAACGGTAGGAGCCCGATTTTTACCCACCTCTGCTGGGTCAATATCGATATGAACCACCTTCGCTCTAGAAGCGAATTCATCCAACTTACCCGTTACCCGATCATCAAAGCGGGCACCCACTGCAATCAGCAAATCGCATTCACTCACGGCAAAATTTGCATAGGCCGTGCCATGCATGCCTAACATGCCAACGGATAATGGGTGCGCCTCATCAAAGGAGCCTTTCCCCATCAGCGTTGTGGTCACCGGAATATGGAACCACTCAGCCAGCTCTTTCAGTTCAGCATGGGCTCCCGACGAAATGGCTCCACCTCCTACATATAAGAGAGGAGATTTAGCCCGTCTGATGAGATCTAGGGCTTGTTTAATCTGGCGAGGATTGCCTTTGACCGTGGGGCGATAGCCCTTCAAGCTGACAGTACCAGGCTGCACAGGCACATAGTCAAATTCTTCATTACCAACATCCTTGGGCACATCAATTAAGACGGGTCCAGGTCGTCCGGTTCCGGCAATATGAAAAGCTTCCGCCACCACCCGAGCCATATCCGCCGGATCACGAACCACATAGGAATGCTTTACCAACGGCAGGGTAATCCCAAAAATATCCGTTTCCTGAAACGCATCACTGCCAATAGCGGGTCGAGGCACCTGTCCCGTAATCACCACCATCGGAATCGAATCCATGTGGGCCGTAGCAATTCCGGTGACTAAATTAGTCGCCCCAGGACCAGAGGTGCCAAAGCAAACGCCCACTTGCCCCGTGGCTCTGGCATAGCCATCAGCAGCATGGGAGGCACCTTGTTCATGGCGGACCAAAATATGTTTTAGATCACCCCGCTGTTCTGCCTTATAAACCTCATCATAAATCGGCAAAATCGCACCACCGGGATAGCCAAAAATATGTTTGACGCCGTGATTTTTCAGACTATCGATTAAAGCAAAAGCTCCGGTCGCACGCACAGGAGAACCTCACATTCAGATCCAATGGCAAAAAGGGTGTTTATCGTCCGTTGAGAAGTGACAATCGGGTAGATCTATATAGTTTAAGCGGAGTGACTTCAACCTGTCGAGAGAAATTGCAGAAGAGTTTACAACCCAACCATCTAGATCACATCCTGGAGCACCTTCCGAGTACTGCGCCAAACCAGGAAACCCGCCACCACAACGGTGATCCCCATAGCAATCAGCACGCGCCGTAGCCCTAAAACGTCTGCCAAAATACCCGCAATAGCCAACGGCACGCTCAAGGCAATATTGACCACATTGTTTTGAAATCCAAACACTTTACCGCGCATATCTGGCGGCGTTTTCACTTGAATCAGGGTTTGCATCGGTACCCCAATCATGGCTGCCCCCATGCCCAGGAACATACTTAAGCTCAGGCTCAAGGCAATACTGAGGTCAATTCCCAACCAATCTTTATGAATAAACGAGAACAATACCAGCACAATGCCCATGCTGAAAAAGCCAAACAGGGGGAGGGGTAAATGATGAAAGCGGTCACCCCATTGACCGAGCACGCCAGCCCCGATGACTAGACCTACTCCAGCCGCCGCCAGCAAAAAGCCAAACTGACTGGGTTTCTCAAAGCCCACTTTTTCAGCCAAGCCGATGGATAAAACCGACAGGGCCGCAAAAACGCAGTACAGCATCGTCAGCTGCACCATGGCATTACTAATCAAACGATTTTTACGCAGGTAAGCAAATCCCAATTTGAGGTCGCTAAAGGGATGCAAGGCCACTGCTTCGTTATGCTTTTTCTCCCGCAAGGGCAGCATAATCCCCAGAACAATGGCTGACAAAACATACAGCCCACCGACCAAAAATTCTCGCCCATTCACACCGCCCCAGTTCTGCGACCAGCTCAGCAACGGATCACCCACAGCAAATCCCACTACTAAAGAACCCATCATCGTCGTCGTAAATAAGGCATTGGCAGGCATCAGATTATTCGGTTTCACCAATACCGGGATAGCCGCTTGTTCAGCTGGAGCAAAGAACTGGGTCAAGATCGACTCCAAGAATGCCACCGTCAACAGGAGCGGAAAGAAGGGCAGGGACTTGGGCAACACAATAATGACTAAGGTCAGCAAGCCCCGCATCAGAGTCGTGGTCCACAAGATCTGCTTCTTAGACCACCGATCCACAAAAATTCCAGCTGCGGACCCAAAGAAAACGGCAGGCAGCGTATTGGCAATCATCACCGATGACCGCATGGAATTCTCAATATTTTCTGGGGGTTGATAGTCTCCCACCAAGGTAATGAGCAGTACAAAAAAAAATTTGTCCGCTAACTGTGAAATAATCTGTCCTGCCCACAGCACCACAAAGGCCCGATTATCCATCAGGGAACGAAATCCACCGTTAGAGGGTTGGGGTTCAGGAGTCTGCATAAATCCGCATCATGATGTCATCGGTTGGAAAGCGAGGAAGTGTACTCATAGACTGCCCAGTCCCAGGGCAAGACACAACTCAAGCAACCGCAATATTGTACTCAAATAGGGGGCTTTGCCGAAATTGGCCTCTCTATATCAACCATAAAGATAGTCCATACATAGCATTAAACCCCTGACAAAGCAGGGGTTGATATCGTTAGGTTGAGAAAAAGCTATGCAGTTTGAAAATCAGCTTGTTTCACGTGGCCATTGCTACTGGGATTACCTTGGCGAGGCTGAATCACTCCATACCCCCCATGATTGCGCTCGTAAATCACATTCAGTTGACCCGTGTCAGCATTTTCAAACACATAAAAATCATGGTCAACCAGATCTAATTGCTCAAGGGCATCATGAACGGACATGGGAGAAATGGCAAAGTACTTACACCGCACCACTTCCTCGGGCAATTCAGGGGCACGATCTCTCGTTAGATCCCCAATAAGTGGCTGCTCTTCTGGAGTTTGGAGAGCAACAGCTTTCGACCGATTAGAGCCTTTGTTTGGCCCTTTCGTTTGCCGCTTCTCTTTATACTTCCGTAGCTGGCGAGCAATTTTATCGGCGACCAGATCAATGCTGGCATATAGGTTTTCTGAACTTTCTTCTGCTCGAATGACAGAACCATTTACAAATAGGGTTACTTCCGCAGTTTGTTTCGTCGTTATTCTAGGATTACGAGCAACCGATAGATGCACATCGATTTCGGTCGTTAAATTCTGATAATGATTGGCAGCCTTCTCTATCTTTTGGTGGACATATTCACGAATGGCATCGGTGATCTCAATATTCTTGCCGTGAATAACAAGCTTCATAGGGTTGCCTCCCCTAATGGTCAGTGTTAACCTCACCCTAACACTTTGTTTTCTGCAAGGGGGTGCTGTTCTACCGTGTCTTCAACTTGCTTTGCATCCCGTGATAATTCTTAAATGCTATCGTCATAGGATTACTCGGAAATACCCTTGATTTCATCTCACCAATCGGTTAAGGATTCGGACTCATCTCTCCCTAAACGTCCCTGTTGGCTGTACCAACTGGGTCTGGTGGACTACCAAAAAGCGTGGGATTGGCAGCGGCAACTGGTGTGTGATCGCATTCACAATCCTCAACTTCCCGATACATTACTCCTGCTAGAGCATCCTCCTGTTTATACCCTGGGGCAGGGTGCCAGTTTAGACTTTCTTAAATTCAATCCCGACCAATCAGACTATGCCCTGCACCGGATTGAGCGGGGCGGAGAAGTCACCTATCACTGTCCGGGTCAGCTCGTCGGCTATCCCATTCTCAATCTCAAGCACCATCAAACGGATTTGCACTGGTATCTACGGCAGCTAGAAGAAGTGATTATCCGCACGTTAAGCATCTATGACTTAAAAGCAGACCGTATTCCTGGACTCACAGGAGTATGGCTAAACAATCGCAAAGTTGCAGCCATCGGTATTAAAGTCAGCCGCTGGATTACCATGCATGGCTTTTCCCTCAATCTCAACCCCGATCTATCTGGCTTTGACCAAATTGTTCCTTGCGGTATCCAGAATCGGGCCGTCGGCAGCTTAGAGCAATTTATTCCCAATCTAGACAGTGCTAAGGTCACCACCACACTGCTGCATCAGTTTTCCCAGGTGTTTGATCTGAATCTAAGACGAGATGGTCCTGCGCCTTTTACCCGTTATCCTTCATCCCTTGATTAAGTCATTACGATAATCCGTCATGATAGAGAAGCAGTGCCCTTCTCCCGCCATGACTTCCTCTGTTGCTTCTACAGACGATCACTTTCTGATTACCTTTGCTCCACTGAACGTAGAGGAGCTATATCATCAAGCCGATCATCCCCATAACGGCGCTGTGGTCGTCATGAGTGGCACTGTTCGTGACCAAACGGACGGTAAAGCAGTGCTCTCCCTCGAATATCAAGCCTACGAACCCATGGCCCTAAAAGTCTTCCAGGGCATTGCTCAAGACATTCGTCAACGCTGGCCCGACGTTAACCAAATTGCCATCCATCACCGCACCGGCCACCTCAAAATTAGCGAGATTAGTGTTCTCGTCGCCGTGGGCTGTCCCCACCGAGCCGAAGCCTTTGCCGCCTGTCAATACGCCATCGACACCCTCAAGCACAATGCCCCGATCTGGAAGAAAGAACACTGGGCCGACGGTTCTAGTAGCTGGGTCAATATTGGGGACTGTGAACAGGAAAACGCTTAGTTTCCCTGCATTTGTTCTTTTAAAGACTCCAATGCAGCCCAACGTCGATCAACGGGTTGCTCAATCTTCTCTGCCTCTTTCAATAAGCCTTCACAGTTTTGATCGCAAAGCTGGCGATGGGGCAATTGCAAACTCAATTGCTGATACAGCCAATCTTCAGGACTAAAGTACCCTCGGGGAGATAATGTTTCTACCGGGTCATCAAGGGTGACTTCAATTTCCAATCCAGGCTCATCTGCCGGGACATCTGCCGATAACCAAATCATCTCTGAGGCATCTACTGTCAGCCGATGATTATATTGCTGCAAACAGCGATCGCAATTCAGAGTCACAATCGTTTTTGCTTGGCTGCTCACCTGAAGATAATTACCCTGGTGCATCAGGGTAACTTGCCCTTGCACTGTCGTTAGGGAAGAAAGTTCAGTTAAAAACTCATCAACATCCAAAACCAGGGTCTGCTTAGGCGCATTTTCAATGTCTGGGATGTAAACCTTGTCCATCGCGGGGCACCTTTCTCCATCCCTTGTCTACTTAATCGTCTAATCGTCCTGAGCATCCTCATGCGCTGCCAGCATCACCACCAAACGGCGATCGGGTTCTTGACCACGGCTGACCGTCTCTAAATCCGACTCATCAAACAAAATCGTATGGACTAACCGCCGTTCCGCTGAATTAATCGGAGGCATCACATATTCTTGCCCGGTTTCTCGAACCGATTGAGCCGCTTTATCTGCGAGCTGCGTCAACTCTTCATAGCGGTTGACGCGAACATCAGACATCTCAATCGTATAGGCCGTTCGGGCTTCTTTATCCTTGCCCAAATTCAAAGTTGAATTAATCAAATATTGAATCGCATCCAGCATGCGGCCATTGTTGCCAATGAGTAAGTCAACTTGCTCTGGGGACAAGCCACTATCATCAATGGTCAACCAGAACCCACCAAAATCTCTAAACTTAGTTTGGGCAATATCCGGCTTATCGATACTGACCGGAGTCTCCACTCCCAAATGGCCTAACAAATTGGACAACCATTCTTGTCCCCGTTGAACATTCGACTCACTCATGGGCGTCAACTCGATGCTTTCTTTTTAGAGTATTCAGGTTCAAAGGGTAGCGCACCCCGCTCACCATCTTCAGCCACCACTTTTGATGCCCGTTCTTCTTTGGCTTTCTTACGCTCTTGTTCATCCACAATTTTTTGTAGATTCTCAGGTAGAGGCTCCTTCGACAAGAAATAGCTTTGAACCGTTTGGAAGATGTTGGCTAGCAGCATATACAACAGCACCCCCGCAGGCAAAGGGAAGAATAAAAACATGCCGGAAAACATCACCGGCATATACTTATTCATTGCTTGCTGCTGCGACCCAGAGTCACCACCGCTTTGTCCTGACAGTAACTGGTTGACGTATAAAGATACGCCAAACCCAATCACCATAAACAAAATATCCCAATGGATGGCATCCGAGTTGAACTGAGCGCCATCATCTGTCGTGGTAAAGATTTCACCCTCAACAGCACCCACACGACCTAAGGCTTTAATAAATAAGAACCCTTTTTCAGCGGCAATTCCAGTCAACGTCCCTTGAATCGTGACATCACCGGGTTGAAGGGCAACAATATGACCGTTGTCATCAATGCTGACCCGATCTTCACCCTTCATCACCTTCCAAGTAGGAACGATATCGTTAGCTTCAGACTCAGGAATAATATCTTGGAGCGGTTTCCCACCAATCGTTTGAAACTGGAAGTCAGTAGATTGACCCACCCCTAACTCTTTACCAGAAGGCACAATACCCACTACAGGGTAGTGGGTTTTCTCCGCCACAAAAATATTCTGTGATTTAGTCGTAAATGGCTCAGGCTGAACTTCCGCAATCTTATCCTGGGGCAGAATTTTTAAGTTCACCGAATAGTTAACGTTGGCGAAGGGCGATCCTCTCAACGTTGCAAACAACGCAAATAGAATCGGCATTTGGATTAACAGCGGAAAACATCCGGCAAGAGGATTACCAAACTCTTTAAATAGCTTGGTTTGCTCCTCTTGCAGCTTCGCTGGATCATCTTTGTAGCGCTCTTGCAGCTCCTTTTGGCGCTTTTGCATCACCGGCTGTGAGACTTTCATTCGCCGCATATTGCGAATTTGGCCTGCACTCACCGGATACAAAACAGAGCGAATCACCAGCGTTAGGGCAACGATGGCCAATCCATAACTAGGTACGATCCCGTAGAAAAAATCCAGGATCGGCAACATAATGTTGTCCGAGATAAATCCAATAAAGTTCATTCGTGTATAGCCGACCTAAGTGCGGAAATTAGCAAAATACTGAGTTGACTGAGCTTTTCACTGTGTCCAGGAAATATAAAAGCTTCTAGCCTTTACAAGCATGATTTTACTGGTAATACATACTGTGGGCAAATAGCCAGCCAATCCCAATACTATTTTAAGATTGAGCACAAACTGAGACAATCTTTTCCATCATACTCATCTGAGCAACAAATGTTGAAATCTGAGCGGATCGCCCAACCCAAATTTTTAAGATGCAGACCCACTCGCAACGGTGGATTTTGCCTGAGATTTTGCTTCCACTCTCTCTTCTATATAGGCAGCAATTTCCCTAAATTTCGGCAAAGATTTCAATTCAATCCGACTGCCATCTTTTAAAATAATCAGCATATCTCCCCAAAAGCCTAATCCTCTGGGAATCACAGATACTTCAGAAATTTCAGAATAGACCAAGTCAGTCCGGCTACGTCCAAACCAGCCCCCATTCACTGTTACACGTCGGCTGGTAATCCGAAACCGTAGCCAAATGGCTCTGACCAATGCACCAATCGTCAGAGGAATAAAAAATATAGTTAAAGCTAAGAAAGAATTTAAGATTAAATCACCAATATGAGGTCCTCCTTCAAAGTAGACCTCCTCCTTAATACCCATTTAGAATCTCCGCGTCTGCAAATAACTTCCTTAATTGTTGCAGAAATTGAAAGTAATCGCACTGAACGGCAGCTGTCCGAACAACGATCACGACATCCCAACCTGGCTGTAATTCAGGCAGAAGCTGGCGACATGCCGCTCTTAACTGCCGCTTAATTCGATTACGAACGACGGCTCGCTTGCTTACTTTTTGGCTAATCGAAAAACCAATTCGTATTGGTTTTTTTTGTGAATTTACACCCGATCGATAGGTTCTTAGTACCAAATATTTTGTGCTTTGGCGTTTACCTTTACGGTACACAACACTAAATTCTCGGTTTTTTTTGAGTCGATGGGAGGTTGCTAACATTTAGCCTGCGTTATGCCCATGGATTCAAAACGTTCAGCAGCCTTCGGCTCACTCACTCTTCGCTATACGGATAAACGCTTACGACCTTTACGTCGGCGAGAGCTAATCACATTTTGGCCACTCTGAGAACGCATCCGGGCTCTAAATCCAGACGTTCTTTTGCGCTTGCGGCAGGTTCCGCCCAAGGTTCGTTTAGTCATAATTTATTCAGTCAAAAGATTTCACAAGGTCAAGGCATTTAGGTCGAGCGTTTGACCCAGAACCCATAGTTTACAATCTTATCACCCACTCTTGCCAGACCGGATGAAACCCCTTACGCTCAATGTTGCTCAGCTTGCTGTCGAGGTAATCCATGGAAACTTCTCTTGAAACTCTTTGGAGCCAAGTTTTAGAGCGCTTGCAGCTTCAGCTCAGCCGCCCCACTTTCGAAACTTGGATTAAAACCGCCAATGCTGAACAGCTAGATGAGAATCGCCTGGTGATTCGCACGCCTAATCCGTTTGCCCGGAATTGGTTGCAGAAATACTATGTCAAAACCATTCGAGATGTCGTCCATGAGATTTTGGGACATCCCGTCGAAATTCAAATTGAAATTGCCCAAGGGGATTCCAACGCTACGATTTCAGCTCCGGAGGTTGCCTCACCACCGCCCACCTCTAGCCCAGTGGAAAATACCAACACTAGCCAACGCCAACAAGCCAGCCTCAATCCTAAATATGTGTTTTCTCGCTATGTGGTCGGCCCCAATAATCGCATGGCCCATGCCGCTTGTTTAGCCGTTGCAGAATCTCCAGGGCGCGAATTTAATCCATTATTTCTCTGTGGCGGTGTTGGATTGGGAAAAACCCACCTAATGCAGGCCATCGGCCATTACCGACTAGAGATTTCGCCGAACTCACGTATTTTCTACATTTCTACGGAACAATTCACCAATGATCTCATTGCCGCCATTCGCAAGGATGGTATGCAAAAGTTTCGCGAACATTACCGAGCTGTAGATGTGATGTTGGTCGATGACATCCAATTTATTGAAGGCAAAGAATATACCCAAGAAGAATTTTTTCATACCTTCAATACCCTGCATGAGGCAGGCAAGCAGGTTGTACTCGCGTCTGACCGTCCACCCAGCCAAATTCCACGGCTACAGGAGCGTCTCTGTTCCCGCTTTTCCATGGGATTGATTGCAGATATTCAGCCCCCTGATTTAGAAACACGGATGGCCATTCTACAAAAGAAAGCAGAATACGAAAATATTCGCCTCCCTAGAGAAGTCATTGAATATATTGCGTCTAGCTATACCTCCAACATTCGAGAACTCGAAGGCGCTCTCATTCGAGCAGTGGCCTATATTTCCATTTCTGGACTGCCCATGAATGTGGAAAATATCGCTCCAGTACTCAATCCACCGACTGCCAAAATATCGGCTTCCCCCGAAAGCATCATTAACGCCGTCGCAGATACCTATGGCATCTCGATTGATGATCTCAAAGGCAATTCTCGACGCCGGGAAATTAGCATGGCCCGCCAAATTGGCATGTATCTTATGCGTCAGCATACTGACCTCAGCCTGCCAAAAATTGGCGAGGAATTCGGTGGCAAAGACCACACCACGGTTATGTATAGCTGTGACAAAGTCTCAGACTTACAAAAGAAAAATCCTGAACTCGCCCAATCTCTACGACAGTTAGGTGACCGGATTAAGCTGGCCAACCAACCCTAAGGGGAAGCCAGCTTGTTATTTATCTCTCCCGAATGGGAAGAGGGCGAAGT
This sequence comes from Acaryochloris sp. CCMEE 5410, assembly GCF_000238775.2. Lineage (NCBI taxonomy): Bacteria > Bacillati > Cyanobacteriota > Cyanophyceae > Acaryochloridales > Acaryochloridaceae > Acaryochloris > Acaryochloris sp. CCMEE 5410. The sequence continues at coordinate 3,801,535 of NZ_AFEJ02000001.1, read as the reverse complement.
GCTGCAATCCAGTGATATTGAACTCTGGTAGTCATTGCTATACCAGAGGAACACTGTGGATATTGTGCAAAACCTGTGGATGATTAGGCGTTCCGAACGACGGGCTGCAAATTTTCTTTAGGAAAGACTATAATTCTTTGAAACCTTTGTTTGGCAATGATTACAGGCAATTATAAACACAATCTTAAATCTTTCATCAAGAATTTTAAACGTCCTATTTACCCCTGTGGAAAACCGCCATTTTTCTGTGGAAAACATGGGTGAAACTTTGTGGAAAACCAAGGGGTCTTGTGGAGAAAAAAATATTAATTCACAACCTGTGGAAAACCCCCCGATCTTTTCCACAGGTTTTCCACAGGTGAGCGATCGGCTAAAGCCTTGTTCTTAATGAGGTTTTCTACTTTTTCCACATTTTCCACAGCCCCTACTATTACTACTATTATTTTAAATTTAAAAAGAGGAGAATATAGATAGACCTGATTTTTGACCAGCATTTCTTGCAACTTTGAGGGACAGGGCAATGATGTTACGATGTTGCTCCCAGAGTTTAGAAAGTGTTGAAGTCCCTAGAAGCCTTATGAAGTTGGTCTGTCAGCAAAGTGATCTAAATTCCAAGCTGTCACTCCTTAGTCGAGTGGTCCCTTCGAATCCTACCCACCCGGTTCTGGCGAATGTTTTATTGACGGCTCAAGCCGAACGCCTCGGTTTGACTGTGTTTGATTTGAGTTTAGGAATTCAAGTTTGGATTGCTGCAGACGTCGAAGAAACTGGCGCTTTAACGTTGCCAGCCCGGTTTCTCAACGATATTGTCTCGCGTTTACCCAACTGCGATATCGAAGTCGAAACTGATGACACAGCTATAACGTTGACCTGCGATTCGGGCCACTACCAAATGCAGGGGTTAGTGGCGGAAGAATTTCCAGAACTGCCGAGTTTAGATGAAATACCTGCCCTAGATCTTCCCATAGACGTGTTTCTTGAGGGTTTGCAGGCCACTTTGTTCGCCGCGAGCACCGATGAAAGCAAACAAATTCTGACGGGGCTGCATCTGAATACTTCAGAGTCAGGGTTTGAATTTGCAACAACGGATGGGCATCGACTTGCGATCGCAAACTTTCCTGACCTCGTCACTCCAGAGCCCATGACCATGACCATACCTGCGAAAGCCTTACGAGAGCTAGAGCGGATGCTGGGAAGAGTCAATGCCGATGTAGCCCTACGATTTGATACCAATCAGGCCATTTTTGAACTGATTGGCGAACAAGGAACGGAGCGCCTGAGCTGTCGATTATTGGAAGGGCAATATCCAGCCTATCCTCAACTCGTACCGAAGCAGTTTGAGCGGCAAGTGACAGTGGAGCGGCAGCTGTTGCTCAGTAGTGTGGAACGGATTGCGGTATTAGCTGCCCGCAAAAATAATATTATTCGTTTAAAGATCGATAGTGCTAAACAGAATGTGGCTCTATCAGCAGAGGCGCCTGAGTTGGGTATGGGAGAGGAACGTTTGCCAGCTCAAATCTCAGGAGAAGATTTAGACATCGCCTTTAATGTGAAATATTTGAGTGATGGCTTAAAGGCACTGGATAGCCAAGAAGTACAACTGCAAATGAATTCGGCGACTATGCCAGCGGTTTTATCGCCTTTGTCGGGTCGTCAAATTACCTATTTGATCATGCCGATTCAAATTCGCAGTTAGCCTAGCCCATAAATTATGGGTATCTTAAGTAATATGGGGAACTATTTAAATTGACCCATGGTCTAAAGTATGAGTGAGTAGACTATTTATATTGCTGACGGATAAACTGAGTTAAGTTTGACGGATAGATTGAAATTTGAAGAGAAGATCTTCTAGAATTTGATCCTCCAATGCATATCAGTCCATCCTTCAGCCAACTGTCTAAAGGGTTATGAGAATGAAAGAAATCGTGATTTTGGTGTTATCCGTGAGCTTGGTGAGTGTCTTTGCCAGCACTGCTAACGCTATGCGTTCATTTCTCACTGTGACAGAAACGGCTGAGCCTGCTTTTGTCGATTCAGAAAACGATTGTGCGTTGACCCCCATCGTCGCTGACCAACCTCCTGAAGATGAAGAACATTGGCCAGGTTGCCGCGATTAATTTCAACAATTACTAATCTAAATTCCTGAATAAAAATATCCCCCCGGAACAGTTGGGTTCCGGGGGGATATTTTTATAGATGCTTACTGGGGATAGGCAATATAGGCATCAGCATTTTGAAAGGTATCAGTGGTTTGAGTTTTCCCCTTGCGGGTTTCCTTGGCAACAATAGAGAAGCCTTTACCGTAAATGCCTGCTACTGAAAAAGAAGAGTCTTCCGTGATAAATCGGGGATTATCGGCATTGGAGACACCACTGCCGACATGGGCTGCGCCAAACAATTCCGTTTTGCCGCCATTGATGGTTTTAATTGTGGTTCCTTCATCTTCGGTTTTGTAGCCGAGAATCCACACCTGGGCGTTATCATTCAGTACTTTGGCGGTAATGTTGGGTTGAGATTGGGTATTACTTTCAAGATTCAGCTGTCGAGCCCAGACATTTTGATTTTTAAAGATAACGGAAGAACCGACACAGTCATTAATAAACACATCTCCAGGCTTTGAGGCTTTAGGGACATAGTGGAATCCCAGTAAGTTGTTCAGTACCAAGGTTCGCTGAGAGGTATGTTCAATGGTTTCTACCTTCTCCAATCGCTCAATGGTGACCGTGGGAGACTGACCCGGACCGACTCGAATCACAGCATTCTTCGCCATTTTGACTTTGGCTTCTGTGCCCATCAACCGCCGGACATTCTTCCGGAGTTCTAGAGGCTGATTGATGGTCCATGTCCCCCTCGGTAAGTAAACGGTCGTGGCTCCAGAATCGATAGCGGCCTGAATCGATGGTGTGTCATCTAGGTCATCATCCGGAAGACCACTGGTACCGAGCAGATGCTTATGGGGACCATCCCACTTACTCAAGTCTTGTTCCCAAGGCATTTCAGGGGTTTCCTTGATCGGCAACCCTAACATTTGGTTGGCGGAGGGAAAGAGGGTGACTGGCCCGCCTTTTCTATTTTCACCAAAGCCATTGGCTAAATAGTGGCTGATGTTGCCGCTGGGTACATTGCCATTGCCACGGCCCCAATTCACGTTACTTTTGACCGCTAGCTTATAGCCTGTGGTCTGGGTCCGGTCAATATACATGGATTTTTGATTGCTGATGGCCGGTTCAGAGGCTGCAGCACCAGAGCCTGTTAAGGTAGAATCCAGCAACACAAAGCCTGCTTCGCCATCGTTGATAATGGCGGGCACAGTATTCTGGCTGCGCACCTGTCGGGCAAACACTTTCTGGGAATTGGTGTTCCACCATCCACAGACGTTTTGGTTGAGCAGAGTAATATTTTCAAAGGTTTGGCTGGCAGTGGGCCAACGGGTTTTGATGCCATAGTCAAAGCCGTTGACGGTGATGGCTTTGACCAATAACGGGCCAATCTCGTCTGTGTAGCTCATATCGAGGCCGATATTGCCTTTTCTATCTTCAGACAGGATGGTTACATTCTGGGCTGTGCCCTGATTACTGGCATTAAATTGAACACCAATACTTTGAGGATGATTACGACCCACATTGATAGTCATATCGCGGATGGCGTTACGAAAGCGCTGAGCGGGGGCAGGGCCAAAATTGAGAATGGCTTTGGTATAGGTAGAGGGCACACTATCCATGAGGCGAAGAATGGTTCCTTGCTGACTTTGCCCTTGGAAGATATTGCGCTTTTGGCTACCTGCTAAGGTCAGCATGTCGCTGATATCGTAGGTGCCGTTGGGAAAGTAAAAGATATGGTTTTTCGTAGGATGAGCTGAAATGGCAGCTTGGATGGCAGCGGTATCATCTTGACCATCGTCCGGAATCGCTCCGAATTGGGTGACATCAATGATGCCTGCATCCCTGGGAAAGACAATGGCTGGCCGATTAATGGGAACGGCCGCTAAGGTCGGGTTGGTGGCTACATGGGGAGGGTTTGGTGGTGCCGATCGATTAGATGCTGCCGGTGTGCAGGCTAAGGAAAGCAGAAAAGATAAGCACATCAAGCCTAAAAACGGTCGAAATCGATGGAAAAAAAAGTTTTTCCCCCATAACCAGATTTTTTGAACCTTAGAGGATGATTGGACAGACATATGGCTCGGCTCCCAACGAAGGAATACGATTGGTCTTCTTGTCCAAGCCTATCAAATTCAAGAAATGGGCTTTTGGGGGGCTTGCAGGGTTATGAGGTGCGCGTAGGGTCGGAACGCATGGGGTTGAACCTAGTGGGTACGAGGCAGGGATGATGCCTGAGAATAGGGGGGGGTGGGCTAGGGAATTTCCCAATCTCTTTGACCGTATAGAGGGGACGGCCTTTAATTTCTTCGTAAATTTGGCCGACATATTCTCCTAAAATGCCGAGACAAATCAGCTGTACAGCCCCCAGGAAAAAGATGGCCATGGTAATCATGGTGTAGCCGATTAACTGGCTGGAAGGATTGAAAAATCGCCAGTAGAGGGTCAAGAACATCATAAAGACCGCTAAAGCTGACGCAAATAACCCCAGATACGTGGCCAAGCGTAAGGGTACTTTGGAGAAGGCCATAATGCTGCTGAGAGCCAAGGTCAGGGATTTGTGAAAGGTGTATTTGACGTCTCCCGCAAATCGAGGGGGACGATGAAGGGTAATGGCCGTTTGTCGAAAGCCCACCCAAGCCCGGAGACCCCGGATATAGCGGTTGCGCTCGGGCATTTGGTTCAGCAAATCTACCACTTGCCGATCCATTAGGCAAAAGTCACCGGTGTCCGTGGGAATGTGAATATCAGAGAGCTGCTGGAGAAATCGGTAAAACAGATAAGCGGTCAAGCGTTTAATGATGCCTTCTCGCTGTCGCGAAATTCTTTGAGCGTAAACGACCTGGTATCCCTGCTGCCATTGCTGAATTAGATCAGGAACGACTTCGGGTGGATCTTGGAGGTCAGCATCCATGACGATAATGGCTTGGCCAGTGGCAAACTGGAGACCAGCGGTTAAGGCGATTTGATGGCCAAAGTTACGGGCTAGACTGACGTATCGAACCGTAGGGTCATCTTGGTGCAGTTGGCGAATGAGAGGGAGGGTGCGATCGCAACTACCGTCATCCACCAAAATCAGTTCTGCAGGACCATCCAAGGTTTTGATTAAGGCCTGCAGGCGTTGGTACAGTTCAGCAATATTCTCTTCTTCGTTGTAAATCGGAATAACGAAAGAATACGTTACATTACCTGTTTGATCCGAATTGCTTGCAATTGATGAAGGGGAACTGAATGATGTCAAGGGATTGTTATAACTAAACAAAGGAGACGATACCTGCAAAGCGCACGCGATATTTTATGCCTTTAACCGTGTTGATCGTGGATGATGAACCGGGCATTCGGTTAGCGGTCACCGACTATCTGGAAGCAGTGGGATATACAGTGATTTCAGCCGCAACGGGCAAACAAGCGTGGCAGCTGGTCCAACAGTATCGTCCTCATCTGCTCGTGACTGATATTAGAATGCCACAGATGGATGGCTATGAGTTAGTGAAGCTGGTGAGACAACAACCGGCTTTTCGATTGCTTCCCGTCATCTATTTAACGGAATGCTCCCAAACCCAAGAGCGAATTCGAGGATACAAATTAGGGTGTGATGCTTACTTGGCTAAGCCATTCAACTTGGAAGAATTGGCGGCCGTCATCCGTAACCTATTAGACCGAGTGCAAATTGTGCAAACGGAAATTCAGGCAGTCTCTCAAGCGACTCCTAGCCGTGAACCAGTGGATACTGCATTAATCAACGCGCTCGATCTGACCCAGCGAGAACAGCAAGTGTTGCGATTGTTGATGGAAGGGCTATCCAATGCCCAAATTGGTGAACAACTCCATCTCAGCTCCCGGACGGTGGAAAAGTATGTGAGTAAGCTCTTGCAAAAAACAGAAACTAGTAATCGAGCCGAAATCGTCCGGTTTGCCATGGAACATCATTTATTAGGGGTGATAGAGAACGATCCCTAGGCTTGTTGCAAATGATCCAATAAGCCACTGCAAGCATCCAGCAGAAGATCAATCACATAATCAAACCCTGAAGGTCCTCCGTAATAAGGATCGGGCACCTCTTTATCGGCGAAGTTGGAGCAAAAATCGCACATCATCTGGATTTTGTCGGCGTATTGCTCATCAGGATTCATCGCCACTAAATCGCGATAATTTTGGCGATCCATGGCCAGAATTAGATCGAAGTCTGCAAAATCTTCTGGCTGGACCTGGCGGCTGTTGCCAGTGAGGACGATGTCTTGCCGTAAGCCAGCGGCTGCCATTCTCCGGTCTGGAGAAGCACCGATATGATAGCTGCTAGTGCCTGCTGAATCACATTGGTATTGATGGGTGAGCTGCTCTTGCTGCAGCAGGTGATTCATAATCCCTTCGGCAGAGGGAGAGCGGCAGATATTGCCTAGACAAACAAATAAAAGCTTTTGGGGCATCGGGTTAAGACGGGTTAAAACAGTGTCGGCGTAAAACTGCCATGTAAACCGTAGGGGATATGGTGCTTTAAGTGCAAGCGGGCTAGCGGTCCCTGTTCGATTCGCTCGGCATCGAGAATGACCACATCGGATCGATTGTGATCGCCATCGTAAACCAGAGCGATCAACCAGCCTTGGTCTTCTTGGGTAGCTTTGGGTTTAGGAATAAACACGGGTTCTCCCATAAACCCTTGAGGAGCTGCACTCCAGACTTGTTCTTCTCCCGTTTTAACGTCTTGCTTAAGGATGGCTTGTAAAGGCGCATTGCCAGTGCTGGCATCCGTGGCACCAATATAAACGTAGCGATAATCGTGGCCCACATTAGCAGGATTGAGGGTCGGAAACTCACAGCTGCGCTGGATCAGCGGTGTTTTCTCAACAGTGTTGGTCTCAGGATTGAGGTGGAATCGCCATAAGGAACCGGGAGGAACCCCGTCAAAATCAATCGTGCGGAAATCAATCCCTGATTCTAAGCCTGGGAAGGTGTCGTAGCAGATGGAGTCTACTATTACTTGACCGTCTGCTTCATAGGCATTGGCATGATGGAAGACAAAGCAGGCATCGGTGTCTAGCTGCTGGGGTTTATGCTCGCCGCGTCGGACCAGCCAGATTTTGGTGGGACTGCCAGACTTAAAAGAGATGCATTCCCCTGCTCCCTTGAACCCCAATAGAAAGGGAATGGGATTCAGAATGACGGGATTTTGGAAAAAGATGTAGTAATTGGGGGTAACGGCAAAATCGTGGATAAAGGCAAATCCCGGAATCACGAATTGCTGCTGATGAACCACCTCACCCGACTGATCAAACTCGAACAGTTTTACCTTGCTAGAGAGGCCAGGTTTGATGGCAAAGTTGACGAGGCGATCGCCCTCTCCATGGGGCAAGATGCGAGGATGGGCAGAAAATGGATCACCGGGGTTGAGGAGACCGGAAAAGTCTTCCAATCCCAACGTGTCTAAGGTGGATGGATCGAGACGATAGGGCTGATCGGCTTCCCAAAGGGCTAGTAGCTTGCCTGCCCAGTAGATGATATGAGTGTTGGCAATATTTTTGAAGTTAATATCAAAGGCGTTGGCCAGAAAACCGCCGGGTTTAGGGGTACCAAATACGCCACGATACAGAATCTTGCCCGCTTCCTGCTCTGCTAGATAGCCTTCTGTACGGACAAAGCGGTTGCGAAAATGAGCCTTGCCCTGATCGAACTGGATCGAACAAATCATGCCGTCCCCATCAAAGGGATGCTGGAGTGGGGTACCGTTGACATCCAATAGCCCTGGACCATTGCGAAATAGCGTGCCGCTCAACTCGGCAGGAATTTCACCGTCGATGTCTGCGATCGCATAGTCGTATTCATCTTTTAGAGATTGGTGGCCGCCTTGCCAGTTGTGGTCAAGGTAAGTGTTATGGGAGGGAGCGGAAACGGTCATAGGGGATTTAATTACGAGGTTCAGTAACAAGTTCAACAGCGAGGGCTTCAGACACCAGGGGTTCTAGAGAGGGAGAGGGGTCTAAAGCGAGGTCTTGATCCAGGACATCCGTCCCTTGGTTGGGTAGCCAATTCAGCAGGGGCAACGGTAAAAGGGTGCTGAGATTGGCAATAATCACTAGCAGCCACAACTGCTGGAAATTAGTTTCTGTAATGCCCAGCCCATGCATAATCAGAGCGCCAGATTCATGAGACAGTAGGCCCGCTAGGTTGCTCACAGACATCAATAGGGCAAACATCGTGGCTTCGATGCCAGGGGGACAGAGGCGAGCGGCCAACACTAAGACAGGCATATAGGCAATTTGCCCCATCACCGTCAAAATCAGGCTGTCGCCCAGGCTAAACCATTCGTCACTAATGCCTAAGGTCCGGTTGGTATGGGTGACCAACAAGAGCGTAGTCATGCCGAGGGCTGCAGCAATTAACGTGCTCCATAGAAAGATGCGGCGTACGGGAACGGCTTTGAGATAACGCTGAAATACCCAGATGCCCAGCAAGGCTGCCAGACTGGTTACTAGTCGGACTCGACCGAGAAATTCCGGTTCAAAGCCTAAATCATTAGTGGTGAAAAAGAAAAAGGCGGCTTCCGAACTGGGGGTGGCTTGCCAGAGAAAGACAAAGATCACCGGCAACAAAATCTGTTTTTGGGTAATGGCTTGCCAAAGCTGGCTGACTTGCTGCTTGGTCGTGTCTAAATTGATCTGAGTCTCAACCTTGGGGTCTGCAATTAGTCCAGCAATGGCAGAAACCAGCAGAGGAAAAGTGGCCGTGATCCAAAAAACGCTTTGGGTACTCATATGGGCAAGTAGCCAGCCGCTAAAGTAGGCGGTCAGAATTCCGCCCAATGCGGTGGCAGACCAGCAAAGGGATTGTAGGGAGCCAGCATCGCTCTGAGATTCTTGGCGAACCCGCTCAACCACAAGAGAATCGACAATCACATCGCTGATGGCGACGGACAGGGAACTGAGAACGATGGCAATGGTGGCGGCTAGAGAGGTATGAACGATGCTAGCCATGCCTGCCCAGGCTAGGCAGCCCAGTATCCCGGACAAGACGAGATAAGACCGACGACGATATCCAAAGATGGGGACGCTATCGGACACAAACCCAAAGATGGGCTTGATTACCCAAGGGAGTGCAGCAATTCCCATCATGGCGGCCACTTGAGCGGGGGTTAAACCGAGGTCGTCTTTTAAAAAGAAACTGACGGCTAACCGCGCTAATCCCAAAATTCCCTGGACAAAGTAGACCATCAATATGGCCAGCAGCTCAGGTGTGGGATCTTGGCCATAAAAGACGTTTTCTTTTAGGAAATCGCGCACTGAGTCGAGTCTCGACTGAGATACAAACATTGATAATAGTTTACAAATATCAATGTTTGTATCATACCCTGATTTCCTAGGTTGGTTCCTATGTCAGGACCTTGGATTATTCCCAATGATATTGAATTAAGTCGAGTAAAAGTCTGGCTTCAATTTTGTAGAGCGTTATGTTGGTTCGATATGCCAGATTGAGGATAGATTCTTCTTTGTTGTTGAAATCAATGGCAGCAATCGTGGGTTATCCAGAGCAGTTCCTGAGTTGTTTGGAGTCAGATGATGATCCTGAGTTTTGGAATGTTGCAATTGCAACCCTATTTCAAGACGTGGAAGCAGAGTTAGATGCTTTTCCGACTAAGAGACCGATTTATGCTCAGCTGGGTGCTTGTTCTCATTGGTTGCGGCCTCACCAAACCCGCTGGAAAGCTGCTGGAGGATTTGCTTGGCCAACCGGCTATGGAGGAAGTGGATATTCACGGTTAGGGCTACCAGAGTTTGATTGGTCTATTTTGAGGATTTGGGATGCCGGTCAGCGGACTTGGCTCCCTGTAGACAAATTTCACGAAAAGCGAAGATTGCTATTTAGGGCTGCTCTGCCTACTCGGACCAAAAGACACTTACAAGCTGCAGTGCATACCTTATGGGTGCCGGGTAAACCCTCTCAAGCAGATCAAAAATCTACGATGTTCTATGGTTTTCGAAAAGTGAATGAGCAATGGACCTGCGTGACTCATGACTAATATCTTGGGCGAGCACTAAAGGTCATCTTCGTGGCAAGTGACAGCTTGAATTGTCATGATTTTGAAGAAGCAATCTGGGAGTGTTGTAAGTGAGTTCAGTTGAGCTGCTATGACGAGATGTAGATTGTTTGAGGACCATTGCCGCAGCGAGATATCAATAGCGCGATTAGCAATACGCTTCACCTTTAATAGGTGTGAAAAGAGAATTTATAGGTGTGAAAACGTTTTTGATGGCTGGTAAACAGATTAAGCATTCCCGTATACAGGAATAGCGGCACCTCTAACATCCTGGGCGGCATCAGAGGCTAGAAAGCAGATGACGTCTGCTAAAGATTCAGGTTTAACCCATTGGTCGGCGTTGGCTGCACCCATGGCTTCTCGATTCGTGGGGGTATCAATAATGCTGGGCAATACGGAGTTGGCAGTGATGTTGGTGCCTTTGGTTTCATCTGCGATCGCTTGCGTCAATGCCACCACACCTGCCTTGGCAGCACAGTAAGCTGCCAACTGCCCTCCTGGATCAACGGCCCCTCTAGAGCCGACTGTAACGATCCGGCCATAGTGATGCTGCAACATTCGTTTAAGACTATATTTGCAAACCAAAAAGGTAGTGTTCAGATTCAAATTCAAATCTCGCTGCCAGTCTTCAAAGGCATATTCATGGGTTTTGCCCATGGAGAACCCACCGACTAAGTGAATCAAGGCATCCACTCGATCCATGTCTTCTACGAGTTCTGCGACCGAGGCTTCTTTGCCCAGATCGGTGGGTACAAAATGAGTTCTGACTAATTCTGCGGGGGAGAGGATATGCTTCAGTCGCTCAACTTCTGATTCAGCGATGTAAGGCAGCGTTACTTCTGCCCCTGTGGCTAAGACTTTTGGCGTCACACCTAGTCCTAATCCGCCTGTTCCGCCTGTGATTAATACTTGCCTATTTCGCATATCGTTGCAGCCTATATCTTTTGAGATGGATGAGAAATCTTGTTAAAAAGCATTTGATATCAAAGTTACAAGCTTCACGAGCTAAAGGATAGTTCTGAATCAACAAAGTGGAACAGTTAGTTAGAGAGGACTGCCATTCCCTGGGGAATTCTATCTTTCAGGTTGAATGAAATTTCTCATGCAAGTCAGAATTAACCTGCAATTTGAGTGGATATGCTAGATACTTTTATCGACACCATCAATACGCAAGACTTTTGTGAAACGGGATTTATAGAGATTTTGTCTGTTCAACAGAGAAAAAATATGGGGCATCTAAATATAGCGCTGATGCTACAAATGGCTATTTTGTCAGAGCCTGGGGTAGAAATGACGGAGTATTGGCGTTTGGATTTAGAACAAGTTCAAGCAAATTCAATCTCATTGGGGTATTCACGACACAGCCATCTGTCGCCAGAGCATTGTCTTTTATGGTGTTATCAGCAACCCATAAAGTCTGTGGTGATTCCTAATCCTATAGAAGAGGCTCAAGTAAACCAGGGCTGTTTTAAGTTAGCAGCGAAAAAATAATATCGACCCGATTAGCAAGCTTAGTCATCGCGGTTTTGAGGGATTGATAGTCGTTTAGCCGCAGGATATTAATCCCAATAGTTCTAAGCACTGACCAATTGAGCAGTGCTTGTTCATCTTCGAGTCGATAATCATCTTCGCCAAAAACAACATCCTTCGGCCAATGCAACCGATTTTCAATGCCCCAATGTTCTCGGACCAGAGATTGCCAATGATGGGGTGAGGTGGCAGCTGAACTGATGTAATAGGCCGTATTGTGATACTCCTTTCCTTTGCGAGTACCCCATCGTTGGACACAAAGTACAGAGCGAATTGCTGTCCATTCTTGTAGGGCTATGCCGACAGGCTCATAAACCTGTATACACCGATGTTCATCTCGTCCTCTACTTTGGGCGGAGTGGATGTGCTCAGCCATGGGTTTAAGACACTCAAAGTAAGTCTGGAGGTGGTCGTAAAGTCTTCCCTGGTTGGATTTGACCGCCACGAGATAGTCATTACCCGAGGCCACAATCTTCTCAAGTGTTTTTTGGGCGTGTAAGGCATCCATGGTAATCAGTAAGCCATCGAGTTGAAGGGTTTCCAACAGTGCCTGCACGACTTTGATTTCGCTATTATCCTCCTGAGTGAGGGCTTCGAGCTTGAGGGTGATGCCTGCTTCCACCGCAAATAAACTCACCAAGCCCACAAAACGCTGCTTCCCCTTGGCATCTGTCAGCCCCTGACGAATCCGTTTGCCATCAATGGAGGCTGCATAATTATCGGGAGAGTGAGTCTGGGCTTTCGAGAGCATCCATGCTTCAAATTGGTGGCTCAACGCTTGGAAGTCAAGCCCCTTCATCACTCGACGAAAGGTACAGTGAGACGGAACTTCAAGGCTCTCAAGTCCCAATAGCTCACTTAAAGGCTGGCGATAATCGCTCGTAAAGGTTTCTAAGGGGCGATATCCCTGGTATCCAGCAAGCATACCCATCACCATCAACAGCAACAGAAGCCATAACGGATGAGTACGGCCATGGGCACTGCGGAAATCCGGGACTTGCTTCAAAGTATCGATTAGATGGCTCATCGGTCTCTCTACTGTTGGTCAGTAGAACCATCCTATTTTTTCTAGGAGGAACGTAAAACAACCCTGTCAAGTAAACTACCTGCTTGGTCGTTGGTATTGTATCCATCAAGAACGAGTGGGGATTTGGATACCTTTCAAGATCAGTAAATATAAGTTGTTGCGAGGTGGTTATGTCATTGCCCAAGCTCCAGAAACCCTGATCTTGGACTATCAAACAGTTCTGGATGAAATGGAGATTGACTATTCTGCTTATGTCTCTGACTTACCGTCATGGTACGACAGTAATCGAGGATGGGTTGAGGAGAAAAAAGACTTTCAGATACTGACTTTTGATTCTTCTTATGTCATTGCTGCTGACGTATCAGCTAAGTGTTTTTCGACACGGTATGGATGTGCTGAATGGTATGGAAGTACCGAAAATTAACGTCTGATTTTTTCCTGAGACATCAACATGCCAATCGTCATAAAACCTCTGTGCGATTCCTGTGCTCGCTGTAATTCCCTGGGTAAAACTTGGAAAATGTCTAAGGCGTGGCTGTATGTATAGTTACTCAGGCAAAGTTGTTGCAGCCGTTGATATAGGGGTGGCAGATCAAGCGTCTCAAACGTTCGATGGATGGTCTGGAGACTGGCAGGTATCTGATCATGGGTTCACAACATGTTTCCCATAAAGCCTGGCAGTTGGGCAAAGCGTTGGGGACCTAAGCCATAAGCGAGAATTGCACCAATTGAGCATCTGTTAATGCTGAGAATATCAATACAGTTGTCAGGGCTAAAATAAAAGCCATTTTTACCTTCTGGGGTCGCCAGAGCGTTCCATAATGTTTGGAAACTCTCGATCATAAAGGCTAAGACGAAGTGGTTATAAATGTCACCGGTTCCGGTTGTCCAGTCTTGAAATAAGTGGTCGGGATTCTGCTGCCACTTATGGAGAACAGCTTTAGATTGAGTAGGTAACGTAGCTGACTGCAAAGCTTCCTTAAATAGGGGTTGCAAAATTTGCTCATCTTGTTCAGAAGGATGGCATATCAGCCAAGAATAGTCGGTACTCATAGGGATGAATTTTTAGAATATTGGGGTGCTCTGCCTAAAGAAGTCCGTTCTATCACAGCTCTTATGGGTATTGCTCTGCAAAAAGTACAGAATTTGACTTCTCAGTACAGTTAAGAATGGCGTCTCAAAAAATCATGTCTGACTATGCCCCAAGTTATAGCTCAAGGGAAAACGTTTTCTTGCCCCGTTGGCGCTAATTTACGTCAAGTTTTACTGGAAAACCAAGTAGAGATCTACAACGGTCAAGCTCGGTTGATTAACTGCCATGGCATTGGCACCTGTGGGACTTGTGCTGTGGCGATTACGGGTGAAGTATCTGAGGTGAATCGACGCGATCGCATCCGCCGTTCCTTACCGCCCCATGATTCGCAACGCGATCTGCGACTGGCTTGCCAAACAAAAGTGTTAGGCGATATTACCGTCACTAAATTTGATGGATTTTGGGGGCAAGGCACTAACTCTGAATGGCCTGAGTGAATTCAAACTACAACGGTCAATCACGGCTGATTTACTGTCATGGTGTTAGCCAGAGATGAATCGACGCGATCTGCCTCTTGTTCAAACAGCATTCAATCGTTTCTAAGAAGAAACTGTCCAGTCTTCAATCGTTAAGCCTACAACTTTGCTAAAGTCTCGATAATTTCGAGTCAACAAAATTAATTGCTGAGACAAGGCAATTGCAGCAATCCGAGCATCCATTTTTGCTAATTGCTGGCGTTGTGGTTCCAGGGCAGAATAGGCTGAAGCTGCATTTTCATCAAAAGCAAGCATTGGTAACCCTTATAAGTCGCGCCATCATTCCGTAGCCTTTCACCACCTCACTCAGGGAACGAGCACGATTAGTATAGGCGTGGATTGTGCCTCAACAAAGTGTGGGATAGGTGACTAAGTCTTGCCATCCCCAGGAATGCTCCGTCAGTCCAGCTCGTTGGGCAGCCGTGTTCTTGAATCGCGAGTGACTCCAGATCCAGTTGAAATAGCTCAGCACCAGTCTTAAGGTCACTGCACTCTGTTGCCAGACTTTGCCAAATTTATTCTGTCGTCGATGCCATCGCCCAGTCTGTTGACGCAGAATTCCATTGGTCCGCTCTAACCGTTGGGTCAGGGTTTTACTCACTTGATGGATCACCTCATCGGGTAATTGTCGTGAATACCCTTCCCACCCATCCGTTTGCCAATGGTGACAGGCGGTTTTACCTTCAGTATTCTCAATCCATTCTTGAGCTAATTAGTCAGTATGTTTGCCAATACGGCTACTGAGCACCAAGCCACTGTCTTTGGCTAGGCTTAATGCTACCCAGCAGTCACCTACACTCAATTCTTCCGGTTCACAGTGCTTTTGCTTTTTTTGACAAAGGACCACAACTCATCTGCATTGATGACGTCAGTCGAAACGGCCTGAACTTTATGATTGTGAATCAGTTGGGCTTTATGACTCGCTGAACGAATCACACTCACACAGGTGTTGTAAGCTACACCTGTGATGCGAGATAGACCTCTGAGGCTGCTGCCCTCGGCATGCGATTGAAGGATGGTCTGAATGATTTGAGGAGAAACCTGACGGCGATAATAGAGGGTATCAAAGGTTTCACTGAAGGTTTGGTGGCAGTGTGGGCAACGGTAACGTTGGCTGCCTTTACTGCCTTTACTAGTTGTACCGTGTTTGTGGGTCTTGGGATGACCACATAGAGGACATTGCATCAGGGAATAGAAAAACTCAACTCCTTATAGGTTTAGCAAACCCACACTTTATTTGATGCACGACCTAGGCGTGGCAACCCAGCATTTGTTCATGAAACGTCACGATGGATACCGCAAAGTCTGATAATGAGTGTTGGGCCATGCGTCTTGAAAGATTAACGTAACTATCACCTGTCTGGCGTTGGAGAATACTCAAGTGGTCTGTATCTAGCAGATATCGCATCACTCATCTGGAGTTTCAAGTACCGACTCATCACCCTGTCGAACGGCTCGTCCATACGCAAGCACTTCTTCAAAAGCAGGCTCATTTTTGAAAGACCCTGTGATATTTTGTAGCCAACTGTCCTGCCGAGAAAGGGCAATTTGGTTCTGTAACTCAGTGATTGTGGCTTCTACTACAGCTAGTCGTTCTTCTAAAGAAGTATTGATACCAAATCCGACTCATTAAACCCCGAAATATCTCATCTGTCAAACTGGCCACCAATGGTAGTGAGTGAGAGCTTGAATGTCTGATTGCATTGTCATTAAAGTTCGACAGCGCTGTTCGAGAACATCTTCGAGGTCTTCCAGGGTCTCAAAACACCGATTGGCCAGTGGTTCATCCGCTAGCCGCCACAACCGTTCAGCGGGCTGTAGCTCTGGAGAATAGGGGGGTAAAACCTTCAGATGAATGCCAGGTGGCACCACCCGATTCTTACAGGTATGCCATCCGGCTCCATCGAGAACGAGAAGAATCTGTTTGTGCTTTCCCGCTCCAACTTGCTGAGCAAAGCTTTGTAGGGCTTGATTAAACCATTCTCCATTGACCCGAGGCAGAATGAACCATTCGGTATTGCCAGTTGCGGGATGAACGAATCCATACAGATAGGTCCATTCATAGCGATGGTCCACCTCAGCAATTGGACGCTGACCCACAGGCGCCCAAATCTTTCGAATAATGGGTTTAAGGCCTAAACGATGTTCATCCAAGGACCAAACTTCGACCTGAGCCTTAGGGTAGCGTCGCTCCAATTCTGCTTTGTACTCAGGCAGTTTTTTTAAAAGCGGCTTGGGCCTCTGGTTCACCTTTACGGTGGTGAGGACGTGGGCATTGCAGGGACTGCTCCAATCGCTTGAGATAGTCCCAACCGCGTTGGGGCCAAACCTTATCGACTCCTGTCATCTGAGCGATGACCTGGGCTACTTTGGGGCCGTTCCATAGACCACCGTCGGCGGGTGGGGTTGTAGACGAGTCAACAATTGTGCACATTGGTCTTGAGTCAGAAGACTGCGAGATTGATGAGGTCGCTTATCTTTGCGTCGGTTGCGTAACCCATGGGCGCCATTGTGGTTATACTCCCTGACGATTTCTCGAGCGTAATCGTAGTTGAGACCGACCACTTGGGCTGCTTGAGTTAGCGTTGTTTGCTCACTGACGAGCCACAGCAGATGCCAGCGGCGCGATTCTACTGGGTCTTGGCTGGCTCGATAATGAGACTTCAGCTCGTCAGGCGAAAAATGGGGTTCGAGATATAGTTTTCTTGGCATTCTCTAATTATGCATTATATCGGAGTTATATAAATCGGATTTGGTATGAGTTCCATCACTATCTCCTTAAATAGACACCAGCATCAATTGACTAAACATTGCTTTTGGCCTTGATTCTAATCAATCATGACTGAGTTTGGCGATATCAGCTCATCATTTAATGATTGATGCATCAGTGATATCGGCATTTGATAGATTTTGGGCACTGGTTCCGCTACATGGGACTCTGAAAGCCTTTTTGATTAAGGGGTTTAGAAATTAAGCCTCAAGAGAGGCTTAGATATCCTGAAATGAGCTATACTCCGAACGAGTTGAAAGTTTACTTTTTAGATGAGCTTCAAATTCCTTGGTAGAGAGAGTTATAGCTCAATCTGAAATGTTAAGCCCTCAGCCGTTGGCAGTATATCAAGGGTTTGCGAGTTTTGACGGCCAAATTGTCTTGCATTGTCTCTAGTGGTATATGAGGTTGTATCCCTTTCTCTGTAAGCTTTATAGATTTCCCACGCAACGGAACCAGTGCCATTTATCACCCTAGCGGGGCCGAGGCTTGGTTGAGGCTGTGGTCGATTTCCAAACAAGGTTCACCATGACAGGGATTGACCTCAATAAGAACATGAGCAAGAGATGGAATCTGGCTGAGGAGGCGCTTGTAATACTCTGGCGCTTGCGGATAGTGGGTTACTAGCGAAACAGTTGTAGAGAGATGCTTTTGGCTAACACGCCAGACCACACGATTATCCGCATCGTCTTCAATGGCGTTTAAAATATCCTGCTTGATGCGCTTATCAATTCCGCCATCCAGCAAGATTGAACCCGTTTCTCTCACCAAGTCGGAGGCCCATTTAGTGATGACTCCGGCACCCACTATTCCCATTGCGGCATCCAGCCAGATCCAACCTAGGAACTTCCCTGCAAATAAGGCAATGATGGCCAAAACTGAGGTGAGGGCATCCGCTAAAACGTGTACATAGGCAGCCCGAAGATTGTGATCCGCATGATGGTCGTGACTATGACTGCCATGATGATCATGGCCACAGCCACGATCATCGTGGAGTAACCAGGCACTCACTAAATTGACCATTAATCCAAGCATGGCGACTCCAATGGCCTCGTTAAACTGAATCGCCTGGGGTTGGAAAAACCGACCGACTGATTCAAATGCCATTACAAACGCGATAACCGCCAGCGCAACAGCACTGGCAAACCCGCCCAGTACACTGACTTTGCCCGTACCAAAGGTGTATCTCGCATCGGTAGCATGTCGACGAGCATAGCGATATGCAAACACGGTGATGCCGAATGCTGCGACGTGAGTGGCCATGTGCCAGCCATCCGCCAACAGGGCCATCGACCCCAAAATAGTACCCGCTGTAATCTCAGCAATCATCGTGGCTGCGGTAATGAGCATCACAATCTTGGTATTTTTCTCCGCTTGATTCTGATCAACCGAGAAGTCGTGAGAATGTTGCCAATGATCAAGGGTTTGAATGTGCATTGAATCTCTAAATCCTTGAGTTGAGGACTTTACCAGCCAGTATTCCTGAATTTTACAACCCAACTGGATGCCCCTGCGAGATGGGGTGATAGGAGGGAGTTATACAGCGCTCGCTTGCGCCTCACAGAATTTAGATTGTGAGTTGTGAAAATGTTGAAGGTTTCGGCGGAAACTAATAAGGCAACGTCGCCATCCTTGGCCATGCCAGCCATCCCGTTTTCCAAGTAAGTATATGGCTGCAGTAAAACAAACAAGGCAATATGGTTAGCAAGGGTTGTTATAAATCTAAGATGGTTTCTACACAGCGACGATGTTTCTTATCTCGCTTATTTTAGATCAGAGCAATGGGAGGAGAAGGACAACGAGATATTCGTAGGAGATTTGACCTCGGCTTCCTACCTTTTTACAGGGACGGGTCAATTACGATAGGCAGTGTATTGTCCTCCCAAGCCCTTGACGATGGTTTCAGTATTGGCGATCAACATTGTTTGATAGGTGCTTCCCCGGCTGTTCTCTTCTCCCAACGCATCAGCAAATAACTCAGTTGACGCAATTTGAACGCCCGCTTCTTTAGCAACCGTTCGCATCAGTTTTGGGGTTTCACCGGATTCTAAAAAAATCGCCGGGACTTTAGCCGCCTTGATATCTTCTACTACATCTTTAACTCGGGCAGCGGACGGTTTTTCTTCCGTGCTGAATCCCTGTAACGTCCCTTCTACTGTGAGACCATAGGCGTTGGCAAAGTAGGCCAAGGATTCATGGGTGGTAAACAGCTTGCGCTGTGGTGCAGGAATCGTCTGAATTTGTGCCTGAATCCAACCGTCTATTTTGTCTAGTTCTGTAACCACTTCTTTTGAGTTTTGAGCATAGGTCTCCGCTTGGTCGGGGACGAGCTTGGCTAGGCTCCCTGCTAATACAGTCACCATCTCAGCCCCCTGTTTGGGGCTATGCCACACATGGGGGTCCGGTGTTTGATCTGCTTCTTGGGCATGGGCTTCCTGTTTTTCATCCGCATGATCGTCTTCGGAATGTCCATGATCATGTTTATCTGCATGATTCTCTTCGTCCTTGTGATCCTCTGCTTCGGCTCCATGATCATGGACAGCCCCTAATAGCGGTTTCGGCACGGCTTCCTCAGCCACTGCAACCTTAGCAATGTCTCCTGCAGCGGCTTGAATTGCTGTTTCAAAGTTAGGCTCCAGACCATAGCCGTTATAAAGAACAAGTTGAGCTTGTTCGATGGCTTTGCGATCGCGGGGTGAAAGCGCATAGGCATGGGGGTCAACTCCTGGTTTGACCAGACAGGTAAGGTCAATCGTTTGCCCAGCAATTTGTTGGGTTAGATCACATAGCACGGTACTAGTAGCTACAACCTTAGGAAGGTTCGAGGAACCTTTGGAGTCAGGGGCAGAGGAACTGCAACCAGTGCTTAATAAAGTAGTGGCCACTAAGCATATGGACCATTTGGAGCAGGTGATCTTCAATTGAACCATGAGATTAAAATGATAATGAGTTACTGCCCAGGCTGAAGCACTGGTCTAACAGGATTGTCAGCAAAAATACTTTTGAGTGCATCCAGTACAGGGATATCTTGCTTTCTCAAAGTTGAAATATAACCGCGAATGCGGCAGAACTGCTGGGCACCTGCCAAGGAGCGAAAACATCCCGATATCTTCTGCTTCAACTTCATCATGCGGATATCGCGCTCAGCCTGATTGTTATCAAAAGGCACCTGAAAATCATACATAAACGCCAAGACAGCAGCTTGGTGCTTTCGAAGTCGGTCGAGCAAGTTTTTGGGTGTACTCTGCTTCTGCTTGCCTCGTTTCTTGGGTGCATTTTCATCGACGGTTGGCATTGGATTATGCTTGAATCCATCGGCTAACACTTGGCGATACCGCTGCTCAAACGCCTCGACTTGTCTCGCATCGAGAACGCTTAAGTGTTCAGCTTTTGCCCGCTCTACCTCAGCTTTGATATCTAGCAGCAGTGAGATCATCTCCTCAGCCCAAGGTTGTTTGTAGCGTTCAACAATAAATCGGAGTTCGCGCAAATGATGGGCATTGCATAAGCTATGCGTACAACCATAGCGGGCATAGCTCTTCCAACCATCATGAATACTCGTGCCCGTAAAGTTTGGCAGAATATCCATTTCGTCCATCGCTGCTGTGCCGCGTTTGGCATGGACAAAGTAGTAGGTTAATCCACTCGTACAAGCGACATGCAGCCACCACAACTTGCTGTTGACTCGCAACCCCGTCTCGTCAAAATGTCCCACAGCTGCTTGCTCAATAGCGTCTTTGATCTGGGCTTCAATCGGTTCTAATTGCTGGGCACAGGTTGTACGGGTGTTGCACAGGGTTCCTTCAGAAACCTGACAACCCAAGAGGTCTTTAAGCAGTTCACGGGTGCGCTCAAACGGCAACAGTTGAGCCTCCATCAAATACACCATCAAGCCTTTGAGATTACTGCCATACTGAACCACATTGGTGACATCGCTGGGGAATTTACCCCGGTTCAAGGTTTGACAGTGCTCACAATATTTGACTTCTGCTTGATGCTCGATGACCTGTAATGACAAGGAGGGCAGCTCATGAACCTGGCGCAGTTCATACTCAAGGACGGCGACCTCTGTTAACGAGGCACCACAGCCTTGACATTGAGTGACTGGATGTAACACTACGGCATCGACGGTTTCACGCCATTCCAAGGTACTACCGGGATGGCCTTTTTGACCCCCACTTTTACGCTTACTCTTACCCCGTAGACTTTTGGTCCGCTTCCCAAAGCCATCGCTTGAGGGTGGTTTACTACTGTTCCGACTATCTTTGCCAAGATGCTCTTCTAGTCGCTCTATCCGTTTAATAAGAAGGGTGACCAGCTCAACAACTGCATCCTCTCCTTGATGGTAGATTGCTCGAATATCAGATTCACTAATTTTCTGGTCAGAGACTTTCTTGTTCAACGAATGAGTACGGATTGACTGCTGGTGTGCTTAAAACATAGTCTCAGATAGAGTTATACCTTCATTCTCAACACAATGATTTAAGCCTGGGCAGTAACGATAATGATACTCATTCCACTTCAAAATAGGCAGGGAAGGGCAAGTTGTCAATTGCAGATAAATACTTCTGGATAGAGTCCTTGAGCCCCTCAAAAAATTCTATCCATAGGTAATGCTCAGCACTGATAGGCCAATCAGATCAAGATCTTCAAAGTGTTGATTTTACGCTCGTAGCACCTATTCTCAGCAAACCACTGCAGAAGTGTAGAGCAGATTCATTGTTTACAGTCAGAGATCATGCGGAGATGAAAATTAGCAACATCCAGAACTCATGGCGAGCCAAATCACAAACAAATCCAGTGGTGAGTAGACTCCCCCATAAAACCTTCAGAAATCTATGTCTTTTAAATCACTAATATATTACTCTCAATTAAATTCTTATCTATTAGAAAATCATGCACATTGGGCAACTCTTCACGATGCAAAATTCCAAGACATGTGTATAATTCCTAAAAATTAATTCGAAAACACTTGCCGAACTCGACATTATTTATTATTCATTTTTATCCTATATCAAGATTCATTCCTTTAATCCAAAATTATTTTTTTCTTAAACTCAATTTTCTCTATTCTTAAAGTTAGAATGAAACCCTAAGTTTGGGAAAGATTTTCAAGTTGATTATCTTTTGCGATGCCTGTAAATCTTATCGAGAACACTGAAGCTCTATCTGAAGAAGCATTCTCTTTTCTCGTGCTTAGTTATTATGTCAATACTTTAAAAACTTTCACCATACCTATTGATGTTCTGGGTTGACCATCTTAAATTGTATCTGTCAAGATTTTTAGTGAATGACTTCAGCATCGTCAATTCAAAAGAGCCTTAATCAAGCTTTCTGATTCACAATATTTGTATATTGTGAAATTTCCAGCTTTTTAAAGCATGTAAACCAGCCAGTAGTGAGCTACACCATTTAACTACTGAGCAATTTCATGATGATTGTAATTTCACATTTTTATTCATAAATATTGTTGTAAAAAAAATTATTCATTTATTAACTTTCCGATGGCTCCTCCTTAACCTTAATAAGAAACTATCTCATTTATATACGCTGTTGACCTTCTCTTCTGGACGACGAGTTTCATGTCTAGAGCTGATACAGCAGCGAATGAATTTATTACTGAGGTCTAGTTCATGACAAGTAACGTCATTTTTATTCATCCTGATGGAGCAGATCCATCACATTTTGCTGCTGCCAGGTTCGAATCCGTTGGGCCTGATGGTCGCTTGAACTGGGATTCAGCACCTGCAGCAGGGGTGTATCTAGGACACTTGGACGATAGCGTTGTCGCCACATCTAATGGAGGTGCGGTCGTCCACGCTTATGGAATCAAATCTGTTGCCCCCAGCTATGGCTTTGATGAAAACGGGGCTGCATATCAATCCCTTGCTGCTCTTCAAGGCCAGAATGTTGCGGGTTCTGCTCCAGACGCAACGGTTTTACAAGAAGCGATTGCAGCAGGTCGTCCAACGGCTGTGATTAACTCAGGTTTCATTGCCGAACCCGGTACAGGCGTATTCCTAGCTGATGCAGAAAGTCGACGCGATCGCGAAGGTATTACTGCTCAGATTGTTGAATCCGGTGTCAACGTGATCATGGCTGCGGGTGAAATTGATTATCTTCCTGTTGGCACTGTTGGATTCTTCGGTGAAGAAGGAACCCGAACAGATGGCCGTAACCTGATTGAGGAAGCCGAAGCCATGGGCTATACCGTTGTGTATACCCGTGAGCAATTGGAAAGTTTGCCAGCAGACACCGAGCGCGTGTTGGGTGTTTTTGCTGCTGATGATACCTATAACGACGTTCCTGAAGGACAGCTGATTCAAGACGGTTTTGTGGATGAAAATGGTGAACTGATTACATATGGGCAGCCACCTCTCAATCCAAATCCGCCTACTGTGGCTGAGATGCTGGAAGCAACGCTCAAGCTCGATTTATTTCGCCAAGAAGAAGATGGATTCTTTATCGTTCTTGAAGAAGAAGGAACCGATAACTTCGGCAACAACAACAATGCTCGGGGGGCGATTGATGCCACTCTCAGAGCTGATACTGCCATTGGGGTAGCACGCGATTTTATTGATAACGTCAACTCCAATACCTTTGTTGTCACCGCTGCAGACAGTGCAGGTGGGGCTTTAGAAATTGATGATGTTTCGGGTCCCACAGTAGGAACCACAACCACACAGCGCCAGTTGAATGCAGCCGGAGAAGACAGTGGCATTACAGTACCTTTAGATGGCACAACGGGCAGCGACACGGCACCATTTGTGAGCGCACCAGATAGAAATGGTAACAGCTATGAATTCGGTGTTGCTTGGGCCGGTTTACCAGACTTTGCGGGGAGCATTGTTTCAAAAGCCTACGGCGAAGGGGCAGACCGTTTACCTGCAACCCTCGATAACACAACAATTTATCGGCTAATCTACGAGAGTCTCTTTGATGTTCGTCTAGATGCACCAGAGGGTGTGCCCGATGATCTGGCTCCTCGTGAAGCCCCTGAACCCACTGCCGATACTGGCAACGTCATTTTTATTCACCCGGACGGGACCAGCCCTTCCCACTACGCAGCAGCACGGTTCTCATCCTTGGGGACCGATGGCCGTCTGAATTGGGACCAGATGAGCAATGCAGGGGTCTATTTAGGCCATATTGATGATCGTCTCGTTTCCACTTCTAATGCAGGAGCGGTTGTTCATGCTTACGGTGTAAAACCATTTGCAGGTAGCTATGGGTTGGATGCACCTGTTGACGAAGGGGGCCAAGAAATCGTTGCCCTTTCCGGTCAGAATGCCACCATTGCCCAAGAGGCCCAGGCGGCTGGTAAAGCCGTCGGCATCATCAACTCTGGATTTATTGCCGAGCCAGGCACTGGCGTTTTTCTAGCTGATGTAGACAACCGGGGTGAGACAGAGGCAATTACAGCTGAAATTCTGGATCAGCGACCAGATGTGATTCTCGGGGCGGGTGAAACGGATTATTTGCCCGTTGGTACAGTCGGTTTTTTCGGGGAAGAAGGAACCCGAACGGATGGCCGCAACCTGATTTAAGAAGCTGAAGCAGCAGGGTATGAAGTGGTTTTCACTCGCGACGAACTGTTAGCAGTTGACACTGCCAATACGGATCGCTTGCTGGGTATTTTTGCAGCAGAAGACACCTATAATGACTTTTTCGAAGATGAGCTGCGTCGAGATGGTTTTGTCGACGAAAATGGCGATCTAATTCTGTATGGTCAGCCCCCTCTCAACCCCAATCCACCGACTGTGGCTGAGATGCTGGAGGTGGCACTGCCCATTCTCAACCGTGACCCAGATGGTTTCTTCTTGGCCTTGGAAGAGGAAGGAACAGACAATTTCGGTAATGATAACAATGCTGCTGGCACTATCGAAGCTGCTCTCCGGGCAGATGAAGCTATCGGTGTTGCCCTTGATTTTGTCGACAATGTTGATCCCAACACATTAGTCATCACAGCTGCAGATTCTGATGCAGGTGGCTTAGAAGTCGACGATGTCCCGATTAGTGGCTTTGGCTTAGATCCAGCCGATCCAGCCGCAGGGTTTACCCTTCGAACTCAAGCTGAATTGGCCGCTTTTGGCGATGATGCTGACGGAACGCTTGTTCAGGTTGATGATATTGACGGCAGCAATGACGTACCTGGCTTCAGCACCGATGTTTTCGACGCTTTTACCACAGGTGCTCCTGATGCCGATGGTGATATGTTTGACTTCGGTGTTGCCTGGGCCACTCGCTCTGATGTCAATGGAGGCATCGTCTCCAAAACCTATGGTCTAAATGCTGACCTATTACCTGCCACAACAGACAATACTGATATCTATCGCGTCATGTATCAGACCCTGTTTGGTGTTGCACCTGAAGAAGTAGGCAGTAGTGAGTTAGAAGGATTTGCCTCTCTCCCCGCTGATACCTTTGCCGAGGGTCCTCCAGCAGGGGGTGATAACGGAGAAGGAGAACCCATTGATGCCAATGGTCGTACAGGTCCTTTCGATGGCCAACCCGTACAGGGCTTTAGCGGTGTTCAGTTTGCAGACAGCGATGGTAGTTTCTGGTTCTTGTCTGACAATGGCTTTGGAGCGAAAACCAATAGCTCTGATTATTTACTGCGACTCTACAAAGTTGACCCCAACTTTGCAGGCTCAGAAGATGGCGATGGATCCGTAGAAGTAGAAGACTTTATTCAACTCTCAGATCCCAATAACCTGATTCCTTTTGAGATTCAAAATGAAGGCACCCCTAAGCGTCAGCTCACCGGGTCTGATTTTGATATTGAATCTTTCGTTATTGATGGCAATGGCGATATTTGGGTGGGTGAAGAATTTGGACCTTACCTTCTCCACTTCAATAGTGATGGTGAGTTAATCGAAGCCCCCACAGCTACCCCTAACCCCGTGGAACTGAATACCCTCAACGGTCAAGATCCCATCGTGATTGGACATCGGGGTGCCAGCGGTATTTTGCCAGAACATACCTTAGAGGCCTATGCCACAGCCATCGCCCAAGGAGCTGACTTTATTGAGCCTGACTTGGTGATCACCAAAGATGGTGTACTGATTGCTCGCCATGAGCCATTGCTGGATGACACCACCAACGTCGCCGATGTCTTCGGTCCTGCGCGGATGTCGACCAAAATGCTGGATGGGGTGGAAACCACTGGCTACTTCGCCGAAGATTTCACCTTAGAAGAAATCAAAATGCTACGGGCCGTGCAGTCTCGTGATTTTAGATCGCAGGATTTCAACGGCGCTTTCGAGATTCCCACCCTCAAAGAAGTGATTGAGCTGGTCCAGGAAGTCGAAGCCGACACTGGAACAGTGGTTGGCATTTATCCCGAAACCAAGCACCCCACCTTCTTTGATTTACAGGATCTGTCCCTGGAAGAGCCACTTATTGCGACCCTCCAGGAAACAGGCTTTACGGATCCTAGCCGTCTATTTATCCAGTCCTTCGAGTTTCAGAACTTAATTGAACTCCAAGGCATGTTAGATGCAGAAGGTTTAGGCGATATTCCCCTAGTCCAGCTCTATGGCAATACCACTGCGAGTGCCAGTCCTGATTCTGGATTTTCTGTGCCCTACGATATTCGCTACAACGTTGAACAAGGCAACGACTTAGCAGCCATTTACGGGCAAGACTTCTTAGATGCCGCAGAAAACGCGCTGTCTGAAAACACCATCTACAGTGATTTAGACAATTCTGAAATTCTCCAAGTTATTAGTGAGAAATATGCCGAAGGTGCTGGCCCTTGGAAAAATAATTTCTTACTGCGAGAAGCCCTTGATACCCCTGTAGATGGGGATGGCGACGGCAATGCTGAAATCACTACCCAACTGACCGGGGAAGTGACCTCTTTTGTGGATGATGCCCATGCCGCTGGATTACAGGTTCATCCCTATACCTTGCGGAACGAAGAGCAGTTTTTAACCCTCAATGCCGATGGCACACCGCAAACCCCTGAGGAGGAAATTAAGCAGCTGATTGACATTGGGGTAGATGGGTTCTTCACCGATTTTCCAGGGACCGGAGACGCAGTTCGAGATCAAATCGTAGCCGACGTGGTACGCTCACCCGATAATCCTGATGTGTTGACAGGGGATGAAGTCTCTAACCTACCTCGCTCACGCGGATTCGAAGGAATGGCCATCAGCCCCGATCGGATGACCCTCTATCCCATGTTGGAGGGCACCGTCGAAGGCGATCCAGAAGGTTCCCTCAGAATTTATGAATTCGACGTAGAATCCAGCGAATATCAAGGTCTGGTCGGTCGCTATCAGCTAGATGACCCCAGCCATGCCATTGGTGATTTCACAGTCATTAACGAGAACGAATATCTGGTGATTGAGCGGGATGGGAATCAAGGAGATGAAGCTGCCTTCAAGAAAATCTTCAAGGTGGATTTGTCTCAATTGGATGACGAAGGGTTTGTGATGAAGGAAGAACTGGTTGATCTTCTAAGCATCAATGATCCGAATGATTTGAATGGAGATGGAGAGACAACTTTCAACTTTCCCTTCGTCACCATCGAAGATGTCCTGGTCATTGACGAAGATACTCTATTGGTTGCCAATGACAACAACTATCCTTTCTCTATTGGTCGCGGACCTGACATCGACAACAACGAAATCATTCAGATCAAGCTCAACGAACCGCTCGACCTGGATCCACGGGTTGGCTTAGCTGGTCTTGATGGCAATGATAGCGATTCTGAAGGTGAAGGCGATGGTAATTCTGATGGCGAAGGCAGCGGCGATTCTTCCGGTGATGATAGCCAAGGCGGTCGCGGAATAGACGCCCTTTCGGGTGGTCCCACTGATGATGATCTCAGCGGTGGTCGTGGCGATGACACTATCACAGGTGGTCTCGGTGATGACAACCTCATGGGAGGTCGGGGTAACGATCTCCTAGAAGGCGGTCAAGGTGACGACGATCTGTTTGGAGGACGGGGTCTAGATACGCTGAACGGTAACGAGGGTAGCGATATCCTAGTGGGTGGTCGAGGAGATGACCTACTGACGGGAGGCTCAGGTGAAGACCTATTCGCCCTCGCTGCAGGTGACGGCACCGACACCATCACAGATTTCCTTATTGGCGAAGATGTCATTGGTCTAATCGGTGGCTTGTCCTTCGAGCAATTAGAAATTGTTCAAGGAACTGGAGCGCAAACCGCAGACACTCTGATCTCCGTGGTAGAGACTGATGAACTCTTGGCTGTTTTAAGTGGAGTCCAAGCGACTACCCTCACTGACTCAGCCTTTGAAACATTCGTCGTCTAGTCCAAATTTACAGCGTTAACTTTCCTGATAAACGACTGAATCAGCAACGAGAGGTGAATTCTGTTTCGAACCACCTCTCGTTTTTTTACTTTGCGAGGTGCCTTCGTCCACCTCAACGCTGGTCGAAGGGTAGGGGTTCTGTGTGGCATGGCCTTTGAGCAGCCTGTGGCCATCGCATCTTCAAAAGCCTCTCAATAGCCTTTAAATCTTGTAACTGAATTCCTGCAGTACATAAGAAAAAGAGCCGATCGCAGAGAAATTAGCAATCAGCTCTAAAGTGTGTGAGGTATGTGTGTTTAGCGTTTTGTGATCTCAGTTAGCGAATATGGGATGCACCATTAGGGCCACGCTGAATCACCTGTAGAGTTTTTGATGATTGAGCAGCGTTTTGGCGAATCTCACGAGGTTGAGCGATCTGCGCCGCACCATGAGAACCACGGGTGACAATATTGGGAAAACCTTTTGCAGGAGAGTTAGGCCGGACTTGAGCATCATGGGGAATGCGGTCGACCTTGACTTGGCGGGCTGCTCCATGGGGGCCACGGGTGATCGTAACAGTTTCAGCAGTAGCGGGGGAAATAAAGCCCAGGCTAAGGACCGTTAAACCAGCTAAGACAGCGACTTGATTGTTGCGTTTCATTTTTGCGCTCCAACTTCAATGACTTCAATGTACGAGGGGTATCTGAAGCTGGAATGATGGCGATCTGGGTGAGTCCCTGTAATTGGCTGAACAGACGATAAGGGATTAATGAGAATTCTGAGTGGTTCACTCAACCCACGATGATTACCAGGATGTGACCAATACCTCCGTAATCTTGCCGCGCTTTTGGGGGTTAGAGTTGATGGCCCGAGCCGCTTGAATCGAGTAAATGTTGAACGACTGGTAAAGGTCGCGGATAAACGAGCAATCTGAGTTAGACAGCATCACCTGTACGCCTCGACTCGCTAATTCAGCAAACACCTGAGCCAATTTCGTTTGATCTTCCGCCGTAAACGCACCTTTTGAATAGGCTGTAAAATCGCTCGTAGCGCTGATGGGATGATAGGGCGGATCGAAATAGACAAAATCCTGGGCAGATTGGGCCACCTCCAAAATCGTTTCAAACGGCTGCTGGTGGATTTGAACGGCTTGGAGAACTTCAGAAACCGCTTTCAGGAGCACTGCATCACAAATTTTGGGTTTCTTGTACCGTCCCATCGGCACATTGAACTGTCCCTTAGAATTCTCTCGATACAGACCATTGAAACAGGTGCGATTGAGATAAATAAATCGAGCGGCACGTTCAGCGGGTAAGGATGGATTGAGAGCTCGAATTTGGTAGTAGTAGTCATGACCATGCTGGCAGGCATGTATCTCCAGATATTGCAAGACGTCATCTATCTGATCGCGAACACAGGCATAAACATTGACCAGCTCAGGATTGACATCAGACAAAACCGCCTGCTCCGGCTGCAAATGGAAAAAGATAGCGCCACCGCCCAAAAAAGGCTCATAGTAAGCACCAAAGTGCTGAGGGAAATGCGGACCATATTGAGCGATTAATCGACTTTTTCCCCCTGCCCATTTCAGAAACGGACGGGCGGGAAATCGCACTTGAGTCGGCAATGGGCTAGTCATTAACGGGAAACCCCATAATGTTTAAGGTCAAAGCTTTGGGTTAAGATCAATCCTGTGAATAAGAGAAATCAATAATATATATCGACTAAATCACTATGGGTGACTTTTTTAAGAAACTCTCCTCGTATCCCAAGTTCTTCTTGGCAATTGTGGTTGGAGTATTTTGGACTTTACTCAAGCCTCTGCAGGGGTTTGCTAAAAATCCAGTGACTGGCTTGGCTGCCCTGGGCGTTATCGTGGGCGGCTTTGCCTTTCTTAGCTTCACCCTCAGTGCCATGATGGGGATGACTCCATTAAACTAAGCCTTGGGGAGACAACATAATCTGTTAGCGGTTTCATCTCAGGGGAGATGGAGGAGTAGAAACGAATGGCTACAGGACGACGGGTTTCTCGCGTTGCCGAATTAATTAAACGCGAAGTCAGCCAAATGTTATTGCATAGCATCAAAGATGATCGAGTCGGATCTGGGATGATTAGCGTTACGGCTGTGGATCTATCGGGTGATCTCCAACATGCCAAGATTTTTGTCAGCATATATGGCACTGATGAAGCCAGAGCAGAAACAATGGCCGGTCTAGAATCAGCGACAGGCTACGTTCGCAAACAATTGGGGCATCGCATCCATCTTCGTCGCACTCCAGAAGTCATTTTTTGTGAAGATCGCTCTTTTGAAGAAGGCAATCAGGTGCTGTCGTTGCTCCATAAACTCGATCATGAGCGCCAGAATAAGCCTGCTACCTCCACCGAAAAGCCCCCTGTCGGATCTTTAGACGCTGATCTCTAGTTGGATGAACTCTTGACTCATTTATTGCCAGAGCCAGATTCCCTGTCTTTGCCAGAAAAAGTTGCTCAAATGTTGGTCGTCCGAGCCTCCGGCTATCTGTTCGATCATCAAATTCAATATCCCAGTTGGGAACCCAACGCTGAAGTGCTGCGCCACTGGCTCACCGATTTAGGGGTCGGTGGGGTGATTCTGCTAGGCGGTAGCGCTGGAGAGATTGCCTGTCGCTGTCAACAACTCCAAGAGTGGGCTGCGATTCCTCTGTTTATGGCAGCCGATATTGAGGAAGGCGTGGGTCAACGCTTTTCAGGGGCAACCTGGTTTCCACCGCCATTGGCCCTAGCAGGCATGGTTCAATCAGGAAGTACCATCGCCCAAGCTCAACAATCTGCCCAAGCCATGGGGGCTTGGACCGCTCAAGAAGCTTTAGCCATTGGTTTGAACTGGGTGTTGGCCCCAGTGGTGGATGTGAATAACAATCCCCAAAATCCGGTGATTAATGTGAGGGCGTTTGGGGAAACCCCGGAGCTAGTCAGGAAATTAGCCACAGCTTTTATTCAAGGCGCCCAGCCCTACCCAGTCCTGACAACGGCGAAGCATTTCCCTGGGCATGGCGATACGGCCACGGATTCTCACTTGGATTTACCGGTGATTCCCCATGATCTTGATCGCATCTACAATACCGAGTACCCTCCTTTTCAGGCGGCGATTGCAGCCCAGGTAGATGGGGTGATGAGCGCCCATTTATTGATACCGGCGTTAGACCCAGACTATCCCGCCACCCTCTCTCCCAAAATTCTGACCGGAGAGCTTCGCCAAAAGTTGGGGTTTGAAGGCCTGATTGTCACGGATGCCTTGGTGATGGGGGCGATTGCTAATCAATATGGTGCCAATGAGGCGGCGGTGCTAGCGGTGGCGGCTGGAGCCGATATCCTGATGATGCCTGCGGATCCACCTGGAGCGATTTCTGCGGTGTGTGAAGCGGTGGAACGAGGACGGATTCCGTTAGAACAAATTGAAGCGTCGGTGGAGCGAATTTGGCGGGCAAAGCAAAAAATTACCCGCTATAAAGTGGAGGATACAAGTTATCAACATGCATGGGAAACCCATACGCCTTTGCAGATCGACTTAGATCGGTTAGGAACACCAGAGGCGATAGACGCGACTGCCACGGTTCTGAAAGGGTCAAATGTGGTGCATGGACAGATCACTGCTGTTCCTGATAATGCCCGCACGCTGATTATTGTGGATGATTTAGTGGATTGTGAGTTTCTCAGTCGCAAGGCCCCAGCGATTGATTTGCCTCGTAAGTTGGGTTATCAGGTGCAAATTGTGGATAGTAATACGCCTGAGATACCGCTGGATCAAGTCGGTCAGCCGACATTTTTGCAGTTGTTTATTCGCGGTAATCCGTTTAGAGGGAGTGCCCAGCTCAGTCGTAAGGCCGAAGCTTGGTTTGAGTTTTTGCTGACATCTGGACAGTTACAGGCTTTGGCTGTTTATGGCAGTCCCTATGCATTGGCTCAATTTCAAGTCCAGCTTGCGGATGAGATTCCTTATGGGTTTAGTTATGGGCAAATGCCTTTGACACAACAACTGATTCTGAACGAATTGACAGAATCACTGCGGAAATGAGGCTCTTCCCAGCTTTTGGTGATACGGCTCAAATTCTTCCTCAGGAAAGATTCCACTGCTTCTTATGCAGCCATAATGAACCGCTTGGCCAGTAGTGTTAACCCAGCCCTGCCAAACATCTGACGTTTGAGCATCTTTAGTTTGTTGTTAAGTCCCTCAACGAGGCCATGACTAACCTCCATCATCATGCTGGCTTTTACTGCTGCATAGTCGTCCATTAGCCCAGCAGCGAACTTCTTTAAGGGTTGGATTGGACATGTTAAAGCCTTCATCAACCAGTCATCAAAATCCTTGGCCTGCCGTTGCCTCAGTAATTCGAGGAACGTATGAGCTAAGTCAACGAGAGTTGCCAAGTCTGGGTGTTGTTGGACGAGAGGTTCAAGCAACTCCTGGTCTTCAGACTCTCGATTCTCTCCTCTCTGCACGATGAGGTAGGCGGCTTGACGGGGCGTAAACGGGGGAGATTGAGGGTCAATGACTGTCGGTTCCGAATTACTTCGACGTCTAGCAATCTCTCTCGAACACGAGAGGTTTGAAGATGGCTGGTCAGGATTAAAACGAATTTATACCGCTGCTGAAAAAGCAGATCCTAACAACATTGAGGTCTTGATATCCTTAGCCGTATCTGCCTTGGATTGGATGGAAGAATGGCACATTCCCAAACATCAAACATGGCTTCAGATTGCACTTGATGCAGAATATGCTTTGAACCGGGCAGCAGCAATAGCCCCTGATGATGCAGACATTTTCTTCAGGCAAGGGCTACTGTACTACAATCACCCTGCTAGTCATGAGCCTCAATCTTCATACCAAAGGAAAGCTTTAAGTTGCTTTGAGCATGCCCATGCCCTACAACCCGATCATCAGATGGCAATTCTATATCAAGCCCATTGCTATCATGACCTTGGTGTTTGGCTATCGACCTATCAGTCCTATCTCGCCGTTGATATGGACAGCCTCTTGTCACAATACCCCGCATGGTTATGGCGAAAGCTCAAACGAGATGAGCAATTAGCCCTCTGTGCTGCAAAGCTGGGTAAGACTCAAGAATCAACCTAGCGACTCAAACAATTATTTGATGCAATCGAAGCTTTGGACGTTGAGCAGAAAACCTATGATGTCGCTAATCTTGACGAAGTAGTTGAGATACTGTGTACCTGTATCAATCATGCTGAACTCTCGCAGTGACTGATCCAGTTATTACAGCAATTGGACTTGCTAACAAGGTACGGGCAAATGGCCAAAACAGGTCTTATTCCAGCTGATAAAACTATTTAGCACTTAAATCCAGCCAATTGAGATTGGCTCGGTCAATATTACCGGTGGTATCTTTTTTCCACTGATTTTGAATAGCGATACTGTAATTCAAATACAGCTTGCCATCGACAATAGCCCAAGCGTCTGGCATCGTCGACACCAACGCACCATAACTCAAGCCATAGGCACAGAACCCTCCATATTGGGGTGCATAAGCTCGTGGATTATCAGCAAATCGGTCTCGATGCTCCGCACTGGCAAATAACCAAGTTACCCCTTCCCACTCATAAGCAAACTCTCGGAGTCCCTGTACTGGCTCGCCTTCTGTAAAATATGCCACTGGATCCGTACCTCGAATGGCCGCACCATTGTTCACAAAAATAGGAGTTGAGGAAGCCGTCGAACGAGTATCGGGATTCGCTGCGGCTAATCTCATCCACTCAGGGATCATGAGCGAGGCTGCCCCACAAAGTGCCATCATCAGCACAGTTGTATTTGCAAAAAGCGAGAGCAGGTTCGGTTTAGGCTTCATAAGCTGTTGAGAAAAGATGGGCTAAAGAGAGAAGCGTAACGTCAACCCTAAACATCACAAGAGTATTTGCGTGATTATTCTAGACCGCTTTTGAGAATAACATTTTTATTCTCAAAAAAAAATTAATAACATATCGAAGTTATGACTTTAAAAAAACCTTGACCAATTGGTTTAAGTTGTGTTAGTTTTGATACATGGTCAAGTCACCCATAGGTTCGCAATGACACGGGGTCCCGATAAGCAATTCGATACTGAAGTCGCCCTTAGTAAGGCGATGGAAGTATTTTGGGCGCACGGTTATGAAGCCGCTAGCCTCTCAGAATTGCTGAAAAATATGGGGATTGGTAAGAAAAGTTTGTATGACACTTTTGGCAATAAGCAATCGCTCTTTCTAAAGGCACTTGATTACTACGCTCGAACCACCCTACGGGATATACGCGATCGCCTGAATGCAGAGGGGTCACCTCTAGGCAACCTCAAGCACTTACTGAAAGACTGGCAGATCATGCACAGTCAATCGGGGAGTTGTGGCTGTATGCTTGGCACGAATATTGCTGACTTTAATACCCACGACGAAGCGATCGCAAAAGTGATGCGGACCTATTTACGCCAACTAGAAGATGTGTTCACCACCGCACTAACCCATGCCCAAGACCAGGGAGAAATCAGCTCTACCGTTCATCCTCGTCACCTAGCTCAGCTTCTTCTCTGTACAACCCAGGGGATGGCCTTGCTAGGCCGCGTTATGGAAGATGACACCTTACTAGACGGAACGGTGGAAGCGGCAATGTCCTTGCTGGAGAGCGGTTAATTTTTTTTGGCTTAACTTAGACCAATCATTCAAAGTTTAATCATACCTACAGGAGACAATCCCATGACGTTCGATATCGCTCACAAAACCATTCTGGTTACAGGTGCTAATCGCGGCATTGGCAAAACCTTAGTGACCTCTTTGATAAAACAGGGTGCAGCCAAAGTCTATGCCGCCGTTCGCAATCTCGATAGCGCCACCGCCCTGGTGGAAACCTATGGTGACAAAGTTGTCCCGATTCAAATTGATTTAGGCGACGTTGATTCCATTGCTGCTGCTGCTCAAATCGCATCCGATGTGCAGATGGTGGTGAACAATGCCGGGGCTTTCCAGGGCACCACGCCTTTGGCTGAAGATGCGATCGCATCTTTGCAACTGGAGATGGATATCAATGTGTATGGCCTAGTACGAATGGCCCAAGCTTTTGCCCCGATCCTCAAAGCTAACGGTGGGGGAGCCTT
The DNA here is from genome assembly GCF_000238775.2 of Acaryochloris sp. CCMEE 5410. Lineage (NCBI taxonomy): Bacteria > Bacillati > Cyanobacteriota > Cyanophyceae > Acaryochloridales > Acaryochloridaceae > Acaryochloris > Acaryochloris sp. CCMEE 5410. The sequence goes on along the minus strand of NZ_AFEJ02000001.1, from coordinate 3,766,134 downwards.
TGTCCAACTCAATTCCGTTGTCTCCATCAAGACCTTTGCCAACTTTGCCACCTATTCTGCGTCCAAAGCAGCTTCATATGCGATGACTCAAGCGTTGCGTGAGCTACTCAGCGAGCAAGACACAAGGGTACTCAGCATTCATCCAGGTCCAATTGCAACGGAGATGAGCAGTGCGGCTGGCCTGGGAGACATTGCCGAATCTCCCACTTTAGTGGCCGATGGCATCATTGCAGCGCTCAAAACCGGGGAATTTCACGTCTTTCCAGACACGATGGCCCAACAAATTGGGGGCGCTTATCAAAGCTTTGCGAAAAACGTGGTCGAAGTCACGATGACCGAAGAATAAGTCTTTGCAGTCAGCCAGTCGGAACTGGCTGACCACTCAACATTACTGGAGATGTTTATGTTAAACACCATCAAGTCGACAGAACAATACATTCTAATAGGGCTAGGGATTTGGGCCAGCACTGTCACCATCGCTGGTTCCCTTAATCTGTTTACCCTTCTACCGTTGCCTAGCTTATCCATTTTGGTAGTCGTTAGTCTGGCTATGTTGCTGCTTCTGTATTACAGCATTCCAGCCGTTTATACCTACCTGGCCTCTTTTGATCCTCGCCGTTTGATCCTGTTTCACCTATGGCGGATTGGGGCTGGTCTCACTTTCTTGTATTACGGTAGTCAATCCTTGCTTCCCCCACAATTTGTGATCAATGCAGGGTATGGCGATTTGGCGGTTGGTTTATTGGTTCCACTGATTTTGATCAGCCAGCCCAGTATGCGGAAATACCTCATATTTCACCTATTGGGACAGCTCGATTTTGCGATCGCAGTTGGGACAGGATTGACCTTTACGGTACTACAAGTCCCACTGATGGAGAACATTGCCACGTTTCCCATTGTTCTGATTCCGCTCTTTGGTGTGCCATTAACCGGTGCAAGTAGTGTGGTTGCGATCGATACGCTGTTAAAGCATCGCAGGGAACCACTCCATCGCTAATCGTTGATTCTGAAATCCCGAAGGGAGAAGTGGCAGTCTACTTCTCTCTTCAGGGTCGGCCTATCAGGTGACTACTTTTTAACGAAATCGTATGGCTCTAAAAATTTATCCATCCAAGGGGTGAAGTGCCCCCCTCTATTGCTGCTCAAAACCTAACTCTTGTAAAAGGTATTCAAAGCTTGATGGATGCTCAGTGGCACAGATGCAACAATCATCATCTTGTAAATTCGATATCAGCATTCCTTCATGTCTCCATATTCTGAGTCCAGCATGGTCAACAACTTTTACCCAAGAAGAGTCAAGATTAGGCAGGAGTAGTGATGAATTGCAGTGGTCGCCAATGAAACCAAGACCACCCCATACAGCTTGTTGGTAAATCATGAGAGTCAGAAACTCTGAAAGCTGGAGCTTTTCATCGTACCAGCAAGGATTACTAATAGGATTTCCTTGATAAACAGGAGGATTGGGCTTATTTAAATCTGCTTGATGTATGGCCCATGTACAGACGGATTGATTCTTATCCATAAACCGCAGCATTGACCCTGAAAACAGCATTTCATCCAACGTCAGTAGGTGATTGTGAGCAGTATTCAATCGATCAAATCGCCCAAGGACTTGATAGTATTCTCTAAGCGCTAAAGGTAATTTTGCTCGCAAACGTTGCTCTATAGCCACGATTTCCTCATCCACGAAACCATAGTCTGAGGTTAGCTCGGTACCAAACAGTTCCTCCACAAGAATCCTATAGGTATTACCAAAGACTAAAGCTTGGTCCATTTAAGGTCTCCATATTGAGTGTTGGATAGGTCGCCAAACTCAATGAGTAGCGATAACCGTTTCCTGCTGCATTCCCCAAAGCCGTATCAGCCCCAATATAGATTGATCCATTCAATCTAAAAGAGATAACCAGATCATAAGATGTGGAATATTGCCGACTGCTAGTTTTGTCTCGTTATGATCTGCTCCCCGCGTCTTGCTCGTATATTCATCGCCCTCAGCCTGATCATCAGTGGGTGCTCTAACTCAGATATCCAGCCCTCTTCTTCTCCTTCACCCGAGCCAACTTCTAGTGTTCCTGAACCCCCACCACCACTCCAGCTAGGACTAGCTGATCCTGCAACCGTTGCTAATCCTCAGATCGAAGCATACCTATCCCAGTTAGGCGCACCAACGGTGAGTCAAGGCGTCTGGATTCAAACTCAAGACACTTTACTCGCCAACCATCAAGGCACGATGCCCTTACCAGCTGCCTCCATCACTAAAGTCGCTACCTCCTTAGCCGTATTGAAGAAGTTAGGCCCCGATCACCGATTTGAAACCAAAATTGGCTATATCGGCACCCTTCAGAATGGAGAACTAAACGGAGATTTGGTGATTGAGGGAGGCGCTGATCCATTTTTTGTCTGGGAAGATGCGATCGCACTTGGTAACCTCCTCAATCAAAACGGGATTCGCAACGTCAGCGGCAATTTAATCGTGGTCGGTCCGTTTTACATGAACTATGAACCCGACCCCGTTACGTCAGGAACGTTGTTACAGCAGGGACTCGATCACACTCGCTGGCCTGCAGAAGCCCAAACACAGTACCAAACCTTGCCAGGTGATACGGCTAAACCTGAAGTTGCGATCGCAGGCAGTATCCAACCCACCACTACACCCCCAACACAAGTCAAACCCCTTATTCAACACCGCTCTCTTCCCGTGGCTGAGCTGCTCAAAAAAATGAACCAGTACAGCAACAACACCATGTCCGAAATGCTGGCAGAATATGTGGGTGGTGCTGCCCAGGTAGCCCAAATTGCCGCCCAAGAAGCTGGCGTTCCTACTCAAGAAATTCAATTGATCAATGGTTCGGGTTTAGGGGTCGATAATCGTATTTCACCCCGAGCAACCTGTGGCATGTTTCAGGCCATTGCTCGCCTATTACACCCTCAGAAAATGACGATTGCCGATATTTTTGCTGTCATCGGCACCGATCCAGGGGTCCATAATGAAAGATCCCTCCCCCAAAAGTTCGTGATGAAGTCGGGCACTTTAAATCGGGTCAGTTCTATCGCTGGAGCCTTACCCACCGAAAATCAAGGGGTCGTCTGGTTCGCAGTCATTAACGGGGAAGGCGATGTAGACCAATTTAGAGCCCAACAAGAAACTTTGCTTCAGACCTTGATGCAGTCCTGGGGAACCACCACTAAGACGTTTGACTTGATAACGGCTAATCCAAGCCGTCAAAGCTTGACTGCCATCAGTCAAATCGTGCCCTCGAACTGAGTTGACATCACAGTAACAGGGCCGAACAGCATTGCCTTACAACTATCCCAACCTTGATTGGCATTAATCGTCCTTCAATGTGGGATGCAGGAAATAAAGCAACCACTCACCAGCCTGAAGCACTACCATCGGTAAAGCTAACACCAGTCCAATTAAAAACAGAAGTGTTGGAACTGCATAAAGTTGCCAAAAAGAACCGATGGCTTCTCGCTCATGATTGCTGCTGATCACCACTTTTACAAACTCACCGACCTCAAATTCAGGAGGATTAGCAGACATCAGAGGTACAAATTCATGAACTTGATTATCTAGGTCATAAGTCACTCTCGGTGAATAGGTCACTTTAGGAGATGTTCTCGTCGTAGACGTTCTTCTTATGACTTCAATCACTTGCCCATCAACAACAGTAGCAGTAGACACCCATGCATAGGTCCAGTGAGCAAACATTACCGCCCCAACCATTAAGAGGATACCTATTGCGGCAATAGACTGAGCTTTTATACGACTCATGTTGTGAGACTCGCTAAATATGAAAAGCAATTCTTCGACTAAACCAACTGAGGATGCAAAAGCGAAATAATCATCTTCTGATGCTGATAAATGATGCTCAACCCCTGGATAAGCAATAGACACACCACCATCAATATCGGCATGATGTATCGTTTTGCCAGATCAGTAACAGTGGCTATACGCTTGCGATCTTGGCTAACGAACACTTTCACTCGCTCGCCTACTCTATATTCGGGAGTATCGGTCGAAGATCTAGAGATAAACTCTAGACGTTCACCATCAATTTCATAAACAACCTGAGAGCTATACCGCTTCCGACCACGTTTATCAGTCGCTTCCTCTACCCCAAGAACATGGCCTTCAACAATATCTGCCTTAGACACCCATGTATAGGTCCAAACCATAAATCCAATGGGCACTCCTAAGAGAATAAGAAACACCAGAAGATCCGATAATGAAGATGTCATACTCATGAGTGATTGTATCCCACCCCGAGGAAATCATACCTATTATTCCCAGGCTGCTGGATTACGATCTAATTGAGCGCCAGCAAGAAGTTGACGGATTAACCCACCTCTCATTCATCACCCAAAGCCTGTTTTTCTTAGACCATCTTTGTTACAGACCAGGCTAATCGGCAGGGGCATGATATTCCACAGCCAATTGAATCAGCCGATCCACTAATTCGGGAAAATCTACCCCTGAAGCACCCCAGAGCATAGGGTACATACTGGTTGATGTAAACCCAGGCAAGGTATTGATTTCATTGATCAACACTTCCCCGGTAGATTCCACATAGAAGAAATCTACCCGCGATAAACCTGCCGCATCCACAGCAACAAAGGCATCGATCGCCATTTCCTGAATTTTTTGAGTGATGTCCGCTGGCAAGGGGGCCGGAATTTGCAGACTCGCCCGTCCTTCCGTATATTTCGTTTCGTAGTCGTAGAAATCACTATCAAAGCTAATTTCTCCGATGACCGATGCGCGCGGTCGGCCATTGCCCAGAACAGCACATTCCACTTCCCGAGCCACAACGCCTGCTTCTACAACAATGCGGCGATCAAAGGAAGCGGCACTATCTAAAGCCGCCTCTAGTTCCAGCCGAGATCGGACCTTAGAAATGCCCACGGACGATCCGAGGTTGGCGGGTTTCACAAAGTTGGGATAGCCAATGGTTTCATCGATGCGATCGCACACCTGCTTAAACACACAAGGATCGGACCACACCTGTTCTCGGGTCACAGGCTGATACTTCACCTGAGGTAACCCAGCTGCTGCAAACACAGTTTTCATAGCAATCTTGTCCATCCCCGCTGCCGAGCCCAACACTCCAGAACCGACATAGGGAACTTGCATCAGCTGCAACAGCCCTTGAATCGTGCCATCTTCTCCATTGGGGCCATGCAAAATCGGAAACCAGACATCGATAGAAGCTGCCGAGTCGGGGAAATGCCATCGACTGCCGTCTTCCACTTGATCTTGAGGTTTGCCCGTTGCTAACACTTGATTCGCCACTTCCCCCGCTTGCCAACACCCATTCTTATGGATATAGAAGGGAATCACCTCATATTTGTCAGGGTTAGGCGCTGTTTGGAGTGCACCGCGAACGGCTTTCGCTGAGGTAATGGATACTTCATGCTCTCCCGAACATCCCCCAAACACTAAACCGACTCGCAATTTCTCCACAGTTAACTCCCAGGCACACGTCAATCCAGATAGACTATCACAACAACTTATGAATCTAGGATAAGAACCCTGGTGATCCGAGAAAGCCCGCACCATTCAAAATCTATCGTTCTCTCCATAGAACAACGCTAAAAATAACTTAGGGATATAGAGCATCTAACCTTATTTTGAAACCTTTCTAAATGCCAACTACTCAAGATAAGACCGGGAGCATGTCACCTTTGCAAGCTAGTATTTATACTCATCTCAGAAATCCTTGCTAGCCTTGCTTTTAGACACCAAATTTTTAATTCTAAATTTTGTGCATCTGCAAAGGTGACATGCTCCCGATAAGACTTCTTGCAATATTCGTTTCATGATGTGCTACTTACGGAAAAAATGTCGCGATCTGACTCGATTTTTAAGTCCTCTACCATATCGTTAGTTGAATTATGCAAGAGGTCTATAGAACAGTACGACTCACTCTATAATCATGAGGATCAATCAATAATAAAATAGCTAACAAATTTGAGAGCATAACCAATTGCTAGTATTAGCATCAAGAATGATTAATCTGGTATGAGCTAAAAAGCAAGCTATAAATAAATGCTTTCTCAAAAGAATAGCTGGGAAAACTAAGTTAGGTCTCTCTAGAGAATTTTATCCTTCTTCAGTTTTCTCTGTTATTGATATGCTGTCCGCTTTAGCTTTAGCACTAGTCGTTGTTTGTATCTTTTTTATAGCTTGGATCGCTTATCAGGGGCAGCGCAAGAAAATCAAGCCTCTGAAAGGCTAGACTGTAAAGGAATAGAAGCACCTAGAACTTTGAGCATATACGCTTCATCCATGCTCGCCCGTTTTAGTTTTTGACGGGTACTTTTCTTAAAGGACGTTTCTTGATTCAGGAGGTTGATGCTCCAGCGCTTCAGGATGGCCATGTTTTCCGGCGCATGTCCTGTGCGAATGCGGCTGGCATCTTCGCCAAAGGTCACATCTAAGACCCAGTGGAGTTGGTTCTCAATCGACCAATGCTGGCGGATGGCTTTGCCCAACTGCTGAGCAATGGGCGGTAGAGAACTGATGTAAAACATCACCTCATAGGTGGTTTTGTTCCACAAGTGGCGGGTCCGAGCGACCTTGACGATGCTTTGCAAGCCCTTCCACTGCGCCTGCTTGTACAGAGGACCCATTTGTTGAAGGGACACCGCCCAAACTTGTCGTTTCTCGCGACGATGGTGTCCGGCTTCCACCCGCACATCATAGCTGTACTCAATGCCCTTAAACTCATTCGCTTCAGCCGTTTCAAACCATTGCTCAACCTGCTCAAACAGCGTGGGATGATTCTCTTTGAGGGCCAGCACATAGTCAGCGCCTTTAGCTTGAATGCGATGGGCAATCTCGTGCTGAGTTCCCATTGCATCAATGGTGATAATGCACCCGGCAATGTCTAATAGCTCTAGCAGTGCTGGAATAGCGGTAATTTCGTTACTCTTGTCTGCAACTTTGACCTGTCCAAGAAATAGCCGATACTCACTGGCCCAAGCACTGACCAGATGCAAGGCGGATTGGTCTTGATTGCGGTCATAGGAACCCCTGAGTTGTTTGCCATCAATCGGAATCACTTGAGCGCCGAGGGCCGTCACTACCTGATCTAACCAGTGATTGAAACTCCGCTCAAAGGCCGTGGGGCAAATACGCTCAAACACTCGTCGATAGGTGTCTGCTGTCGGTATCCCGGACGGTAGGCTCAGAAAATTCGACAACCAATCTTCATGGCTCAGACCATAGGTTTCAATATCTTCCCACCCCTGTGCGCCACCTAAACTGGCTAACAGTCCAATCACGACGATGCTGACAAACGGATGCTGGACACCTTGACCACCCCGCGGATCAGTCAACTCCTGAAAACACTCGGACAGTTGTTGATAAGCCTGATCGCAATCCGTGGTTGGCAGTAGTGACGAGGATGAGTCAGTGGAAGCTGGTGAGGAAGGAGGCTTGCTGAATCCTGTAGCCATGGGGAAACCCTTTTAACAGAATGGAGTTCCATAGCATATTACAGCTTTATTTTTCTTGCGCTGCCCCTGGATCGCTTATGCCAGTTATAAAGTGACACAGAGCATTCAGACCTGCCCTAAAATTGAGCTGGCAGATCCAGCAGAATTACCTCCAATCATCCGTGAGGCACTCCAGGACTACGTACACGAGTTACAGAGCTTAAATTTTAAACTTGTTAGTTACTATCATGTTTTTAGCACTCAAAATAAACCACCTGCATGGGAATTACTCTTTCAAGACCTAACTTCTTCAAAATATTGCAGTTTATTTGCTCTACAACCCTTTTGTGAGATGCAACAAATTAGCATTATTGAGATGGTTACTTTCTTGCAGGATAGTACTGTTTTAATTACAACCAATGTCCAGGATTATGGTTCTTTTAAGCCTTTTCCCAGTGAAATAAAGCAGAATCTGGTCCATGCTTCCATACCTGATTTGTTACAGACCCATGATTCTCAGCTTAGCAAGCGTATCGTTCCTCCGATAGCTTTAGAACCTGATGCTTTTCATACCAGGCTAATTGAACATAACAAGGCTCATATCACCTTTTCCGTGAATAGTGGCAACTTCCATTGGATAGAAGAAGGAAAAACCTATCGTTACTCTTTCAAAAATGCTGGCCGACTTGCTATCAAAGTTGCATTGAAAAATTGGTTTTCACCAAAAGATACCAGAACGACTCCTACAATTAATCAAAATACTCAGATCGAGTATGAAGTCCAGGCATTTCTAGAGTCAAGAGCATCAAAAACTGCTGAGACTAAAGGGCAATCAAAATGGATAGTTTTGGCATCGCTCGCTGCATTTACAGCAAGTTTTGCAACTCAATTTGAACCCATAGCGTTACTTATTTTTATTGGTGCAATTATCCTACATGAGGGAGGGCACCTACTAGCAATGCTGCTATTTTGTTATAGCGCGCCCTCCGTTTTATTTATCCCTTTCTTAGGGGCATTAGTTACAGCCCGCAAAGAGAATGCTTCGCTCACAGAAAAGTTTTGGATTTCTCTAGCAGGTCCATTACCAGGACTTATTCTAGGAATCGGTATCGCGATCGTCGGTAATTTTGGTCAGGAATCTACCAGTTTTTTCAGCAATTGGAATGAAAGTATTTGGAAAGAAACAAGCATTATATTAATTATTTTAAATCTATTTAATCTCTTGCCTATTTATCCCTTAGATGGTGGTCAAATTGCAGACTTATTGGTCTTTTCACGCAATCCTTATCTGGGTTGCATGTACAAAAGCTTTGGCGCATTAGTGCTCTGTTTACTGGGATTATCAAATCCACTGATGTTGATCTTCAGTATCGTCATTGCAGCATCTATTCCAGCAAGTTTTAAGATAGCTCGCTGGAGGTCTGAATTACGGCAAGACTTACGAGAGATACCTGAGCCAGATGAAGCAGCTGCAGCCCAGCTTATTTTTACCAAATTGAAGGACGCACCCGAACTTTCCTATGCTCAGAAAAAAGTGATCGCATCTGGCATCCTTGAACTGCAACGGACTGAGACTGCACCTTGGCTATCACGCATAGGATTATCGATCATTTATCTTTTGTGTTTAGTGGTCGGAATTGGTGGAGGAATTTACTCATTATTCTCGCCACGTCAACTGGAAGCGATTGTTCAAGACCTAGGAAAATCAGAATCTCAGAAACGTGAGGCACAATTTCGCCGGTCTGTAGAAAACTTCAAACAATATGCATCTCAGCAAAATAAAGCATCTTTGCGTCAGGAAATCAAGACAGAAACCCAAAAAATTCAGAACAATCCACAAGATTCAACAGCTTATCTGAGGCGAGGGTACGCAAGATTAGCTCTCCAAGACATAGAGGGCAGTATTGCAGATGCAAACTTGGTTATAAATCAATTCCCTGACACCTTTGAGTCATACTATCTTCGCAGCCAAGCTCATCAATTAGCGGGAAACCTCAATCAAGCTAAAGCAGATCACCAAAAAGGAAACGAGATACGGTGGTTGCCCAAAATTGCTAAAGCCACGCAAGAAATCAAGCAAAATCCAGAAAATATTGAAGCTTTGATGAGAAGAAGCAACGCAAAACAAAATATGGGTGACCACAATGGTGCACTTCAGGACTACAACACAGCTTTAAAAATCAAGCCTCAGAATACTGACACTTTAATGAAGAGAGCGCTGCTATACCAGCAGCAAGAACGTTACCCAGAAGCACTTAAAGACTTAAGGGACTTGCCAAGAAATAAAGTACCTGCGAATCTAAGAAACAAGTCAATACATGATTGACCGATTGTTTTGAGGATATCTGATGCTAGATGCCCCTATAAAAGAGACGTTTCGAGATGCCGCCAAGAAACTGACAGGCCCACACAAGCGAGCATTCATGGCAAAAGTGGCTGAAGACTACCTGGACGGCTCTGCCCGCAAAGCTGAGCGTCATTTAGGTTGGAGACGTACCAGTGTTCAACTGGGCCTTGATGAACGACGGACTGGCATTAGATGCGTTGACAACTATCAAGCCCGAGGTCGTCAGCTTAGCGAAACGAAACTACCCCATTTAGCAACTGACATTCGGGATTTAGTTGATGGTGAAGCCCAAGCTGATCCGAAGTTCAAATCAACGTTGTACTACACCCGTATCAGTGCCAGGGCCGTGCGTGAGGCATTGATTGAGGAGAAAGGCTACAGCGATGAGGCATTACCAACCCGTCAAACCATCGGCAATCTATTGAATCGAATGGGTTATCGCTTAAAAAACCCAAAAAGTTAAACCCCTGAAAAAACTGCCGCAAACCGATGCGATTTTCGCAAATGTCGCTCAAGCCAATTATGCTGCCGATGCGGCCCCCAACCTATTGCGCATCTCGATTGATAGCAAAGCCAAAGTTAAAATTGGCAACCTCTCTCGTGGCGGCAAAGCTCGTACCCTAGACGCGACAAAAGCCAATGACCATGATGACCATTGGGACGCTATTTTGGTACCCTTCGGGATTCTCGATGTGCTCGCAGGGCAACTGTCAATTTACTTTGGTCAGTCTGCTGAAACTACTGATTTTATTGTTGATTGTTTAGAGGCTTGGTGGCGCGAACATCACGATAACTATCCTCAGATAGAGGGATTAGAAATTAACCTTGATGGCGGCTCTGCAGTGCGCAGTAACCGCACACAATTTATCAAGCGTATGGTTGAGTTTGTCCAAATGACACGATTATCGGTTCATCTGATTTACTATCCGCCCTATCACAGCAAATACAATCCGATTGAGCGATGTTGGGCAGCCTTGGAACAATATTGGAATGGCACTATCCTCAACTCCATTGATACGGCTGTCCAGTGGGCATCGAATATGACCTGGAATGGATTGAAGCCTTTGGTTCATTTGATTGAGGGCACCTATGAAAAGAACATTACTGTGCCCTCAGATGAGCTAGAAGCCTACAAACAACAATGGCTATGTTCTGAAGCGTTACCCAAATGGGATATCAAGATTGTGCCCAATTGATGGGTACCTTATTTATTTGTAGATCCCTAAACTTAGTCCTTTCCATCGATCCAAACAATGCGTGGGCCTATGAATCACGAGCAGAGATTTACTTTGATATGGGGCATCCGGACAAAGCTAAAGCTGACCTAACAAAATCAGAAGAATTCTTCAACTAGACTCAAATCTAACTTTCTTAATTTATGCAGAAATCAGCCCGAAATTGATTCCACTCAGTAATACAGTTCACGCCTTCAGTCGATGGCGCATAGGTCGGGCGGACCTGGGAACGATCAAAAAAGAGACCCTGCATCCCTAACTCTTGCGGCGCCAACACATCATTCAGGAGATGATCACCCACAAACAAAATCTTGTGACTATCTGCCTGAGGAACTTTTGCGACATTGCAGGCCAGTTCATAGATCTGTGGTCCCGGTTTACGCCAACCACAGGCTGCACTATCCACCACAAAATCGAAATAAGACCGTAATCCAAAACTCTCCAGCAGCTCCGTGGGCCAACCTTGAATATAAAAGTTGGAAACCACACCCAGCCGTACCCGCCCATGCCAAAATTCCAGCATGTCTTTAACACCATCTGGTAAACGCAACGACTGCTGATAACAAGCTTGAAACCGATCAACCATTTCCCTCGTGATTTTTTCCAGCTCTGCTAAAGGCATGGATGGTACTTTTTCTTTTAGTACAGCCTGGTAACGATCGCCCATCTCAATTTCACGATGTTCAGACTGCCATTGGCGATTTCGCCACGCATGATAATGTTGTCGAAATTCAGCTGCAGACGTATATAAACCGACTTCGGCAGGCAGTGAATACACAGGAAGAAGTGCTAGTTCTTCCCCCGTTTGATCAAAATCATCAATGAGGGTATTAAAGCAATCAAAAAAGATCCAATCAAAGGTCACAGCTACGCGAATCCCTATCCCTGCCGAGCCAGTGTATCAGAAGACCCATTGCGAATAAAGCCTATTTGTAGACTATTTGAATCCAATAAATCTACAAATTTGAATTCTTCAAAAATCCCTATATTTGTAGGGAATGACTTATCTCTAGATTTCAGGGATTTAATCTTCTTGAAACACCATCCACAACTCAGTTTTTCTAGCGGGTTTCTATAGCATCCAGCAATTGCAACACATTATCCGTTTCTAATTGATCACCCACCAGTCGTCGTACTGGCTGCGGCCAAACTTTAACCAAAGTAGGAGTCGCTGAAATTTGATCCGCTTCTGCGCGCTCAGGGTGTTTCACTACATCAATCACTTTCAATGTGTAGGGGACATCTAACACTTGGTCGAGGAGCTGATGTAGATTTTCTAAAATACTTTTCGTGCGGGTATTCTGACTAGCGACAAATAGGCGCAAAACATAGCCTTGAGACACATCCGCCTCCGATGCGCTAACCTGTAAAGTCTCCACAGGATTCATTGGTTTAACTGGATCTATCTGTACAGGATCCAGAGCATCAATGTTAGGACTAGCACCCATCGAAACTTGATCTAGCCGAATCACTAAATTATGATTTTTCCACAGCTGTGGAAACTGCTGTTTATAGCTATTGAGAACGGCTGCATCACAGGTTTCCACGGGGGTCGATATCATATGCCAATGCTCTGCCGACAAGCCAAAGAGCACATTGAGCAAACTGCGATACCGCCACACACGAGGATAGGCTTCGGCTGAAATTTGCAGCTGTTGGGTATGAGGATGTAACCACCGATCTAAGGTTGCCGTATAGCAAGGGACAAGAAAGAGGGGCAGTTCTGGCAAATGCAGCAACGTTTGCAAGGCCTGACAAAGCTGGAAATGCCAATGGCCTTGCTTGCTGGGATCGACACAATAAATGAGGTCTCCCCCCGGTGTAAACAGGGCGAGACCTTTATATAGAAAGGGGAGAGGCTGCGATCGCAAAGTAGTCACAAGCAGTCCATATTAGACCAGAGACCTATCAGATACCTTATAACAAACCTCTCCAATGCTGGCTAGATACGTCCTCTTAGGATTTGAGCCATTTCATTCGGCTTGGGAGACATTTCCAGAGCCGTTTCTTCATCAATGCGGCCTTCCTCGTAGAGATTATGCAGACACTGATTCATCGTAATCATGCCATCATAACTACATTGCGGAATCATCGCCTCGACTTCTTCCACATCACCGCGCAGGATGTAGTCCTTAATGGCATCGGTGTTAATCATGATTTCATGAATCGCCGCTCGTTTGCCATCGGTGGTTCGTACCAGAGATTGGGCAATCACCGCCACCAAGGATTCAGCCACCTGGACCCGCATGGGTTCTTGCTCTTCTGGCTTATACAGGTTGAGAATTCTCTCAATCGTTTTCACTGCACTGTTGGTGTGTAGGGTTCCAAACACCAAGTGACCGGTCTGGGCTGCTTTTAGGGCTGTATTCACCGTTTCCCGATCTCGCATTTCCCCAATCAGAATGACATCCGGGTCTTCACGCAAAGACGCTTTTAGGGCGTTATCAAATTTCTTGGTGTGAATTCCCACTTCCCGCTGACGAATCATCGCTTTGCGACTTTGATGGACAAATTCAATCGGATCTTCAATGGAGATAATATGTTTCGGCATTTCTGTGTTGATGTAATCAACCATGGCTGCCATCGTCGTGGATTTACCCGATCCGGTGGGTCCCGTTACCAGAATTAAACCCTTGTGGTAGTGACATAAATCCTGAAACACGAGGGGGAGATTGAGATCTTCTAAGGTCAAAATCTTTAAGGGAATCAGTCGCATAACCATGGATGGCCCTTTGAGACTGACAAAAATATTGATTCGAACCCGAGCCATGCCATCGTATTGAGTGGCACCATCATATTCCTGATCAGCATGAAACCGCTGAATTTCTTCAGGCGTTAAAATTTCTTCCAACCAATATTCGAAGGTCGTGTCATCTGTAACAGGGTGACGAGAAATTTCTAGGCGACCGCGATCTCGAAAGCGAGGGACTTCACCCACGCCTAGGTGAATATCCGAAAAGTTATTCTCAAAGGCTTCACGAACCAATTGTTCCAAGGTCACGCCAGTTCCCGGAGGTCGACCTCGCATCTGTAATGTCGATTGAGTCGGCTCACCATTATCAACCTCAGTTTGCCCATATCCAGCATAGGGTTGAGTTTGAGGAAAAGCAGTGGGTTCCTCAGGTGCTTGAGGGGGAGGTGCGCTCACCACTTTTGTCGGCACCACTTTCGTAGGGGTGGCAATCATTTCGGTTTCCATCGCGTCTCCTTCCGAGCGTTGATCACGATGAGGAGGAGGGGGAACTGCTGGTAGAGGTGCGGGTGGGGGTGGAAAGGGTGGACGCTGGTAATCTGTCATAGCAATACTTATCTCAAGCGATGGACATACGGGTTTAAATACTCTTCAGTGCTCAACGATGAAGCCAAAAGGGGCGATCTTACTTAATTTGCAACTGATGGTTTGTTAAAGAGTGTTCACCATCAACGCTAAAAATTTAACGTTTTGCCTGGAATTACCAAGACGTACGTCTCAATCACTGACTGAATATCGTGAGGCCAGAGAAGACTCCATCATCATAAAACAGCGCCTATAACTCCCCTTCTTCTGTATAAAAGTGGCTAATTATCATACAGCCAACACAGGATCGACAGCGAGGTGGCTTTCTCACACGTTCTGTATAGGAACATAACCGTGTTACCCCGTTACCAAGGATTCATAACGCTAGCTAATCAAAGATAGTCATTTAGACAACCAGTCATAATATTCAAAAATTCTTGATGGATTAGTAGTCATTTATACCCATGTATTAATACTCACGCTATCTTTTTTCGGCCTAAATATAAACATCCTCCATTCCCACGAGTTTTCGGTCTTTGAGGGTGCACCTAGACGTCGAGCGGGATTCAAAAGGCTAAAAATCTTGTTGCTTAAAGCCAGTAATACCAGGAATTCATAGGATAAACCTGAGAGAAAGAGGGGGATATATAAACTAAGTTAATGATGGGGATCAACAGAGCAGCCTGCATACATCAACTTATCTTGTCTTAATTCAAACCTATAAATTTATCTAAAATCCATACCCAGAAAGGATTTTAAGGATTTAAAAATATGTCGATTAGCGTAAGATTTCAGAATATTAGAGATTAATATTGTCTTAACATTTTTGCCCTAATGTAAATAATGTTGAACAATCAACCGATTTTGATACTTTCATTCTTTATACTAAAAAAACTTGAATTAAGACTTTGACGACATATATTTTTTAGTCGCTGTTGGTTGGCGGGAGGAATTAAAAATGACATTGGCTGAAGCTTCTCACTTAAAGCAACATAGCTTTGTGTTTATTGCTAAGAGTTTTTTGATCTGGACATTCACATTGACCGTTTGTTGGCTCGTGGTGGGTTTTCCACTCGTTGTCTTGATGGCTACTGGCGGAGCATTAGCCGCTGTTGCACTTCAGGCAGTGCTACCGATGAGCGCTGTTGCCTTAGTAGCAGGTGGAATTTTAGCTGCTAACGCTTTGGCGATTATGGTAGGTGCTGCAATGCTAACCTTCAAAGGCATTCACCCCCATGAAGTTCGCTGGTTACGCTGGCTCAATGGCAAGGCCAATCCCATCAGTAGCACTATCTATGCTGCTTGTCCGTTGACTTGCGATCGCAACTAATTTCGACATCTACTAAAAAATAAAAAATTCAAAAGAGAGGCGCAGTGATCAATTACACTGCGCCTCTCTTTTACGATAAACATGAGTTATCTTAAAGCTTGAGCCCGGTTAAACCGGGTTTTTCAGTAGTATGGTCTTTATGCATTTCTAGCGTCAGCATGCCAAATTCTCCCCTTCCGATCTGTATCGTCTTAGGGACGCGTCCAGAAGCCATTAAACTTGCCCCCGTCATTCAAGCCTTTCGGGCTGATGCTCGATTCGCCACTCAAGTCTTATTAACGGGACAACATAAAGAAATGGTCGACCAAGTGATGCAGATCTTCGAGATCGAAGCTGACCATAACTTAGACATTATGCAGGCGAAACAAACCCTAGCTGACATCACTTGTCGGAGTTTGCAAGGACTACAGACCCTTTTACAAGAACTACACCCCAAAGCAGTTCTAGTACAGGGAGACACAACAACTGCCTTTGCTGCAGGCCTAGCCGCCTTTTATCAACAAATTCCTGTTGGCCATGTTGAAGCAGGCTTACGCACCGATAATATCTACAACCCTTATCCAGAAGAAGCTAACCGGCGCTTAATCTCCCAAATCACCCAACTCCACTTTGCACCTACTACTAAAGCTGTAGAAAACTTAAAAGCTTCCGGAGTTACAGGAACGATTCACCACACTGGCAACACCGTTATTGATGCCCTACTGACCGTCGCGGACAAACACCCCTCCTGCAATATTCCCAATTTAGACTGGAGCCAATATCGAACCATTCTGGCAACCGTTCATCGCCGAGAAAACTGGGGCGACCCCTTACAGGAAATTGCCCAGGGGTTCCTCCAAGTTTTAGACAAATTTCCTGATACTGCACTAATTCTGCCGCTCCACCGCAACCCAACCGTTAGAGAACCCTTAACGGCAATCTTGGGGAACCATCCTCGCATTTTCTTGACTGAGCCTCTGGACTATACCGATTTAGTCGGTGCTATTCAGCGATGTCATTTGTTACTGACAGACTCTGGAGGGCTGCAAGAAGAAGCCCCCAGTCTTGGTAAACCTGTATTGGTCTTAAGAGAAACCACCGAAAGACCTGAAGCCGTGACAGCCGGTACCGCCAAACTCATCGGCACCAGTACCCAAAAAATCTTGGCCGAAGCTAGCCTGCTATTAGAGAATGAAGAGGCTTACAACGATATGGCCAAAGCCATTAATCCCTTTGGAGATGGACAAGCGTCCCAACGGATCATCACCGCTATTCAAGATTTTCTGCAGCTTTAATATCAGAAATTCTAGATTTTCATGGGTTCTCAATTGATGTATGCAGATAAAGAGCCCTTAGACCCTAGAGAGATGACCACCCCAAATGCCATAATGACGATGGTTGAGCCAAAAATTAGTCTAGACTGGAAAAAAGTCTAACGCGCGAAACAAGTTAAGGAGACTGCATGTAATGGCCGCTCAGACCCAAGCTCGTGATTTATTTCGTGCAGCTTATGAGAATCGCTATACCTGGGATAGTGATTTCCCCGGCTATGTCGCTGACGTTGAACTTAGACAAGGGGATGAAGTTCACACCGGTAAAATCCGCGTAGCTTCCGACCTAACAGTCGAGATTATGGATATCGCAGACGAAACAATCCAAGAATCGCTATATACCCAAATGCGAGATGTGATTACCCACCGAAAACACACTCCGTTCGACAAAGCTCACGGCTCTAGCACCTTTACCCTCGGAAAACTCGATTCCTCTGGTTCCCAAGAGATTATTGTTGAAGGGGATGCAATGGGGTCAAATTACTGCGTTCGCGAAAAGCAGATCTCTCTCGTTAGCCGGGTGATGGGACGCATGGCTTTCATCATTCATCACAAAAAAAGCTTAGAGACTGGAGCAGGTTATATTTCTTCTGATTATTCTGCTGTTTTCCGTAATCCCAAAACCAATGAGATTATTCGGCAAATGGAATTCGAGGATACCTATGAACCCGTAGGTAGCTACTACGTGATGACCCGTCAGGTTGTCCGTACTCACGAACAAGGCGAAACATCTCTTACCGATATCCAGTTTTCCAACGTGAAGCTATTACAACCTGCAGCTGTTTAGAGATCAATATCTTTTGAAGTCTTAAGGACTATCAAAATTTTTCTGACCGAGCGGTAGAGAGCTTTGCAAAGATCCAGCAGTATTCTTAACAAGGGTGCAATCCCTGTAGAAATCCTTACGTGACCATCCCTCATAGCCACAACCAGACAAGATATTCAAACATAAGCAAGGGTGAAGTGAAGCATCCGTTAGCCTCTGAAAAGACCAGCCCTCAAGATATAGCCTCCAAATAAGCTTCAGCAGAATTTTCCATATACAACGCTGTGAGACCACCAATGAAATGATCTAACAGCACAGGTTCGGTTTTTAAGTGGATTGTAGCCTCATCAGCAACCAGCCGGAGCGGAAAGTCTGCAAACTGAGACTGCTGCCTGACAGTAATGTAGAGCTGTCCTAATTTCTGAAAGTGAAATCGAGCATCAAATGCTCCGCCAGCATACTCTGGGCCAAACGCTCCCAGACAGACATCCAGAATCCCCCCATAGACCTGAGTCTTGAAGACATTCAAATCAGAAATCAAAGTCTTCAAGGTCTCATGCTGAACATAAACTTGATTGGAAAATACTGAGATTCCGTTGGAAACCTCAATTTTTAACTCCAGGAGATCAACATCAAACCAGACTTTGCATATGCGAATTCCTAAATTCATCAGTGTATCGGTCATTCTCTGGATGTGATCAAAGTTAGAGCATAGCTAATCCAAGAACTAACTCCAAACCCAATCTCTATCATCCACCTCTTTTCAGCTTGAAGTGCCTTACTCCTTGCCCTAAACTCTTCGCGGATGCGCTGCTTCAAAGCCCATTTTGTAATCAGCCCAACATTCACTAATGAACATAGAAGCAACACTGAAAATCACTGATCAATAACGAGAGTAGAGCCCATCACGCAATACGGGTCATAATCCGCCGCAAATTCTGAAAAAAGATTATTTTTCTGCAAAGATGTCCTTACTCTACGTCACTTTAAAAAACCGTTGTAGTTAGCAAAATCTACAGGCAAGGCCATTTAATATTTACAGATTTCTAGTGAATTACTTTACGGGTCAGAATTGATTATGGTGGCAATCTTTGAAAGCAAGACTAGGAGCAAGCTTTGTGAGCTATTAGCAACGCTGCAAATGCAGCCGTCAAGCATCAAAACATGATAGAATAACTGCTGTAATTGGGGGTAAATAGCTTAATTTTTTAATGATATTAATGGTAAGTCGTTATTGATCAAGCTATTTCTCAACTAAGCATCTTTTTAGGAGTTTTTCAAACCATATGACCTTCTCCTCTGATCCAGCGCAGGACCGCATTATTCTCACAGATCTACGGGATGAAATGTCGCGCTCCTACCTGGAATACGCCATGAGCGTCATTGTTGGTCGGGCCTTGCCAGATGCTAGAGATGGCCTCAAACCCGTGCATCGACGTATCTTATACGCCATGTATGAGTTGGGTTTAACCCCTGATCGCCCCTTCCGGAAATGCGCTCGTGTGGTTGGGGAAGTATTGGGTAAATATCATCCCCATGGTGATACGGCAGTATATGACGCCTTAGTGCGCATGGCGCAGGACTTCTCCATGCGTATGCCTCTGATTAATGGCCATGGAAACTTTGGATCGATTGATAACGATCCACCTGCGGCCATGCGATATACAGAATGTCGCTTACAAGCCCTCAGTACGGACTCGCTTCTACCCGATATTGAGCAAGAAACCGTTGACTTTGGCGATAACTTTGATGGGTCACAGCAAGAACCCCTTGTCCTGCCTGCTCGCATCCCCCAGCTATTGATCAACGGATCTTCAGGAATTGCGGTGGGGATGGCAACCAATATTCCTCCCCATAACCTGGGAGAAGTCATTGATGGTCTAGTGGCCCTCATTCATAATCCTGAGATTACCGATCTGGAGTTGATGAAACTCATTCCAGGCCCTGATTTCCCTACAGGGGGCCGGATTTTAGGAACAGCTGGCATTCGTGAAGCCTATACCACCGGTCGTGGCTCCATCACCATGCGTGGAGTGGCTGAGATTGAAACCCTAGAACAATCCGGGCGTCCTGATCGGGAAGCCATTATCATCACAGAATTGCCGTTCCAGACCAATAAAGCAGCTCTGATTGAACGAATTGCTGAAAACGTTAACGACAAGCGCCTAGAAGGCATTTCGGATATTCGCGATGAGAGCGATCGCGACGGGATGCGAATTGTGATCGAACTGAAGCGGGATGCTTATCCCCAAGTGGTTCTTAACAATCTCTACAAACAAACCCCCATCCAAACGAATTTTGGGGCCAACATGTTGGCCTTGGTGGGCGGTGACCCCCAACTTCTCAGTTTAAAGCAGTTCCTCAGTGTCTTTTTGGAATTCCGGGAAGATGCGGTTCTGCGGCGAACTCGTTATCAGTTGCGTAAAGCCCAAGAGCGCGATCATCTCTTGCAGGGATTGCTGATTGCTCTGGGTAACTTAGACGCTGTCATTCAGCTGATCCGACAAGCGGCTGATTCTGCCGTTGCTCGTCAGGAACTGATGGACAGATTTGGACTGTCGGAAACCCAAGCTGATGCCATTCTGCAGATGCAGCTCCGCCGACTAACGGCCTTAGAAGCTGAAAAAATCGAGCGAGAACACCAAGATCTACAAGAGCGCATTGCTGATCTTGAAGATATTCTGGCCCGTCGCGAACGGGTGCTAGAGATTATCGAAACAGAAGTCACTGAACTTAAAGCCAAATTTGCCAGTCCCCGCCGCACTTTAATTGAGGCCAATCTGGCCGATCTAGACGATATTGACCTGATTGCCAACGATCAGGCCGTGATTTTGGTAACAGAGCAGGGTTACGTCAAGCGGATGCCTGTCGATACTTTTAATGCTCAAAGCCGAGCTACACGAGGCCGAGCCGGGGCAAAAATTAAAGAAGATGATGCAGTAGAGCATTTCTTTGGCTGTTGTGACCATGACAGCGTGTTATTTTTTAGCGATCGCGGCGTCGTATACTGCCTGCGTGCCTACCAAATTCCCGTTAGTTCCCGTACGGCTAGGGGTGTGCCTTTAGTGCAGCTCTTACCCATTCCACGAGAGGAAAAAATCACCTCCGTTATCCCCGTCAGCGAATTTAGCGAAGACGAATATTTGGTGATGATGACCGCTGGCGGCTTTATCAAGAAAACTGCCCTAGCGGCTTTCAGCAATATTCGAGCCAATGGCTTAATCGCGATTTCCCTAGAAGAAGGAGATTTGCTGCGCTGGGTGCGGTTAACCCGAGCAGAAGACAGTATCGTCATTGGCTCTCGCCGAGGCATGTCCATCCATTTCCGAGCGGATCATCAACAGCTACGGCCTTTGGGACGAGCTACCCGGGGAGTACGGGCCATGCGTCTGCGAGAAGGCGATGAATTTATCGGTATGGACATTTTACCCAGCAGCGTTGTGGCAACCTTAGGAAACGCGACGGATGCAGAAGAGGAGGAGGCGGATGATCCAGATATTGTTGTTGAAGATGATGCCAACGAAGAAGAATCCGAAACCATTGAACAGCCAGGGCCTTGGGTATTAGTGATCACCACTAATGGCTTTGGTAAGCGGGTGCCCGTGGCCCAATTTAGACTGCAAAATCGGGCCGGCAAAGGGGTCACTGCGACTAAATTCAAAAAGCTAAAGACCCCTGATCAAATGGCTGCCCTGCGCATCGTCAATGCTGAAGACGAGCTGATGTTGGTCACGAGCCGAGGCATTGTGATTCGACAAGCGGTAACAGATATTTCGTCCCAGTCTCGCGCAGCCACTGGCGTCCGAGTCCAACGATTGGATGAAGATGACTATATTGCGGCAGTTGCTCTAGTGCCCCCCGAAGATCTCTCTGATGAGGAAGGTGAAACTGAATTAGAGTAATTCAGTGGAAACAATGACATCTAGGAACCTTTTCCTTAGTGCAGCTCCTAATCCATAGATGCTAAAGCCCGTAACGAAACAACACGGTTACGAATACCGTTTCGTGTGGATATTCCTGGGCACGGCACTACTTTCCATCGCCTGTGAACAGGTTCCTAGCCAAAATGCGGTTCCTGTCTCTGATGATGAGCAAGCAGAGCAGCGTCAATTCCCTCGATCCATCGCTGAGGAGACTGACTTACTGCAATGTTCATGGGATAGCAGTCAATTGCCAATCTCTAATAGAGAAAGCTTCAATCGGAAACCTGCCCAGCCCAATTGGGGGATCGGTTTTTTAGTTGAACGTCGCTCACAATCAGATCCTTCTGCAAGAAATATAGCTGTTCTTAATCTTGGAGATGAGTGGCTAAATCGTCTTTGCTTACCGTTATATGATTCTGCGCAGGGTAAACCGTGGGGAGTTCTAACAGGGAAATGGGTCGTCGATTTATCAGACTCGAAAGCTCAATTTTCAGAGTTTGAGCCCAATCTCGTGCAAATATCAAACGACACTTACGCTTTTATCGTTCTGCAAGCAGCTTCCAAGGGGTGGTTTCAAATTCAATACGGCCACCCTGAAGGCGATCTCGATGGAACAGCTTGGGTGAATCCAGATCATTTGCAACAGCAACCTTCTTTAATGGTGCAGTACTGGCGCAATGTGTTTCAACCTGTAGATCAGACACAGACCCGCAACAGAGGGTATTTGTACAAGCGCGAACAGCTTTCTCCTTCTATTCTGCTGAGGCCCAACCCGATCGCCTCTAGTCCCACCATTTTCGCATTGGATTCGGATTTATCGGGTCATGACTATGGCATAGAACCGCTAGAAATCAAGGGAAACTGGATGCGAGTTAGGTTAAGTATTCCTCGTGATTTTTGTAGCACTGATGAGACATTCCAGTTCCATGAAGGCTGGATTCAGTGGTGGTCTAAAGAAATTGGCCCCACAGTCTACAAGCCACCCAGAAGATGCTAAATCGGCAGGAGCAATATATGCAGTCAACGGAGTTAAAACTTATACTGGTCGATCCTATTCCCGAACTCTGCGAGCAATGGCAGCTCAAATTTGAAGGGCAATCTCAGGTTGACATCATCAACGGTCGGTTTGAGGATCTCTCCCAATATGACTGTATGGTGAGTGCTGGCAACTCGTTTGGCCTGATGGATGGTGGCGTCGATGGAGCCATTACCCGCTTCTTTGGGCTGGATCTCATGGATCGAGTCCAAACCCATATCCTTCAGCACTTTCGGGGCGAACAACCCGTAGGCACCTCATTTATTATCGAGACTCAGCATCCCCAACATCCCTTTCTCGCCCATACGCCAACAATGCGCGTGCCCATGTCAATTGCCACGACCGATAATGTCTACCAAGCCATGTGGGCCATGCTGTTAGCGATCTGGCATCACAACCAATCCCATGCAAAACCAATTCGCAGTGTTGCTTGTCCAGGTTTAGGAACGGCGACGGGTCAAATGCCCTTTGAGCGAGCGGCTAAACAAATGGCGCTGGCTTATAAAAATTTCTGGCATTCCCCAGAGATGATTAGCTGGCCCTTTGCCATTACCCGTCAAAATGCAATTGGTGCTGGAGGGGATTAGAGTAACAATCTAGCGGCTTCCCCTCCTAACCGCTGGAATATAAATTTATGAGGTATAAACTATTGGACTTCAATCGCTCTAATCAAGAACCCACCAATGAGTAGAAGCAAAAACAATCCAGAACCCAGACTAATTTTTAAGTTTGTGACCCTGTGTTTTACGGACTTATCGCGGACAATCACTTCCTCTAACATAGGTGGATCATTAGTACTGTTGTGCTGCCCAATAACGATGATGTCATCACCCGCTTGAATCAGCGATTCTTGTACTTTAATTCCCTCTTTTAAGCCAATGAAGCTAGTGCCGATATTTCTTTCTTTGAGGGCTAACAATGTGTGGGGCTGTTCAAACTCTGTATTCAAATACTGCTGATCTTCAAAGTAGGGGTGAGTCAAATCAAATGTTTTGAGTTTGATCTGTACTGGACCGGTAGGGGTTTGAATACTTAAATTTTCTAGTCCCTGCCGTTCTTTGAGAACGGTATGGTAGGAGTGAGAATGATGACTGCCTTGGTTGTACTTTTTGACTAGGAATTCATAGGCAATGCAGGGGATTTCGCTAACGGGAGAAATCTCAACTCGTTGAGCATCAATCGCAGATGCCTTTCCCGCCAGTTCCATCTGCCCCACTTGGTCAGGACGATAAGGGAGTGTTGATGAGACTGACCTCAGCTCTCCATAAACACCAGTGATAAACCAGGCAAGCGCGAGGAGTGCGAGTAACCCACTGATTAAGTTTGAGGGATTTAGCTTTTTCATACACAGTGAGACGCTGGGGGAGGTTAATGTGCGTTCTAACCCGTCACAATCCGCTTCACTTGATTTAAGCCTTTGACCGTATAGGGCGCATATCGCCAGCCCAGATCTAGCCAGAAGGCTCGTTTTAAAACACTTTTTTGATGGGAAAACGTATCAAAACTGGCTTTGCCATGGTAGCTGCCCATACCACTAGGACCGACTCCTCCAAATGGTAAGGTACCGACCCCGACATGCAAAACCGTTTCATTGATACAAGCCCCTCCCGATGACGTTGAGGTCAACACTTGTTGCTGTTTGTCTTCATTTTTGGAGAAGAAATAAAGAGCCAAGGGTTTAGGACGGGCATTTACCTGAGCAATCGCTTCATCTAAAGTGCTGTAAGTCAAAATCGGCAAAATGGGACCGAAGATTTCTTCCTGCATAATTGGATCGTCCCAAGTGACCTGATCGATCAACGTCGGTGAAATATAGCGGGCTTCTGGATCGGTTTGACCGCCAACAATCACTTCACCATTGTCTAGAAACTGGGTCAGTCGATTGAAATGACGCTGGTTGATGAGTCGACCAAAGTCAGGACTATTGGCAGGATTTTCACCATAGAAGTTGTGAACGGCTTGCTTGAGATAGGTAACAAACTCATCTTTGATGGTGCGGTCAATCAGCAAATAATCAGGGGCTACACAGGTCTGACCTGCGTTAATAAATTTGCCCCAAATGATCCGCTTTGCTGCATGCTCAAAGTGAATCTCTGAATCAACAATGCAAGGGCTTTTACCCCCTAGTTCTAAGGTGACCGGGGTGAGGTTTTCCGCCGCTGCCTTCATCACTTCTCGACCAATGGCAGTGCCTCCGGTGAAGAAAATATGGTCAAATTTCTCGGCCAACAACTGTTTGCTGGTGTCTGCTTCCCCTTCAACCACCGCAATATAGTTTTCAGGAAAGGTATCACCAATCAGCTTAGACACGACTTGAGCGGTATGTGGAGCATGTTCTGAGGGTTTGAGAATCGAGCAGTTCCCAGCTGCGATCGCACCCACTAACGGATTAATCAGCAGAGAAAAGGGATAGTTCCAGGGAGCAATCACCAGGACCACACCTAGCGGATCCGGTTGAATCCAGGCCGATGCAGGAAAGACATCGACTCCCGTAGCGACGCGCTGGGGCTTCATCCAGGTCTTGAGCTGTTTGATAGCGACCTTGATTTCTCCTAAGGCCGCAATTTCAAAGTAAGCCTCAAAGGCTGGACGTCCTAAATCAGCTTTCGCAGCAGCAACAATGTTATCTTGACGCTCAATAATCACTTGCCGCAACTTTTGGAGTTGGGCTAACCGAAATTCATAGGATTTTGTCTGCCCAGTCTCAAAATACGTTCTTTGAGCAGCAACCAATTTCTGAATTGGAGAAGTGGTGAGTTGGGCAGTCATTGATGGGGTCTCCAGGGAAAGCATCCATCTTCAGGATAATCAGTTTTATTACTCTTTATTGGAGTTTTTAATTCACTCAGACCATTCAGGAGTGGTTCCCTGCCCCCAAAATCTGGCACTGGTTCCGTTGCGTGGGAAAGCTATAAAGCTTACAGAGAAAGGGATACAACCTCATATACCACTAGAGACAATGCAAGACAATTTGGCCGTCAAAACTCGCAAACCCTTGATAGCTCATTTCAGGATATCTAAGCCTCTCTTGAGGCTTAATTTCTAAACCCCTTAATCAAAAAGGCTTTCAGAGTCCCATGTAGCGGAACCAGTGCCTTCAATCTGGGCCAGCGGGAAAGCGAAACCGCACTAAGCAAAGGCTTTATAAAGTTGAGGGTAAATCATTGCACCTACAAAAATCCCAAGTTGAGCGATCACGATGCTTGGACCGGATGGTAGGTTCAGTCCTGCTGACAACAGCATCCCCACAACTGCACTGATTGCCCCTAAGCTGGCTGAGAGGACGATATGATGTTTGAATTGGCGACACAGTAATCGCGATGCACAGGCTGGAATTACGATAAAGGCGCTAATCAAGAGTACCCCAACAGCTTTGATTGAAATTCCCACGACCAGAGCCAGGAGCACAATAAAAGTGGTTCGATGGAATGAGACGGATACACCGCGTGCAACTGCAAGGGGTTCATTCAGGGTGATTAGCATCTGCGTCCGAAACGTCAGTCCCATATACAGAGCACAAGCTAGCAGCAACCCCCCACAAATAAACAAATCAGCCGTGTGCACCGCTAAAATATCGCCAAATAAAAGTTGGTGAATCCCTCCTTTGTAGGTGCCTGTGAAACTCAGAACAATAACCGCGAGGGCCAAGGAAGATGAATAGACAATATTCAGCAGCGCATCGGTCCATAGCCGCGTACGTTCCAGCAGATAGGTCACGCCTAAGGCAAACAAGACCGCAAACGGGAGGACAATTGCCGTGGGGTTCCAGCCCAACAGTATCCCGAAACTGAGACCTAGCAGGGTAGAGTGCCCCAATGCATCGCTAAAAAACGAGAGTTGTCGCAGAATCGTGAAGCTGCCGAGCATCCCGCCTGCTAGTCCAGTGAGGACGCCGCTGATTACCGCCCGCTGCATAAACGGAAACTGGAACAGGTCGATAATTCGAGTGATTTCGCTGGCAAGAGACATGGAATGGGGTGACGAACTACAACGAACAGGAATGATGATAGCGGGCAAATTCGGGGCCATAAACCGTACTCAAGCTTTCCCTAGAGAGAGCCACTTCAGGAACTCCCTCACAAAGCAAAGTGCGGTTAATACACAAGACATGATCACACTGGCGCTGCACCATATTCAGATCATGAGAGACTTGCAAAATGGCCCATCCATGCTGTTGTTTGAGCTGGTTTAGCAATTGGTAGAATTCTGCTTCTGCCCGCAGATCTAGACCTGCAGGGGCCTCGTCTAATATCAACAAACGACGCGGCCTAACCAGACAATAGGCCAGTAGGACCCGCTTGGTTTCGCCCCCCGATAGATCGCTAATTCTTTTCCGTTTCAGATGGAGCGCTTCCACCTGGCCTAGGGCTTGATGCACCGCAATCTGTCTTGCTCTGTGCCCCGTCCAGGGCCATTGGAGACCGAGGGTATGCCAGCCTAAACCCACCACTTCTTCGACGGTCATGGGAATCCGGCGATCGAAATTAAAGTTTTGCGGGAGATATGCGATCGCATCCCGAATCTTCCCTGGCAGTCGGCCTTGGGGACTCAGGGGATGACCGAGCACCTCCACTTGGCCCACCCGACGCGGCAGTACCCCCAGAACGGCTTGAATCAGACTACTCTTTCCCGCGCCATTGGGGCCAACGATGGCTACATTGGTCCCTGCCTGCACGACAAACGACACTTGTTCCACTGCAACATGTTTGTCGCGAACAACCGTTAGTCCTGAAACCCTTAGAATGGCCTCTTGCAAGTTTGAACCTCCTAGAATTTCACCTGAACCCACTGGGGTAAGGTCGCGATAGTCTTTTGTTTGGGCTGTGCTGGCATCCAAGACTGAGGCTGACTGCCAAAAGCGGTGGTCAGATTTTTAAGATTGTCTCGCATGGTCGTCAAGTAATAATCTGCCTCAAGGGCATCCGTTCCGCCCGTTTCTAAGGGATCAAACGTGCCCACCTGAACCTTTAAATCCTGGGCCAGGGCTGTAAACGGGTTGCCTGCAGCCTGGGGCTCAGACAATAGGGTCTTTAAGTTCGAGGATTTCGCTGCATTAATCACCCGCTTGACATCTTCAGGGGAGGCATTCTCGTCGGGAATGCCCACTAGATACTCCACCTTTAAGTCATAGCTACGGGCAAAGTAGTCCGCAAAATCATGATAGGTGACGAAGGTTTTACCGGCAAAAGGCTTGAGTTGCTCGGTAAATTCCGTATCGAGTTTTTTCAACTCATCGATGTAGGCAGCGGCATTGGCTTCATAGGTAGACTTTCCGTCCGGGTCCGCTTTAATCAAACCATCCCGAATATTTTCAACCTGCTGAATGGCTCGCTTCGGATCTAGCCAAATATGGGGATTATTTTCACCATGGTCATGGTCATGGCCGCCTTTGGCATGGTCTTTCTCCTCGTCATGATCCTTGCCTTCAGCATGGTCGTCGTCTTTATGGTCTTCACCTTCAGCATGGTCCTCGTCATGATCATGGTCTTTGCCTTCAGCATGGCCCTCGTCTTTATGGTCTTCGTGGTCATGCTCGTCCTTTTCGCCTTTATGCTCATCCCCGTGCTCTTCATGCTCTTCTTCGTTGGGGATAACGGCAATGCCTTCACTGGAGTCAACCATGGCTAACTCGCTATTGTCTGCATTTTTGATCATGTCCTCTAGAAAGGCTTCCATTTCTAGACCGTTTATGACTAAAACATCGGCCTTGGCCAGGCTCTGGATATCCTCGGGTTTGGCCTGGTAGTCATGGGGACCAACATTGTCGGGCATCAATTGCGTGATCTGGGCGCGATCGCCTGCTACCGCTTTCGTAAAGTTGGTGATCGGTACAAAGGTCGTGATCACGTGGAGCTTCGAGCCCCCTTGAGTAGAACTGGGGTCCCTCGAGGGAGACGAGGCACAGCTACCCAGGGCCAGTGCCGACAGCAAAGCAATGGAGAGTTGATATTTTTGCAGTCGAGAGGGACGAGAAGGATGAGGGGTCATGGCAACATTCCTAATGGTTGAGAAAAGGGCAAACGCAGGGCAATTATGGAAGCCAGGTCAGTGCAACCTGCTTGGCAAAATAGGTCAAAATTAAATCGGCTCCCGCCCGTTTCATGCTGGTCAACGTTTCCAGCACCACGGACGGTTCATCAATCCAGCCTCGTTCAGCAGCGGCTTTAATCATGGCGTACTCACCGCTGACGTTGTAGGCGACCACAGGCAGGGTGGTGGCTTGCTTAATCCGGCTAATAATATCCAGGTAGGCGAGGGCGGGTTTCACCATCACTAGATCTGCACCCTCACTCACGTCTAAAGCCACTTCCTTCAGGGCTTCGCGGGTATTAGCAGGATCCATTTGATAGGTTTTCTTATCCCCAAACTGGGGGGCAGAGTCCAGAGCATCGCGAAAGGGACCATAGTAGGCGGAGGCATATTTGGCGGAATAGGCGAGAATTCCCACTTGGGTCCACCCAGCAGCATCCAAGGCTTGGCGCATGGCGCCCACCCGACCATCCATCATGTCTGAAGGGCAGACAAAATCAGCGCCTGCTTCGGCCTGACATAGGGCCTGCTTCACTAACACGTCTACGGTTTCATCATTGAGAATGACGCCGTCTTCCACAATCCCGTCATGGCCTGCGCTGCTGTAGGGGTCTAGGGCCACATCCGTCATCACCAGCAGTTCAGGAAATTCCGCCTTGATCGCTTTAACGGTGCGAGGCACTAAACCCTCGGGGTTATAACTTTCGGTGCCCGCATTATCTTTTTGCTTAGGAGGGATAAGGGGAAACAGGGCAATGGCTTTAATCCCTAGTCGTGTCACGACTGCCAATTCCTTGAGCAATACGTCCAGGGAGTAGCGATAAATCCCTGGCATGGATGGAATGGCCTCCTCAATCTCCGTCCCCTCTCGCATAAACACGGGATAGATCAGATCATCGAGGGTTAGCTGAGTTTCCCGCACCAATCGCCGCAAGGCGTCAGTGCGTCGTAACCGCCGAGGTCGATGGCGGATAGCAGGGGTGCTAACGGACGGATTGACCTCAGATTCTTGGGGCTTAGGTTGGGAAATGACCATAGGGATTGAGAAGAATGATAATCGTTATCATATCTTAGGAAATTGGACTAAGCAGAGGCTTCAGAAAATCTTTTTCTTTCGTGGGAATATCTCGGTACTGAGAGCTTTTTCATTCTTAGGTTCTAACGATGCTATAGCACCTGTATAGGCTGCTGCAGTGGGTTAGAGCCTCAGATCCCCCAGAAGTAACTGGGAGATCTAGTTGAGACTTTCTGTGGGTCATTGATGTGGATGAGATCGGCTAAGAGGTTAAACAGTCTCGAAGCTGATGCTGTAGTTTTGGGGTATCTAACTCGCGACCAATCAGGACGAGCTGTGTCTTGGGGGTTGCAGGCCACTTGTCCGCGTCTAAGGTGTAGCGTTTGCCGCTGAGCTGGAAGATATAGCGGGGGGTAATGGTGCCAAACCATAGGAATCCCTTAGCTCGAAAGACATTTTCTGAAAGGTCATCGGCGAGCCAATCTTGGAATTTGTCCAAATCAAATGGTTGATCGCTCTCAAACGCCATCGAGACCAACCCATCATTGACGAGGTGGTTGGAGTGATGGTGGTGGTCGTGGCAGTGAGGGTCATGGTGATCATGCGTCGTCTCAGCCATTGCTTTTGCTTCTGCGGTATAGTGCTCTGGCTGAAAGAGATTCGTATCTAAAATCAATGGCAGGGGGATGTTGCTGTTTTGCGATGGCCGAAGGCCGGTCAGAGACCATCGCAAAATCCGTGCCTCTCCTTTCTGCTCTCGAACCCATGCCTCCAAGGTATCGACCTGTTGAGGGGCAGCTAAGTCCGTTTTATTGAGCACAATAATGTCAGCATAGGACACTTGGTTAAGGGCGGCTTCACTCTCAAAATGCTGGGGGGAGAAGGCTTCTGCATCCACTAGGGTGACGATGGAATCTAGTTGGGTTAAATTCCGCAGGGGCGGCATCGCAAACGTGAGTGCTATGGGCAATGGATCGGCTATTCCCGTTGTTTCGATCACCAAGTGATCCACCTTCTCGTTCCGCTCTAAAATGCTGTAGACCGCTTCCACCAAGTCGTCGTTGATGGTGCAGCAGATACAGCCATTGCTAAGCTGCACCATATCTTCCTCAACAGAAACCAAGAGCTGGCTATCAATATCGATATCACCAAACTCATTGACCAACACCGCGACTTTTAGATCCTGGCAGTCTTGGAGAATATGATTGAGCAGTGTGGTCTTACCGCTGCCGAGAAAGCCCGTAATGATTGTCACGGGCAACCCTCGTTTGGGAAGTTTCAGATCGGTTTGGGGTGAGGCTTGTTGAGTGGGAAGTTGAATCATGAGTGAACTCCGGTTGAGGTGAGTTGGCTCTGGATGAATAAGCTGAAGAACGAATCACTGCAGCAGATAGTCTTACCGTCGCTTGGGAGTAGAGAGCTATTCAAAGCGCCGCGCACTTGTGGCGAGGGTGGGGGAAAGATCAGGCATCACCATAGACATCAGGGCATATAGAGTAAAGGGGGGCTTTTAAAAATGATAATCATTATCATTGACCACATCAAGCGGTGGAACTATATCGATACCTTATGCAGGGTGAGTAATTTGTGAGATAGCGGTTTTGCGATCTCAAAAGGGCGTATTTAACAGTTGGGGGTGAGGGCTTTCAGAGGTTTTCAAAGTCAACTCCCCTAACCTTGGGATACGCGCGATCGCAAAATCCATACCCCCCATTTCTGCTCTCGACCCCATGCCTCCAAGACGTCTACAAGTTGAGGCGCAGTCTAAGTCCATGGAATTTTAGTTATGTCTAAGAGGCACCAAGATATAATGGTTCTAAGTGCTGGCGACTATATTGGTTATGCCCTTAACATCACATATTGTTCATAGCGACCCCGATATTTTGGGAGGAACTCCTGTTTTTGTGGGGACACGCGTACCCATAAAGAATTTACTTGATTATCTCGAAGCAGGCGATTCACTAGAAATTTTTCTAGACCATTTTCCTAGCGTTAATCGACAACAGGCGATTGCAGCCCTTGAATTAGCAAAGGAAATGTTGATGGCCTATGCGAATCCTGCTTGATGAGTGTGCCCCGCGCCCTTTGAAGCGTGAGTTCGCCGATTACGATATACGCACAGTTGTTGAGATGGGATGGTCAGGGAAAAAGAATGGTGAATTGCTGCAGCTTATGAGACAAGAGGGCTTCACGGTTCTCCTCACTACAGATCAAAATTTGCGTTATCAGCAGAATTTGGTACAAGCTGGAGTGGCAGTCGTTGTTCTTGTAGCAACCAGCAACAAGCTTTCTGACTTACTTCCTCTGGTACCAGATACTCGTGACGCGTTGAATACGATTACGTTAGGTGAAGTGATTGAAGTTGGAGGTTCCTGAAAGTATGTATCGGAAATCTCGGCTCTGTAGAGTGCTCGCCAAAATCAGTGATTGAGGCATCAAATCAAAGTAAGACTAGTTATTCTTTACAAAGAGATATGCTGCAAACACTTTGGGCTACGATTCGCCAAGGAAAAATTGAACTTCTGGAATCAGCAGAGCTTCCCGAAGGAACCAAGGTGCTAGTTACGCTGCTGCCTGATGATGAAACTGGTTTTTGGCTACCAGCAGCAAGTCAAACGTCATTAGATGCTGTGTGGGATAACACTGAGGATGATGTGTATGCCCAGCTACTCTAAGCCTGACATTGTGTTACTTCGCTATCTATTAGCGGATTTGTCAAGCTCCACAGTAAGACCTAATTTCAGATTTATACGGTACTTGGCAGATAATACTCCAAAGTCGGAGTTATCAGCCGCTATGTATCTAATTGTAGTTAGATCACTTCATCCATGAAGAGCTATTATTGCTGGAAATGTGAGCGAGAAATGCCATTTCTGGATGAGCAGGAATGGCAGCAAATAGAACCTTTACTTCCTCTCGCCAAGCAAGAACTAATCGACTATCGCATTGCTCATAATTGTGATTTGACGACTGCAAAGAGAAATTGTTATTCCCAGGCAACTCAAATCTTTGAATTAATGACAGGTTTGCCAGGTTTCCACTTTGATGTTATTTACCATCACCGCTTGTGTGATTGGGGGGAAGAATGTCCCAGTTGTGGTCACCTATTGCGCACACCAAAAGCCTCATTCTGTGCTAATTGTGGTTGGCGTCCAGAAAGCAAGCCATAATTTTAGAATGCATCAAGCTAACTAACCAGTGCAGCGGTACGATCGAATCACGCTTATGATTTGACTCTTTGAAATTAATGCTTGCGCCCTTGACTGAGTGCCGTTAGCCTTCATAAAAGCTGCACTGGCTACCATAGTTGGGGTCGTAGAGTAGAAACAGTAGTTATAGCCATGATTTTAAAAATTGAACTGGAGCAAGAAGAAGATGGACGCTGGATTGCAGAGATTCCAGAACTATCTGGGGTCATGCTCTATGGCCAAACACAAGAGGAAGCTAGAACCAAAGTACAAGCTCTAGCCCTACGAGTGCTTGCAGAACGCATTGAGAATGGTGAAACTCAACCTGAATTGGTCAGCGTTACATTTAATGCTGCATGAGCAAGTGGGGAAGTACCAAGTCCAAGCGGGTTTTAGCAGCGCTACTCAAAATTGGCTGGATGGTGAAACGGCAGTCTGGCTCGCACTGCATCTTGTCCCGTGATGGCTGGCCAGATTTCGTATTTGCTTTCCATGACAGGGAAGAAATTGGGCCTCGTATGCTAGCGCGGATTTCAAAGAAAACTGGGCTTGGGCCTGATGATATATAAACTGGCTGCATCGGACGTTTGGCATACACGGCCAGAATGTTCTTATCAGTGGGAGTGGGATGTTGCTAGTTTGCGATGGTCTCCAACCGGCCTTCGGCCATCGCAAACTAGCATATTTAGCAGTTAGGGGTGAAGGCTTTCAGAAGTTTTCAAAGTCAACTCCCCCAACCTCGGGATACGCGCGATCGCAAAATCCATACCCCCCATTTTTGCTGTCGCACCCATGTCTCCAAGTGTTGAGGGGCACCTCGGAGTTATCTTACCTCTTGCTTGATAATGCCCTTATCTCGGATTCATATGGTAGTTGGCGGATAATAACTCTCCAGCCGGAGTTATCAGCCGCCATCCGTATAATTTTAGTTAGATGTCCGTCTATCCATGAACATTCTTAGTTGATAAAATTTTTTGCCTAATTATGAAAGATGTCGAAATCTCAAAAATATCAGTGTAATTTCCTACCTTTTCTAGTACATAGAGATCCACAGGCTAAATGGGGCATCTTTCAAGATCTTAATGTTTATATTTATTGTTACCAGTTTTCTAAAGGCATATCATTTAGCTTAGTAATTGGGAGAAAATGGAATGATTTCATGCATTCATCTTGGATTTGTGGTGGATATGATGAGTTATTCATAGTGCTCATCTGTAAATATGATACACATCCACATGAATGGGTTTTATTTAGAGATACTCACTACGAAAAAATCCATCATGGCTATAAGCCTAAAAGTCTCAAGAAATACATTAAGCTTGAGAAGAGAACTAGGGAAATTATTTATAATAAACTAATAGTAGGTCCCGCTAGTTTTCCATTTAAAAACTATAACAAATATGCAAATTATTCTTTTAAGGATTTTTCCTCTGAAAGTTATAGAGATGACGGATAGCTCTAACGTTAACTGGGCACTTCGAAAAATAGATTTGAATGCTGCCAAGGACATTACAAAAGCTCAATCAAACTTTGAGCAGCCCAATGAACTTGAAGAAGTCTGCATTTAGGGATCAATTACCATGTCAACATCAATAGCAGAATTATTACCCTCGATCTCAGCCTTATCCCATGCTGACAAGTTCCGGTTAGTTCAGTTGGTGTTAGCGCAACTGGCGCAGGAAAATGATGTTGAAGTCGAGGAAATACAACAGTCTGCTGCCCCTTTTAATCCACAACTATTTTTCGGAGTTACCCACTAGCCCAAGCAAGCCATTGACGACTACTTAGCGAGTACCCGTGAAGGTTGGTGCTAGTGGCTTACTTGATTGACACCAATTGAGTGCTGCAAGGCAAAGCCTTTGGCCTGTTTGTATGTCACGGTCTTGAAGGTGATTTGATTGCTGGCGGGATTATAAAGGGTATAGGTTGCCTGTCCGGGCTGGCGTCCAACATTGCCCACACCGATGATGCGTCGAGGCGTGTAATTTTGTGGTGGGGTCGACTGAGTGCCATCTAGGGTCATGACCGTAGAGCGTAGATCCCCTGGCTCAATCCAACATTCAAAGGCTAGTCCTGAGCGGCCACAGAAGAGATGGTTGGCATCGGCTCGAATTAAGCGATGCACTCAGATTCTCGGCCAATACTGCGGCGTAATCATTTTTATCTCTACTCGTGCCTGTGACTGCAACCAATTGGGCCTCCCACAAATACTGAAAACTTAATCTCGTGTAGTCCAGTAATATATCCCTGACCGTTTAACGTGATGCGTTATAGAATGGATACACAGCACAGCACCATTAGTGGATGATCCGAACCTTTAAAGATAAAGAGACTCAGAAAGTCTTTGAGCGTCAGCGTTCTCGCAAATTACCCTCGGACATTCAGCAAGTGGCATTGCGGAAACTGCGGATGCTAAATCGAGCAGAAACCCTTCAAGATCTTCGCGTCCCACCGGCTAATCGATTGGAGCGCCTTGTTGGTGATAGAAAAGGTCAGCACAGCATTCGGATTAATGATCAATGGCGAATTTGCTTTTTGTGGCAAGACGGTGATGCTTTAGACGTAGAGATCGTTGATTATCATTGAGGTGGAAGTATGAATGAAGAGAAGCTGATGCCAGTACATCCTGGTGAGGTACTTTTAGAAGAGTTTCTAAAGCCAATGAATCTTAGTCAAAATCAGATGGCTTTGGCACTTCGAGTTCCTGCACGACGGATTAACGAAATTGTTCATGGAAAGCGACGTATTACAGCGGATACAGCCCTTCGTTTAGCTCGTTATTTCAATATGTCGCCACGATTTTGGTTGGGATTGCAAATGGATTACGACTTGGATGTGGCTGAGGATGAAGTAGGGGAGCAACTCAATAAAGAAGTGGTTGCCTTAGGGAGTGAGCCTTCAAAGCAATAAGCGATCGATCGCATATGCATCAATTGCCCAAAACACCTCTAGGAGTGCTGAACAGCAAAGCCTTTGGCCTTACTGTATTTCACGGTTTTAAAGGTGATTTGATTGTTGGCAGGATTATAAAGAGTATAGGTTGCCTGTCCAGGCTGGCGTCCAACGTTGCCTACACCGATGATGCGTCGAGATGTGTATTTTTGGGCTGGGGTCGTCTGCGTGCCCTCTAGGGTCATGACCGTGGAGCGTAGATCCTCTGGCTCAATCCAACATTCAAACGCGAGTCCTGAGCGGCCACAGAAGAGGTGATTGGCATCGGCTCTAATTAAGCGATCGCACAATTGCATCGCCGGTGTATCCGGTGTGAGTTCATCTGCATAACCCACTGTACTGCCATGTATCAGCAGGCAGTCTAATTCGTGAAATCCAAAGTGGAGCGATCGCATCCACTGTACGGACTGCCGGGAGACCGATTCCCAGAGACGCTGAACTGCATCGGCCCCCTCTTGGTCTACCAGCTCTGGGGCATCGGGTAAGCTGCCCAACCCGTATAAATTAAAGCACTGCTCTTCCCACCAACCGATACAAATTTGGGGCTCTAATTCCCCAGCACCCGGAGACTGAAGTCGTCGGATTACGGCCTCGTTATCTCCCTTGAAGCCCACAAAATCGCCTAAAACATATACATCCGACACCGGAAAGCGCTGTCGACGGATATCTGCCAGTACCGCCTCATAGGCGCCGAGATTACCTTCTATCCCACTTAAAATTGCCCACTGTTCCATTTTCTACCTCCTGAATTGGGGCCAGCTACCGCTGACATACATGACTAGGATCGTCGGCTCGTTCGGCAAACTCCATCCCCCGCGCTAAGCGCCAGGCAAAAATGGGCGGCAAACCCTTGTCAATAATGGCTGCACAGGTCTTCTCATAGTCATAGGGCACCTCCTGA
Organism: Acaryochloris sp. CCMEE 5410; assembly: GCF_000238775.2. NCBI lineage: Bacteria > Bacillati > Cyanobacteriota > Cyanophyceae > Acaryochloridales > Acaryochloridaceae > Acaryochloris > Acaryochloris sp. CCMEE 5410. Next base: position 3,729,384 of record NZ_AFEJ02000001.1, on the reverse strand, counting down.
AGGGTGACCTGGGCCGTATCCGTGTCATAGAGAACGTAGGTGGCATTGGGACGTCCATGGCGGGGTTCTCCCACGGATCCGGCATTGATAATTCGCTTCAAAGACGCCGTGAACTGATGCTGCTGGTCGTCTTGTCCCGGTTGGTGAACGCGCACGGAGAGCTTGCCATCCTCTAGCTCCCGCACATAGGGAACATGGGTATGGCCACAGAACAAGACATCTGCGTCGGTGGAGACCACCCGCTCTAGGGCCGCAAATCCATCCATGCTGGGCAGTAAATATTCATGCTGACTGTTGGGACTCCCGTGGACAAAGGCTAGGTTCTCAGTCTGTAGGGTCAGGGGCAGTTGGGCCAGATAGTCCCTCACCTCTGGATGGATGACTTGGTTGGTCCATTCATGGGCTTGCCTTCCCCGCTTCTCTGCGATCAGGGAAGGATAGCTACATTCACAGGCATTCAGACCTTCGACCACATCTTCATCCCAGCAGCCCTGGCAGGTGGGAATATCGAGGGAACGAATCATCTCCACCACGGCATTGGGGTAGGGACCGTAACCGACTAAATCACCCAGACAGTAAATTTGGTCGGCTTGATGGTGATCAATATCAGAGAGCACGGTATTCAGGGCCTCATAATTGCCATGAATACAGGAAATTACCGCAAGTTTCATGCTGAACCTTTTATACAGGGCTTAAGGCTTGGTATTGCTGTTGATAATAGGCAATGATTTGATCAGTAAGGCCTCCATCCAAGAGGGTTTCGGAGATGATTTTGGGCTGGAGGTTGTTGCCTATGACTTCAATCCCACTCCAGCGATCGGGGCGTCCTTCTAGCCAACGGGGAATATTGAGTTCGGTATATTCAACTCCCTCCAGCCCGGCCACAAAATCAATGTAAAGGGCTTGGCCATCGGGCATCTCAAAGATACCTTTGATGCGATGCACCTCACCATAGGCCCCCTCTATTAGTTCCGTCAGTACCACCTCTAAGCTGGCAGGATCAAAGACTTGCCCCTGTAAGGGGGCGTGCCATCGCTCCGGTGGCTGGGTTGCATTTGGAATCGCAATATCGTTCCCGGTCACAATCTCATCTGCCCATTCGTGCCAGGCAGACTCTTGCAGATCAGGCGGCAAGACAGCCACGTGATGACAGGGAAGTGCCTTCGGTAGAAGAGGTTCTATGGGCTCAAGAAAGTCTAGCTCTAGATAAATGACTGCTCCGTCGGGCAGAGAGGAGAACACCTGGGGCGCTTGCAGATCAGACATGACCTGAACCCAAGGGAAACAATAGCCAATTCGAATCAGGTCAACGGGGCTTCGGTCTAGTCCCGGATAGAAATAATAGGAGAGAGCCGTTTCATTCTTTAAAAACTGGTTAATCCAGGTGGTTTTACCGCTGCCAAAGGGGCCAGCGACGGCAATAACAGAAGGACTACTCATGGGGCAAGACACTGATGGAGCTGATATTGTAATTGTTTTTCATCTAGGTTACGGCCAATGCACACCAGTTGGTTTCTGGGGGGATCATGCCAAGCTTCGTCCTGAAGCTGGCTCCGTTTACCACTGAGTTGAAATAGATGTCTGTGGGGACTTTCGTCAAACCAGAGAACCCCTTTCGCTCGAAAGACTTCTGAGGGGAGCTGATAGTCCAGAAATTTCTGGAATTTTCTTAAGCTAAAGGGGCGATCGCTTTCAAAGGGGACAGCGACAAACCCGTCATTCTGCAGATGCTGGACTCCTGAGGGTGAGCCTGTTTCCATATCCTCGGAATAGAGATCCACATCTAAAACGCTGGAAAGGGGCACTTGGCCATAGGTCATCGGCAGTATCCTGGCCTGGGGCTTTAGGTGCCGAATCTCAGTCTCTACAGACTTAAGCTGCTCTTGATCGACTAGATCAGTTTTATTCAACAGGATGATGTCACCATGTTGAATTTGAGCAAGGGCCGTCTGACTTTGGAAATGTTCAGCCGTAAAGGTCTCAGCATCCACAACGGTCAAGATTGCATCCAAACGGGTCAGGCTCCAGAGTTCAGTCGCTCTAAAGGTGAGCATCAGCGGATAGGGATCGGCCATCCCGGAGGTTTCCAAAAAAATGGCATCTAGCCCCCGTTTCCCGGCGGACGTTTGCATTTGGTTATAGGCCAAGACCCGTCGGAAGGCCATCAGAAAATCATCCTTGATCTGGCAGCAGATGCAGCCGTTAGACAAGGTCACCAGATCTTCATCCACGGTCACCAGAATTTGGCTATCAATGTCAATAGCTCCAAATTCATTGACAAACACTGCCGCACGTCGATCCCCCAAATGGCGCATTAAATGGTTTAAGAGAGTGGTTTTACCACTCCCCAAAAAGCCTGTGATCAGGGTGACGGGCAACCGATATTCAAAGAGTCCAGGGACAGGAAGCATAGTGCTGTTCGGTCCAAGCTGTGGGTACTAGCGAATAGCTGGTGCGTGGGCGATCAGGTTAAAGAACTCTTGGCGAGTGCGGGCATCGCTAGAAAAGACGCCTCGCATGGCGCTGGTGGAGGTCCAAGATCCGGGTTTTTGCACCCCTCGCATCACCATACACATATGACTGGCTTCTACCACCACAGCCACCCCTTGGGGCTTTAGGAGGCCCTGCAAGGCATCCGCAATTTGGGCGGTTAACCGTTCTTGTACCTGAAGCCGCCGAGCATACATTTCACAGATGCGGGCGATTTTCGACAGGCCAATCACTTTGCCGTTGGGAATATAGGCTACATGGGCTTTACCAATGATAGGCAAAATGTGATGTTCGCAGGAACTAAAGAGATCAATATCGCGCACTAGGACCATTTCATCCAGGTCTTCAGAAAAGACGGCCCCATTCAGCAATTCATCCAGGGATTGCTGATAACCCGAAGACAGAAATTTTAAAGATTTAACCACTCGCTTAGGGGTATCTCGCAGACCTTCTCGATCAGGATCTTCACCCATACCCAGCAATAACGTACGGACGGCGGCCTCCATTTCGGCCTCCGAGACGATGGGCTGAGCTTCAGTGGTAATCGTCTCAGGAACAAATGAAGGGATGGAAGGCACGGTCATAGAAACTCCTAACGTGGAAAGGGATAAGGGGACACTTCAAGATCCAGTCGGCTCTAAAAGCAAACTGGCATTATACAGATATAATGATAATCATTATCATATGCTTAAGCAACCCTTCACCCTTCCCTTCAAGCCTCCATGTCTACTGCTTCTTCGACCCTGTCAGCGCCCAATTCCACCGAAAAATTGCAGCGACTCCGCCACACCTGCGCCCATGTGATGGCCATGGCGGTGCAGCATCTGTTTCCTGAGACGAAGGTGACGATTGGTCCAACGACTGAGAACGGTTTCTACTATGACTTTGACCGTGCCCAGGCATTTACGCCAGAGGATTTAGATGCGATCGCAACTCAGATGCGGCGGATTATCAAAGCCAATTTGCCGATCATCCGCGAACAAGTGGATCGCGATCAGATGCAGGCCGAACTGGAACAGTTGCAAGAACCCTACAAATTAGAAATATTGGCCCAGATTCCGGCGGGGGAAACCATTACCCGCTATTTTATTGGCAGTCCTGATACCGGACGGACCCAGCATCCCGAGGCGGAAGCCTCACTAATTGAGCCTCTACCAGTGGCCCCCAATGAATTTTGGTGGGATCTGTGCTCAGGTCCCCATCTCAACAGTACGGGGGAACTGCACTCTAAGGCCTTTATGCTTGAAAGCGTCGCCGGAGCCTACTGGCGTGGCGATGAAACCCAAGCGCAGCTGCAGCGGATTTATGGAACCGCCTGGGAAACACCGAAGCAGTTAAAAGCTTACCTGCACCAAAAAGAAGAAGCCCAGCGTCGAGACCATCGCCTGTTGGGCAAAAATCTGAAGCTTTTTAGTATTGAAGACAACGCTGGCGGAGGACTGGTCTTTTGGCATCCCCGAGGGGCTCGAATTCGCCAGGTCATTGAAACCTACTGGCGACAAGCGCATACACAGGGGGGATATGAGTTGCTCTATACCCCCCATATGGCCAATCTAGATCTGTGGAAGACCTCGGGTCATTTCGACTTCTACCGGGACAGCATGTTTGATCAAATGGAAGTGGAGACCCAGGCCTATCAGATCAAACCCATGAACTGTCCTTTTCATGTGCTCACCTATCAGCACGATCTCCATTCCTACCGAGAGTTTCCCCTGCGGTGGGCGGAGTTGGGGACGGTCTATCGGTACGAACGCTCTGGGACCCTACATGGACTGATGCGGGTCCGAGGCTTTACCCAAGACGATGCCCATATTTTTTGTCTACCGGATCAGGTGGCCGACGAGATTTTGGCGGTTCTGGATCTCACCGAAACGGTTTTATCGGACTTTGGCTTTCGGGATTATGAGGTTAATCTCTCAACCCGGCCTGATAAATCGGTGGGCAGTGATGATATTTGGGACTTGGCTACTCAGGCCTTGCGTACAGCCCTAGAGCGTAAAGGCTGGGATTACCTGACGGATGAAGGCGGGGGTGCCTTTTATGGACCGAAGATCGATCTAAAGATACGGGATGCGATCGGGCGGCTGTGGCAATGCTCCACGATTCAGGTGGACTTTAACTTACCCGAGCGCTTCAAGATGGAATATGTCGCCGCAGACGGAACGCGGCAGCGCCCGATTATGATTCATCGGGCCATTTTCGGGTCTTTAGAACGATTCTTTGGCATTTTAATCGAGAATTATGCGGGAGATTTCCCCCTATGGCTAGCTCCTGTACAAATTCGGCTACTCGTCGTCAGTGATGCCCAACGTCCCTATGCCCTTGAAGTCTTAGCGCAGCTTCAGCAGCAGGGGTTTCGGGCTGAAATCGATCAGACGGGAGAGCGTTTAGGAAAACAAATTCGCCAATCAGCCCTGGAAAAAATTCCGGTGGTCGCCGTGGTGGGTCAAAAAGAAGTCGAAGCCCAGGCCCTCAATATTCGAACTCGGCATTCAGAAGAGCAGGAGCTATTGAAGCTCCCCGAACTGTGCGAAAAAATGCAGGCCGCCATTGATGCCAAACAACACATTTAGAGTAGGAAAAATGATGAACGTTGCCTATCAGCCCTGCAGCTCAGATCATCCCCAGCAGAGAACATTTCTCAGAATCAAGAATGCGATCGGAATGCTACTGGGCTGCTGTGTACTATTGAGTCTTTTTTGTACACCTGTTTTAGCTGAAACTGGCTGCCCAACCGTGGCCCCATCGGAAATTGCTGATTTGTTTGAGCAGTGGGATCAGTCTCTGAAAACGGGACGACCGAGTGAAGTGGTCAAAACCTATGCCCCTGATGCCATTCTGGTGCCCACGGTGTCCAATCGCGTCCGACATACCCCTGCTGAAATTGAAGATTACTTCCAAGGCTTTCTGGCCCTTAAGCCGAATGGTCGGATCGTGGAGCAAAATATCCAGGTTTTTTGTGATCTGGCTGTTAATTCTGGTCTCTATGCCTTTGCAGTGGTCAAAGAAGGCCAACCGTCCGATCTGATGGCGAGATTTACCTTTGTCTATCGCAAAATGGGCGATCGCTTGCTAATCGTTGATCACCACTCTTCAAGCATGCCGGAAAAAATGTCTTAAAGATGCTTACTGCTTTACCCATCCTTTTCTCTGAGGCCTATTATGACTCTCCTATTTGCTCAACGTACCTCTGTCGAAGAAGTTGAAGAAGGAACGCTGCTTTCCCCCAAATTTGATGCAGACGGTTTAATTCCTGTGGTGACCACAGATGCCCAGACGGGTGAACTGCTCATGCATGCCTATATGAATCAGACTGCACTGATGAAAACGATTGAAACGGGAGAGGCCCATTACTACAGCCGCAGTCGCCAGACCCTCTGGCACAAAGGGGCGACCAGTGGCTTAGTTCAATACGTCCAGCAGTTACTGATTGATGATGATCAAGACTGCCTATGGATGCGGGTGACTGTTGCGGGTTCTGGAGCCAGTTGCCATGTGGGCTATCGATCCTGTTTTTATCGTCAAATTCCCGTAGGGACAGAAGCAGTGGATAGCTCCTCTCCCATTGCCTTGACCTTCACCGAAGCTGCTAAAACCTTTGACCCTAAACAGGTCTATGGAGATGCCCCTAATCCAACTCAGCTTTGATGGGTTCAGCCGACTTTGAATCAATGGAGTATTAAAGATGCCTCTACGTCAGCAACCTTCGCCTCCAACTCCTTGGGATCGAGGGTTGGATCAGCCTCAAATCCATGAGTCAGCCTATGTGCATCCCTCAACGAGCTTGATCGGAGATGTTCGTCTAGGGCATCAGGTCTTAATTGCCCCCGGCACATCCATTCGAGCAGATGAGGGGATGCCCTTTTACATCGGTGGGAACACCAATATTCAGGATGGTGTGGTCATCCACGGTTTAGAGCGAGGGCGAGTCACCGGAGATGATGGTGAGTCCTACTCGGTCTGGATTGGTGAACATACCTGCATTACCCATATGGCTTTGATTCACGGACCTGCCTATATTGGCGATGATTGTTTTATCGGCTTTCGATCAACGGTGTTTAATGCCAAGGTCGGGCACCGCTGTATTGTGATGATGCATGCGCTGATCCAGGATGTGGAAATTCCACCTGGAAAATATGTTGGATCAGGAGTTGTAATTACCAACCAAAGCGAGGCTGACCGACTACCGGATGCTAAGACCACCGATCATCGTTTTTCTCATCATGTGGTGGAGATCAATCGAGCCTTACTGGCAGGCTACCGATGTGCAGACGATGTTGCCTGTACTACACCGCTGAACAATGGCCATCGCTCTGAGACAGCTCGACCTCAGACTGACAGGCTCCAAGAACAGCTGAGCGCTGAAGTGCTGGAACAGATTCTGGGTCAACTTCGGTTAGGGAATCAAATTGGCATTGAACAGGCCGATGCTAGACACTTTAAGGTTGGATCTTGGCAAAGTTGTCCACCCCTTGAGGGGACCTATCCACAGCAAGTTCTGGACAGTCTCAATCGCAGAATGACGGAATATCAAGGTAACGCAGTGCGAGTCTTCAGCATCGACTCCCATAAACAACGGGTGATGGAGTGGCTCTTGCAAAGGCCTATTCTGTCTTAGTGCGTTTCTCAGTAGAAGAGCTAAGCTATGCGCAATAGCCGATCTCAGTTCATTTCATCCTTCACGAGGGTAAAAGCTGGGTAATCTCGTCGCTTGTCAAACTCAGAGACACATCACTTTACCGCCAGGTTGCAAGAGCCAGAACGTCGGGTTGCAAAAAAGAATGATAATCATTATCATTTTTAGAATATCTTGTGCAAGCGGTTCAATCTATTCCGGGTGGCTCATCTCGCTAGCGACTACCCATGACGTTTAAGTATGGCATTGCCCATCATGACTCAACATGCTCTATTCGTCTGTCGGTCCTGTGCCTTCTCGCCGACCCAACGGGATTACAGAGGACAACGCGGTGGTTATTACCTGCTTAGCAGCTTACGGCAGCTTCAGGAGCAATCACCTCTACCGCCTGAATTCAAGATCGAAGCGGTGGACTGCCTAAGTGCCTGCAATCGTCCCTGCACCATTGCCCTAGCAGCAGCAGGGAAAAACTCCTTAATGTTTGGTGACCTACTGCCCCTAGACAGTGCCGCGGCAGTTTTGCAACTGGCCCGCCAATATTATTCCAGTTCAGAGGGCATCGTTCCCCGTCAGCATCGTCCAGAGTCGCTGCAAAAAGGGATTCTAGCGAGAATTCCCTACCCCAGTCTGTAATCGCATCCGAACTCTGTTCCATGACTCAATGGGTTGACCCTCTACCTTGCATCCCACAGGAGACTATTTTATGCAGATATTTCGATTCGACTTGCTCTGCGCAGATCCCTCGTCTGAACTCATCATGCTGGAAATGACATTGAGAAAGCGCTGTTTCCGGGCGATTGTCTAAATATGTAGACCCAATCCAGACACCTATCTGGAGATTTATACATATGTAGTGCATTGCTAGCTGAGGACACCAGATCCGCTCGGCTCTCAGTTGCGTCTTCGGCACATCCCTAAATCTAGGTCTTTATGCATGACACTGATTACCCCCACATACGCCACGACTCATCCACCAGAGACTAGCCCTGTCGTTCGGACGTTTAAGCGGCGGGAATGTTTACCCATGATTCAGAACCTTCTCTGGAAAATTGATACGGGTATGGTTCGCAGCATTACTCTTCACGAAGAGGGTGATATTACTACTCTAGGACTCTGGGGAGCGGGAGATATCATTGGGCATCTGTTCGCTGGCATTGAACCTTACCAAGCTGAATGTCTGGGCACTGTTCGAGTCCATCGACTATTGATCAATGACTACCAGGCACTAGAGGAGGCTATGTGGTGTCACATTCAACAAAGTCAAGCCTTGCTCACCATGCAGCATGGTTCAGTTCAAACGCGCTTTAGTCGGTTTCTCAATTGGTTAGCTGACCGATTTGGCCAGCGATCTGGAGATGAATGCTTTATCCCGCTTCCCTTCACTCATCAAGATATTGCTGAAGTGATTGGCTCCAGCCGAGTCACGGTGACGCGATTAATCGGGGAGTTTGAGAGAGAAGATACCCTGTCCTGGTCAAAAAAAGGCTGCGTCTTGCGTCATCATTCTGGTCCCCAAACAAAGCCTGTTGAGTATCCCTTCAAACGTTGTCGTTACTAATGGCGGAATGATGTATGAAGTAACCGCTTGACAAGATGTTCACCCTCACTCCTTCGCCATCTTCGATGCCCCTACTTAAGCCCCTAGCAGAACTGAGTCGCCATCATCAACTATCGGATTACATTACTGCGATCGCATGGTCGCCCGTTGGCAATACCCTGGCGGTGACGTCGGGGGCAGGAGAGGTTTTTTTGCTGCACAACGATAGTGCACTATTGCTTCAAGATGCCAGTGGTTTATCCATCGATGACATCGCCTTCTCCGCTGATGGCCAGTGGTTAGCAGCTGGTGGCCAAGCAGGGCAGATTCACCTTTGGCCCATGACGATAGAGATGGCGACAGAGACAGCCCCAGCCTCAGAGATCCTAATGGGCAACTCTGCCTGGATTGATCGGCTCCAGTGGCATCCTCACCACAACTTACTCGCCTTCAATCGAGGGAAGACGGTGCAAATTTGGGATGCTGATCGGGCTGAAATGCTGACTACTCTTGAACTCGCTTCCCAAGTTCAAGACATTGGCTGGTCGCCCGATGGGCAACATCTTGCGGTGGCAGCCAATACCCTAGTCAACATTTGGCGGATTCCACAGTGGGATCACCCTCTCCATCAATGGGAACTGATGGCTCCAGCAATGTCTCTATCCTGGTCTGCTGAAGGGGCTTATCTCGCAACAGCAAATCAAGATCTAAGTGTCAGTATTCTAACGTGGGCCAAGGTGTCCTTTATCAATCAGGCTTCCACCGCAGAAGATGATTTACCAACCCTCATTCGGGGCTTCCCTGGTAAGATCCGCCAACTGGCTTGGGCCGATGTACCCGATGCAGATCGCTCCCCTATTTTAGCGGCTGCAACCCGTGAACTGGTAGCGATGTCGATGCTAGTACCCGACGAAGGCTGGCAAAGTTGGATATTAGATAGCCACACTGCGAACGTCTTAGATATTGCGTTTCAGCCCCAAACAGGTCTGCTTGCCTCTCTATCTGAAGATGGTTGGGTCATTTTGTGGAAAGCAGCGGTTGAAGCTGCTCAGATGCTCGATGGCGCGATGGACGGATTTTCATGTTTGGCTTGGCACCCCACTGGACAGTGTCTCGCCGCAGGGGGGCAACGGGGTGAAGTGTTAGTTTGGTCCGTTGACTTGGGTTATGAAGGTTTGGGTTATGAAAACGACGAATGGGGGCTGGACTGAGCATGACCCTGTTAGATTGGCCCATTTTTGGTATCCATATTAGCTGTCCGATTTGCCGCCGACAGAGTCCAGCCCTGATGCTAACCGAGGCGTATCTTTGCCCGAGTCATGGGGTCTTTGAAGCCGATCCGGTAACGGGCAGTCTCGTTCACCTCGATACGGAGCGATGTTGGTATCCCTGGCAGGGCAACTGGTATCAGCAGCACCGCAACCCAGAAGGGCTAAAGATAGAAGTTTTCCAAGTGCTTGATCACCTGCATTACCAGGGTTTTCGGGCGGTTAAACTGACCCTTGCTCGCCGATATGAAGCACTAGTCCAGCCCCATTTAGAATTCCAATCTGATTGGTGGCGACAGATTTACTATGCGAAACCCCGGCTCTATGGGCTGCCTTTAGAATTTAGCCCTGCCATCGATGCTGATTCCCGCTGGCAGGTGATCAATTTTGAATTTTCTACAGAATTTGGCCCGCCGGCTTATGCTTACCCGTTCTGTACCCGATGGGATGAGGGCGTTGGCAAGTCCAAGGGCCGTTAGGACTGGCATTGCTTACGTTGAGGCAGCGTTGGCTGATTCTAAAAAACTATGATAATGATAATCATTATATTTAAATCCTGCTGGCAGCAAGTCTATCCATGAAACAGACAACTTCTTCCTATGATGTGGTGATAGTCGGTGCAGGGCCAGCCGGGGTGGGTTGTGCGGTCGCGCTTCAGGATCTGGGCCTGAAAAACTTTATCCTGTTGGAACGGCAGCAGGTGGGAGCCTCCTTTAGTCGCTGGCCAGCGGAGATGAATTTAATCACCCCCTCGTTTCCGAGTCATGGTTTTGGCCTACTCGATCTCAATGCCATTACCTTGAAAACATCGCCAGCGATCGCCTTTCGCCGAGAACATATCAATGGCCAGCAGTATGCCCTCTACTTGCAAACGGTGGTCGATCACTTCCAGTTGCCTGTGAAGACGGGAACGGATGTTTTGGACATTGAGCCCCTTTCTCAGTGTCGTGGCTTTATCCTCAAAACTTCTGGCGGAGACGTCAAAACCCAGTTTGTGATCTGGGCTGCTGGAGAATTCCAATACCCAAAGTTAAATCCATTTTTGGGAGCAGACCATTGCATTCACAATTCTCAGATTCGCTCTTGGAAAAATTTGCCAGGGGATGAATTTACGATCATCGGTGGCTATGAAAGTGGTATGGATGCCGCGACCCACTTAGTTGCCTTAGGAAAGAGCGTCAGGGTTTTAGATCGGACTGGGGTGTGGGGGAACCAGGAGACGGATCCGAGTATTTCCTTGTCACCCTATACGCTGCAGCGCGTGATGTTGGCCCATCAAACGGGTCGTCTCGACTTGATCGGCAATGCCTCCATTGAGGAAGTCAAAAAAGTGTCAGAGGGCTATGCCGTCTTCAGCGAATACCAGAAATGGCTGACGGTTCATCCCCCGATTCTCTGTACTGGTTTTGAGACCAGCTTGCAGCAGATTGCATCGCTGTTTCTGTGGTCAGGGGGGCATGCCATTTTGAATGATGAAGATGAGTCGACGCTGACGCCAGGTCTATTTGTGGTTGGCCCTTCAGTCCGTCATCACGATGTTATTTTTTGCTTTATCTATAAATTTCGTCAGCGGTTTGCGGTAGTGGCTGATGCGATCGCACGTCGTTTAGACCTGGACCCTGCACCGTTAGAAACTTACCGCCAGCAAGGCATGTTTCTAGATGACCTGTCTTGTTGCGACAACGACTGTATCTGCTAATCACTAGACCTCTTGCATAAATCCTACCTGAAGCTGCTCTTACCCTTTATGGATTGCACTAGACCCTCCAGCCCCCCAATTCTGATACTACTGGCAAAATTCACGTCCAGTTATATGGGGCGATTATATCGATGGCTTTCACCCTTGCACTCGCCCCCTAAATCCCCCACCAGTGGGGGACTTTACCTATTTCTCCGCACAGATATGCAAAATCGGATTTGAGAGAACAATGCTTGAGATCTTCGGTCCTATTATTCAGCTTAGCTATAGGTTCAAAGTCCCTCAGAATGGGGGATTTAGGGGGCTGAAAAAGGCTTTGCTATGTAAACAAATGCTGATTTCGCCAGTGGCTCTACTACTGGGGAGAGAGCAGCGTTATCTTGTCCGATTCTGTTTAATGATCTGCCATGCCCCTACTTACCCCACCCGCCCAGCGCTCTATCGTCGTGATTGGTAAAGAGAATACAGGCAAATCTCAACTGGTTGCCTCCCTTACGGGATGTTTGCCCTACAGCATTAACTTCCGTGGCTCTACGATTGCCTGTGACACCTATGTCGGAGGCGGACTAACTGTTGTGGATACCCCCGGTATTATGTACCGTTCTGATCGGGTCACCACCCAAGCTGCACTGGCACAATTAGACACCCATGACACCGTGTTGCTGGTGATCAAAGCCACCCATATTGATGAAGACCTAGCGGATTTATGGCCCTTGGTGGTGGGGAAGCGGGGCATTGTGGTGATCACGTTTTGGGACAAAGTGTCGCAGGCTGGATTGACCCAGCAGAGTGTTCAATGCTGGGAACAGAACTCTAACCTGGCGTTTATCCCCGTTGATGCAAGACATCTAACCCCAGCCCAGCACCACGACATTCGGGCAACCTTGCAAGAGCCGACTATATTTTCCCCAGAATGGCAACCCATTCCCACGGGATGGCGAATTGAACCGCGACCAACGGTGTTAGAACATCCACAGTTTGGTTGGCTGGTGGCGATCAGTCTTCTACTACTACCGACCCTACTTGCGGTGTGGTTTGCCAATAGCTTTGCGGCAGTGGTCGAGCCTCTGATGCAAGCGCTGCTCCAACCTCTAGTAGATGTTCTGGCTAATATACCTCTGGCTTTGCCCAGGGAAATGCTGATTGGGCGTTATGGCTTGCTGACCATGGGACCGTTGCTATGGATCTGGGCTGTGCCGACCGTCATTCTCTATGCCTTATGTCTAGGCACTTACAAGGCTAGTGGCTTGGTAGAGCGGATTACGGTGGCTCTCCATCCACTGCTGCACCCCTTGGGTTTATCTGGACGTGATCTGGTGCGGGTCGTGATGGGATTTGGCTGTAATGTGCCAGCGGTGATCAGTACCCGTGCCTGTTCGAGTTGCGCTCGAAAAACATGTATGTCGGCAATTGCCTTTGGTTCTGCCTGTTCTTACCAATTTGGTGCCACCCTGGCGGTGTTTAGTGCAGCCCATCGGCCTAGTTTGGTGATTCCCTACCTGGGTTATCTCACTGTGACAACGCTGATCTACACTCGCTTGATTGCTCCCAAGTCGGCTCGTTCACCTCACAACCGGCTGATGATTGAACACCGCACGTTTTTGGAAAGACCGCGCTGGGCCACCATCTGGCGAGAAACCCAGGGCACCCTCCATCAGTTTTTTACCAGTGCCATTCCCATTTTTGTGGCCATTACCTTGATCGCATCGATGTTAGATCAGCTGAGTCTTCTGACTGCTGCTGCATCTATAATTCATCCCCTAATGCAGATCTTTCGCCTCCCTCCAGAAGCAGCCTTGCCCATGATTCTGGCCTCTATTCGTAAAGATGGTCTGCTGCTCTTTGCTGAACCTGAAACCCTCTCCGTTCTCACACCGCTGCAAATTCTCACAGGGGTCTACTTGGCAGGTGTCTTGTTGCCTTGTTTAGTCACGGCCCTGACGATCGCCCGAGAACAGTCTCTCCAATTTGCCTTGGCGTTAATGGGTCGCCAGGCAATCGCGGCAACTTGCTTCTCCTTGATCTTGGCCTGGGGCGGGTACTGGTGCTTAGGTGCATTAGCCAACGAGGCACACCCCTCATCGGCATCATCTGACCTGTGTCAACTCCATGCCATGACTGAACTGCCTAGTCTACGAGTCAGAACGGAAACTTGCGCAAACACAGAAATTTCAAGTTTTTTGCCACATCCTAGACTTCTTGGGACTGTGCCAAAACGGATTGAAGTAGGGGCTTCAGCCTGAAGAAAGGTGATTCGGCGAGCCTTTGTCGTTTCCGCCTGGGCTGAAGATTCCCTAAACAACCCACAGCAGATGCTTGATTGTCAGCGTTTCCATATACAGCCCTATGAAGTACCGGATTTACCCCCTAGATCGTATTGCCATTACCGTGATGGTCGTTCTCACCATCTTGATCGGCTTGATCATCATGGGGGGTGACCATTCAGTACCCATTGTTCGAGACTTTAGTTGGCAAGAGAAACAGGTTGGCATGGAAGATACCGCTTTTATCTTGTCGTTTAATCGGACGATGGATTGGCCTAAGGTGGAAGAAAACCTCACCTTAACCCCGGAGTTGCCGGGAAAATTAAGCTGGTCAGGCCGACGACTGGCCTATACGCTAACTGAGCCCATGCCTTACGGGACTGAATTCAAAGTTCAGCTGAGCCAAGTAGAGGAAGTTGGCTTGAGTCCCAATGTCCAGCCCAAGGTGATGCAGCCGTTTTCGGGGACGTTTCGGAGTCGCGATCGCGCCTATGTCTATATCGGTGTGAATGGGGAAGAGTCAGGTCGGTTAATTCTTCAGAATTTAACCCAAGACCAAAAAACGATTCTGACCCCTGCCGACTTAGTCGTCACAGAATTTAAGCCGTATCCCTACGGCGATCGTATTTTATTCGCTGCTACGGCTAAGCGTCTTGTCTCGGAAGGAGAGTTTAACCCCAAGCTCTACACCGTTACGACAGGGTTACAGACCAATCCACCTGATCTAAATAACAGTTCTCAAAAACCCCCAGGCGAGATCGAAGAGGTCTTGGATAACCAGAGATATCAAATTCTCAAATTCGACTTAGCTGCAGACGGCAGTCGAATTGTTGTCCAGCGGGCACTGAAAGAAGGGGCAGGCTTAGGCCAGGTCAGTCTTTGGCAACTCCCCATAGGCAAATCGATCCAACTATTAGAGAAGGTCGAAGGAGGCAATTTCTTGATTGCCCCAGATAGTCGATCGCTTGTGATTGCCCAAGGACAGGGACTGGCCATCTTACCCCTAGAAGGCAGTGAGAATGATCAGCCCTTAGAGTTTCTGCCCAAATTTGGAATGGTTTTAAGCTTCGCAAGAGACGGATCAGCCGCTACGATGCTTAAGTTCAACCCCGATTTCACCAAGTCTTTGTTCTTAGTCACGACTCAGGGCCAGCAAAACGAACTGCTCAAGACAACCGGCTCAATTCTCAGAGCGACCTTTGACCCCAAAAAACAGTTACTTTATTGCTTGCTTACTCAGGTTAGCTCTGGCGAAGAGTATGTAGAAATCCCGTATCTGGCCACAATTGACTTAGCTACCCAAAAAGAAACTCGGCTCTTAAATCTACCCAATCAGCGTGATACAACTATGGCCCTTGCTCCAGATGGTTCAGCGTTGCTATTCGACCAAGCGATTGAAGCGAGTCCCGATAATCCAGAGATTGCTCAGACGAATCAAGGTGGTTCAGTGACCACCAGTAATCTTTGGATTTTGCCCTTAGACAGTAGTAATCAGCAGCCTTATTCCGTTGGCTCAGGTATCGATCCACAATGGTTACCGTGAGGGCCACAATTACTCTTCTGCAATTACCTGAAGTAGCTGCATTCCTCTGGTCGTTAACCCAAAAAGACTTAGGGCTAAATCGTAATATTGACGGTCTCTTAAGAACGGCTGTTATCATAAAATGAGAATGATAATCATGTTTGATAGTCTTGTGATTTGCCAAAAAACTGTTCTCATTCCAGGTGCAGTAAGGAGTTGAGCATGCCAGAGAAACTAACCCCTCATCAGCGGCGCGTGTTGGAAGTCCTTTTTTCCACTCTCCAAGAATTCTCTGCTCAAGATTTGCACCAAGAATTAAAAAAGCAGCAACAAAGAGTGGGGTTGGCAACCATTTACCGTGCCCTCAAGGTTCTCCAACAGCATGGCAAGGTGCAAACGCGTACTTTGACGAATGGTGAAGCAGTCTATAGTATTGCCTCTGCTCATCGGCATCATCTGACTTGTGTCCACTGTGGCATTTCCATGCCATTGCTGAACTGTCCAGTCCACGAGTTAGAACAGGAACTTGCCCAAACTCAGAAATTTCAAGTCTTTTACCACACCCTAGAATTCTTTGGTCTATGCCAGAACTGCGCTGAAGTGGGGGTTTCCGCCTGAATAGCGGTAAGGGCATTTAATAGGTACTAAAAGTACTGGGTGAGGATCCTAACCCCTAAAACTGCGGTAGATCCAGGGTAAAACCTGGCAATATCTCTTCTCCTGACAGTTGAGTTGGCAGCGATGTCATCTCTTTATCTTTCCCTGGTTGATAAATCTCCACTTGCTGATCCTGGGGATTGATTAGCCAACCGAGCCGCACACCATTTTCTACATATTCCTGCATTTTCGCTTGCAGCACAGCTAGGTCATCAGTCCGGGACCGCAACTCAATCACAAAGTCGGGGGCCAGGGGTGGAAATTTTTCTTGCGCTTCTCGTGACAGGGTATCCCAGCGACTTTGTTCGACCCAGGCAACATCTGGTGATCGTTTCGCACCATTGGGCAATTGAAATACCGTTGAAGAACTAAACACCTGACCTAAGCCAGTGCGTCGATTCCAAATCTGCACATCTGCATTTAAATCAGATTCACGACTTCCACTTAAACCGCCAACTGGAGGCATAACGATTAGATCTCCCTGTGCGGTCATCTCAAAGCGCAATCCTTCATTTTGACGACAAATATTGTAAAACTGCGCTTCAGTTAATGCTGCTTTTGAGGCATTGATTGTCAGCGTTTCCATAGACAGCCTACTTAGTGTGTCTCACATGTTGCCTATGGTCTGATTCTAGTTGAGAAGTGTTTGCGATCGCGACTGTGCCTCGTGAGCAAAGTAACTTATCCCTCCATTGCATTGAAAAGTTGCAGTTAAGATGAAGCCCTCTAAATGCGATCTCAAGTTTAGGTAAAACGAGTACCAATCGTCTAACCGCTGGCGAAATGACTTGGTGACCCTTGATTTCACTTTTGTGTTGGGAATACTTCACCAAGTGGAACCGTTCCTCCTGCCGCGATCTCCTGCCGTACCATTGCTGCCATCTGATCCCATTGATCGTCTGTTGTAGCAGCAAAACGGGTTGCCCATTTTTGCTCGTTTTGCAACTCTGCCAAAAATCGAGCCGCGATCGCATCTTGCTGGTGGGGTGGGAGTTTTTGGATTTGGGAGATCGCTTGTTGAAGGAGTTCAGTCATGATTTTGTCGTGGCAAAAGTCACAATCGTACATCGTTTATCGATTGTGGCTGATGCTCAGAGACATTGTTTTCTGGCAGTCTCGACGAATGGCCTGAGTCTCATGGTGTGCGATGCATTCGTTTTATAGGTGGATCTGGTTTAGCTATCGTGCTGACTCACTGTCTGCTCCCACTTGCCTATAAATTCTTCAGCCTGATGGGCAAATAGCTGCATTTTTGCTTCAGCAGCCTCAGCTAAGGCAACAATCTCTTTTAGCTCAGATTGCTTGGTAGTACTTTGTTCAGCCTGTGTCATGGTAGCTTATCCAAGCGACGGACAGAATTCTCTACTAACAGTTTAGCTTCTACAACGACTCCAAGTAAGGTAGCTAGACCCTGACCAGCGTCTTGGAGTTGTTCGGATTGTAGATTTGTCTCGGAAGCTGCTCTTACCGTTGTCTGAATGCGTGCCTTATAGTTTTCGGTAAAGAATGAGACATTGTTGAAAATTGCAAACAATTGAGTGAGTTCAGGGTTATCTGGGGAGGTTGAAAGTTTTTGTCGGGTTATATCAAGGCCATACTGGGCAGTTTTCTGAACTTGGCCAAGCTCCTGGGTCAGCTGTGTAACAAGAGCTTCAAGCGCTTCTGGGGTTGACATTGCGAGATTGCTAATTCGAGTTGATTCTAAAGCTTATCAATTCATTACCCATCGTTACCCACTTTTGATGCAAAGACAGACTTCAGACTCGTAAGGCTAACGGTTTGACTCATGCCATGTGAGCAGATTCATCTAAAAGCAGTTTCACACTGATGCTATGAATCATTTTTTCTCAAGCTCAGCAGCAAAAGTAAGAGGCTGTTTGAAAAGGTCAGTCAGTAGTCTAAAACCCTTGATCTCTCGTTGACAGACAGAGCCTGAAATACATGTTTCTCGTAAAAGACAGGACTTTTCAAACAGCCTCTAAGACACGCTTTAATATCTTCCAGAGTGAGTTCAGAAAAATCCTCTAAAATTTCTGCCTCGGCCATTCCACCAGCCAAGTATTCTAGGATGTCATACACTGTGATTCGCATTCCCCGAATACAGGGTTTACCACTGCGCTGTCCAGGTTCAATCGTGATGATGTGTTGGTAGTACATAAAAGCTGCATAAGAGACTGTATCAATGCGGAAAATCACCAGCGCCGTTTATGACTTTCTTGACTCTCGCACGGCTGCTAAAATTTGCTTCTTTGACACAGTGGATTCAATACCTTCAACATCCAAGGGAGATTTTTTTGGCTTCTTGGCTTTGACAGAGAAAACGGCTCCATCTCTTCCTTTAATGATTACTTCTTCTGCCTGCGCTTGATTTAAAAGCTCTGACAGATTTTGCCTTGCCTCAGAATAAGTATAAACTTTCATCATTTACTCCAATGTCTTTATGCTCATATTCTGAGCGACTGCTTTCAGGCGCGTATCTAAAGTTAGCAATGGACTAGATAACGTTTGAGCAACTTGTAGAAAATAAGCATCATATAAAGCTTGAAAACTCGTAGTTCGCTGCATTTGAATTCTTAGGCCCAAATATCATTTTTATGATCCCAATGATTTTGAACTTCTTGAAAACGTCCAATTCGCTCTTGAATTTTCTGTATTTCTTTAGGGTAGAACTCAAACATGGTTTCGCAGAGAGTCAACATCCATGCCTTTCTGGAATATCCATGATTCATTCGAATGAAATTAGAGTTGGCAATTTGTATTTGTCCCCATCCAAGTGCCCCTACAGTTAGGCAATCCCAATCCAGAAATTCAATTGGCCCAAAACTAACTTCAGTTGCTCTAACTCTATTTTCATTAACTGCGTACTTCACCATAATCAGTGAAAACACATTCATATCGTCTTCGTAGAATCTGGACAGCCTTTCCACTGATGTCAGGTTTGGCATGTTGAACTTGGTATCCTCTCGATGAGTTTTGACGTCTACAACACAGTAGAAATCTTCTCTGTCTCTGAATGCAAGATCAGCCATAGCACGACGAGCAAAATTTGAAGAGTAGTCTCGACACCATTCTCCTAGAAAGCCTTCAAAGCGTTCAGAAATCAACCCCTCAATTGCATCTCCGGCTGCTCTCGTACTTCTTGCAGTTTGGTTCGAGAGAAAGTCAGGTACTGAGTTGATATAAGTTTTAATTTGCTCGGCTACCTCTAAATAATGACCATCATAGAAAAAGCTAGATCTCATCCAAATAGTTCCTTCTGATTACTCTGAGCTGATTTCTTCATGCTCAAAAGCTTCCCTTCCTTTTGTTGCTCATTCAAAGTGTTTCTTTCCCAAAAAACGCCATCAGCATATCCTTGAATTGACAAGTCATCGTCTGCTAATTGAAGACGCTTTAGTGCCCAGCAACAATATTCCTGATTCAACTCAATGCCAGTAAAATTACGTTCAAGCTTTTTTGCTACTACTGCTGTAGTCCCACTACCAAGAAACGGATCAAGCACTACATCACCAGGATTAGAGCTTGCAAGAATTAACTTGGCAATCAATTTTTCTGGCTTTTGTGTTGGATGATCTGTATTTTCAGGCATTGACCAAAATGGAATACTGATATCTGTCCATATATTGGAAGGATGTGTCAGTCGAAAATTTCCATTATCCTCTTCATTCCAATCTTTTGGCTTTCCATTTTTATGCCTATAAGGAGCAATTACTTTCCGCTTCTGTTTAACTGAATCAACATTAAAAGTATATTGATCTGTAACGCTACAGAACCAGATATCTTCTGTATTATTTTTCCAGTTCGTTTTTGCACCTCGACCTTTTTCACGTTCCCATGTGATACGACTATGAA
This sequence comes from Acaryochloris sp. CCMEE 5410, assembly GCF_000238775.2. NCBI lineage: Bacteria > Bacillati > Cyanobacteriota > Cyanophyceae > Acaryochloridales > Acaryochloridaceae > Acaryochloris > Acaryochloris sp. CCMEE 5410. The sequence goes on along the minus strand of NZ_AFEJ02000001.1, from coordinate 3,709,459 downwards.
TATAGAATTCTCTTTCAAGAAGTGGTGCAATAATTACAGATGTCTTCCAGTCAGAACAAATATAAAGCGTTGCAGTAGGCTTGAGTAGGGGTTTAAGAAGTTTTAAGACAGATAAAAACCAGTCATTATATTCCCCTTTTTCTTTTTCCCTAAATAGATGTCCATTATAGTTTTTTGAGAGATTGTAAGGAGGGTCCATAACTAGGAGATCAACAGACTCTTTTGGTAGATATTGCGCTGCACTAAAAAAGTCTTGATTGATAACTCTTCCTGCTATCTGTTCAATACACACATGAGAATTAAGAGATAATAAAGATTCACTGAATTTTGCCAGCTCGTGTTCTGAGCATGTAAGTGTTCGATTCCGAGGAGCACGCTTTTTCATTCTCTAAAACTCTTACAAAAACAACGTAAATATGGCGCCTCATTATACAAGGTCTTGCTTGAGATCTATGTAGCGATTAGTTTCAAATTCTTATAGCTTGTACACAACTCTGAGTATGTGTACAGTAGCTCTATCTCAGCGTCTTCAGTGAAGTAGACATTTATTGATGAATTATGTAACTGGAGTTGAAGGTCTAACGGTACACTCAGCGGCATCCGTTCCGAATCTCCTGGCCATAGAAGAATTATCAACTGCAGTTGTCTAAAGAAAGTTCCTAACCAGTGATCACCATCGAGCATTAACTAACTGAACTATGGCTATACGTCAGGCTGTCGCATAGCACACCTATAAATCAATATTTAGACACCACCTATCGCATAACACCCTGGTTTCTGCCCCAATTGTGACAAATCTCTGACTCAAGGTAGAAGATTATCAATACAGACCAGCTTGAGTGGGTGAGTCAAAAACGGCTACCGATCTGCGATTAAATTAACCGATGTTGCTCACTCAGTCAGCGCGTTGGCATCAGCTGGTGAGAAATCTAGGATCAACCCCATCGCCTTGAAAAGCTAAAGCTAAGGTAAAGCCGTCAAACTGACGCCGAAATATTTGTAGAATGATAATCGTTATCTCAACCATTCTCCGATGAGGCCATCGTCATGGTTACCGCTGCAATAGATACCGTCCCTGTCACCGTCCTAACGGGCTATCTGGGAGCCGGAAAAACAACCTTACTCAACCGCATTCTCACCCATGAACATGGCAAAAAAGTAGCCGTGATTGTCAATGAATTTGGTGAGGTAGGCATTGATAATCAGCTGGTGATCGATGCTGATGAAGAAATCTTTGAAATGAACAATGGCTGTATCTGTTGCACCGTACGGGGTGATCTGATTCGGATTATTGGCAACCTAATGCGACGGCGCGATAAGTTCGACCATATGGTGATTGAGACCACAGGGCTAGCGGATCCAGCTCCCGTGATCCAGACTTTCTTTGTAGATGAGGATATGCAAACCCAGCTCAATCTGGATGCAGTGGTGACGGTCGTGGATGCCAAGCATATTCATCAACATTGGGATGCGGATGAAGCCCAGGAGCAAATTGCTTTTGCGGATGTGGTGTTACTCAATAAAACCGATTTAGTCAGTGAAGCGGATTTGGCGGATCTGGAAAATCGAATCCGGTCCATGAACGCCATGACCAAAATTTACCGCACACAGGATGCGGCGGTGGAGATGGAGTCCATTTTAGGCGTGAGTGCCTTTGATCTAGACCGGGCCTTAGAGATCGACCCTGAGTTTTTGGGAGAAGATGCCCATGAGCATGACGAAACCGTAGGGTCGGTGGCCTTAACAGAATCGGGAGAGATCGATGGCGAACGGCTCAACGGTTGGCTAGGCAATCTGTTACAAACCAAAGGACCTGATATCTTTCGGATGAAGGGAATTTTGAATATTGCCGGAGAAGATCAGCGATTTGTGTTTCAGGGGGTTCATATGCTGTTTGATGGCCGTGCGGATCGCCCTTGGAAAGCCAGCGAAACCCGCAAGAATGAGCTGGTGTTTATTGGCCGCAATTTAGATGAAGATCAGTTAAGAAAGGGGTTCCAAGCTTGCCTCGTGTAACTCAGCCACGACTTGGGCGCAAATGGCGTGGGCGTTTAGATGATTATGTGACGGCCATTGCCTGGTCACCCGATAGCCAGCAGGTGGCCGCCTGCGATGGAGCGGGTAACGTTCAATGTCTCAATCGAATCACCCAACAAACCCATTGTCTGCAAACGGGCACTGGACAGTCAGTGGATGCCTTGGCTTACTCCGCTGATGGCCGTTTTCTCGCAGCAGGAGGGCAAGATGGCCGTGTTTCAATTTGGGAGATGAGCGGAGACGCACCGACGCTGTTCACCTGTCTAGAGAATCCTCGAACCTGGGTGGATCAGCTGGCCTGGCATCCTCGGCGTCAAGAATTGGTGTTTAGCTTGGGGCGCTATGCCCAGGTCTGGGAGGTTGAGACCCAGCAAGTCCTGACGACTCTCGCCTTTGAAAACTCTTCCGTTTTAGATTTAGCCTGGCACCCTCAACAGGATTGGCTGGCGGTCGGGGGCCATCAAGGGGTCAAAATTTGGCAGGATTGGGATCAAGATCCCGCCATTCGAGAGCTTCCAGGGTCGAGTATTTGTGTCTCTTGGTCACCAGACGGGCAATATTTAGCGTCAGGAAATTTAGATCGCACCATGGTGGTGTGGCCTTCAGAAGAAGACGTACCCTGGCGGATGACGGGTTTCCCAGGCAAAGTTCGGCAAATAGCCTGGTCAGCGGATGCTGAATCCCCTGATGCTGAACCCCTGCTGTCCGCAGCCAGTGGTAGCTGCATTACCACTTGGCACCGCCTAGGAAGTGGCTGGGAAGCAGAGCTGTTAGAAGAGCACACGCAAGCCGTCAATGCCATTGCCTTTCAGCCCAATACCACTCTTTTAGTATCCGCGGCAGCGGATGACTTTCTCTGTCTGTGGCAAGGTGGGGCCAAGCTAGTCCAAGCACAAAAAAGCATCAGTGGTTCAGCGCTGGCTTGGAGTCCAGATGGTCAGACCCTAGCCTTAGGGGGCCAGCAAGGAGAATGGCAGCTTTGGACCCAAAGTGCACGAGGTCAAGGATTTCTCTAGTTGTTGAATGGGGAGTATTGCCAATGGATTTGTTTAAAGCATCCACGCCTAAAGCGGATCTAGAACAGATTGAACGACTGAAAGCCTGGGTGTATGAAGCCTTTGCCATTCCTGCGGATATACCAGTATCTATTAGTCAGTTGGCCTGTCATAAGCCGGGTTGCCCACCCATAGAAACGGTGATTGCGATCATGACCCATCCCCCTCAGCAATATAAGCTCCATCAGGCTGTCCATGAGATTGCTCAGCAAGATGTTGATGCTCTCAGCAAATCTTTGGGTTAGGGTTTTTCAGTGTTTAGTACAGGATAAAACTCTTTAAGCTATACAGAGATAGGGTTTTAAAGAAAAAACGACTCCTCACAACTAGATCCGATGGGGAGCGTGTCACTTTTTCAGGAGAAAAATAGAGTCAAGTTGTCGATTGAGATAGGCACAGCGATGAGCTAGGACTTTGGGGATATGTTTTTCTTGCCATTGCGCACCTGAAATCTTTGTCCTTCGGTCAATTTGCTTAACAAGCGACTCAACGGCACCAGAGCCAATGGGTATTCCCTCAGCTTGATAGTAACCATAGTTGGGAATCCGCTCTCGGTGGTCTCGCAAATACTGACAGAACCGTTTAGCCTGAGGTTTGCTCAAACCACAGAACAAATCGATGGCCTCATCAATCTTCCCTCTCCACAAAAAGGTTTCAGCTTGCTGCAGCCGTTTGAGTGACCCACCGACTTTATGTAAATTCTCCATCAAGTGGAACCAGTCTAGGATCTGCTCCTGTTGAGTTGGCAGTCTCATCTGTCGGTAAAGCTTCCAAATCCCAACATGACCATCCCCAAGACAGTAAACCCTTGCAGCAAATCTGAAGCGGTTCACCGCCAGGCAGAGGGAAGTATGGTCTTGATAGTAGGCCAAGCCAACCCTATCGCCATTGATGCGAACTGCTTTATAACCACGCCAGTGGCAGGGTTCCCCTTTTGGAGTAATCAACCGAATATTGCCCCCATCTAAGCTGAGCTGAGTGACTCCTTGCGTCAAAGAGGGTGGACTGAAGGTTTGACGATGAACGAGACGCTGCTGCGTTTTGGAGCTGACTGTGATACCCGTTAAAACTGCTAGATCCTCTGATGCATGGGCATAGGAAACATTGGCACTAATACGCAGGGCGCACATCTCTAAGTAGGGGCTTAACTGACTGTTGGGCTTGACCTTGAGGGCTGTTGCTTGGGTCCGAGTGAGGTTGAGTTTGCCCAGAATGCTTTTTAAGGTCCGTCGATATTCTCCGACATCTGGCGGGCTAACTTGGTCGATAAAAAAAGACCCATTTGAGGCGACACATGAGTTTGCAGTTGAGTCCGAACGGTGCATTCAATCTCTGCCAAAGTCTTCATGGGCAGAGACTGGGATTGGGAGTCTTGATACAGCAGTTCTGAAATGCGTGTGACGCAAGCATTGAATTCTTGTTCTTCTTCTGGTGTCATAGTCAATAAGAGGGATCATCTAAGATCAATTATCATTTTCCTCTCAAAGAAGTGACACGCTCCCATCCGATGCTTTGTTAGTCAACAGCCTAAATTATTCTGCATTAGCCCCCTAAATCCCCCATTCTGGGGGACTTTGACTGTCGTTCAATGCTTTGCTCACTCGCCTGTCGGATGTGCTTCAGCACATTGTTTAGGGGGTGGATAACATCTGGGTTGCGGAATCGGATCACTCGGTAACCACGCTGGTTAAGTTGCTTGGTATGAGCTTCGTCGTACTCCACTTGCCGATCGTGGATGTCGCCATCTAGTTCAATCACTCATCGGTATTGGGGACAGTAGAAATCGATGATGAACGAACCGATGGCGTGTTGACAACGGAATTTCAGGCCGCTGAGTTGACGTTTTTGCTGTGCTTTCCACAGCTTTTGTTCTGCGGTCGTCAGATTTAGTCTTAGTCGTCGTGCGGCAGCAACGACTGCTGGGGTCGAGCCGTGAATGCAGTGGTGTTGCGTTCTCCTCTCTCGCATCTTGTGACCCCTAACCCTGTCTCACCTTTAGAGACCTCAAAGTCCCCCAGAATGGGGGATTTAGGGGGCCAATGAAGCATGCACTGGGCTTTCAAAACAGCCTCTAAACGTAGCTCACAATAACGATAGAAATAGAATATGATACCAAATCCGATTTATATACCCCCGATATAAAAGAAAGCCAAAAAATCTCAATAGCATTGATAGAAAGTATTGTAGATATAATCATTTCGGGGTTTTGCTAGTCGGATTTGGCATGATGGCTTCAATTTTTTTCTGTACTGAGTGTCCAGTGATATAACGCCCTGTAGCCTAAGCGAGCGGGGCGTTATGCTTCATGCAGGCTGAGCTAAATTAGTTGGCGCTATAGGGTAGGGATGAATGATGCAGATTAATCTTTAAATTGCCGTTTTTATCCTTAACGTAACCAAGGGTAAACTCCACTTTTACTTCTTCACCATCTGTTTTGGTGAAGAAGTAATTTCCCATTGCTACAGCTGAGTCCTCGTCAACAATGATGCCTTCGTTTTCCCAGCGAACTTTAGTGTAAGGTGCAAGAGCAAACCCCTTATCTTCTTTCAAATCTTGACCAATGAAATAGGATAAGGCTTCTTGTTTGGTCCCTCGGAATTGATCCTCAGACGCTAAGGTGGGTTTGAACAAAACGGAACCCATATCAAACCCGTAAAACTTATCAATATGGGCGATGGCTGCTTGTTTAGGGTCTGCAGCTTTGCCGATTTCTACAATGCCATTACCCCACGCGGCTTGTGCTGCTTCGACTTCTTCAGTGGTGATATCGGAAGCGTAAGCGCTTGCAGGAATGAGAACACTAGCTAATGCAAGAGTTAATGCTTGTTTCTTCACTTTTATCTCCAAATAAATAAAAAATTAAAGTCTATGCTGATTTTTTAGCTAGACTTTAAGAATATGAACTGTGTCAATTTTATAAGATTTAAGAAAAAATTTATATTTAATTTGCGATGTAATCGAGAAGAAAGTGCAGTAATATTCTCGAAACTGCCGTCGTTCCGGGCAGTGGAGTTGCGATGACCGTTAGCGTACCTTTAGGTCGTCCGCAGGACTTAGCTCTTCTTCTGGAGGCAGGTCGGTCGGCGAAAATTGCAATGCTCCAAACGCTCTTGAGGAAACGAATCTGGTTGCAAACGACAACAACATCGAGAAATCTACATCCAAAGGCAGGATTCATTCGTATTTTTAATATGAGCAATAGCCAAGCGCCAGCTTACGCTACTCAACGAATGCAAACCCCTAAAAGGAATTCTCCATTATGAAAACGACGACTAAAGCCGTTGCTGTTACCACCGCTTTATCAGGTGTGCTGGCCCTCGGCCTAGTGGCAACTCAATCGGATGATGCGGTTGCCGGTAAGCCCGGTTATGAAAAATGTGCGGGTATCGTCAAGGCTGGTCTCAATGACTGTGGTACTAGCAAGCATGACTGCTCTGGTAAAGCCACCGTTGATAACGATCTAGAAGAGTGGATTTATGTCCCTGCTGGCACCTGCGAAAAGATTGTTGGATCAACCTTGAAAGAGGCTGCGCCTCCTGCTGAGGCAGTTGAAGAAGGCAAGAAAGAAGGTTAGGTCGTTTCAATCATGCAAAGTTTGAGTGCCTGCTTGTGAAAAGCAGGCACCTTACGTTTTGGAGTATTTTATGGTTGCCATGACTGCAATTCAGGGTGCTGGGATTGGGTTGCGATCGCAACATTACGCCCATATCCTCACCCATCAACCCGACATACCCTGGCTAGAAGCCCTCTCCGACAACTATCTGGGGGGTGGTTTGCCCCTGTATCACCTGGAACAAATCCGAGCCCAGTATCCGATCACGCTGCATGGCGTTAGTTTGTCCCTGGGGTCGGCGGATCCGCTGAATATGGACTATCTGACTCAGCTCAAACAGCTGGCCGATCGGATCGAGCCATTTCATGTCTCCGATCATCTGGCCTGGGTCTCCGTCAACGGCCATTACTTTAATGACTTAGCGCCGTTGCCCTATACGGAATCGGTGCTCCAATACGTGGCTGATCGGATTTCGCAGGTACAGGAATTTCTCGGTCGCCGGATTTTGATTGAGAATCTATCGCCCTATCTTCAGTTTCGCCACAACAGCCTGACCGAATGGCAGTTCTTAGCCGCCCTTTTAGTTGAGGCCGATTGTCATCTGCTTTTGGATGTCAACAATGTCTATGTCAATGCCACCAATCATGGCTTTGACCCCTTGGATTATCTGGATGCGTTGCCCGTCGATCGGATTAAAGAGATCCATTTGGCGGGTTACGAAGAGCAGGACCACTTTTTATTTGATACCCACGGCTATCCGGTCCAGCCTGGGGTTTGGGAGCTTTATCAACAAGCACTCCGGCGGTTTGGTCCGGTGCCAACACTGATTGAATGGGATACGGATATTCCCAGCTTTGATGTTTTGATGGCCGAAGCCCAACAGGCCGACACCTACCTATGTCAACACCACCCCCAGAATTAAGGGAGTTACAGCGGTTGTTTTATGATGCGATCGCAACCAAAGACGCCGACAGCATCCAGCAGCTCCAACCCCAAATACGCAGCACCGAACACCTCTCCTTTGAACGAGGTTTATCCGCCTACCAGGGCAGCGTTGTCGGTAAATTAATCCGTGCCCTTGAAGATATTTATCCGGTCTGTTGTCGGTTGGTGGGGGTCCAGTTTTTTACAGCTATGGCCCGGCAATATATCTGCCGCCATCCATCCCAATCCCCTGACCTCGGGGATTATGGGGAACAGCTCCCGGCCTTTATCGCCCAGTTTGAACCGGCGGCCTCGTTACCCTACCTGCCGGATGTGGCTCGTTTAGAGTGGCATTGGCACCGCATTTTTAATAGTGCAGACCAACCGGGTTTAGATTTGGCTGCCTTGGGTCAAGTGCCACCTGAGCGTTGGCCTGAACTGGTGCTCCAGCTTCCTGATAATGCTGTGTTAATGACCTCCCCCTACCCTGTTCACCGAATTTGGCAAGTGAATCAGGCCGATGCCGCCAGTACCGAAACCATCGATCTGAACGAGGGCGACGTGAATCTGTTTCTTTGGCGAGACCAGTATGAAACCCGCATTGACTTGCCCAATGCTGCTGAGTGGCAGCTTCTACAAGCGTTTGCCTCCGGTGCTCCGTTTGGAGAGATTTGCGCCCAGTTTGAGCATAATGATGAGGTTGATGTGACTGCCCTGCTTCCGATCTGGGTGCAGCGAGGGTGGATATCCAGATTTATGCTCGGTTTAGATGCGAATAACATGGGTTAGAGAAGGCTATGCTATATGGCTCAGGGAATACCCTTATTAGACCTCTTGCATAATTCAACTAACAATAGGGTAGAAGACTAAAAACCTAGGTCAGATCGCGGCATTGTTTGCGTGGCTAGCACATCATGTAACAAAATATCGCAAGAGGTCTATTAACTCAGGATCCCCTTTTTGTTGAGCAATATCGATCGCAGATTTGCCCTTGAAATTAAACATTGAAGGGTTAGCTCCCAATTTCAATAACTGTTCCACTGTTGCTAGACGGTTAACTTGTGCAGAGTGAGTATAAGCAGAACTACTAATCGCGAACATGAGTGGGGTATAGCCGTGGACTGGTTCTTGAGCATGAATGTTGCATTGAGACTCTACAAGAACCTTTACAATTTCGGCATGTTGTTCTTTTGCTGCAATCATTAGGGCTGTTTTTCCAGATTCAGTGTGTTGTTCTTTATTTGCCCCTAGTTCAATGAGTAACTTTACGATATTTTGCTGTGCATAGAAAGCAGCAATACTTAATAAAGGCCAACCTTCATTATCTATAGAATTAACTTGTACACCATTATTTTCAATAAGTCGCTTAGCGATTTTTAGATTGCCATGACGTATTGCTTGGACACATTCAAATAAATAATCTATACTCTAGACGGCTAAGATATTAACTTTTTTAAAAGACTGAAACTTGAGTGATAGCAGGCTTGTGAGTTTCGCCTTATGCTCACCATTGCACTGGTCGAGGCACTGTTGAATGGCTCCCTTAAAGGCGGGGAAATCAGCATAATACTTTGAGTAGAGACATTCTTTGCGCACAAAGCGCCAGAGCCGCTCAATTAAATTCAAATGGGGTGAATAAGAGGGCAAGTAGACTAACTCAATATCGACGATCTCAGCAAAGTCTGTCACAAGCTGGCATTTTGATATCGAGCATTGTCTAAAATCACGCTGATGGGTATGACAGGGTCGAGTAGAGCAAGCTTGGCTAGCAACAAACACATGCTATGAGAGTTGATGTAGGTGTGGTTGGTGATGCTGATGATATCTTTAGTGACGGCGTTGAGCGCCCCGAGAACATTGAATCGTTGACGACCGGAAGGAGAGGGGATGAAGATCCGACGGATGCACCAGAGAAACCCCAGATAAGCCTGATGAACAAAATGAGCAGCATCTACAAAAAAGACAAGACGCTCTTGGCGTTGAGCTCCCTCTAATAAGGGTTCAAGGCAAGTTTTCGGAACTGCTCTTGCTCCTCAATTTTCTCGGGTAGACTCGACTTTCCCGGCACATACCCCACTTTTCGATAGCGACAACCGATGCGTTTGAGGAAAGCTTTGATCTGGGTTGGACTACGTTTAATGCCCGTCAATTGTTCAATGACTGCTTGAGCTTCTGCACTGGTGCGGGGCGGGTGTTGCTCAAAATAGGCTCTCACACTATCGCTATGAGCGTTGAGTGAACTGGGTTGACCTTTATATTCCAGGGTCTTCAGTCCTTCAATTCCTCCTTGTTGATACAAACGAAGGGTTTTGGCTAAGGTCGGACGGCTAATCTGACAAAGCTGGCAGATCTGGGCATGGGCAAGACCTTGACTCTTTAAGTAGAGGACTTCCATCCGTCGCTGCACCCGTGGGTGAGGATGATGATAGCGCTCGTAGTTGAGGTGTTGGATTTCCTCTGCGGTGAAATCAATTTTAATCATGCGAGTAGGAGAGTCGGTTGGGGGATACTCCCAGTGTGCCAAATCTCTCCGCTACAATGTTAAGCCACTAGTCGTCCGCAGTATATTTTCCGACCATTATTAATATAAAAACTAGTTATATATTTAGTGATTTCTTCATTGGTAGACATGAAAGCTAGATGGGAGCGTGTCACTTTTTCAGGAGAAAAATAGAGTCAAGTTGTCGATTGAGATAGGCACAGCGATGAGCTAGGACTTTGGGGATATGTTTTTCTTGCCATTGCGCACCTGAAATCTTTGTCCTTCGGTCAATTTGCTTAACAAGCGACTCAACGGCACCAGAGCCAATGGGTATTCCCTCAGCTTGATAGTAACCATAGTTGGGAATCCGCTCTCGGTGGTCTCGCAAATACTGACAGAACCGTTTAGCCTGAGGTTTGCTCAAACCACAGAACAAATCGATGGCCTCATCAATCTTCCCTCTCCACAAAAAGGTTTCAGCTTGCTGCAGCCGTTTGAGTGACCCACCGACTTTATGTAAATTCTCCATCAAGTGGAACCAGTCTAGGATCTGCTCCTGTTGAGTTGGCAGTCTCATCTGTCGGTAAAGCTTCCAAATCCCAACATGACCATCCCCAAGACAGTAAACCCTTGCAGCAAATCTGAAGCGGTTCACCGCCAGGCAGAGGGAAGTATGGTCTTGATAGTAGGCCAAGCCAACCCTATCGCCATTGATGCGAACTGCTTTATAACCACGCCAGTGGCAGGGTTCCCCTTTTGGAGTAATCAACCGAATATTGCCCCCATCTAAGCTGAGCTGAGTGACTCCTTGCGTCAAAGAGGGTGGACTGAAGGTTTGACGATGAACGAGACGCTGCTGCGTTTTGGAGCTGACTGTGATACCCGTTAAAACTGCTAGATCCTCTGATGCATGGGCATAGGAAACATTGGCACTAATACGCAGGGCGCACATCTCTAAGTAGGGGCTTAACTGACTGTTGGGCTTGACCTTGAGGGCTGTTGCTTGGGTCCGAGTGAGGTTGAGTTTGCCCAGAATGCTTTTAAGGTCCGTCGATATTCTCCGACATCTGGCGGGCTAACTTGGTCGATAAAAAAGACCCATTTGAGGCGACACATGAGTTTGCAGTTGAGTCCGAACGGTGCATTCAATCTCTGCCAAAGTATTCATGGGCAGAGACTGGGATTGGGAGTCTTGATACAGCAGTTCTGAAATGCGTGTGACGCAAGCATTGAATTCTTGTTCTTCTTCTGGTGTCATAGTCAATAAGAGGGATCATCTAAGATCAATTATCATTTTCCTCTCAAAGAAGTGACACGCTCCCAAGCTAGATGGAGAATAGAACAGCCATTTCTATCTTCAGCCAAGATATTTGCACCTGACTCAACCAACAACAGAACCATATCAAAAGAATCTGAACATATAGCTCCCATCAATGGTGTTCTTCCATCGTCAATTTCAAATTCTGAGTCAGCACCTGCATCAAGTAAGTACTTCGCAATTTCTGTATTTCCTGAACAAACTGCAAAATGTAGCGGAGATGAAATGTTACTGAAATTTACATCTGCTCCTTGTTGTATAAGATAAGAACCTATGTTGGTAAAACCAAATTCTACTGCCAAATCTAAAGGGGAGTACCCAGGATAATCAAGGTCATTAATTGCTCTAAGATAATCTCCATTATCAGAAATCGACTTTATGCTATCTAAGTCATTTATTTTGATATACTCAAATATCCTGTGTGATATTGAATCAATGACCATTATCTAATCTTCCTAATAATTTTGGAGTAGTAGATGATTGAACACCATTTTGGATGTATGGCTAATAATATAAATATACATGCTTCAAGTTAGTGGCATGGATACATCACATTGTTTTTTTGATGATGTAATAAACATAATTGATCCATCAAATTATGAATATTTGATCAGTTCTTTCTTTTTAGCTTCACCCTTAGGTCTCGCATTACAATCCAAGAAAAAATTAACAGGTACCCATTGGAAATTTTTTACATGATTCTTGAAAGTCTTCCATGTGTAACTTGATTGTGGTCCTCATAACTACGATCTATCTTTGAAAGATGAAGAGGCTGTTTGAGAATAGTTAGGTTCCCATGGAAGCTTTCGATCAAATCAACAGAAGTAAGTATCTGTACCTCGAATCAATTACCGAACCAGAAGATAATACTCTACGTCTAGTCTTAGCCGAAGTTAAAGCGAATGGCCCAGAGCATGACATGGAAATAGCTGGCACAACAATATCTGGGCTTCGTAACATTGAAACCACCGAAGGCTGTGCTATTTATGAAATATTTTTTACTGAGTACATTTGTTACAACGTCACGAACGAGTCTTATGCCGATAATGCACCTCAAGACACATATGTGGGCAAGTTGGCTCGTCTCTATAAAAGTTCAGCTTATATAGGGTTTATGGAGGTTAGCACGTTCGCCACTTCTGACTACCCAGGTCCATTCAGCCACTATGGTTTTTGTTGTCTAAATCATTGCGTTGATGTTATTTCAACCACAAAGCCGCAGATTGTGCGTCGTGTTGTACCCTAGCAAGGGTCTGCAAGGGACGCTCGCGCCCCTGAGACCAATTTGTTTTGTTAGGTGGCAGTTGTTATTCGTCTGGTAGAAACTCAGCATCCATCATCTGCTCTGACGCATAGGGAGACTCTACAGGAAAGGTTTCTAGAGGAAGCCCTGTTTCTTCTGCTGCTTTTTGACGGGCCTGTTGGTAGGTTTTATCAAAAATCTGTGGGTAGAAATTCTTTAGGCTGGGACTGTCTTCTAGGGTGTCCTGTATGCGAATACGATGTTCAATGATAGTCCCGCGCCAGCTATTACTCCGTTTACCGGGTTGGTACTGCCACTTGAGTAAATGCATTAAAAGAATACGGAGATTACTTCTCAATGCATTCTTTTCGTGGCGTCCCAAGCTCTCAACCTCTTCAATCAAATTCTCAAGATCTAGCTCACTAAATTTACCTTGCTTCAGTAGTTCAGCCGTTTTATCGATCCATTCAACGAAATCCGTTTCATAGAGAGATTCGTTAGATCGATGATCGCGCTCACCAGGTTTTGCAGAGCTAGGCAGTCGGGTGCTGGTCATATCGTCACCAAAACTTTGGTTACATCACTAATCTGACACATTGAACTTTTTCATTGAGGATAGATCTGGATCACAACACTCCAGACCTTCGGTGAGGCTGTTTTATCTCCTGAATTCGCACAATCTGCTCCTAAGTGATTGTGCCTCAACTTCAACCTTTATGTCCTGGATAGATACCTCTGCAATTTTATTCCTTTAGATCGCAGCATGAGTTACAACGCCTCAACAGTTGACCGTTAAAATCTAAGGGCAGGTAAGGCGTGACCCCTTAAAATTTGTGACCCAGTCTAAACCCAAGGATATTTGCCAAGTCCGTTGTTTTAATGAGGAATTGGTCACCCAAGCGAATGAAGCACTGCCGGGAGAAGATCTACTGGCGGAGATTCAAGTGCTGTTCAGTGCGTTAGCCGATCGGTCCCGGTTAAAAATTTTGTATACCCTGAGTGAGGGGACTGAACTCTGTGTTTGTGATGTGGCGTCTTTGCTGGGGATGAAGATTGCAACGGCGTCCCATCATCTGCGAAAGCTGCGAGATCTCCAAATTCTGAAGTATCGCAATGATGGCAAATTAGCGTACTACTCTCTCAAGGATCAGCGTGTCGCTGAGATTCTCCACTATACCCTGAACCAACTGGTCGAATAAGTCATTCTAATGTTGACTTGAATGTTTGATTTGGGTGCAGTAACATTCTAATACTGCTTTGAATGTTTGAATGTGGAGAATCGCTATGGGCGATCATTGCTGCCAAGCCAAAGCCAAGGAATTGTCAAAGCTGAGACAGCAGCAGGCAAAAATCCTTTGGGCTGTTCTGCTGATCAACCTTCTAATGTTTTTCGTTGAATTTGGGGCAGGGATTCGGGCAGAATCTCTCTCCCTCACTGGGGATTCGTTGGATATGCTGGGGGATGCCTTGGTCTATGCCAGCAGTTTGTATGTCCTCAATAAGAGCGTTAAAGCCCAGGCAGGAGCCGCTTTTCTTAAGGGTTTGATTATGTTCTTGTTGGCGATTGGTGTTTTTGCAAGAGCCAGCTATCAACTGTTTACCGGCGCGAGTCCAGAAGCCTCAACCATGGGCCTAGTGGGCATTATTGCTTTACTCGCAAATTTGTTCTGTCTCCTACTCCTGACCCGACATCGGCAAGATAATTTGAATATGTCTTCGGTGTGGTTATGTTCTCGTAACGACATTATCGCCAACACATCTGTATTGGCGGCAGCAGGATTAGTCTCCCTGACTCGATCTATCCTGCCGGATTTAGCGGTGGGGTTGCTGCTAACAGTTGTTTTTACCCAGTCAGCGGCAAAAGTATTGTCCCAATCCTGGCGACAGATGCAACAAGTCTAATTGCCGTCATATAGGCGGTGTATCTATGCTTTCAGGATTTCATTCGCTTGGCTTGCTGAGATATCGAAGATTAATTGAGGGATCTCTGTCCGTTCAATTTAAATCATCTTCAACACTTACCTGGCACCATACCTGCGATGTACCGATGAATGATTGCCTCTTGCTGATTAGGACCTAGATAGTTAGCCTGAATCAAGGTATCTATACCAATGCCGTTGACAAGGGCAAGTAGGGCATTGGCCTCCACTTGAGGCACGAGATCTGCCTGAATAAGCCCCTTGGATTGGAGAGCTTGCAACTCCTGAATAATGACCGCCCGCAGTTCTGCGGCACTCTGTCGATGCTCTTCCATCAAACCATCACGGCCAACGGCGTAGCCTAAAAAAGCAACCCATACCCGGAGGATTTCTTGCCGTTCTTGGTCTAGTGGCAGAAAGGACAATAGCATTGTTGCCAATCGATCAATCCCCTCGACATTCTCGATCGCCGACTGCATACTCACTTGCAAGCGTTCTGTGACTTGATGCAAGGCAAACAGAATTAGCTCCTGCTTATTGCGGAAATAATGGGTAACGACCCCTGTTGTGCAATTCATTTCCTGTGCGATCGCACGCATACTGGCACGGTCTAACCCCTCCCTGACGATGACACGCCAGGCGGCTTCAGAGACTTCAAGACGCCGGTCTTGCTGAGACATAAACGTTAACTACAACGCAGTACAAACTCGATTGACAAATATCATAACAGTCATTATGTTAATTACATAACAACTGTTATGATGCTGCGAATATGAAAGATCCAATTCAAGCCTCAATACAATTCGAGCCACAAGAATGCTGGTCTAGTCCAATGCCCCGCCCTGGTCTCAGGGGGCCATTGGATCGCTTCATTGGTCCCGGTGCGACTGCTGCTGAGATGATTCTTCAGTTTGTACCTGCCTTTTTAGCAGCGATCGCGGCTCCGGCTTACGCAATGGCATTGCCGATTGCATGGACACCACTACAACTGGGACTCATTTCGGTCTTAGGTGTCGACTTTGTTGGAGGTGTTCTGACGAACGCGACTGCTGCTGCTAAGCGTTGGTATCACCGACCTAGCCAGGGATGGCAACAGCATATGGATTTTGTGGCTCTGCACTTGGTCCATATTGGTCTTGTTGCGCTGCTGTTTCGGGGGGGGGATTGGCCTTTCTTTGTCGGTGTATCTGGCTATCTGCTGGGGGCATCGGCGTTGATCTTGGGCTGCCCGCTTTATCTCCAGCGGCCTATTGCTCTGGGGCTTTATGCTATAGCGCTACTGGGTGATCGCTACTGTTTCGCAGCTACTCCTGGTTTGGAGTGGTTTTTGCCCCTGCTTTTTCTGAAGCTATTGGTTAGCCACCTACTTCATGAAACACCCTATCGCCCTGGGGAAAAGCTGTAGGCCACTTGCTTTTTGTCGATTTCGAGTTCTTTTTTCCTAAAGGATGAGGATATCATCATGACTACTATCATTTCGTCTAACCACCAGCCTGCTCAATTCTTAAAAGCAATCCAGTATGGTGCTCCTGCTCTACTTGCTCTTTCATCGGGTTTACTTACTAGCTTGGTGCCAGGAGGACTCATTGAGACCCGCAGTTTTGCCCACATTAATCCCATTGTTTTAGGGAGCTTTAATACCTTTCTAACCTCTCTAAGTCTGTTGAGCTTGTTGTTGATTTATTTTGTCTGGCAACGTCAGCGCTGGGCTTATGCAGCATCAGCGATTACTGGCCTGTCTTATTTTCTGGTGTATGTACTTGATTTAGGTCGCCTGTTCCCGGTGTCCCCTGACGCAATGTCTTCAGCTCTATTCGTGATTGAAGTCCTCGGAACCATTGTTTCGTTGCCTTTAATGATCGTTTCAGTGCAAGGGTTATGGCTTAGTAGAGAGCTGTCGCTTCCTAGCCCTCAGGTTGGCAACCACTCCTTTACTCGGGTCAAGCAGTTTACCGCTGCACTTGTCATCGCACTGCTTGGGCTTGGTATTATCACCTTCGCTACGCGCTCTGCAATGGGGCTATAGACCAGGTACTCTAGCTGTTTGGAAGGATCATTCTCGATCTCAAGATGGGTTGGGTTCGATCCTTCTAAGGCTAATGAAAAAACTTGAAGCCCAGTCGATGTTGGAGGCTTAATAGACATGAGGACTGAGGATGGAATTTTAATTGCGGGTGGCTATGGTGTCGTTGGACATCAAATTACAAGTCTCATCCGACAGCGCCACTCTGATCTACCGCTGATTATCGCTGGACGAACTCTCGATAAAGCCGAGTCGGTAGCCCACCAATTAGGTAATGCCAGCAGTATCAGCTTGGATGTTGAGCAACCCAATCCTTTAGAAGGTTTAAAGCCCCGAGCGATTATCGCAGTGGTGAATGACCCCCATGATTACCTGTTGAGGGATGCCGTCAAAAATGGCATTCCCTATGTAGATATCACCCGTTGGTCAGAGCGATTCAAAGATGCGATCGCATGGCTCTCAGTCGAAAAATTAAAGGCCCCGGTTCTCCTCTCGTCAGGATGGATGGGTGGTCTTGCAGCCGTGATCGCTGTGGCGTTAGCCCAGTCTCAGCATCAGGTGAATAGCATTGACATTAGTGTTCTGTTCTCAACCAAAGATAAATCAGGCCCCAATTCCGTTGAGTATATGGATCGGTTAGCGACACCATTCGAAGTCATGATCGATGGTGAACACCGTCATGTTTTCCCCTACACAGATCCTCGCACTACCACGTTTCCTGGTGGTTACACCACAAAAGTTTACCGTTTTGATACGCCGGATCTCCTGACGCTGCCCAGTACGATAGGGGCAAAAACTGTGTCAGCTCGGATCGCCTTTGATGATGCATCCTCCATGAACCTTCTCCGTTTCCTGACCCGTTCTGGAATTTGGAAACTAATCAGTGGCGACTGCTTTACACCATTGCGGCGATCGCTACTCTACAATCCTGGCAGCGGAGCCAGTCACGAGATTGTGATTACGGTCTCTGGGGTTGATAGAGACGGTCATCCAATAGCAGCCAATGCCATGATCTCAGATCCAAAGGGTCAAACTCACTTGACAGCGTTAGGTGCCCTTACACAACTAGAACGTTTGCTGGGTTTGGATGGGACTCCACCACCTGCTCCCGGCATTGTTTATCCAGATACAGCGCCCCAAACTGATAGCGTTCTTCAAGTCTTGAGTGACTTTGGTGTCTCTATCTCAAGTCAAGATTTCAATAGACCTTATCGGAAATAGCTGAAAGCCTTACTGGGAAAGCGTTTTATTTTTGGAGAAAAATCGACCTCAAAAACTTACGACATAGACGTTTGAAGTTATTCTCACCCATTTTATTTCCGATAAGGTTTAATACTGAACCATGAACTAGCTAGGATTCCATGCGGTGTCGCTTCTATGTTGTGAGGAAGATGGAGATTGACTGAGCAGTTTAGTGGGCTGACACCATGCTAGTGTCCAAAAATGTTGGAAGAAAACAGTCTTCATGAAAGGCCAAATTGGTGCAGTCTCTTCTCAGTTTATTCGCAAGCTGGTGGCGGCTGCGGAGAATCTCGAAGACCCGATCAGTGTGCTTGCTAGCGTCGGATTACCTGCCGAGGCTGATTCCGAAACAGCAACTCAACAAATGGTCGCGGCAAATGCTTTTTATGACCTAATCGACCACCTTGGTGTGGACAACGATGCTGAGTTTCCTTTCCGCTATGCATTGGGGGCAACCCCTGATGACTTTGGGGCGCTGGGGTTAGCCCTCAAGACGGCTGAAACATTGCGCGGAACGCTGGAGCGACTCATTCGCTATTTTCTACTGTTAACAGACACTGCCAACTATGAATTTCAGGACCATGCCGAGGGTGCCTGGTTCATTTTCTATAGGCCCGTGCCGGATCGCTCCGCTGTGCGAATTGCTAACGAATGTGCCTTGGCTGCCATTGTGTCACTCCTACGCCAGGTCTCGAAATTGCCAGTTGCACCGCTCTCTGTCTCATTTACCCATCAACGTCCGGCTAACACAGACGTACATCACCGCTACTTTGACTGTTCGATCAGTTTTGAGGCCGAACATAACGCTATACTGCTCAGCCATGAGCTACTTGACACAAAATCTGCGCTCGGTGATGAAGGGCTTTCTCGATTTCTGCTAGCTCACTTAGATCAGAATCTGCAACAAGCCCAGCAGTCGAGATCGTTAGAAATACAGGTCAAGCAGACCGTAGCAGATGCTCTCAGTGATGGGGTGCCCAAGATCGCCCAGGTTGCTCGCCGATTAGGGATGAGTGAACGCACACTCCATCGTCGTCTGGCCGATCTAAACAGCACATTTCAGACCTTAGTAGATGAAACCCGCCAGGATGTGGCGCAGTCACTGCTGATGCATACTGACTACTCGTTGGCAGATGTTGCCTTTTTGAGCGGCTTTGCTGAGCAAAGTTCATTTCAGCGGGCCTTTAAGCGCTGGTTCGAGCAAACACCAGCCGCGTTTCGGAAGGCCAGTCTATAGTCCCTCAAAGGATTTCAACCAATTGACTGCAAAAGCCAATGACTTGGCAGAGACGGTCAATACATCCAGGGGTGCCCCCGGATATCTTCGTAGACATCAACTCAATCCCGCAAAGGAGATCCAAGATGTCTGAATTACTGAACGTTCTCGTTGTTGGTGCCACTGGCGGTACAGGACGTGCGACCGTCGAACGGCTTGCCGCTGAGGGGCACCGCGTTACCGCCTTCTCTCGTAGTGCAGATCGCCTCGCTAACGAAATCGATGGCATCACCACTGTCAATGGTGACGTCACCGATCCACATGCTGTTGAGCAAGCTGTCGCAGGTCAGGATGTTGTGATTGTCACGCTGGGGATTACAGAAAATCCGCTCCGCGTGCGCTTTCTGGGACCAGCCCGAACCCCAATTAATGTGCGCTCCCAAGGGACGAAGCATGTGATCTCTGCGATGAAAAAGCATGGGGCGCGACGACTGATCGTGCAGAGTTCCTACGGTGTCGGCGAGACTCAGGGATTCCTTGGCTTCACGGATCAACTCCTTTTCAGCTTGCTGCTGAAACCTCAAATCGCAGATACCGAAATCCAAGAGCAGTATGTGCGTGCCAGCGGACTTGATTGGGTGTTGGCCCAGCCTGTCCATCTGAAGGATGACGAAGCCACTAAGCCTTTTCTCTCAACCCAAGGGGAAACCCGATTGATGCAGGTTGCTCGTCAGACGGTCGCGAAGTTCTTAGCCTTAGCCGCCCACGAGGAAGCGTACGTGGGCCAATCAGTCACTATCTCGGGGTAAAGCGTTCCCCAATCAACTGAGGGGTAATGCCTGCAAACTTTACCCCTCCAAACACACAGATTTACCTTGTCGACCGCAGGAGAAAGATCATGACTAACACGTTTGCAACCCAACAACCCAACACTGCTAACTTAATCAGTCATACATTCCTAGTTGTGCGTTGCCTCATGTTATTAAGCAGCCCGCTCTCCTTTACAACACCAGCTAGCGCCACACCTTTTCCCCATCTACAACTTAGGAAAACCCACGGGGTATCGACGCTTGTAAAGGAGGCTCATCTTGAACAGCGTGGTTCTCATGGCGCATGGAACCTTGTGAATCAATAATGCGCTATCAAAATCCAGCTCAAAACAAGGGGCAATGTCTGCAAGCTTTACTCTTTCAAGCAAAACTGACAGAGAATTTAGGAGAAAGAACAATGGAAACACTGACCTTGGCAATTGCAATTGCCGCCGCCGCAATGGGAGGCATCTTCTTAGCCTTTTCTTCATTCATAATGACGGCCTTTGGCAACCTCCAGCCTTCTGAAGGGATTCGAGCAATGCAGCGCATCAATATTGATGTCTTTTGCTGGTCATTTACGCTTTTATTTTTGGGATTGCCATTAACGTTCATCAGCTTAGGACTCTATGGCCTCTGGCAGTGGAATTCACCGGATTCTGTCTACCTGCTGAGCAGTGGTCTTGTCTATCTGATGGGTTGTCTTGTGGTCACTATATTCGGGAATGTGCCCCTCAATGAAAAGCTTGCCCGAGTTGATCCCGAATCATCCCAAGGCGCAGCATTATGGAGCCATTATCTAGCCCAATGGACGGGATGGAACCATGTACGAACGGTTGCTTGCTTAGCAGCGGCACTGTTACTCAGCCTCAGAGTTTATGGCTAGTTGTAACGAGAAGGAGGCTAACGATCATGCGAGTGTCTAACTTTTCACGAATTCTGTTGTGCCTTACTGGAGGAATTGCGATCACAATTGGTGGGCTTGTGCTCTACTCTCCCTCTGATTTCTATGCCCTGAACCACATCGATCTCGGGGGCAACATAAACCTTCTCAGCGAAATCCGTGCGCCTGCTGGAGCCTTGTTTGCCAGCGGTCTGGTGATGCTGCTCGGTGTGTTTATGACTTCACTCACCTTCACGTCTACTATCCTGGCGACGTTGATTTACCTATCCTATGGTTGCTCTCGATTCGCAGGAATGGCCATTGATGGTGTTCCCAGTTCATCCTTAGTCTGGTCTGCAGGGATTGAACTTGGCCTAGGACTGCTCTGCTTGTTGTGTCTTTGGTGCGAACAATGGACGATGAACTCCCATGAATAATGGTTGTGCTGTTTTGCCGAAAGGGTGAACTTATTGTTCTGATCAACTAACCCACAACGCCCATACAGCAATATCTCAGCTTGATTTCCCTGCATGTTCCCTTCGTATGGAATCTCGTGTTATGCCATCGACCCGTTCTGTTACTCCAGCTCCAGGTGTCTGCACCATGAAAGCGATTACACAACTTCAGTATGGCCCCCGACGTTTTGCAATTGGCCGATGTCGCTAAACCCTCCAACCTCACGTTTGAGGCTGCTGCTGTCCCTACATCGGTGATTACCGCCCTACGGGCGCTGCGGGAATGTGGGTAGATTCGTACGGGGCAAAGGGTGTTGATTAATGGTACCTCCGGTGGCACAATCCTTCTCCCAATCAGCGTGTAATCAGTCAGGGAGTGTCGTTATACCAGTAATTATGAGAGAGCAAACCGATGAACAAAGTTGCTGTATTTGGGAATGCGGGCGGTGGTAAATCCACCTTAAGCAAACGGCTGGCTTACATGACTGGCTTGCCCTGGGTGCCGCTGGATTCGCTGAAGTATCAGCCCGGTGGCGGCGAAGTCCCCCATGCCGAGTTCAAAGCTGCCCATGATGCGCTTTTGAAGCAAGACCAGTGGATCATCGATGGCTTTGGCTCACCAGATACCGTATGGAATCGTTTGGCGGTGGCCGACACCTTGGTGTATCTCGATATGCCTGTGCTGCGGCACTACTGGTGGGTCACGAAGCGATTCTTCGAAGGGGCCTGGGTAAAACCCGCAGGTTGGCCCGAGCAGAGTCCGTTATTGAAAGGAACGCTGAATTCCTACGCCATTGTCCGGTTATGCCATACCAAGCTGACACCCAGATATCGGGACTATGTAGATCAGGCGAAGGCAACAAAGCAGGTTTACCATTTGCGATCGCATCCAGATATCGTCCAGTTTTACAAGACTATAGCCACACACACCAACACTATATAGGAGCTGAACCATGGCTCAATCAACTAAATTTTGGGACAAGATTGCCGACAAGTATTCCAAGCAGCCCATTGCCGATGAGGCCGCCTATCAGAAGAAACTAGCGGTCGCTCGCGATTACTTTCGCCCCGATATGGAAGTGCTAGAAATCGGCTGCGATACGGGGTCAACAGCCATTCTCCATGCCCCTTACGTGAAGCACATCCGCGCTATTGATTTCTCGACCAACATGATTGCTATTGCCCAGGGCAAGGCCGAGGCTGAAAATATCCATAACGTCACTTTTGAACAGGCCACCATTGAAGACCTCGCTATTCCTGATCAGAGTCTGGATGCGGTGCTGGGCCTTAGCATTTTGCATTTGTTGGAAGACAAAGAGGGTACGATGGCCTCCGGCCTACCTTCGGTAATCTCATGGGTCTACCAAATGCTCAAACCGGGAGGCATTTTTGTAACCAGTACCGTCTGCATCGGAGACACCATGGGCTGGTTTAAGCTGATCGCGCCCATTGGCCGATTCCTCGGGTTTTTCCCTTTCGTTGCGGTCTTAACCACCCAAGCGTTAGCAGACAGCTTAACCCAGGCCGGATTTGAGCTGGACTACCAGTGGCAACCGAGCAAGGGTAAAGCAGTGTTCATTGTCGCCCAAAAGCCTGCATAAACGACCATGAAGATGACACTGGATCACGTCTTTATATTGGTGGAGCCGGAAGCTAAGGTGGCTGATCTGCTGCTTGAACAGGACTTTTTCTCGAACGCCACGAGGCAGGAAAACTCTCAATAAGGA
The DNA here is from genome assembly GCF_000238775.2 of Acaryochloris sp. CCMEE 5410. NCBI lineage: Bacteria > Bacillati > Cyanobacteriota > Cyanophyceae > Acaryochloridales > Acaryochloridaceae > Acaryochloris > Acaryochloris sp. CCMEE 5410. The sequence continues at coordinate 3,686,573 of NZ_AFEJ02000001.1, read as the reverse complement.
AGCGACATGGTTGTTTTAGTTGTACTACTCAGCGTATTTGCTGTGACTTGGGGACTATTAGCGATCACCCAACGTCCCCGCCAGATTCGGACTGCTGGCTGTATTGCCTTTGCGGCTTTGTTTATCTTCACAGGGATCAGCCATTTTTCTTTGGCCGCAGGCATGGTGCAGATGCTGCCTGAATGGGTTCCGGGGCGCTATCCAATCATTTACATCACCGGAATCATGGAAATTATTCTGGGACTTGGCTTTTTATGGCCATCAGTCCGACGTATGAGTGGTCTATTGACACTTACCTTCTTGATTGCTGTACTTCCATCTAATATCTATGCGGCTTTAAATTCCGTTGACTTTGGTGGAAATATTAACGGCCCTCGCTACCTGTTCTTTCGTGTACCCCTACAACTTTTCTTATTGTGGTGGGTCTGGTTCATGGCGGTGCGTCGCTCTTAACTGGTTCGATAGCTTGGAATACCCAGGAATATTGTGGTTAGCTCCGTTTTTAATTGCGCGACTCTGTATTGCTTGAGCATTCCACTCCGTGCTCTCGGCTGGCCATAGCTTTCTAACAATCAAATCCACGCAACATTTCGCCCTCTATAAACAGGGGGTCAACTTGACCATGCAATTAAACACAACAATCCCCATATCAGAACGCTGGAGGACTGCTCCCAGTACCGACACCCTGCGATCGATCTAAGACTCATCGGCCCATCAATGGCAAGACAACTTGGCCCGTTTATAACTATCAGCTTTTGTTTGCAAGCCCGTCGGTGCGCAACCGCTTACGTCATCTTGACCCGACATTCCATATCCTCGACTGTGGAATCGGAACAGGAGCCTTCAGTCTGGCGCTTTTGGAAAGTGTTGATCAGCCCGCTCATGTCTCCGGCGTTGATATTTCCAATTCCATGTTGGCCCAAGCTCATAAGCTCCTGGAACATCGCTGCAGGACTCTCGAATTGAGGCAAGGGGATATCAGGCACTTGCCCTTTGCCGATGAATCCTTCGATGCGGTCATCTTTGCCCATGCTTTAGAACACATGGCCGACCCTGTCGCAACGCTATGTGAGATGGTCCGGGTCCTGAAACCGGGTGCCCCTTTGATATGCTCCGTGACTCGCAAAGGAATGGGGCAAGTCCTCCTGTTCCTGCGGTGGCAAAACCGAGGATCTTACAGCAGCTAAACGTTTTCCTGGAAACAGCAAGACTGGAGGCCGTGCGATCGTTTGACTATGGTACTGGCTGGTCGAAATGGATGTGCATCGCTGCGATCGGTGTTAAACCCGGGAGAGAGCGCCAAATACAAAGATTTAGCCTATGTGAATCAACGTTTTGAAGCAGGCAAGATTAATGCCTATACTTAATGGCTCTCATAAGTGTACAAGGTCAAATAATTCGTTAGTTTTGCAATTCTCAATGCTGCTGACCCAGCATTTCACTGTTCCACTATTTACTACGACATAAAACTGTGGAAGTTAGCGTACAAAAGATCTTTTACTAGGAAGCCAAACAATCCGTTAGCAGCTGTTTTAGCTGTGCGGTGTCAATATTGCGCCCGATAAAGACCAACTGATTTTTTGGGGCATTAGGCCACTGATCGGCATCCATCGTATAGCGTTTGCCGCTGAGCTGAAAAATATAGCGGGATGTATTTTTCTCAAACCACATAAAACCCTTGGCACGAAAGACTTCTTCTGGTAGCTGATCGGTGACGAAAGCCTGCATTTTTTCTAGGATAAAAGGCCGATCGCTTTCAAAGACCATCGATGAGAAGCCGTCGACGGTGAGGTGATCCGAATGATGGTGGTGGTCATGATCGTGGTGATGGTGATGGTCATGATCGTGACCATGATGGTCATGATCGTGGTGCGCCTCTTGCTCTGCAAAGGCTTTGGCTTCCGCTTCATACGCCTTTGGATCAAAGAGAGCGGTATCCAGAATTAGGGGTAGGGGAACTTGGCCCTGTTGCGATCGCAATAATCGTGCACCCCATTTGCGTTCACGAATCCACTCCTCTAGTTCTTCCACCTTTTGCTCGGTGGTCAGGTCAGTTTTGTTGAGAACGACAATATCGCCAAAGGTGATTTGATTCAAAGCCGCTTCACTCTGAAAACATTCTGGGGTAAAGGTTTCTGAATCCACCAAGGTAATAATGGAATCTAACGTCGTGACGTCTTTCAGTTGGGAACTGACAAAGGTGAGAATAATCGGTAGCGGATCCGCTACCCCCGTGGTTTCGATAACGACATGATCAATTTTTTCCTCACGTTCTAGGACGGAATAGACCGCCTCCACCAGGTCGTCATTGATGGTGCAGCAGATACAGCCATTGGTCAGCTGAACCATATCTTGATCAATGGTGGTCAACAACTGACTGTCAATATCAATATCGCCAAACTCATTGACCAGTACAGCCACCTTCAGGTCTTGGCTGGTATTGAGAATATGGTTAAGGAGCGTGGTTTTGCCGCTCCCCAAAAACCCCGTAATAATCGTAACAGGCATGCCTTTTTTGGGCAGCTTGATGTCGAGGGATGGGGATGGTTGGATGCTTGTAGAAGAATTAGTCAATGGTATCCTCCGATTGCTGAGTGGGGAAAGAATCTGATGATGCAGCTGAGAGCGTCAGGGCGAGCCGCTGTAGAGTCGTGAAGATGTTGTAGAACCCATTGGCCCGAGACGGCGTCAAGCTCACATTGAGTCCGGTTTGTTGGATAAAGTCAGGCGTGACCCGAGCGATTTGTTCTGGGGGTAGCCCATCCAACCCTTTAATCAGTAACCCCACTAACCCTTTGGTCATTTGGGCGTCCGAGTCACCTTGGAAATGAACGAGACCATTCTCTATCGTTGCCGTGACATACACCTGAGATACACAACCCACGACTTTATTGTCAGGCTGCTTATCAGCCTCTGGAAAAGGCGGGAGTTGCTTGGCAAACCACAGTAAATACTCATACCGACGCTTGGTATCTGTAATGGATTGGAAGCGCTTCACGATTTTGGCAAGGGCAGGGGGTAGAGACGGATCAACAGACATAATGGAAGACCGGGAAAGGGCGAAACATACCATCAGAATAAGCGGAGATGCTTATCTGGGGGAATGAATCACGCTTCGGGCAACACTGGCTTTGGTGAGTGCTGGAACAATACGTTCACAAGCCATCCGTCCACCATGCAAATTTCGAGCGACAGGACCCACGTGCAATGCGGCCCAGGGTCCCATCAAAAACAGATCGCATCCGGGCCAGCGCAAATGTTCATCTAGCACTGGCAATCCGTTAACAATCTGGTTGGGGTATCGCACCAGTACCTCACCCATCAAAGGATGAGCCGTGATATCCGTGGCGGTGCCCGTGGCTAACCAGATCCGCTTGATCTGCTGATGGGCCAGACAATCATGAGTATTGGTCACATTACACTGCACCTGCCAGGCTTCATGTTGCCAAAGGGCACGAGACACCTGGCACTGTTCATAAAAGGTGATTTGGCCGGACTGGGACAACCGCCGTAACTGGGTTAGTAATTCAGGGGCGATAGATCCACCATTGCGAGCGTCTTGGATCATTTGCCAGCGCACCTGCCAGTCAGGTTCTGCCTGAAATCCCTTGAGATACTTTGGTCCCAGCCATCCCGGTTCTGCATCAAACAGTTTTTCGTTCAGGGTTCGTCGAGCCATCATCAAAACCTTGGCTCCGCGCTTAATTGCCCCCACGGCCAAATGAGCGCTGGATTGACCACTGCCAATCATCAGAATCGTCTCACCCCTTAGATCGGGTAGCTTGGGCAGATTAATATCCTGGCTATGGCACAACCGTCCGGGTGGATGTGGATTCACTTCGGCGGTCCAACCGGGGACCTGGGCGGCTCCCCCACCCGTTGCCAACACCACTCGCCGGGCCTCAACCTGTTCCCCCGTATCCAGCTGCAGCTGAAATCCCTTTGCCAACGGCGTTAGTTGAACCACCTGAGCGGCAGTCACCTGATCCCGTAATTTCCACCGATCAATAACCGTCTCACAAAAATCCTGAAACAGTTGGGTCCCAGGGCGATTGTAAGGGTAATACAACTCCTCTTGGCGATGTTCAGCAAAGTTAAACAGGGTTTGCTTCACATCCGGGTGATGAACGCCAGGCGAGCGTAAATAGGGAATCTCCTGAGCTGCAAATTGTTGTCGCCACTGGACCATCCAGGTGCCGCTGGGGTCAAAAATCTGGAGGCGACTCTTAAGAGCAGGCTTTTTCTGAAGTAAATGGGTAACGAGTGTAAGCGCCTGAGGACCTGCCCCAATAATGGCAATATCAATCCGATGATTCACAAGCAATGGAAGAGGTGAGGTTTGTCGTTGTGATAATGATTATCATTTTACAATATGAGTTTCAAACCTGCCCAGCTTATAAAAACTTGATGGGCTAGAGGATTGGAGGACTTTTGCAAGACAGTTCTTAAAACTAGGGAAAATCAATGTCGAGTAAGACTTCCAGCTTCCCTAACCCTTACTTCAAAGAGAGATTGCTGTGATAGGTAACCTCCAGTCATAGCCGAGGTTTTGGGGTTTCCACCAATTGACTCAATCTTTACCTAAAAAGTGTTGTTAAAAAGACGGTATATCAGCGCTTTCCCCGATTTTAATCACTCTCCTAACGACTGCATCCTACCTGCCAAAGGACGGTGGATCCATAGCATTGCGTTAAGGTCGGTTAACGTGGGTCAATCTGCTTGTAATACTGTTATTGACGTACTGACAAGCTTGCCCCGATTTTCCAAAGATCCTCATTAGAACGTCATCCTTGACAACTTAGTTGGGTTTTGTTAAGTCTTTTAGTAATGTTTAAAATTTTTATATTATGAGTAACACAAATCCAAGTCCTTGGCCTAAGTTATTGTTAGTTTGGGCGGGTATAGGAGTAGCAGCTTCAATTTGGATTAATCTCCAAATTGGATAAAAATTGATTGTGAACTAAGATTCGCCTGGGTTAAAGGTTAGAAGGTATCCTGTTCCTTTGTAATACCCAGGTTTAGTTATCACTTCACCAGTTTTTGTTAGCAATAAAGAGAAAGAATTGACTCTCAATATCGGTTATTCGGGCCATCTCCCCCGAGCAATAATCGACTTGGCAAAAAAAGCAAGGCAATTCACATGCTTTTTTGCTCCCCAAATCTTAAAAGTTTGATTGATTAAAAATTAAGGTCAATCTATTCTTATAGGCTCAATAAAGTTGTTATCGTTATTGAGCGATAGGTAACGAGAATTAATTGTCGCCACCGCTCTTAAACCCCTGACATGAACATATCCTTGAGCACTGCCAAAGACGTATAGACGGCTTTTAAGCTCGGATGGGCTGCTCAAAAATTAGACAACCTCAACTACTGTTGTCGTGGTCAAGCCTGCTTTCAGAATAAGTTGCGGCTTATCACTTTGGGGCTGGATGCTATCGATACTAGAAAGAGTGATCACAGCCTGAAGAAATCAAGTAGAGTAGGACTTCCAGTCTCCCTAACACTTATGCAACTGGACATCTACACCTGGCAATGGCAAAATCACACCCTAAACATTGCCACTGAAACCTTTGGATCCGGTCCTTCAGTATTACTATTGCCCGCCTTTAGTACGGTGTCTACTCGGGCAGAACTGGCAACCTTAGCCCAGGCCTTAGCCTCTCATTTTCAGGTTACGCTTTTAGACTGGCCGGGATTTGGTGATTCCGACCGTCCTGCACTTCCCTACCAGCCGGATGTCTATCGTCAATTTCTGAAGGCTTTTGTTAAGGACACCTTTCCCCAAGAGGTGGCTGTTGTGGCAGCAGGCCATGCTGCTGGGTATGCGCTTACCCTCCAGTCTTGGTCGCGAATGGTCTTGATTGCGCCGACCTGGCGAGGTCCACTGGCGGTCATGGGTGCACCCGTAGCAATGCGTCGAGGGATTCGCCAGTTAGTGAGCGCACCTGTAGTCGGTTCAGCACTATATGGGCTGAATACTCGTCCTGGGTTTTTGAAATGGATGTATCGCCGTCATGTCTTTGTGGATGAAACCCAATTGACCTCTGACTATATCGCTAAGCGCTATCAAAATACTCAGCAACCCGGTGCTCGGTATGCACCAGCAGCCTTTGTCACAGGGGGCTTAGATCCAGTGGATGAGCGAGAAGAATTCTTAGCTGGCTTGGCGCAACAACCTGAGCCAGTCATGGTAATCGTGGGAGAGCAAGCCCCGCCTAGATCCAAAGCTGAAATGGAAGCGATGGCTAAGTTGCCGAATATTCAAGCTGCTTACTTACCTGGGAGTCTGGGTATGGCGGAAGAGTTTGGTGATGCAATTGCACCTGTGATTCTCCCCTTTTTACAGGGAAACACTACACCAATCTAATGATGACTAAAAGCTAAAGTCTAGAGTATGACCGGATTTACAGACCGGTTTCGATGGGAGCTCTTTGGCAGATGGCACAGCCACAACCAATGGCATCCTCGATGCGATCGCTTTGAGACATTTCCGCAGCGGGGAAACCCTGCTCAGCCTCGATCTGATTCTGGATATTGGCCGTTGCCGAGGCCGACTGGGGTATCGCTAAAGCCAGCAATAGAGAGCCTGAGCATCCTAACGTCGTCAGAATATTTTTTTGATCGATCATTCCTAAAGCCTTGTGATGAAGGTTTAATCCAGTATAGCCAGTTTGCCAATGGCTTAACCCTGGCGTGTTGGCGATGCCAAAACATGCTGAGAGGCATTGAAACTAATATGCCCTAAGGACTGCACGGCTTTTCAGCCTTGAATATTCAAACCGTTCTTTAGGAAATCCAGCCCCAAGCGGATTGTTTGAGTAAAGGATGGGTTGCTTGTTTTTGAGCTTCAGGTTCTTGGATTTCATACAAAATCTTGATCACCCGATCTGCATTGGGATTCGTTCCCAAACGATCGGCAATATTCAGCATACCCTCGCCCACAATCGTATTGGCTTCATCTACATTGGTGACGCCTTCTAAGCGTTGATAAACCGCTGTAAATTCTTCTCGTAGAATGACCGAGTCCGCAGAATCGGGCAACCGCGCAATCATTGTGGAAATGTCAGCTCTGACCTGGGTTGCGCTAACTTGGGGTTGAACCTGCATAACCTTGGCTTCGGGCGAGTCAATCAAGGGAACCGCTGTTGCAGGTGGCGCTTCTGGCCCTGGCGATACCAACGTCATAATTGGCATGGCGTAGCATCCAACACACATAATCTATCCCCTTGATTAGGCAATAATGTTTGTACTAATGGCTTTACAACTGCACGACGACGGTAATATCCCAAAAGTTGCATTCAGCTTATCAGAAACAAGATGGAAATGATGTTAAATCCCTTGCCGAAGCAAAGATGCCAATGTTATGACAGACCCAATCTGATACAACCTTCTGATTGATCAGCCAGGAACGGAGAGTGTAGATGGGTACATCAAAATCATAGAAACGAATGACATTGGGTAAGGATAATTGGAAGCACCCGTGGATTGGGGTAAACCGTTGGTCTAATTCGCACCCTTTAGATCGCATGGCCATTGCCATGATTGTGGTGTTGAGTCTGGTGATTGGAGGAATTATCTGGAGCGGGGACCATACTTTTCCCAAGGTCCGCGAGTTTAGCTGGCAAGATCAGCAGATTGGGGTGGAAGACTCGGCGTTTATTCTCACCTTCAATCGAGCCATGGATTGGCAATCGGCGACGGAGAATTTAAAGATTCAGCCCCCCATTCCGGGCAAGTTTAGCTGGTCTGGTCGTCGCTTAGCCTATACCCTTAACCAACCCATTCCCTATGGTCAGTCGTTTCAAGTCACCCTTGACCAGGCGACGGCTGCTACTCGTGGTGATCCTGAGGAGGCGGTTAAAATGCAGCCGTTTACGGGACAGTTTCGTAGCCGAGATCGCACCTTAGTCTTGCTTGGTATCGATGGGGAAGAAAATGGCCGTTTAGTCCTGCATAATCTCACTCAAAACACCCATCAGATCCTAACGCCAGCAACGTTGACCGTGCTGGATTTTAAAGCAGATCCCACCCGAAATCGCATTCTATTTACCGCCATCGATCGCGGAAATGCCAATCAAGATTTATTTGAGCAAAAACTCTATGCTGTTTCCTTAGCCTCTCAAGAGGCCCAACCGCAATATCAGCTCTTATTAGAAAATCAAGACTATCAACTCCTAGACTTTGATATCACCCCCAATGGAGAAGTTCTGATCGTCCAACAGTTTAGTCGCCGGGAAAATGAACCCATCAGTCTTTGGGTGTTAACAGATGCAGCACCCCCGCGTCGATTGAAACATAATGCGGATGGCCAATTTTTAATTACGCCCGATGGTCAAACCTTGGTTATTTCTCAAAATCAAGGTGTAGCGATGGTGTCGCTAAATGGGGATGCAAAAAGTAAACCCGTCGATTTTTGGCCCAAGTTTGACCAAATTCTCAATTTTGCCAGGGATGGTTCTGCAGCCTTGATGGCCCAAAATAATCCTGACTCCACTCGGTCTCTCTACCTGTTATCCAATCAAGGTCAAGAACAAGAATTACTAAAGATTGGGGGGTATCTCTTAGATGCAGAGATTAATCCCAGTACACAAACCGTTTACTGTTTATATACGACCTTTAATCGCAGTCAAACAGCCAATTTTGATCTGCACATCAGTGCAATTGAACTAGAGACTGGCAAACAACAGCGTTTGATGACGATTCCTAAACAGTCCAGCGGAACCCTTAGCCTTGCTCCCGATGGTTCAGCCCTACTCTATGAAGAGGTGACCGTTACCGATAAGCCCAGCCAGAGCGTTGTTCTGAATTCAGTAGGGCAAACGGTCAGTGAAAGTCAAGTATGGCTATATCCATTACAGGAGACTAACGCTGTGTTCTTTAAGAAGACAAAACCCCAGAAATTGCTCCCAGGTGTTCAACCCCTCTGGTTGCCTTAAAGGTAGCGAATGATGCTCACGAACCTCAAAACATCATGTGAAAGGTTGCTGAGCATAACAGCGTTAACGTCGATGCATTTCCAGGTTGCGAAGGAGGTCTTGCAAAAGCGACGCCAGAAGAAAAGCCTACGACCAAGGGGCATACCCCTCAGTCGTAAGGGATCTGTTGGAGAAAAACGCAAAGTTGATATGGAGAAAAGAGCTGATTATTGGGGGGTAAAATCAGCTCTGGTATGTGGTGACAACTTGAGTATCAGCTTGGATCAATGGGCCTAATTGGCAATATGGGCTGCACCATTCGGACCGCGCTTAACGACTTGTAGGTTACCTGACGGTTGTGCAGCGACTGAGCGAGCCTCGGATTGAACAATCTGAGGAGCACCATTGGGTCCTTTTGTGGTGACTGCTGGTACTGAGGTTGCAGGTGTATCGGGCTGAACCTGAGCATCTTGAGGGATACGGTCTACTTTGACTTGATGGGAAGCGCCATTAGGACCACGGGTGACGGTAATCGTTTCAGCAAGTGCCGAGGATGCAATACCAATGCTGAGGACGGTGAAGCTTGTGACGACTGAAAAAGCGACTTGATGAATGCGGGTCATGTTTGTTCTCCAACTTCAATGTCTTTAATGTACGTGGGGTATCTGAAGCTGGAATGATGGCGATCTGGGTGAGTCCCAGTAATTTGCTGAAGAGACCCTAAGGGATTGATGAGAATCCTGAGAAGGAGGCAAAATCCTAGGCGCTAAGAGATAATCCTTTACAGCAAATAGGCCTGCACCAATATTGATGCAGGCGGCCTTGTTCAAAGTAGGGTTTATGGGATGTTGAGGTTCGGCGGCTCGGCTTCCACAAAAGCTGGGGGAGTTTGACTGATTGCTTTAGCGTTATTCACCTGACTAAACCGTTGAACCAGACTGGTAAAGTAGCGATTGTTAAAACTCCGAGGATCTCTGCGGCTGCCAGACCGATCGACGCCTTTGTGGGTGGTGACTCGGGACATGGGAATCTGACTATTCGCCACCAAATAGGCAAGGGATTTGTATTGGGCTTGGGTATAACCGCTGTGACGATTGCCATTATGCCGGCCATCAGGGGGGGTTTCTAGGGAAATATGATAAGCAAAATTATTGACCGAAGCGGAATAGATCTTATGAGTTTTGACGCTCTCAGGGCCGTTAGGGCCATTAAAAACTGAATTCCCTGCACCAAATGCCCGATTCTCCCTAGATACGATGTGGACAATCGTGCCGTTGCGGATAATTAGATCGTGGTAGCTGGCTTGTTCGGCTTCATTGTAATGAGGCGTCTGAAAGAAGCGGATAGTACTGGCTCCAGAACTGACCGTTTCATGAAGCACCACAATCGGCTCATTGTTTACAGGCCGACCGTAAATGTCTTTGGGATACCGTTTACCAAAATTCGTCTCATGGGCGGGTCGCCAGACGGTGATCGGTCGAAAGTTAGCTAGCTCCGAGCGAGCCGTTTGGCTAACGGCATTGGTATGAAGGGCAAGGATGCAGACCAATGCTCCGATGAATAAGACTAGACCTTTAAAAAGAGGGGAATTCGACGTGAACCGGCGCATAGTGAAGTTTGGAGAGGAGGAAACGATAATTTTGGCTCAGAGTATAGCATTGCTGCTTTTAGGAGTGGTGTCATCGGCACAATTTTTATTGTGCGGGCAATACGACCTTGGGTTTGAGCAGCCCATCGATGATTTCCCCCATCCCTAAAAAGCGATTGCTAGTGTCATGCACCTGCATCATGCCATCTGCACAATCTTGAGGAAGCTTTTGCCCCCAGCAAAAACGCTGGGCCTCTGCCGGAGGCAAATGAAGAATCGGTTGTTGTAGGGAAAAAGATGGCTCCAGGGGTGAAAATGTTCCGGCTTGAACCTGCTCTGCTAATGTTTCAAAGGTCAAACTGTCGGCGAGGGCAAAGCCACAACTTAGGGTGCGCGTGAGTTGGGCCAAGGTGGCCCCAGTCCCCAAAACCTCACCTAAATCCCTGGCGATAGAGCGAATATAAGTGCCAGGACCACATGCGATCGCAACCTCCAATTCCGATTTTTCTCCTCCCTGCCAGTCCAAGATCTGAATATCGAACACCTCCACTCGGCGCAGGGGAGCCGTTACGTTTTTGCCTTGGCGAGCTAAATCATATAAGCGCTGACCTTGAACCTGGATTGCACTATAGGCAGGTGGTCTTTGTTCGATGGAACCGAGGAATTGCGGTAGCGCTTTTTCAACTACCTCTTGAGCGAGATGGTTAGCCGACTGTTCTGACAGAATGTCTCCAGCTAAATCATCCGTGGTGGTGGTCAGACCAAACCGAATCGTGGCTTGATACGCCTTCTGTTCTGGTAAATAGGGTAGGAGGCGGGTTGCGGGTCCCAAGGCAATGGGCAAGACGCCAGTCGCCAAGGGATCCAGGGTGCCCCCATGACCGACTCGCTTGAGGCCACAGATCCGCCGGACCTTGCCGACACAATCATGAGAGGTCATGCCAGTAGGCTTATGCAAATTCAAAAAACCAAGCATTCAAGAGTCCTGCGAGGTTTGAGCTGCAGGGAAGGTCAGAGTGGGGGTGAGATGCAAGGTTAAGGGTTCTCGACTGAGATTGGCGGCATAGCTAGAGGTGAGAAACGAGGTGAACTGTTCTTGACCTTGAACATAACGACCAAAGAAGGCTGTACTCAGGGCCTTGGTATAGTAACGGCCTAATGGGCTTGGACCGTCGCCTGTCCCTAAGGCAGAAAAAACATCGGGAGAACTGGCAGAGGTATTGATCGTAGAGTTATGGTTTCCATTGTTAATGAGGACGAGCCGTTTTTCAGGGGTTGTTAACCATTGAAAGGGCTGGATTTGTTCCGGTAGCACGGGTGCGATCGTATCGGCACTGCCACCCACGATCATCACCGGAACCTGAACCGCTTGATAACCCGATTCTCCAAATAAATTACTGCCAATGGGGCTAATGGCCACGACGGATTGAATTCTTGAATCCTTCAAATCCACGGTTTTATCCGCCGTTTGTAGGGCTTGACACTGTAAGGCGAGGGAAATGTTGAGGGATGACTCTAAGCCAGTTTGGCAAGCCTTCTGTAACTGCGGGTAGTTAGGGGTCGCCCCCGCTAAGGCAAAAGCGGTATATCCCCCATAGGAATGGCCTAAGATACCGACCTGCTCTAAATTGAGACTGCCTTTGAAGCGTGGATCGGGAATAGATGTCTGAGCCAGTTGATCGAGGAGATAACTGACATCTAAGGGGCGATCGATAAATTCGGTCGGATCCGTGACGTCTTGAGCCCGCCCTTGCAATAGATCGAAAATTTGCTGACCGTTACTGCCAGGATGTTCAGGCATGATCACGACATAACCATGAGAAGCTAAATGCTTGGCTAAGTAGGCGTAGGTGGTGCGATCCGAGTTAAATCCGTGGGAAATCACGAGCACCGGATAGGCCGTCTCTGAAGCCGTGGTCGGGAAATATATATCGGCGGCAAAGTCCCGGGCTTTGCCCGTGTATTTCATGCGCTTTTCACTCTCATCCTTTAGGTTGTCTAAGGTGATGTGCTCCCAATCGTAAAGACCCGACTGGGATAAAGACCAGCCCGCTAGACTATCGGCTTGGGGCTCTGCTTTAGATTGCTGAATGACTGCGTTAACGGTGGTGTTCGTCGTTTTGACGGCTGTTTGCACTTGATTGAGTAATTCCAGAGCAGTATCAACATCAACTTGGACGCCAGCATTGGGGAAATTGCGCAAAACGCTCAGGGCCGTTAAGCCTTCTGGATCTTTTGCCGCCAGAATCAAGGCAGAACGGAGGGCGAAGAAACTACCTTGTCCAGACTTGGTCCGCACGACCTGTTGGACCCGATTGAGCAAGGCTTCCCCCACAGGGGTGTAGAGAAATTGGGCAATAGCGACAGAGTTGAGGGGGAGACGCTCTTGTAAGCTGGCTCGCAGTTGAGTTTGTTGCTCCGGGGTAAAGTAGCCCAAATAAGGTGCCAAAGCTTTGCTCTTGCGACCTTCCTTGGCATAGAGTTCTAAGTCGCGAATCGGAATGGAACGCTCTAGAAATAGAAAGGATAAAAAGATACGCTCAGCCGCTAGCATGGGCCCGGCTTGCAGCAAAGCTACAGCCAAAGCGACACTCAGCAAGCGGCTATATCGACGCAAATTAAAGTACGGTCGTCTCATCACTGTTTTCCGGACGGTTTGAAGATTGGCTAGACTAGATCGGTCGGCAACGGTCACCCATTACTAAAGGGAAGCGCAGCAATGGCAGCATAGCCCTACGTTTGCCAGCCTACTGTGTTTCTTCGAAGAGTTGCCACTCTTTTTTTGGCCGGGGGTGCTTATCTCAAAAAATGACTGATGGCAGCGTTAATATGAGATCCCTGACCGACTTGTTTTAGAAAACGGACAAAACTCCACAAATTCTTGTAAAACTTAAACAAAATTGCAGAGGTTGGCCTTGCCCGTCAATGCTAGGATCTGTGTCAGCTAGGGGTGCCGTATTACGGCTGAGATCAAACCCTTAGAACCTGAGACCGGCTAGCACCGGCGGAGGGAAGCTGTTCATCCGAGGAACTTAATATGCGTCATCAATGGGTTGCTAACCGTCGCGGACAGAGCAATGTCAGTCAGATGCACTATGCGCGACAGGGCCAAGTCACGGAAGAAATGGACTATGTTGCCAAACGGGAGAATCTTCCAGCTGATTTGATTCGAGAAGAAGTGGCTCGGGGGCGGATGATTATTCCAGCCAACGTGAATCACATTAATTTGGAACCGATGGCCATTGGCATTGCCTCCAAATGTAAGGTGAATGCCAATATTGGTGCTTCTCCTAACTCGTCCAATATCGAAGAAGAACTCGACAAGCTTCGTCTAGCGGTCAAGTACGGGGCCGATACGGTGATGGATTTGTCTACAGGCGGCGGTAACTTAGATGAAATTCGCACTGCCATTATCAATGAATCTTCAGTACCAATTGGCACAGTGCCTATTTATCAAGCCCTAGAAAGTGTGCATGGCAACATTGAAAATCTAACGGCTGATGACTTTTTGCACATCATTGACAAGCATGCCCAGCAAGGAGTGGACTACCAAACCATTCATGCTGGCATCTTGATTGAGCATTTGCCCTTGGTGCGCGATCGCATCACCGGTATCGTCTCTCGGGGCGGAGGTATTCTGGCCCGCTGGATGCTGCATCATCATAAGCAAAATCCACTGTATACCCGCTTCAATGACATCATCGAAATCTTCAAAAAACATGATGTGTCCTTTAGCTTAGGCGATTCCCTGCGTCCTGGCTGTACCCACGATGCCTCTGATGATGCCCAACTGGCAGAGCTGAAGACCTTAGGACAACTCACCCGCCGAGCCTGGGAACATGATGTCCAGGTGATGGTGGAAGGTCCAGGCCATGTGCCCATGGACCAAATTGAATTCAATGTCCGCAAGCAAATGGAGGAATGCTCGGAAGCACCTTTCTATGTGCTCGGACCGTTGGTCACTGATATTGCGCCGGGGTATGACCACATTACGTCTGCGATTGGGGCCGCGATGGCGGGTTGGTATGGCACCGCCATGCTTTGTTATGTGACTCCTAAAGAACATCTAGGTCTGCCGGATGCAGAGGATGTGCGCAATGGCCTCATTGCCTATAAGATCGCTGCCCATGCCGCGGATATTGCTCGCCATCGTCCGGGGGCTCGCGATCGAGATGATCAGCTTTCAGAAGCCCGCTATAACTTCGACTGGAATCGTCAGTTTGAACTGTCCCTCGATCCGGAGCGGGCTCGTGAATACCACGATGAAACGCTACCCGCAGATATCTACAAGACGGCTGAGTTCTGCTCCATGTGTGGACCGAAGTTCTGCCCCATGCAAACGAAAGTCGATGCTGACGCTTTAACCGAGCTGGAGAAGTTCTTAGCTAAGGATCAAGTGGGTTCTGCGCGTTAGGAGAAAAAGATGTGAACGGTAAAGATTGGCCGCCTTACAGAGTGAAAGGGTGGGGTATTTGTCTGGCACTTTTGCTCTGCGGCTGGTCTCTACCAGGGTTGGCTAGCCCCTTAACGGAACGCCTAGCGGCCTTTCCCGATTGGCAAGGAAAACCGGTGCTGAAACCGGCGTCTGGAGACTTGATCTATCCAGACTGGTTTTTAGGAGATTGGCAGGTCACCAGTACCCTCGTGGATCTAGCGGCTCCCTTAGCGCCTGACTTAGTGACCCCCGGCTATGCTGATAATGAGCGTTTGCTGGATCAGCCGGTGACCTTTGCGGTGCGCTTTGTTGAAGAACGGACGCCTTTAAAGGCAAAAGTGCTGGCCAATGCATCCCCTTGGGAGTTGTTATCTCGTAAACCTTCGGTGATTGCTGACTTAGCATTCAATGGCCGGAGTTTAGCTGCTGCTTACCTTGGTGAGGAGGCTGTGCAAACGGTGAAGGTTGATCCTCGCTTTCCCAATCGCCAAACGACGGTGCTCGATCAGGGGCGACAGCTCGTATCGACCATTAGCGATCGCACCACTGAGCTTGATACTAAGAACGATACCTGGATTGCGAGTGAACTGTTTCAGCAAGAGTTCCGCAGCAGCTCCCAAATTTATCTCAACCAAGTCGAAAATACGACGTCGTATCGCTATATCAACACCAGTCCGGCCCAAATCGATGCGGATCAAGTGACGGCGATCTACTTATCCCCTCAAGATCCCAACTATTTTCAAGCCCTGAATCAACCGGTGGCCCTCTATCGCTATCATCTAGTGCTGGTCGCCGAGTGACTTAACTGCATTGCATGGGTTAAATTGACCCTGGATGAACGCTAGTCGCGGGAGATGGCATGTGGATCCAGTCATGTTCTGTAAAGCAATGCTAAGATCTAGGCTAACGTAGGGAAATCTATGGCTAGTGCATAGTGCAGTAATGCCACTCAAGCCGTGAACATGACTGGCTCAATCAAGTCGTAAACTACCGCAATGTGGCCATGACCATCTCTAATGATCAGATAACTTCAGCTTTAGCAACATCATCTTCTGAGCAGCCAGTGGAGGGTGATCAGCATGCAAATGAGGCTGTATTGGTCAATGCTTCTCCCAATGAAGAGGTTGATCTGAATACCCTCAATAAGATTAGGGATTTGTTATTTGGACAGCAGGTACATAGCCAGGAACAAAAGCTTGACCAGCTCGAAAATCGACTGAATCAAGAATGTGCTGACATCCGAGAACAAATGGATCAACAGCTGCAAGCCCTAGAAACAGCGATTCGCAATGATTTGCAAACCTTGGCCCAGATTGTGCAATCCAATCATGCGTCTCAAACTACGTCTGTATCGGATCTAGAAGCGACTTATCAAAGTGGGATATCAACGGTCAATGGTCAGGTTAGAGAACTGGGTGAAGAAGTTGAGCGGCAACGACTGAGTATCCTGTCTACTTTGGAGGAAAAAGTCACCTCTTTGGGGACAGACTTTAACCATAGGCATGCTGAACTGAAAGCTTTATTAGAACGTGAAGTTCAGTCTCTTCAGTCGGTTGATGCTCAAGACCGTGATCAATTAGCGGATCTCTTTAGCCAATTAGCCCTGAATATTCGCTCAAATTCATAGGTTATAGGATGATGGTCCGTGCATCTTGCGGGGTTTGTCGGACGTATTAGCAGGCGAGCCTGGATGCTATGCAATAAATCTTCAAGTTGTTTATCGTTGTGGCCTTTACTATAGCAATATCAATAATGGTGGCAGATCTGATGCGAATGCTCTGTCAGCCCATCTAATCTTTGCAGTTCTATATTCAATGAGTAATTTACCTACTAATGCCAATCGGGATGCTGCTTATCCAGAAGAACCTGGTCAAGCTAACGAATTGAATGAGCTGCGAAGTTTGCTAATTGGGCCAGATCTGAAAGGACGATTCGAGAATGCCCAGTTGCGATCGGAAGACGTGAGTCGGGTTTTACCCGAAGCGATCCAACTCACCCTTAAAACGAGTGATGAGACTGTATCTGAAGCTGTGATGCCAACGGTGGAGCATGCGATTAAATCGTCTGTGAATACCGATCAAAATATTCTCTCTGAAGCCCTGTTCCCGATTATGGGACCAGCGATACGGAAAGCGATCGCAGCGGCAATCCAGAATCTAACCGACTCCCTGAACCAGAGTCTAGAACATAGCCTCTCTCCTCAAAGTTTAAGTTGGCGCTTTGAAGCCTGGCGTACAGGGAAATCTTTTGCTGAAGTCTTGTTGTTGCGTACCCTTGTCTATCAGGTCGAACAAGTTTTTCTTATCCATAAATCCTCAGGCTTAGTTTTACAGCATCTTGCCGCCGCAACGGCTGCTGCTCAGGATGCAGATTTAGTCTCTGCCATGTTCACCGCGATTCAAGATTTTGTTCGCGACTCATTTAGCGTCAGTGACGAAGCCTTAGGGAGTTTGCAAGTCGGAGAATTAACCATTTGGGTGAATGAAGGTCCCCAAGCCATTATTGCTTGTGTTATACGGGGTAACCCACCTGGCAAACTGCGGCAAATGATGGAAAATGCTCTGGAGCGAATTCACCTAGTCCAAGAGCGTCAGCTTCACGAATTTCAGGGGGATAGCAGTGCCTTTGAACCGAGCCAGCCTTATCTAGAAGAATGTTTACAGTCCCAATATCAAACGAAAAAGAAGCGCTCTTCTCCGTTGAAATGGATTGGCGGAGCAGCTGGAATTCTCATTTTAGGATTAGGGGTCTGGGGCTTTTTGTCTAACTATGAGCGAAACCAAGTTCAAAGCTTTGTCGATCAACTGAATCGGGAATCCGGTATCGTCGTCTTGCAAACCAAAAAACAGAACGGTAAATATGTGATATCTGGCCTGAAAGATCCCCTGGCGTCTAAGCCCACTGATTTGATATCAAAGACAGATCTAGATCCAAACAAGGTTGCTTTTAGTTGGGAACCTTATCTATCCTTCGATACTGAATTTATTGAATCCAGAGTGATATCGCTGTTGCAGCCCCCAGAAACAGTTGAGCTGAAAGTTGATGCTAATGGGGCGATTCAAGCCTCAGGGACTGCTCCGCAATCCTGGATCACGGAAGCAAAACAGCTAGCCTTGCGATTGCCTAATGTGACCCAATTCAACACTCAACAAATTGTGCCTGTCGAAGCAGGTGCTCTTGCCGACATTAAGGCCAAACTTGAGGCTCACACCATCTTCTTTACCCAAAATGCTCAGTTGGTCCCTCAACAAGATGTCAAGCTTAAAACCGTGGCTGAAGACATTAAAAAACTGGCTAAAACAGCTAAAACCATCAACCAAACCGTTGCTGTTCTCGTTGAAGGGCATACCGATACTAGTGGATCTGAGTTGATCAATCTCTATGTCCGGGAAACTCGTGCTAAGGCGATTATTTCCCTGCTATCCAAACAGGGCATTGATAAAAACCTTTTTCAGGTAGTGAGTGTTGAGCCTCCTGCAGTAGAAAAGTTAGATTCAGCTAAAATCTCTAAATCCAATCGCAAGGTTACTTTTAAAGTTATTTTTGTTCAACCATCGGACGCTGATTGATAGCTTATGCTCCAGAAAAAGATTTGTATGATCGGTGCATTTGCGACTGGGAAAACGAGCCTTGTCGCTCGATATGTTCAAGGTATTTATTCTGATAAATATCAAACGACAGTTGGCGTCAAAATTGATAAAAAAAGTGTGGCGGTTGCTGGGCAAGAATTAAATTTAATTCTATGGGATATTCATGGTGAAGATGAATTTCAAAAAATTCGAATGTCGTATTTGCGAGGATCAGCCGCCTATATTTTGGTGGTAGATGGTACTCGACGAGATACATTAGGAACAGTCTTCCAATTACAAACTAAAGTGGAAGACACTATTGGCAAAGTGCCATTTATTACAATTTTCAATAAGTATGATCTAAGCCAAGATTGGGAAATCGGAGAGGACGATCTCGAAGAATTATCCCAACGGCAATGGACTTACTGTCTTGGGAGTGCAAGGACTGGATTAGGGGTAGAAGAGTGCTTTATAAAATTGGCGCAAATGATGATTTAGTTACCCATGTTAAATCTCCCACAACCGATTGTGACATTCCTTTGTTCTACAATCGTTCGAGATCGCTTTCCGGCCTATTTACAAGTCACTAAAACAGGTGATTTACTGGCTTTTGGTGGGGCTTGTGAGCGGTATGGTTTAGCTCCTTTAAAGCTACACCAGTCGATTGATGAGCAAATTTTCTTCTTAGCGGGTTTATTGCCTTTGCAAGAAGCGGCGATGCACATTCCCTTCCTGCAGCTAGACCAAGATATTATTGCCGAAGTGCATCTTTTTGTAGAAGACCAGCATGATTGGGTCATTCTCTTTGATGCCACCTCTGAAAATGAAGAGCATGTTCTGATTCAACAAAAAGTGAATGATCTCAGTCTGCTGCGGCGGAAACAGGCTCGCTCCATCGGGCATTTGATGCAATCAGAGATTGTGGCAGAAAACTTTCTCGATATTCGGCCGGCCGGCGAGCAAAAATCCCTCAGTATTTTAGTCGTAAAATGTTGTAACATCGAGGGCCTAGACGATAACACGGTTACCTCTAATCCCCTTAAAATCTTAGATGCATACCTATCCGCCATTTCCCCTTCCATCTTGGATGAAGGCGGTTTGATTCATCAAAGTATTGGCAACTCTATTGTGGCGGTATTTGGCGTATTGCCCTCCACTCGTAGCCCCTCGATGCAAGCGATAGATGCGAGTGTACGTATTCTCCAACTATTTGAGGAACGTCAGCCCCCCATTGGCCCAACGGCTCAATGCGCCCTAGTGGCGACAACGGGAATCGTTACTATCGGACTCCTACAGGTGGGATTCGGCAAAACCTTAACGGTGATGGGCCAGCCGATGGATATGGCGGTGAATTTAAATGAGAATTCTGAAGGTGGGACCTTGATCATCGACAAACTGACCTTTGATGGGCTAGATAAAAGGCAGAAGTCTTTTCGACCGATGTCTCATTCTGAACATTCTCTAACGAACAGCCCGAGCTTATATTCTTATCACCCAATGCAATGACGGTATCGCTCCCTGCAAATGTACTCTCTGCTTTAGATATTTTGATTTTAGAGCGGGTTAATGAGCATTCCTTAACGATTGTAGGAACAACGCCATCCTGGTTCACTAAACTCTATCCCCAGGTCCAACTCACCTTAGATGTGGCTTGGATCGAAAGAAAATTGCCTTTTCTGGCTAACTTTCTGGTGGATGCGATGGAGTTTTGGCATGACAATCAGCCGGGTCAGTATAAGTCGGGCATGTGGTGTGAAACCGATCATCGAGACCAAGAGATTCATTTGGAGGCGGCAGCCCTCAATTTAGGATCTCAGAAAATCCTCCTGATTAAAGCCTCAGAGGGGGAATATATTGAACTCCTCTCCTTTATTCAAAAAGCGCGGGAAAGCACATTAGATTTTATTGAAGAGCGGAAACAAACGAGCGAAAGCATTCTCAAAACGACGTTTTATGATGCCTTGACGGGGCTGCCCAATCAAACCTATTTTCTGATTCAGCTTGCCCATGCCTTTGAACGGTTTAAGCGCAAAAAGAGCTATCACTTTGCCATTTTGATCGTCAATATTGACCGTTTTCAAAGTATTAATGATAGTTTTGGCCGTTTGGCTGGGGATCAACTGCTGATCGCCATTGCTTGGCGCTTAAAAAATTGCTTGGATGAATTTGATATTTTTGCCCGTTTGAGTGGTGATGAGTTCATCATTCTGTTAGATGAAATTGATGCGACGAGTACTGCAATCTTGGCTGCCAACCAAATTTCGGCAGAGTTCCAAACCCCATTTCGGTTGAGTGGCCAAGAATTGTACATAACGGCTAGTGTGGGGATTGCTTTGACCCTGATGGAGTATGACCGAGCTGAAGATTTACTCCGGGATGCCAATACAGCGGTCAGTTATGCCAAAGGGTTGGGGCGGGCCAATTACGTGGTGTTTGATCCCACCATGCATGCACGAGCTGTACGACTGCTGCAGCTTGAAAATGATCTGAAGCGAGCGCTGCGCGAGCAGGAACTCAATTTATTTTTTCAGCCGATTGTTTGTTTAGCCGATCAAAGAATTATTGGATTTGAAGCCTTAGTTCGATGGATGCATCCCAAACTGGGCATGGTGTCTCCCATGGAGTTCATTCCAATTGCTGAAGAAACGGGGCTGATTTTTGAGATCGATCAGTGGATGTTGAAAGAGGCCTGTTTTCGCATTCAGCAGTGGCGCCGATTTACGGAAGAACCTCTTGCGGTGAGCGTCAATTTTTCGGCGAAGCAATTCGATCAACCCGATTTAGTGTCGCAAGTCCGACAAGTGTTGCTGGAAACCCGCATTTCTCCGCAGCAGCTCATGATTGAAATTACGGAGAGTGTGTTGTTTAGTCGAGACCAAGCGGCGATCGATACACTTCATCAGCTCAAAAATATGGGGGTTAGCCTCTGTATCGATGATTTTGGGACAGGCTATGCATCTTTGCAATATTTGCAGCAATTACCGGTGGATACGTTAAAGATTGATCGGTCTTTTATTAAACGGATGGATGTGGAGAATCTCGATCTAGTGCGCTCTATCATTGAGTTAGCCCATGATTTGGGGCTCAGTGTGACGGCTGAAGGCGTTGAAACTCCGGTACAGCGGCGCTTTCTGCTAGATATGGGCTGCCAAGAAGCGCAAGGTCATTTGTTCTCGAAACCGGTCGATGGACAAATGGCGGTGGCGCTGCTGCAGGAAAAGATGACGAACGGTCTCAAAGATTGGTGAAAAAGTTGGCAAAGAGGATAGTTCTCGCTACGCTCTTAGACAACGGTCGATCATCTTATACCTTGTAAATAACCTGTTATGACACCAGTCGAGGGGCGCTATCAGCACTCTGCTGCCTTGCCTTACCTGATTCAGCCGGATGGTTTGAAGGTGATCTTAATTACATCCCGTAAGCGAAGTCGGTGGATTATCCCTAAAGGAGAAATTGAACCGGATCTGACGGCTTGGGATTCTGCAGCGAAAGAAGCCTGGGAAGAAGCGGGGATTGAAGGCTTGATTGCGACTGAACCCTTAGGCACCTATGCTCATCAAAAATGGGGGAGTACCTGTACGGTGCAAGTGTTTCCCTTGGTGGTCACCCAGCTGCATCGAGAGTGGCAAGAGGATCATGAGCGGGAAAGACGGGTGGTTTCTGTGGCCAAAGCATATAAATTGGTCGAGATGAAGTCGCTACGGAAGATGTTGGGAAAGTTTGAAAAATGGCTCAATCTTTAGCGACAACAATGACTGAATGCCCAGCTACAACAGTGTAAGTCTGGCGATCATTGCCATCAAATCATCTTATCCATTTTGGCTATTTTGGCTAGGCGATGGCTAGGACTTTCATCACATGGAGGGCAATATATGGGGTTTCTTGCACCAAAATCCGTGAGTTGTGAGCGTTAATGTCCAGTGATGCCAACGCTATAGCCTTTCCCCTTCTTCCACTGAGACAATTTTCCATTGACCATTGATGCGCTCCCAGGAAATTATTTCACGGCGACGAAACACTCCTCGGGGTATTCCTGGCCAGAAAGACCATTTCACCGTTTCAATATGAGACACAATGGCCTGATCAGCCGTGGGCATTTGCAAATCAGTAATTTCGTAAGAGAGCTTCCATTTTTCTCGAGTCGATTTTTTTGCAAAGAACTTAGAGGCCCCAGCCACTCGATCGTTGTAGTTTTGGACCACCCCTGTATGTTGGGTGTAGCGAAAGCGTTCTTTATCGATGGGCAGGTAGTTAAAGAGCCGAGCGGCATCCCGCGTTTCAACCAAGGGAGCCATTGCCGCATAATGCTGATCTAGAAAGGCACGAAAGGTTTGTTCTGCATCACTAGTAGAGGTAATAGGTGTTGGCGATGAATCAGCCTTAGGCGTTTGTTTAAGGGCTAGCGGGGTGAGATCTAAAATCGTATTGATAGGTACGCCTAAGTTCAAGCCTGCTTTGATGGCTACCCCTTGCACCCGTTCACCCTCTGCTAATCCGTGAATGCCAATCACTTGACCCGTTGCAGTGAGAATGGGGCCACCACTCATCCCCGGTTGGGTGACGTTGTCATAAATTAAACCGTATCCCCGTTGGTACTGACCTTTGCCAGTAATGGCACCCTTTGTAATCGTAAAGGTGGATGAAGTGATGGCTTGGCCCGGTAGGGGAAATCCAGCGATGTAAACGGTATCAGTTTCGGAGATGGATTCTGAGTTACCCAGGGTGGCGACCGGATAGTTGCGATCGCTATCGAAGCGAATCAAGGCTAAATCTACCCCAGAAAGATATAGGATGGCTTGGGTATTGATGGCGTGAGACTGGCCATCCGCTGTAATCACATCTGCCTCTTCCCCCGCACGGGTAGACTCAATAACATGCTTGGCAGTGAGCACGTAATAGCTATTCCCTTCCCGCTTGATCAGGACCCCTGACCCAGAACTGCTTTGGGGAGAGACCAAAACCGTGACAGCTTTGGCCAGATCTCGTATTTGTCGTCCGGTTTGACCATAGGCTTGGTGCGGCCATAGTAATGTTAATGCTAAGCCCCCTGCCATTTGTAACAGGCGGCGACGGGGTAATTTCAGGTTGGTCATCATCAAACGTTATCGAGGGTGGCGAAGGGAGACAGGCTGGGGAGCTGGAGTCTGGGGCTTGGGTTTAAACTGATTCATCACCGTCATGATGACGGGAATGGTGAATAGCACAAACAAGCCAATCGCAGCCCATTGGAAAATAGCAGGGCGGCGACGACCTTTGGTGGGAAATTCACAGCTGAGGCAAATTTCTGTTTCCGTACTATTCAACGTACCGCAGACTCGGCAGGGTTCTAAAGCCATGGCGGAAACCCCTATAGATGTTTTTCTCATCTTAGTCTAGACATTTCTAGGGGGTTAATAACCTAGAGGGGTGAGATATCTAAATCGAACCCTACGCCGTAATGATTTATGCCTTAGGCAATATGAGTCACGATCTCTTGTTGCTCATATCTGATTTTAGGAAGAGCGGCATATTTATCTTCGGGATGACGATATCCTACAGGACAGGCTAGGACTGCTTTGTATTCCGTGTCTGTCAGGCCTAAGACTTCATCATATTTGGCAGGGATAATGCCTTCCATAGGGCAAGCATCAATGCCAAGGACTGCAGCACTGGTCATGAGTTGGCCTAAGGCAATATAAACCTGCCGGGTTGCCCATTCATCTGGATCAAAGTCAGGGTTATGGGGATTGGCTAAAAAGTTTTTAATGACATTGGCAAAGCCCGTTAAAGAGTCGATGTCGACTTGACGGACTTCTGCAGTGCGCTGCATATAGCGATCGACATCGTCGGCATTGGTTGCTTTTTTAATGGTTAAGACGACTAGATGAGAGGCGTCCACGACTTGAGTTTGGCCGAAAGAATATTCCAGGAGTTGCTGGCGAATTTGTGAGTTTTGAACGACCAAAAATTTCCAGGGTTGGAGTCCAAAAGAGGACGGGGTGAGCACTAAACTTTGTTCCAGGGCCTCCCAAGTGGCTGTGGGAATTTTTTGGGTGGGGTCAAATTTTTTGGTGGCGTAGCGCCATTGGAGTTGGTGCAGAAGTTGTTCAGGGGTCAGGGTGGAATCACTCATAACAGATATAGGCTAGAAGAGGGTAGATGGTAAAAGCATCACATATTTGGACGCTGAGAACAGTTAGCGGATCACCTATGAAAAGCAGAGAGCAGCCCGTTCAGATTAAGAAAGTAGCTGCATATCAGGTAGCTCTGCATGGTAAAGCTACTGCGTGTTGGTGTTTCAGCCAGAAGTAAGTGGAGTTTCCTGGACAGGGCTCAACGGCTAAATGGTCGAGATGAGCAGTGTGCAATAGGCCGCTAAGACCTGTTCGAGGTGTGGCGTGAGGTGGATTTGGATTTTGCCGAAGTGGCTTCTATCGATAGAGGAAGGCCATCAACCCATTACCCAATTGACTAGAGTTCGGACTGCAAACCCTGTTGCACCCACATTGAGATAACCGTTCTCTTTTTCTGTCCAGACGGGGCCTGCCACATCTAAGTGAGCCCAGGGTGTGTTCTCAATATATTGTTTGAGAAATAAAGCGGCGGTAATGGAACCTCCAGGACGAGGTCCAGTGTTTTTCATATCGGCGATGGGAGATTTCAGTCCTTCAAAATATTTCTCTTCTAAGGGCATCCGCCAAAACTTTTCTCCCGCCTGTTCAGACGCTTGATTCAATTCTTCTGCCAAGCTATCTTCTGGGGTCCACATGCCCGCAATATCATTGCCTAAGGCGACGATGCAGGCTCCGGTTAAGGTAGCCAAGTCAACAATGGCATCGACGCCTTGCTTTTCCGCAAAGACTAAAGCATCGGCAAGGGTGAGCCGCCCTTCCGCATCAGTATTGTTGATCTCGATGGTTTTGCCATTGGATGCAGTCAGGATATCGCCAGGATGGAGGGCATGGCCGCTAATCATATTCTCGGCTGCTGCGACGATGAAATGAACTTCCACATCAGGCTTGAGTTGACCAATGGCTTTGGCAGCTCCTAACGTCGCACCAGACCCTGCCATATCCATTTTCATGGTTTCGATGCCGCTGCCCCCAACTTTGAGGTTGAGGCCACCGGAGTCAAACGTAACCCCTTTACCTACAATGGCGAGTTTGCGACGAGGGGTGCCGCTGGGCTTGTAGGTCAGGTGGATAAATTTGGGAGGCAGCTCAGATGCGAGTGAAACGCCCAGAAAAGCACCCATGCCTTGGGCTTCGCATTCTTCTCGCTCTAGAACTTCTAGGGTCAAACCGTGGTCCTCAGCAATTTGGGCTGCAGTTTCTGCTAAAGCACTGGGAGTGACCACGTTGGCTGGGGCTGCCACAAGTTCACGGGTGAGAATAACCCCTGCACAAATCTGTTGGGCTTTTTCAATAGCGGCAGCTTGATTGGCAAGACCTAACACATGAACCTCTTGCGGGAATTCGCCAGGCTTTTTCGCATCAGGATCAGACTTAAAGCGAATGTCTTGATGTAAGGCAAGTTCAACCCCTTCGGCCATAGCTTGAGTGGAAGCTGGGGCATCATCGTGCCATAAGGGCAACTGCAGACCTGCAGAGGCAGCTTTCTGTTTTTGAGCAGCTTTGGCAAAGGCGGCGGCAGCTTGGCGAAGACTGTCTAATGTGAATGCTTCTTGAGAGCCAAGGCCGATCAGCATAACTTTACGGATAGAGCCGAGTCCTGCGATTCGAGTCCAGGGCTGTTCTCCCACTTTGCCTTGAAATTCAGTTTCGCTCACCAGATCTTGGAGAATGTCTCGGAGGGATGAGTCTAGCTGGGTTAAACCAGCGTCTATTGCTGCGGAATCTTCGAAAAAACCAATGCCTAAATAATCGCCTGACCAGCCGGTCGCCACTGTCTCAATTGCCTGAATCTTCATCCTCAACCCATATCCTTCAACGCTGAATGTTCAAACCGTAAGTCGCTGACTTTGCGAGTTTTTCCTCCCAAAAGCCAAACCGTCGTTCTGATCATAGCAATCAGTTCCGTTGAGAACACAGGGTCAACGAGGGTAATTGAACAGCCGCTATCTAGGGAACGACACAAGCTGTCTGGGTAGGATGATGGTTGGCTCTTTCCTGATGGATGCTCAAGCCCTCAGATGCAAAAAATTTCTGCAAATATCTTAGATGTATTGTTCTAAGAATGAGAAGGAGTGACTAGAGAGGAAGCCAGTTGATCAGAAGTATCTTTGTCAGAGTCGATAGATAAATTTTTAGTCGGGATCAGCTGTACGGCACAGGCTTTTAACTCAGGTTCTAAGGAAATGGGGCAGACTTCTGGATGGGTTAGTGCATTCACCTCAGCATGTTTTGCCCATAAGGCTCCCCAATGCATAGGGATAAAGACGGTGCCAGGCGCAATCGCTTTCGTAATTTTGGTGGGGACGCGGGCGAAACCTCGGCGCGATCGCACCTCCAATACTTCCCCGTCCTGAATACCAATGCGGGCTGCATCCCGAGGATGGATCTCGACAAAGGGATTGGGATGCAGCCCCGCCACTTTCTCAATCCGTCCCGTACGGCTTTGGGTGTGCCAATGGCCATAGAGTCGACCTGTGGTCAGCACAAACGGATAGTTCGGATCGGGGGCTTCGGCTAATCCTTTAGCATGAAACGCTGCGAACTTAGCCCGGCCATCTTCGGTGGGAAATCGGTGATTGGTATAGAGGCGTTTACCCGTTGCGGTGGCATCGATGGTATCCCCTAGGGCACAAGCGGGGAAGGGCCATTGAATAGGGCCGTTTTTCAGCAGATCATGGCTGAGGCCGCTCATATCGCAGATGCGATCGCGGGTTAGTTGCACAAATTCGGCATAGACCTCAGCGGAATTGGCAAAGGCAAACTCCTTTTCAAATCCTAAGCGTCGCCCGACTTCGGCAAAAATTTCCCAGTCCGCTCGGGCTTCTCCTACTGGATCTCGAAAGGCCGGGCAGTAGTTCACCACCCGCTCAGAATTGGTCATAATCCCTGTTTTTTCACCCCACTGAGCTGCGGGGAGAAGAACATGGGCATAGTCGGCCATTTCGGTTGGATAGTAAGCATCCTGACAGATCGTAAACCGGGATTTGAGTAAAGCAGCTTTAGTGCGCTTAATATCCGGCATACTAACGGCAGGATTGGTGGCTGCCACCCAGAAAAAGCCCACATTTTGATTTTCTAGTCCCAAAATCATATCCCAAGCGGCTAAACCGGGCTGAGAAGAGATACTGCCTGGGGGGCGTTGCCAAGCTTGCTCCACTTCTTGTCGATGTTGGGGATTTTTAACGACCCGGTATCCGGGCAGAATATGAGCCAAGCCCCCCGCTTCTCGGCCTCCCATGGCATTGGGTTGCCCGGTTAAAGAAAACGGTCCACAGCCAGGTTTACCGATAGTGCCCGTCATCAAATGCAAATTGATGATGGTGCGACATTTGGCCGTTCCTTCTGAAGATTGATTAATGCCCATGGACCATAAGGAGAGAACTCGCTGGGATTCGCTCCAGTAACGCGCTGCTTTTTCCAGTTCATCAACGCGAATGCCACAGTCTCGGGCAACTAATTCCGGTGGATATTGGCTAATAACGCCAGCAAAACTGGCGAAGCCCGACGTACACTCATCAATAAATAAAGAGTCAAACTTGCCCCACCGCATCAGCAAATGGGCAATGCCATTGAGCAAATTAATATCGGTACCGGGTTTAATCGCCAGATGTAAATCGGCCTTTTCTGCAGTTTTAGTGCGCCTCGGGTCAACCACAATCATTTTGACGTGGCGATTTTTCTTGTGATGCTTGAGCAACCGATTAAAAACGATCGGATGACATTCTGCTGTATTCGTTCCAATTAAAAAGGCACAGTCCGTCAGCTCTAAGTCGTCGTAGCAAGCCGGTGGACCATCAGAGCCAAAACTTTGGATATACCCAGCCACGGCTGAAGACATGCACAGACGAGAATTGGCATCAAAATTATTAGTGCCTAGGCACCCTTTCAGTAATTTTTGAGCAATGTAATAATCTTCCGTCTGAAACTGCCCAGATCCATACATACAAATGGCATCTGGCCCTTGATTGGCATGTACTGTCTTAAGTTCCCTCACCATCCGTTGTAACGCTTCCTCCCATGTGACCTGGCGAAACGGTTGGTCGAGGGAATCTCGCATCATCGGATAGCGCAATCGGTCTTTATCTAATGCACCAGCGACTGTTGCTCCTTTGACACAAACTTGTCCTTTGCTGGAGGGGTGAGCTTGATCGCCTCGTACCCGCCAGATGGGTGTTCCTGCACTATCGCGATTGACAGGCTTACCTGGCAAAGCCGGAGGTAAGACTTCTAATCCGCAGCCCACACCGCAATAAGGACACAAAGTTTTGACGGGGTTTGTCATAAACGTTTTGAATAAAAAAGGAGCAGAGAAAAAAATCGAAATAATTGTCCAACAATATAATTATCAATATTTCCAGCAAGAATTGTAAGATTGGCTACGGTTGTGGATCTATCTGATGCAATCTCAACATAGTGTGTATGCAATTTAATCATTCCCCTAAAGAAGGGGCAGATTTCAAATCCTCAATTGGTTGAGGTGAGGACTGAAAAAGCGCTATCTCTTGTACAAAAAAAACTAGGGAACAAGTGTGATTTTGCTCCCTAGGTCATCAACTTCTATCTATTCTGTGGAGGTGCTTAGAACTTGAATGTAGTTCGAATGACTCCCACTAAGATGTCACTGTTGGCAGAGTTACCTTCCGGATCAATGAGGTAAATAACACCCGGTGTAATGGTGATGAAATCGTTAACTGGGAAAGAATACAGTGCTTCTAAATGAAACGTTTGATCTGGGTTTTCCCGAGCAGCGACATCGTTATCAATCACTGTGGGTGGGACACCGAAGATCAGGCCACCCGTGGCGCCTTCAATACCTAGGTCTGGAAAGGCAAAGTTAATGGCAGCATTGATGATATCTGCTTTGTTATTGGTATTGTCTTCACGAGCAATCGTGTAGCCAAACCAACCGCCTACCGCTAGCCAATCTGTTACTTTGAGCGTTCCTTCAAAGCCGAAGGAATCACCGGTAATATTGTTGGCACCGCCAAAGGGATTATTAGAAAAGACCGTTCCAGTGCCAAATCTCATTAAGCCATCTGGGGCTTCATTACGGATATAGGTTAAGCCGATTTGAGACCCTTCTGACGGTTTGATGCTGAGTTGGGCTAACGCGCTATAGGTTCCCCCAAATAACCCACCTTCATTTTCGCCATTGGCCAAAGCTGTGGTTGTTGCTTGGTTAGCACGACCCGCTAAGTAGCCTAAGTCCAGCCGGAAATCATTTTCCTTATTGAACATATAGGAGGTGCCGACGCCCGCAACACTGGGAATAGCAACCGTACCAATCCGATAGATAGGGTTACGCTCACCAAAGAAGGAAAGCGCGCCTTTACCGCCACCGAATCCTTCAAAGTAAGGGTTAACAGTGGTGGCATAGTAGTGATGGAAGGCTGCATTCGCAAAGACCGTGACATTTAATTTGTCACCAATGGGAAATTTGTAGTCTAAGCGATCGAGGATAACATTGTTGTTGGTATTGCCCGTGTCAAAGGCAATCCGAGTTTGCAAAGTCCCTGTATTATCAATAATTCCAGGGATGGCACCATCACTAAAGTTGACAGGACGATTAGAGGTTTGTAGTCGGGTGTATAACCGATCCTTACCGGTAAAACTGGTAATGAAGTTGAGACGAGTTCTTTGGTTCAGGGAGACGCGCCCACTAATGTCAGCACCGGTGGTGGCATTGTCGCCAGCAACACCGCTAAACGCAAAAATAGCTTCCCCGTTTAATTTAGTGGTGGTTGAGAACTGCTGAGCTTCTACAGTTGCGACTCTTGCTTCTAAACCGTCTACCCGACCCCGGAGGGTGGCCAGTTCGGCGGCAAACTCATCTTGCAGAGCCTTGAGAGCATCCAGGTCCTCTTTAGTTGCAAATCGATTGCTGAGGTTATCTAAACAAGCGTTGACGAGAGCTGCAGCTTCTCGACGGGACATGGCTCGGCTTGGACGGAAGGTGCCATTGGGGTAACCGGCGACACAACCATAGCGTTCCACCAAGGATTGGATCGCTTGGAAGGCCCAGTCATCCGGCTGAACATCTGATAGTTGGGAAACAGAAGTGACCTGACCTAAGGATGCCTCAGAGGTATGCAAACTGGGGTCTGCAGGGAAATAGGGGTCGCTTTGAGTCCCTGCAAGGTCTGTAATCGAAGTCGGGGGTGTTGTCAAGGTGGATGGTTCCACTGCCTGGGCAAGTTCCAGTTCGCCGTCTGTAGACGGTAGTTCTACTGCTGAAGGGGCATCATCACTGGGAGTGATCTCTAATTCTTCTGCAGTGACATCAGCGCTGGATGTCTCCGTAACTGCCTGAGCAGGGATGCAATTCACCATTGCAATTCCCAACATACTGGTACTTAAAAGCAGCCGGTACCAGGATAAAAATTTGGACATATTGTTTCAGTAACCTCACACCGATTAATGAGCTGAACATGTAGGGAGAACCTCCGTTCAACGTCCGCTCAGTTTAATGAATACCTGTTCCTAGATTTGTATCTCTTCGTACAATAAGGACGAGAATTATGAATAATTCACATGGATTATATGCATGAATCGCATGAATTATCTGTCCATTTTAGAAATCTTGAGGTAAAGATAATAATCTTTGATTAGGTCTAAATGAATCCTCTAATAATCGGCGTCCAATGTGTGGCTTCTCACGCCATAAATCCAAAAATAATTTGGCTTGATATAAAAAAGACCGCAGGTTCATTCAGTCGATGAATCTGCGGTCTTTTGTGAGTGAAAACCTAATTTTTTAGTCCGTAATGGACTGATTTAGGCCTAAAGAGTTGTAGGATACTTGGCACCGATTGGACTATTGGTTGATGATGCTTCTGTCTCACCTTCATGGTGTTCGGCAAAAGAGCCTTGGGGTTCTTCTAGGAAAAAGATACATAGGAAAGCAACAATCAAACCGGTTGTACCCAGGACTTGGAAAAAGCTAGCGTTAACGGCAGCCATGTTAGGTTCTGCACCAGCGCCATCTACAAATAGAAGGCGAGTGGTCAAATATGCAACAGCGCCAACATTACCGTAAGCACCGACGTTACCAGCAATCTGACCCGTGACTCTGCGCTTCACTAAGGGCACAATCGCAAAGGTCGATCCTTCAGAGGCTTGCACGAAGAAAGAGCAGGCCATGGTCAATAGAACGGCACCAGGCAACCACCAGTTACTGGTGACTTGGCTCATCAACAGATAGCCAATTCCCATACCGGCAGTGAGAATAACCATTGTCCATTTCCGGCTGCCCATCTTGTCGGAGATAATGCCACCACCTGGACGAGAGACCAAGTTCATAAAGGCATAGCTAGAAGCGATAATACCGGCCATGGCTTTGTCTAAACCGAAGGTCCCTTCGAAGAAAGCAGGGAGCATGGTGACCACCGCGAGCTCAGAACCGAAATTAACAATATAAGTCAGTTCCAGAATGGCAACTTGCTTGAACTTATAACGATCTTCAGGAGCATAGCGCTTGCGACCAGAGAGGAGCTCTTTGTTGGCACTCCAGCAGTTGTAAGACTGGAAAGCGTATAGACCCAGGAGAGCAACCCATGTGATATACATGGCGGACGGTGTCAAGAAATTGACCTTATTTAAGCGCCAAGCCAACACCATCAAGATTGCAGTTAAAGGAATATTCATCAACATCAGGAAGTAAAAGTCTCGAACTGATGTGACTTCTAAACCCCGAGCGCTATTAGGCCGTTGATAGACTTTTCCTGGCGGAGTATTGCGAACATTGGCGTAGTAGATAAAGCCATAAATGGCAGCAATAATACCTGAACCCGCAATGGCCGCTCTCCAGTTCAAAACAGCACTGGAAAATGATAGACCCAAAACGGTAAAGGTTTGAGCTTCACCAAAGTTGAAAGCACCAGGAATGAAACTTAATGCAGTGGCAAACAAAACCATGGTGAAGGCAGAGAAGGCAGAACCAAAGTTGCCCCATCCACCATAGATGCCTTCGGCTGTTCCGACTTCTTTGGGAGGAAACCACTCAGCGGTCATGCGGATACCAATTACGAATCCTGCACCGACAATCCCCATCAGCAAACGAGCAATCACGAGCTGGGTAAAGCCTTGAGCCGTGGCAAAAATTAAGCAAGGAATCGCTGCATACATTAACAGTAAGGAATAGGTCAAGCGGGGGCCATAACGGTCCAAGACCATGCCAATAATGATCCGGGCAGGGACCGTGAGGGCGACGTTACAAAGACCAATGGTTCCCATTTGCGGCTTGGAAAGCCCTAAATCTTGAGCGATTGTGGTAGCAAAGGGTGGAAAGTTAAACCAGACCACAAAGGTCAAGAAAAACGCAAACCAAGTCATGTGTAGAATTTTGTAGCGGCCCTTAAAGGACCACATTTCCGTTAACATGCATTCTTCTCCAAAACAGAAATAAAAAAACTAAATCAGCCAAAAACAACGCGATAAGCCAAGAGCAAACTTAAACTAGGCATCCAGCACCACTTTTCCGACTGGATAGGCAATGCAGGTCAAGATATGCCCTGATGCTGCATCTGCATCTTCTAGGCCGTCTGGATCGGCTTCGTATCGAAATTCACCTTCAATCAGCTTGACCATGCAGGTGCCACAGCTTCCAGATTGGCAACTGCTTTCAATCTCAACGCCTGCAGCCTCCGCAATTTCCAATAAGGATTGGCTGTCATCGCAATTGACTTCCTTGCCAGACGCTGCAAAGGTCACCACAGCCGGCTGGGCCGCGGCTGCCGGGGTGGGGGCAGGCGGGGCTGCCGGAGTAACTGGCGCAGGAGGCGCAAAACCGTTTGGACTCACAGTGTCTTGCACAGTGCGTTGACGGGCGAGTCTGGTGGTTCCTTTGGGTGAACGCGGAGTGGATCGGGGTTGAGCGTCAAACTGCTGAATGAGAATATCTTTTAAGACGTCTTTGAGGTCATCACAAGGGATGGCTTTTTGGACTTTTTCACCGAGGACAGCATCTTTACCGACTTTGCCGCCCATAAATAAGTCCACCGCTTCGACGGTTTTGCCATCCTTGCGAGTTTTAGTGCCCATCAGGCCGATATCAGCGACTTGGGGCTGACCGCAGGAATTGGGACATCCGGTCCAGTGAAAGCGAACTGGTTTCGGTACCTCTAATTCGTCTTCTAGTTCATCGATCAACGCCACGGCTCGATTTTTAGTTTCAATCAGTGCAAACTTACAGAACTGATTGCCAGTACAGGAGACTAAGGCACGGGCCAATGGGTCAGGATTGATGGAGAACACTTCTAGTAAAGGCTCTGCCAAGAAAGATTCTAAGCGGGAGTCAGGAATATTCGGAATAATGACGTTTTGTTCGACAGTCAGACGAATTTCGCCACTACCGTAAACCTCGGCCATGCGGGCTAATTCCAACATATCGTTGGCATAAAACCGACCAACGGGAACGTGAATGCCTACAAAGTTCAAGCCAGGCTGCTTTTGAGCATGGACACCGAGATGGTCTCGTTTGTCCCAGTCAAATTCATCCTTGTCGGCAGCGGTTTGGAGCGTAACCCCCATCTGAGCTTCGACGGCGGCCCGGAAGCGTTCGACTCCCCAGTCGTCGATCAGCCACATCATCCGAGATTGGTGGCGATTGGCCCGGGAACCGTTGTCCCGATAGACAATGAGAATGGCTTCGCTGATATCCACGACTTGGGTATGGTCTACCCAAACGTTCATGGAAATGGCAGGAGCGCAGCGCTTAGCAGAGAAGAAACCGCCAACCAGAACGTTAAAGCCAAGCTTGCCATCTTTGTATGCTGGGACAAAGGCAATGTCGTTGATTTCAGCATGGACGGAGTTATCACGACCCCCTGCGATCGCAATATTGAATTTCCGAGGCAGATTCGTAAACGCTGGATTACCCTGACTGTTGTTGGTAATCATGTCCTGGACTTTGCGGACTAGACCTCGGGTATCGATCAGCTCATCAGCATCCAGACCCGCAACAGGGGATCCGGTAATATTGCGGACGTTATCCATCCCAGATTGCACACTGGTTAGACCGGCTTGCTGAAACCGATTAAAAATATCGGGAATATCTTCGATGCGAATCCCGCGCAACTGAATATTTTGACGAGTGGTGATATCGGCATAGCCATCTTCGCCGTATCGTTGAATCACTTCAGCCAGGACGCGCATCTGTCCACCACTGAGAATGCCGTTGGGCATCCGCATCCGCAGCATAAATTTGCCAGGTGTAACGGGTCTGAAGAATAACCCTAACCATTTGAGACGTTGCGTCAGGTCAGTTTCGTCCATGGCTTCCCAACCAATCTGAGCAAAGTGGGAAAGCTCTGGTAAAACGGCCAAACCATCTTTTTCCGCTTTAAAGCGCTCAAACTTATTCATTTTGGGCGCAGCTGGTGCGGTGTTAGTCACTTAGATTCCTCTTGAGCTCGCGTCTTACCAATAGAGAATTGATTAAATTCAATTTCTGCGATTGGGATACTAACTTAGCGACTCCCATTGGGATCGTTCGTATCAGTCGTTACAAAGTGATAGGCTAAATGTAGTTCTTGCAATTGATTCATGCTAAAGCTGCATAGAACCCTACAAAGTTTTTGAATTGTTTGGAGAGAATGGCAGTGGCATGTAACTGCTAATGATCGTGAGTGAACTTGTATCCGTCTTATCTGAGCTAGAGACAGGAGATTTTCAATCTCGCTGGGAAACTGCTAAGCAGATTCCTGATTTTGGTGAACCCGCCATTGAATTTTTGGTGGATTTACTCCACAACAAGTCTGATGATCCAGAACTGCAATGGTTTGTGGCTCGGGTGTTGGGTGAGTTCAATCATGCAGATGCGGTCATCGCCTTGGCTCAGCTGATGCAAAATGCCGAAGAAGATGATGTTGCTGAAATTGCAGCCCAAATGTTGGCCCAAATTGGGCCCCAGTCTGTGGATGCATTAGCTGCATTGCTTGAATCATCCCCATCACGTCTTCGGGTGGTCTCGGCGTTAGCTCAAATGCAAGATCCGATCATTGTGCCTATCTTGCTCAAGGTCGTAGCGGATACAGATGTATCTGTTCGTGTGATGGCGGTGGAAACCCTGAGCCGATTCCATGATGTCAGGGTCATCTCGGCGTTACTGCAAGGATTGTCTGATCTGAATGGCAAGGTTCGCCAGGTTGCCATCGCTGGGATCAGCTATCGTGCCCCTCTCTTCCAAATGCATGATCATGACCCGGTGGCCTTGATTGTGCCGTGCCTGAATGATTTTGATGTGCAAGTTTGTCAGACGGCAGCGTTGGCCCTAGGACGTCTAGGAACGAAGGAAGCGGTTGAGGCCTTAAGCATAACTGCTGGGGCTGAGACGGTCCCTCTCCCCTTGAAGCTAACGATTGTCCAAGCCCTAGGACAGATTGGTAATGATCAGTCTGTGCAGATGTTACAAAAACTATGGCCTCATCCCAGGTCTTCGCTGCAGGTGGTAGATGATGAGGATCAGACCCTTGCAGCAGTGATTGTTAAAGCATTAGCCCTGAATCGGCAAGTGGATCGATCGACAGAGGCATTGATTTATTGCCTGCACCACCAGCCGGTGTCTGATCCAGCTCTGCAGAAAACCCTTGCGAGTGCCTTGGGACAGTCCGGTCAGCCACAAGCGATACCGGAGCTGATTCAGCTTTTAGGAATACCGGATATGGGGGTGAGACTGCATGCGATCGCAGCCCTGAAGCAAATCTCTCCAGAGCTTGCCTACACTCAGCTTCAGGCTTTAGCGGACAACGATACTGTGGATCAAAATGTGCGAGACGGAGTTGCGATCGCACTACAAGAATGGTGAGTTAATCTAAGGTGGATACCCGTTCCAAACGGCAAGTGATTCCACAATAGATGGCAGGCTTTTGAGATCCGAACAAGCCGCATGAGCATTGTTACACTCAGCGTATAAGGAAGTTGTCACAAAAATGGTATGCAATCCCGCATTGATTGCCCCATTGATATCTGCAATTGGATTGTCTCCAACATAAATCGCTTGTTGCGGCGATACCCCGAGTTCCTGACACCCAAGTAGAAAAATCTTAGGGTCTGGTTTACGAAGGCCAACAGCCTGAGACACGATCACACTCTTAAATAATGGAGCGATTCCCAACGCGGTGAAATTGCGTTCCTGAAAAGGGGACTTGCCATTAGAGATTAAACCCAGTTTGTAGTGTGGAGAGAGGTGGGTGATCGCCTCAATAACCCCCGATCTAGGTATAGCAAACGCACAAAAACAGCTTTCATAGACGTTCAGTAACTCTTGAACAGACCACTCTGTCAACGAGAATTCCTCGATTAGTGCTGCATAGACTTTATCTTTCCAAAGGGTGCCATTCGCATCCAGCTCCATAAAGCGGGCGATGAAATCTGCTTTATTCGATAGATATGGTCTTAGCATGCCGTGACATTGCCAATGGATAAAGTCTCGTAAAGACCGGTCACGATCTAGCAGCGTCTGATCAAGATCAAAGATTACAGCATCCATATGACGCACTCTCAGCAGCTAACCACTTTTGGCTAACACCACTGCCCCAAAGCTGAGGGCAATCAAAAACACTAAAACAATGGGCAGGAAGACGAGAATACCATCCCGATTAAAGCGGAGGGGTTGGTTTTGAGACTTCATCAGCAAAGCCATACCCCCCAGACCCATGAGGATCCAGATGAATCCAAATCCTAGAAATAGCGCAAAAATGGAATCTGACATGACGCATTGAATGGTGAGCTGCCGACCACTTGAGAGGATACAGCTATTATCGTCAAGCTAGATCGAGTCGTTCAGCAATGACTGTCTATCAACATGAAAGTTTGCAATGTCGAATTCCAGCATAGTGGATATGAGAAGTGAGCGATCTTATTCAATGGCCAACGAGGCAGGGCTCGATACTAATCTAGGAGAAGCCTCAGAAGTTTGAGGAGCAGACGTGGGAAAGCCTTCTAACTCTCGGGACCGTTGAGTTTTAATCATGGCAATTTGACTGGTGAGTAGAAAGCTCACAAAGCTTGAAATCACAATCACTGGCAACATCGCCGTCCCAGACAACACACTCAGAAGGGCGTAAGCACAGAATCGGGGATGTATGGCTCAAAGAAAAACGGGTCAAGGACAATAGATCCTGTACCCGAATCAAAAACTTGTCATGAGCCTAACATCGCAATTGCCAACCGTACTAGAGCATCACGAATTTCTAGAACAGGTCGAAGCACTCAAAGAAGCACCCAGCCTGAGTCAGATGGTTTATATCGTTCTGCAAATGGGTTTGTTTTTGGCTCGCTGGCTTCTGGAGGATGAACTCTCACGGCGAGCAAAAACAGTATTGGAATGGCCGAGGTGTCCCACTTGCGGAACCCGCTTGCACTCGAAGGGATGGGAATCTCGTCAGATGCAGACACTGGTGGGAAATATTGCCTGAAAGCGACGGGTGGGTCGTTGTCCCACAGGTGTCCAGGTAGTCTATCCGCTCCTTTGGATCAATCCATTGGGATTACCTCCTATCAGCACAGCAGTGAAGAATTGGTTCGTCTAGGCTGCTTGTTAAGTCTATTTATGCCCTATGAACTGGCCAGTTGGATGCTGAGTCAGTGGAGTGGTTTATCCGTCAGCTCATCAAGCTTGTGGAGTTGGGTGCAAGTCATGGGCAACAAAGCTTATCAGGAGCTAGAGACTCAACTCAAAGCTCAAGCCTCAGGTGACCAGACTCCTTGTGAAGCGATTTCAGAGGTGTTGTCTGCTCTACCTTTGGCCATTGCTGCTGACGGTGTGATGGTGCCCTTTCGCCCCACCCCGAAAACCCCCAAGGGAAAAATCCAGTGGCGAGAAGTCAAAGTTGCTATCTTAGCCCGCCTAGGAACACGGGGCACCCGAGCACAAAAGCGTGTCCCCCAACTACTACGTCGAAGACTGGTGGCAGTATTGGGCGATATCGACCAGTTCATCCCCTTACTGCACCTCGAAGCCCGCAAACAAGACTTTGAATCGGCCCCAAGCGTCATCTGGTTGAGTGATGGGGGGCGAGGCTTCTGGCGAGTCTACCGCACCTTGTTCTCTCACTGTGCTGTGGCAGTTCTCGATTTCTTTCATGCAGCAGGCCATCTTGCACGAGCAACAAAAGCGATGTTTGGGGATGCTCGCTCTGCTCAAGCCCAAGCCTGGTTTCGGCGCTGGCGACACCAATTGCGACATGGGCAACACCTATTAGTATTGCGGTCCTTGACGATGTTGATTCACTCACAATTGTTTACGGGCAAATCTTTTACGACGTTGCTCCAGGTACAGGCTTATTTCCAGCGCCATCTGCGACACATCCAATATCGCCACTTTGAACAACTACAGATACCGCTGGGGTCAGGAATGGTCGAAAGTGCTTGTAAGTGGCTGATTCAACAGCGCTTTAAGGGGGTTGGTATGCGCTGGAGTGAGGATGGTTTCAATCATCTACTCATGCTGCGGCTTGCCTGGGTCAATCAACGGTTTGACTCCCTATTCCCAGGGGTAACCATTCCGAAGTCTAAGGCATCCCCGATCCATTAGCTACGCCCCACTCAGAATAATGCTGGTGCTTACAGGAGTCTTAGTCACTGCCACATTAACGGCAGCCATTAAGCAGACCATGCCTAGCGTGGGATGGACCTGAGGCACCATCAGGGAAATGGCGAGACCCACATTGGCGCCAATAAAAAAGAGGGGAAAAATAAATCCACCTAAAAAGCCAGAGTGAAGCGTCACGCTAATGGCAAACATTTTAGCCACTGCAATCATCAGCAAAAAGCTAATGCCCAGGGTTGCCCCCGTTTCGATCACCGTATGAATTTGCTCTTCGCTAAAAAACAGCGTTTGGGGAAAGGCTAAGGCAATCAAGCCAATGGTGAGTCCCCCCAAAGTGGCTAAAAGAATTCGATAATGCTCTAGGGGAGCGAGTAAATGGCCCACCAAACGAAATACGCCAATGAACATCACCGCAACGCCTGCCCCAATCCCGCCTAGTACTAATCCTTCCAGTAAGTTAGTGGGGGTTAAAGGCGGCACCGTTTCGAAATGATAGAAACCGCCAATGGTCATGCCAGTATTGATGCGAAAAACTGCAAAGGAAAAAATTGCAGAAACGACGGCAGGAGCAATGGCTTCGTAGTATTCCAAACCTTTGCGATGGGGAATCTCTAAAGCGAATAGAGCAGCCCCAATCGGTGCACCAAAAAAGGCACCCAAAGCGGCACTCATGCCACAAAAGGTCAGCACCCGAACCGAAGTGGTGGTGAGCTGCAATTTTTCTCCTAGCCAACTGCCAAAGCTACCATTGACCTGCACCAAAGGCGCTTCGGGGCCAGCACTCCCCCCGGAGGTAATCGCTACTAAGGACGCAATAATCATGGCTGGGGTTTTGCGAATATCAATTTTGCCGGGGCTGTGGATTTTATCGACAACCTGGGCCATTTCTCCTGGCAAGCCCATTAAGAATAGGACCAACCCGACACAGAAACCACCAATGGTCGAGGCAATCCAGACGTAATGTTGTTGAGGGAGCCAACTGGGAAAATAGGGCACAACCCGATTGGGCACGGTGTGCCAGACACCATGCATCAAGGTTTCGAGAACAAAGTAGTATGCTGTGGCCACCAATCCCCCGAATACGCCAATCAGTGCGGCACACATAACCAATTGTGAGTAGGTCAGCTCACGTTTTCCTATCTCGAATGGTGCCGACAGCGCATGCTGTTCTTCTGGACCACTGGCTAGCGTTTGTGTCATTAATGCTGAATCTCCATCTACCGATTGGCAGTGGATAACTGCCAATACAAGTGCTTTGCTTTGAAAGCGTATTTAGGCAGATTACGGAGGATATTCCTTGACTTTCGTATCCATAAACACCGAGACAGCAGCCTGTAAGCAAGAGCTACATACACTGAATGCGAGATCTACATGTCAAGAAATTCTTTTGCACTCTGTAGTAAAAACTACTGAATTTTTTGGGCTTAATTATAGGATGAGGGGTGGCTATTTTTCCTGTGGTAACCCACGAACGTGACGATAGCGATTAGTCAGTCACGCTACTTTCCAAGCTAAATGCTACAGGTTTAGACTCAGCCTCATCATTTATTCTCAATTTTCACAGACGTAACCATTGTGTTCTGTGATTAGGAGCCTACAGACGTGATAAAACTCAATATCAATCCCCTAGATGGCATACGCCACTGGCTGGAAGCCATTCATGTTAATGATCGCCGCCAAGCCAATCTATTGTGTCGATTCATACCTGCCCAGTGTCCGTTTGCGCGGACCATTGCCGTATTTGGACATCCAGTGATGCGCATTCCGCCGTTATGTAAGCTGAATCCGTTCTATGAGCAGCTTATATGCTTAAGATTTCAAGCCTTATGCTTTCTGGCAGAGCACAACACAGAATCCCTCGCATAATGCTTCAATCTAAACGAGCCTGTCAGGGATATCTTTTGCAGTACCTAAGCTTGTCTCCTAAGAATTTGCGCTAGCTAGATTCAAGCGTCTTTGTGAAGATGCTGAAATGTTAGTCTCGGACAATATCGGTGGCATGAGGGACTGTGATGATGAAATGGGCTACCCCAATATCTAGGAGAGAAATGGTTTCTAT
Organism: Acaryochloris sp. CCMEE 5410; assembly: GCF_000238775.2. Taxonomy (NCBI): domain Bacteria; kingdom Bacillati; phylum Cyanobacteriota; class Cyanophyceae; order Acaryochloridales; family Acaryochloridaceae; genus Acaryochloris; species Acaryochloris sp. CCMEE 5410. The sequence continues at coordinate 3,645,346 of NZ_AFEJ02000001.1, read as the reverse complement.
TTCCTTGACGATAAATTCTTGAATGGTGAGATGTTGGCAGTCTACATAGAGGGTTTTGGGGCCAGGGTCGTATTGTAATTGGCACCCTTGCAAGCAGGGGAACTGGCTAATTAAATACTCTCATAGAACCTGGATATAGCTCATAAGTTGTTCTGAGACCCGCTAGATGAACTGAACTCAACGCCCTAGTGCAGTATGAAAATCGCGTCGGCGTCATCAGCACTAGATAAGACATTGGGGCGGAATGCTAAACCAAAATGGCGGTGTGCAAGGGTTAAAGTCTCATGCCAAGCCTTACGGTAGTTGTTCTATATAAACATTCCGCGCATCAATATCCGCTTTAGCCATCGATATGGTGCAGATTTTGCATGTTATCTAACGTCCTTTGCTAGAGAAGCTGTCATCGTTCAAGCGTCGGCTGACATAGATCTCGACTATCACCCAAGCAACCTTGTTACAGGATCTCGGGCCAGACCATGAGAGAGGCTGCTGTGGCACTTGCGTTCAATCTGAGCTGATTTGATATCGTGTGTGAGCAGTGTTTTATCTGTTTAATGCCTTTTCTAACGCAACTGTTCAATGGCAAGACGATCAAAAATACTCTGTTGATTGGGGTGGGCTATATGCTTTCGCCCCTATCTTGGTGGAACGATCTATTTTTCAATTTGCCCATTGCCTATGTCTTTGGGTATGCCGTGAGTTGGGCTTATCCTGATGCCTTTTTGCCAGCAACTGTTGCCGGATATTGGCTCTCTAATGTTTTAGGCATCTTGATGATGCAGTCCGGCGCGTTGGATATGGTGATGGCCGATCAACCTCGATCCTGGCAGCGAGAACTCTGGATAGGACTGGGCAGTTCAACCCTCTATACCATCGTTATTGTTGGCCTTGTCCATTGGCATATTCTAGACATTCCTGAGTTTCTGTTGCCGTAGATGACCAGAGTGTGGACGGTGGCCTTGTGCCCAGAATGGCTCAATGGAAGGTTCGGTTAAGCGGTCGCTGGTTGCTTATCCTAACCACTAATAGATAGGAGTTGAATACTGGCAACGGCTGCATGGGCCATCATATTGGCTAACAAATCACGTCGCCAAAGATAAAAAACCGTGAAAATGCTTCCCCCAAACAGCGTAAAAAAGACGCCACCCAAACCCCAAAACGGTAGGTGAGATAAGGCAAAAGCGATTAAGGCCAAGCATCCGCCTAGTTCTATCTTGCCAGTTAATGCTCCGAGGCGTTCGGTGGCATATCCCCGGTAGAATAACTCTTCTACACAGCCAGAGACGATGCCCAAGAGTAATAAGTACCCCTTTGGAAAAGCCTGAAGTTTATCAATGCCTGTATTCAAACTGGGTAAATTGAGGAGGGTGATGAGATCAGTCCCGATAGGCGTAACGATATACAGTTGAAGACCTACCATGACTAAACCCCAAACGAGGGTTTCAAGCTTAGGCGATTTCAAACCAATACTGGTTAAAGGTAGACGTTCCCACATGAGAACGAGCGCCAGGAGAGAGCTGCCTGCAAGTATCAGACATAAAGGTCCGACAATATAAGCGATCCAAGTATCTGGCGGTGATCTTTGTAGAAGAGCCAAACAGGGCAAGCTACCCAGCGCCAGGAGTAATCCAAAGAATGTTTGTATCGGTGAAGACGGGTTTATCATCTTCAAGGATGGTCTGATGTGGGTTGTGAAGTCGCAGGATCTTTATTCTCTCAAGAGTTCGCTCTGTGTGGTAACGAGTCCACTCTTGAGAGTCTCGATGCAGCATGATTTTCTCACTAACGGAGGGTGTAACAGCCACGGTTGGGAAGAACGATATTAGCGACCCACTTGTAAACGCGCTCGCCAATTCCTAGGGTGCGACTGAGGTTGACATCGGTGACGCGGGCGCTGTCATAGCAGATTTTCCGTTGGGCTAAATCTAAAGAAGACACTCTAGCCTGCATTTTGACGGTGCCATGGGCATCCCGGCGGACTTTGCGTTTGAGGGTAACATTGGCTCTGACTTTCATGCGACAGCCATTAAATTGCACAGCGTCTACGCGATTAATCCGTAGCTTTTTGCGTTTATTAATGCGGTGGGTTTTACCGGCCACTTTGTGATTGACAGCATTCAGTAATTGATCGTTGTACCGAGTACCCAGGTTCTGGACTTGCGCACAATTGAGGGATTGGGCTTGAGCGGGGGTTTGAAGGATGGTGATGGCTCCGGTGACGGTACCGCTCAGGGCTAAGGCGAGTAGAAGTTGCTTTTTCATGATGTTTCTCCTAAGGATTGCTAGGTTGTGGAAGGGGCTGTTGAACCTCCTCACTGAATCAATAGGGTTGGGTTAAAACGTTTATGCACTTCGATGCCTTTGTGACGTATCCAGACTGGGCACTGCATGTTCGGATTTTGGGTGGTTTTATCAGCGTGCTCTGGGTTCTAGAGATTGCAGATACGTTGATATTGAAAGGCTGGCTGAATCGATTTGGCATTTTGCCACGGCGATGGATTGGCTTGCGAGGCATTGTGTTGGCTCCGCTGCTCCATGGCAATCTCCGGCATCTGTCCATGAATACAGTGCCGCTGGTGGTGCTGGGCTGGTTAATTCTGGTGCGCTCGACCCAAGTATTTGTGGTGGTTACTGCTGCTGTTTGGCTGATTGGCGGGTTAGGGATTTGGCTGTTTGCGGGATCTAAATCCAACCATATTGGAGCGAGTGGCTTGGTGTTTGGCTATCTGGGATTTCTGCTGATGAATGGTTATGTAGAGCAAAGCGGGGTTGCGATCGCAACGGCAACTCTAGTCGGCCTCCTTTACGGCAGCACTCTCTGGAGTATTCTGCCGCTACAACGAGGGGTGTCTTGGCAAGGCCATTTATTTGGAGTGCTCACTGGGGGACTTTGTGCCTACTACCTGCCCCAAATTCAGGACTGGCTGCAAACGACGCTTCCTAAATTGGTGTAGATCAGAGTACATGTCGTCAAAACGTTTAGAACTTTAATCTGAGAGAGGTTCAGTTTCCGCTAAAGGAATCTCTGGCATCGCTTCAATATCGGCTAATGTATCTTGCAATGCGATCGCAGCCTCTTCTTCCAGGCGTCTTTGGCATCGCTCTGCAAATTCACATTGATGGTTAGGAGAAACGCATTTGCCATCGTTTAAGGCTACTTGTGGCATTGCTCCACCCGTTTCGTAATCCGTCAATTCCTGCCGTAATTTAGCGAGTAGATCAGCCAAAGATTGCTGGTTTTTTTGATGCTGGGCTTTGGAGTAGGGGAAGGTGAGAAAGCTGGCCTTGCCACCGGATTGGGCCGAGGCTTCAGCAAACCAGTAGGTCATAGAAAGTTGGTCAGGCGGATACTCGCTGGTTTCGGCTAACACGTATAGGTAGAGCTGAGTTTGCCAATGGGTCCGCAGACGATCAGCCTGTTTGGGGAGCGGATAGGTTTTCCAATCCACAATCTGGGCCTGGTGAGAATTTTGAATCAAGAGATCGTAGATGGCCACCAGCACAAACCCATCTTGCCAGTACAGGCGCTGGTGTTCACTCTCCTGTTCTCCTTCGATCATCTGGGGTGGGTACTGCAGAAAGGCATCGAACCACGCTTGTAATCGATCATCTGTTTCTAGCAAGGGAGTGATGGGGAGTCCCAAAGACTGCTGCTGCATCAGCTGGTGAAATTGAGAGCCGAGCTGTTGATGGGGATGGGCATCGATCCCCACGGATGTGTCAAGGCGGTCCAAGTAACGATGCTGAAACTTGCGAGGGCAAGATTCCAACAGATTGAGATGACCTTGGGAGAGTTGCCAGATGGGCTGATGGATATTTTGCATAATCTGGGAACGAAAGAATATTGACTGGGTCACACTGAGGAGTGTCAGGGAATGCAAACGGGCGATAAGCTAGGTTGGTGGGGGAATTTCGATTATCGTAACTCAGTGCAAAAATGCCATGATTGAGGTTGAACACCTCAGTAAAGTGTACGGCTCAACCACAGCCCTGCAAGATGTCAGCTTCGCGGCCCAGCCTGGAGAGATTCTAGGGCTGCTGGGACCTAATGGTGCAGGTAAAACCACCACCATGCGTATTCTGGCCGGTTATTTACCCGCAACCAAGGGCACCGCCTCCGTTGCAGGGTTTGAAGTTCATGAGAATCCTATGGCTGTCCGCCAGCGGATTGGCTACTTGCCAGAAGTGCCACCCCTTTATCCCAATATGACGGTAGAGGGCTATCTACATTTTGTGGGACGTTTGAAAGGACTGTCCGCAGGCGATCGCCCCCAGCGAGTGCAATGGGCCATGGAGCAGTGCAATTTGCAGGATGTGCAAAAAACGCTCATTCATAAACTCTCCAAAGGCTTTCGCCAACGGGTCGGGATTGCCCAAGCGATTGTCCATAATCCCCCAGCGATTATTTTGGATGAGCCTACCATTGGCCTGGATCCTCGCCAAATTATTGATGTGCGCAATTTGATTAAATCCTTGGCCGCCGATAAAACCGTTATTTTATCGACCCATATTCTGCCAGAAGTGAATATGACCTGCCAGCGAGTAGCTATTATCAACAATGGCAAAGTAGTGGCTACCAATACCCTGGCCGATCTAAAAGCCCAGCAAACAGAGCAGCTGATCTATGAGCTGGATGTGCAGGGGGATCTCGATAGCGTTGAACACTCCTTACAATCTCTAGAAGGTGTCCTGACTTGGCAATGGTTATCAGCCCAGCCCTCTGAACGTCGTAAAGTTCGAGTCACCTGTAACCCCGATCCTCAAGTGGGACAACAACTGACCCATACTCTAGTGCATGCCGGAGTGGCCATGTATGAGATGCGGCGGTTAGGAACGAGTTTGGAAGAAATTTATTTAGAGTTAACCACGAAAGAAGATGTGGATACGTCTACGGAGTCAGAGATCGACCCAGCTGAACTACCTGTTTCTGACGCTAACAGACATCCCACTCCATCTTCGGAAGAGGCCGATCCACTCAATGCCGAGGACCTGTCATGATTTTGATTTTTAACAATATCGTGGCCATCTTTCGCAAAGAACTACAGGGTTACTTTAAATCTTCGTTGGCCTATGTGATTGCTGGTGTCTTTTGGCTATTGGCCTGTAGCTTATTTGTGAGTGAAGTTCAGCTCTGGACGGCACAAAAAACCGCTGGACAGGTGGTAGATGTGCCCCAAGAAAGCCTGAAATCCTTTTTATCCGGCATGTGGTGGTTGGTAATGTTTATCATGCCCAGCTTATCCATGGGGCTCTATGCCGAAGAACGCCGCCATCGAACGTTAGAGTTGCTGGCTACCTCCCCGATTACCAATTGGGCCGTAGCGTTGGGGAAACTCCTAGCGGTGTGGACCCTATTTGTGACTTTGATGGTGCCAGTGGGTGTCCTCGAGATTTTGTTCTTGAGTCATGCGGATCCACCGATTACCACCGGAGTTTTTATCGTGGGTCATCTGGGACTCTTTTTGTTGGCGGCGGCCATTTTATCCCTGGGACTGTTTATTTCATCCCTGGCCGATAGCTCTATTTTGGCTATTATCCTCACCTATGCTTTGATTTTGATCTTATCGCTGCTTTTTTTGCTGGGAGAACGCTGGGGAGAGCCTTGGGTGGCTATTTTTGATCAGCTGTCGCTGGTGAAACACTACGTCACCTTAACCCAAGGCGTTTTGGATATGAGCAGTGTGATCTTATTTGTGAGTTACATTATTTTGGGTTTATTTCTCACAGCCCAATCCATTGATTTATTACGGTTCCAGCGACGCTAGGATGCGATACAGGGGGGTTGAAGTTTCAGAATGGAAGTGCAGACGTGACAAGGGTGGGCTCTAAAGTCATCAATTTGCTGAGCTGGTTTAGTGTGGCCTTAATGGTTGCAGGCTTCTCCGCTGGGTTTGTCTCTGGTCAGTGGTTTTCGCTACCCCTGGGGGTGATGTTGAGTGGGGTGGCGCTGTTGGGCATCTCTTTAATGTGGCGATGGCAAAGACTATCGCCCTCCAATCAATGGTGGCAGTGGCGATCCACCCAATCCGGTACCAATGCCTTGGTGGCAACCCTGGCGGTGTTGGTGATTTTGGGCTTGGTGAACTTTATTGTTGTGCGTTATCCCTATCGAGCAGATTTTACAGAACAGAAAACCTACTCCCTCGCGCCCCAAACTCGGAATGTGTTGTCCGCACTCCCTAAACCTGTGGAAGTGTTGGTCTTTATCGGCAATGATCCATCTGCTTCCGATTCTCAAAGTCAGATTGTGTTGCAGAATCAGTTACTGCTGAAGGAATACCAACGACAGCAGCCCGATAAGTTCAAGTTCCGGTTTATCGATCCCCAAGCGGAACCCGGCTTAGCCCGCAAGCATAATATTCGAAATTTGGGTGATATTAGCTTGGTGTATGACCAGCGTATGAAGTTGCTGTCTTCGGGGCTGTCCGAGGTCACGTTAACTCCTGCGATCGCATTGTTAACGAATGAGCGACAAGCTACAGCTTACGTGATTCAGGGGCATAATGAAGTGCCCTTATCGGGGTTTACAGAGAGCTTGGCAGGGGCAATTAATCAATTGAAGATGGAAGGGATTACCGTCGAACCTCTGAATCTATCCCTCCAGCAACAAATTCCTGATGATGCAGATGTGTTGGTGATTGCGGGGCCGAAATTACCATTGCTAGAAGCAGAAGTGACCCTAATTCGGGATTTCCTCAAAGAGGGTGGCAATTTATTCTTGATGCTGGATCCCGAGGTGGATGTCGGCTTAAAGCCTATTCTCGAAGTCATGGGTGCCACATTAGATGGTCGGCTGATTGTTGATCCCAAACATGCCCGCTTGGCTTGGCCCGCTGCCTTGACCTATGGTGAACATCCCATTACGGAGAGCTTTAGTCAAAAGCTGTCTTTCTTTCCCTTTGCCCAAGCCGTGGATGTGCAAGAACAGCCCGGTCAACAAGTGACGCCTCTCTTACAAACAAGTGAAGCGTCATGGGCGGAGACGGATCTGACGGGCCAGCAAATTCAGCTGGATCAAGGACGCGATCGCAAAGGTCCATTAACCATTGGGGTTGCGATTAAACGGTCTATCTCTGCTCCCCCTGCCAAAACAAAGCCTGCACCGAAACCCTCTTCTTCTCCGTCCCCTTCGAGTTCATCACCAACCCCGACAGCCTCTCCAGCTGCTGAGGCAGCTCCTAGCCCTAGTGTTACGCCTAATACGGAGGCGGCTCCTAGCCCTTCCTTGGCTCCTACGCCTCCCCTAACCACAGAATCGGTATCCCCCCCGACGGCGGAGTCTCTCCAACCTGAAATTAAAGGTGAGGCCGCTCGAGTGGTGATTATTGGCGACTCTGATTTTGCCAAAGATGACCCCTACTTTGAGCAGACGGTGAATCGCGATATTTTCGTCAATGCGGTGTCTTGGCTGATTATGGATGGCGATGATCCGACCCTGTCTATTCGTCCTAAGCGAGTGATTCAAAGAACCCTAGCCATTTCTGACCAAGTGAATATGCTGCTGAGCGTGTTTGGGATTGTGCTATTGCCGTTAACCGCGTTTGCGACGGCAGCTGCTCTATGGTGGCAACGACGATAAGAAAGAAGAGGAAAACGAACTAATTTTGACTGTCAATAAAGGGATGAAGCTTAAATCGACAACGATGATCTTGCTCTGTACGGCTATCATCGGTGGGGTGGGTGTCTTTCTGTGGATCAGCTCTCAAGATACCCCAGAAGAAATTACAGAGCAGCAAGAGCAAGTCCTCAAGCTATTCCAGTTCGATGAAGATCAGGTGGCTACCCTAACGGTAAGGACGCCTCAACTGGCGCTAGTGTTTGAGCGTTCGAAACAGAGTTTTCCCCATACGTGGCGGATGAAGAAGCCGCAAGATAAGCCTGCTGATGAAGCGGCGATTGCCTTTTTGCTCAACCTTCTAGCAACAACGAAGAGCCCTAGAACGTTATCGGTAGAACCGACGCGCCAAAAAGAATTTGGCTTTGAGAAGTCTCCAGGCAATGTCAAGGTCGTTCTCAAAAATAAGCAAACTCATACGCTAGTGTTGGGTGGCCAAGATCCAACGGAAAGTTTTATCTATGCTCAGGTCGATCCTGACGTCGATTCTGGTCAAAATCTGCAAGTGGTTCTTGTGCCGACGTCTTTTGTGAGTGCCATCGACCGACCCTTAACAGAATGGCAGGCCCCAACTAAAACGGAGCAGCCCGCAGCTCCCGCCGTGCCTCCCACCCCATCTATTGATCCTGGCCCCTCAATTCCCCTACCGCCGCCTCAAGTACCTCAGTAGATATTTTGGTGCTGTGGGGAATATTGCTTTTTGAGGCCAATCAATATTCTTAGGGAAAGATTATCTACAACTACTGACTTAAGAGTTCAACCAGTTGAGCTTTTTTTAGCTTCGAGTATCCTGATAACTCTCGTGTCTTAGCTAAAGCTTTAAGATCTGATGTTGTCATACTATCTAGTATCGCTGGGGCGTAAGCACAGAATCGGGGATGTATGGCTCAAAGAAAAACGGGTCAAGGACAATAGATCCTGTACCCGAATCAAAAACTTGTCATGAGCCTAACATCGCAATTGCCAACCGTACTAGAGCATCACGAATTTCTAGAACAGGTCGAAGCACTCAAAGAATCACCCAGCCTGAGTCAGATGGTTTATATCGTTCTGCAAATGGGTTTGTATTTGGCTCGATGGCTTCTGGAGGATGAACTCTCACGGCGAGCAAAACAGTATTTGAATGGCCTAGGTGTAGCACCTGCGGAACCCGCTTGCACTCGAAGGGATGGGAATCTCGTCAGATGCAGACACTGGTGGGAAATATTTACTGAAAGCGACGGGTGGGTCGTTGTCCAAAAGGGTGTCCAGGTAGTCTATCAGCTCCTCTGGACCAATCCATTGGGATTACCTCTTACCAGCACAGCAGTAAAGAACTGGTGCGTCTAGGCTGCTTGTTAAGTCTATTTATGCCCTATGAACTGGCCAGTTGGATGCTGAGTCAGTGGAGTGGTTTATCCGTCAGTTCATCAAGCTTGTGGAATTGGGTGCAAGTCATGGGCAACAAAGCTTATCAGGAGCTAGAGGCTCAACTCAAAGCTCAAGCATCAGGTGAACAGGCTCCTAGTGAAGCGATTTCAGAGGTGTTGTCTGCTCTGCCTTTGGCCATTGCTGCTGACGGTGTGATGGTGCCCTTTCGCCCCACTCCGAAAACCCCCAAGGGAAAATCCAGTGGCGAGAAGTTAAAGTCGCTATCTTAGCCCGCCTGGGAACACGGCTCACCCGAGCTAAAAAGAGTGTCCCCCAACTACTGCGTCGAAGACTGGTAGCAGTATTGGGCGATATCGACCAGTTCATCCCCTTACTGCAACTCGAAGCCCGCAAACAAGACTTTGAATCGGCCCCAAGCGTCATCTGGTTGAGTGATGGGGGCGAGGCTTCTGGCGAGTCTACCGCACCTTGTTCTCTCACTGTGCTGTGGCAGTTCTCGATTTTTTCATGCAGCAGGCCATCTTGCACGAGCAACAAAAGTGATGTTTGGGGATGCTCGCTCTGCTCAAGCCCAAGCCTGGTTTCGGCGCTGGCGACACCAATTGCGACATGGGCAACACCTATTAGTATTGCGGTCCTTGACGATGTTGATTCACTCACAATTGTTTACGGGCAAATCTTTTACGACGTTGCTCCAGGTACAGGCTTATTTCCAGCGCCATCTGCGACACATCCAATATCGCCACTTTGAACAACTACAGATACCGCTGGGGTCAGGAATGGTCGAAAGTGCTTGTAAGTGGCTGATTCAACAGCGCTTTAAGGGGGTTGGTATGCGCTGGAGTGAGGATGGTTTCAATCATCTACTCATGCTGCGGCTTGCCTGGGTCAATCAACGGTTTGACTCCCTATTCCCAGGGGTAACCATTCCGAAGTCTAAGGCATCCCCGATCCATTAGCTACGCCCGTATCGCTGGGTCTTTTATCACTGCAGGAAATGGTTCTGGGGTTAAATAAAAGATCTCTTCAAATATTTTTAATTTTTTGCCCTTGGTAATACCACACTTTAATTTAGAAATTTCATCTAGATTTTTCCAATACTTTCTTGTAGGAGAATTACTAATCTTGGTAGTAGCTTTTGATTTATCTAATTTCTTTAATGGGCTACTAGACAGATTAATCACATAATCTAGTGCCTGAATAATGTCGTCTCTTTCTGCGATTGAAAGGTTTATTTTTGGAGATTTTTCTCGTGCTAATAACTTTGTAGTTGAGATAGTCTTTTCTAAACCGTCAGTTACAATGCACCAAACTCTCTCCAGACCTGCTTCTTGAGCTACCTCATAGATAAATGAGTTGCCGATAACTTCATATGAGTCGGCACTGGTTTCTTTAATGATGATTGGGATATAGTTATGTTCATTAGATTTAGCTAACTCTTCAGCTATTGCATTAACTATGAAGGAATGTACTGTAGAAGTCTCCTTCATCTCAATTTCGTCAAGATAAATATATTTCAGCGACCCAATAGATTCTTTCATGGTTGTTACTGTAAAAAATAGTCTCTAGCTAAATTGGCATAATGCTGTCTGGCTTGTCTATTAATAAAGACAGCAGGTGTTGATGAGAAAGCGGCATTAGCTATGTTGGCGTATTCAGGAATTTCGTGCATCACTTTATCTGCTTTATCTGGGAAAAAGTAAGGTCTTAAACTTTCACTGTCATGGCTTATCAGTTCTTTGATCTTTGCATTTGCTTCGTCTTCTCGTGCATTAGATCTTCTTTCTCCATTCCAGAAGATAGGTAAAGCAATAGGACCATTGTCTAAGATCTTTTTGCCTTTCGCTCGTTCTTTTCTGTAGGTTTGAATTTCAGGAATAAATTTGTGAACAACATCTACGGCATTTTTTAGAGAATAGATATTGTTATGTTTTGTAGGAATAAGAACTACATCAGTTGCATAGATTACCCGTTGAGCAAAAAAATTCCAGTTAGGTGGGGTATCAATCAGAATGTAATCATAATCATCAGCTAAAGGAAGTAGATTTTTTCTTAAAGAATCTAAAAAAACAAATTGCTCTAATGTGTTTGTTGTAGAGGGGAGCGTGTCACTTTTTCAGGAGAAAAATAGAGTCAAGTTGTCGATTGAGATAGGCACAGCGATGAGCTAGGACTTTGGGGATATGTTTTTCTTGCCATTGCGCACCTGAAATCTTTGTCCTTCGGTCAATTTGCTTAACAAGCGACTCAACGGCACCAGAGCCAATGGGTATTCCCTCAGCTTGATAGTAACCATAGTGGGAATCCGCTCTCGGTGGTCTCGCAAATACTGACAGAACCGTTTAGCCTGAGGTTTGCTCAAACCACAGAACAAATCGATGGCCTCATCAATCTTCCCTCTCCACAAAAAGGTTTCAGCTTGCTGCAGCCGTTTGAGTGACCCACCGACTTTATGTAAATTCTCCATCAAGTGGAACCAGTCTAGGATCTGCTCCTGTTGAGTTGGCAGTCTCATCTGTCGGTAAAGCTTCCAAATCCCAACATGACCATCCCCAAGACAGTAAACCCTTGCAGCAAATCTGAAGCGGTTCACCGCCAGGCAGAGGGAAGTATGGTCTTGATAGTAGGCCAAGCCAACCCTATCGCCATTGATGCGAACTGCTTTATAACCACGCCAGTGGCAGGGTTCCCCTTTTGGAGTAATCAACCGAATATTGCCCCCATCTAAGCTGAGCTGAGTGACTCCTTGCGTCAAAGAGGGTGGACTGAAGGTTTGACGATGAACGAGACGCTGCTGCGTTTTGGAGCTGACTGTGATACCCGTTAAAACTGCTAGATCCTCTGATGCATGGGCATAGGAAACATTGGCACTAATACGCAGGGCGCACATCTCTAAGTAGGGGCTTAACTGACTGTTGGGCTTGACCTTGAGGGCTGTTGCTTGGGTCCGAGTGAGGTTGAGTTTGCCCAGAATGCTTTTTAAGGTCCGTCGATATTCTCCGACATCTGGCGGGCTAACTTGGTCGATAAAAAAGACCCATTTGAGGCGACACATGAGTTTGCAGTTGAGTCCGAACGGTGCATTCAATCTCTGCCAAAGTCTTCATGGGCAGAGACTGGGATTGGGAGTCTTGATACAGCAGTTCTGAAATGCGTGTGACGCAAGCATTGAATTCTTGTTCTTCTTCTGGTGTCATAGTCAATAAGAGGGATCATCTAAGATCAATTATCATTTTCCTCTCAAAGAAGTGACACGCTCCCGTTGTAGAGGAATGAGAATTTATATTTGAATCAACGAATTGATTATTACATGGAATTACATCAAAAGAATAATTCTTCTCTCTCCAAGCTTTTATCTTATAGTCAACGGTTCTAATCGTGTCTTTTATACTGTTTTCTTTTGGGTTTATTAAGAAGTCATATAAACTCAGAGAATCAATGTTTTCTAAGAGATTAAGAGAAGTGCTTAAATCTCTCTGGTGAGGATCAAAGTCTACAGCTAAAACTCTTTTTCCTTCCATAGCTAAAGCTGCAGCAAGATTAATAGTTGTTGTAGTTTTGCCGACTCCACCTTTATTATTATAAACTGCAGCGATAATTCCTCTTCGAGGACTAGCAAGCATGATTTTTATCTGAGCAGATAATTTTTCTATAGTATCTTCATCAGTTTTTAGTAGAGGAGTGGCAGGATAAATGGCTTTTCCATGCTTTCTAAAGACTTGTATATTTTTACCATTCAGCATTATTCCCCAAGCAGCTGACTTGCAGTTTCTTGAAAGGAGATAATTTTTGAGCTGACTGCAAGTATTACGATATCCCGCTCCACAGTCTATATTTATATTGGGGCGTTTAACCTCAACTAAAATTTCTGGATTGCTTTTTGTCTGTTGAAATAGATCATTTGAAGTGAAGTTTTTTCGTAATGCAAAATCTACTGATTGTCTACCTCTTCCCGTTGGGAAGTTGGGATAACGTTCTTCAGGTCCATACCCTAAAAAATCAATAAAGGGTATCAGAAAATTGTTTATGACTATACTCTCATTCCCTTCTGGGGGAATTGACTTAATTGCTGCTCGTAAAGCTGTTAAAGCTTTTTGATCATGAACTGCAATAGAATCTTGACTCACTGTATGTTTATCCTTTCTTCCCAAACCTGTTTCTCAGTCTGGCTTTAATCAGCTATGTGGTTCTATGTGGGGCGTTAATTGGTTGTTGGTATTTAGATCAGCGTTCGAGACATAATTGCTCGTTGAGTAACAGTCCTGGTAATGTATTCAGCTTGCCCATTTTCGAGTGATGTTATGTCAAATAAAGGCTTAAAAATATTCCTTCAGAAAATAATTTAATTGGTAAAATTAATCGTTTTCAGACCACCTATTTAATTTTCATAATTGCTGATTTGATTGTTAAGGGATGAGCGTGTTGATAGACATCTAACTCCCTAAAATGAGCAGTGTAAACGGCACAATGACTGCAGCGATGGGAAAAAGCTGAACAGCCTGGACACTACAAACATTGCTAGGACTACCAGACTCAAACGGACCCCTACTACAGATAATCTAAACCGATTGCGGGCTGTTAGCTGTTTGTGCTTAGTGGCTGTCATTGCTGGACCATCCAAGGTTACTGGCGGTCGGTATATGGATGTAGTTAACCGCTCCCAAAGACCTTATCTGGATCACTTGACCTGAGCAGTGTTGCAAGTTATGCAGCAGGATTGACAGTCTCATTGCTCTTGGATTGTTGTGCAGATGACATGCACTCTGCACTAGACCTGATATCATAAAAGTACAAACGTACTATAAAAATTCGCCTCACTACTGGAGCAATGTCCTATGGATTACAGGCCTGCTGGTTTTCATACGATGACACCGAACGCGACGTATCGCGATACCAAAGCAGCCATTGAATTGTATAAACAGGCTTTTGGGTTAGCCGTGGATACTTTGTTGGAAACGCCAGATGGCACAGTGATGCATGTATCCGCAATGATTGGGGATTCCCATTTGTTTATGAGTGATGAATTTGAAGGCTCACCCCGACAAGCTCCTGATCCTCAATCACCCGTGGCCTTTTACCTTTACTTGCCTGATGTAGATGCTAGCTATCAGCAAGCGATAGACGCTGGGCTGACCAGTGTAAGTGAACCAGAGGACATGTTTTGGGGCGATCGCACAGCCACTGTCGCTGATCCCTTTGGCTATACCTGGACCCTGGCGACTCAAGTGAAAGAAGTGCCGCCTCAGGATGCGATCGCCATCTTCAATCAAATGATGGCCAAAGCATCTTAAGGATTGGGGCCTGCCCAGAGTTCTCGGCAAAGCTGTGTCCCCACAGGATATCCAGTGAGACTTTATAAGCCCGCCACTCTAAAACGCTTCCATGACTCTCCCCACCTTAGAAGAATTTGAGCAGTTCCTACGGCAATATAATCAGTGCTTTTACGATCGCAACCTGGCAGCACTGCGAAATCTGTATGTTGATGATGGTCAGATCACCTATTTCGATAACCATGCAGGTTGCGACGCAACGGATTTAGACCATCACCTCCAGCAAGTCAGCCAGTTTTTTGCGACGGGTACCATTGTTGAACTTGTAACTGAAGGGATGCATGTTTTTCAAGTTGGAGAGGCCGCTTGTGTGATTGCCAAGGTGAGATATAGCAACCAGCCCCGACCCGGCGTGCGGTCTACCTTTTTCCTAGAGCGCGATCAACACGCCTGGAAAATCCGACATATTCATTTTTCGACGGACCCCAACGAGCTGGAATAACTGACCCATTGAGGGGTCGGAGAATGGATTAGGTTGCAGCCTGATAGCGGGATTCTACTTCGGCCCAGTTAACGACATTCCACCAGGCATCCAAATAGTCGCCTCGTCGATTTTGATATTTCAGATAATAGGCATGTTCCCAGACGTCATTGCCCAGTAGCGGAATATTTCCGTCTAGAAGAGGGCTGTCTTGGTTGGGAGTGCTGGTGACGGCTAGTTCGCCATCTTTGGTGAGCACAAGCCAAGCCCAACCGCTCCCGAATCGCGTTAAACCCGCTTTTTTGAATTCGGATTGGAAGGCCACAAAACTGCCAAAGCTTTCCTCAATCGCGTCGGCGAGTTTGCCCGTCGGTTTGCCTTCGGCCTTCGGGGTCATGCTGGCCCAAAATAGGGTGTGATTGGCATGGCCGCCCCCATTATTGCGGACTGCGGTGCGAATATCCTCGGGCACGGCATTCAAATCTGTCAGGAGATCTTCAACGGATTTACCCGCTAAGTTGGGGTGCTTGGCGATGGCAGCATTCAAATTATTGACATACCCAGCATGATGCTTATCATGATGGATTTTCATGGTTTTGGTGTCGATGTATTTTTCCAGGGCAAAGTAGCTATAGGGAAGGGGAGGCACTGTAAAGCCTTCATCGGCCTGGGCAATCAGATTGCTATCTGGAGAGTCCGTCAATGCTTGAGACCATGCAGCAGGCTGCATGGCATTCCAGGTCACCACGCTGACGAACATAACGATCACTAGAAGCGTATTGGAGAATCGAAACCGCATAACTTACACCCGAAAAAGTCCTCAGTTCTTGCATTAAATCAGATAGCGGTCGCCTGGGACTACTCCTTTTTTTCGTAGTATTCAAGAAATAAGTTTTCTCCAATTTTCTTATGCTTAATGAAAAAAGATAGCCGTCATGGTGGGGTGTGAATTGAGTGAGATTGTTACCCTTTGACGGCTCCAGCAGTAAGCCCTTGAATAATCTTGCGTTGGAAAAATAGAACCAGCAGTACAAGGGGAATCGTACCTAGCACTGTAGCGGCAGCAATCGGGCCATAGGGAATCTCAAAGATGGATGATCCACCAATTTGAGCTGCTGCCACGGGAATAGTTTTCATGCTTTCTCGGGTAATAAAAGTGAGGGCGAAAATAAACTCATTCCAGGCAAAAATAAAAGCCAGAATGCCAGTCGTTACGAGGGCCGGTAATGTGGTGGGTAGGACGATTTGCCAGAGCATTTGCACCGTGTTGTAGCCGTCGACTTTGGCAGCATCCTCTAAGTCTCTAGGTAACTGTTGAAAGAAGCTGCGCATGACTAGAATGGTTAAAGGCAAATTGATAGCGGTATACGGAATAATCAGGGCTAAATAGTTATTCGCCAAGTGTAAGACTTGAACAATTTCTAAGAGCCCGAGAAACAGCAAAATATAGGGAAATAAGGTGACAATTAATACGGCAGAGAGGATAATCTGCTCTCCCGGTAGTCGCAATCGGGCTAAGGCATAGGCAGCGGGGGAGCCAATGCCTAAACACAAAAGGGTTGAGGTGATCGCCACTAAACTGCTGTTGAAGAGATAGCTGGCAAAGGGGCGACGACTGAGCAGTTCGGTATAGTGCTCCAGGGTATACCGCAGGGGAATGTAGATATTGGGAACCTGGGAAATATCTTCGTTTACTTTTAAAGAGGTTAAAAGCTGCCACAGCACTGGGGCCAAACTGAACAAAACCACCAGAATAACTGAGCCGGTTAACAGCAGCCCTTTGAGCGACCCGGAGGGCTTGGACGGTGAATCGGTGGTCATGGTTTACTGGGCTCCCGAGATATTGGTGCGGAGTTTAGAAAGGATAAAGGTTGAGATGGCAACGGCGACAATCAAGACTAGAAATGTAACCACCACTAACGCTGCCCCATAGCCAAAGTCGAGGTAACGCATCACCGTGGCATAGATATAAATCGACACCATTTCCGTCGCCCCAGCAGGTCCCCCTTCCGTCATCACCTTAATCAGGTCAAAGACACCAAAGGATTGAGCAAACCGGAACAAGACGGCAATTAATATTTGCGGCATCAACAGGGGCAAGGTGATTTGACGAAAGCTCTGCCAGGGCGTTGCCCCATCAATGGCATGGGCTTCGTACAGATCTTCTGAGATGGACTGTAATCCTGCCAATAGCAAGATGGCGACGAAAGAGGTGGTTTTCCAAATATCAGCGGCGATGGTGGCCAACAGAGCCAAGGTTGGATCCCCTAACCAGTTAATGGCTTCTGGGATCAAATGCAGTCGCAGCAGGATATCGTTCAATACCCCGTACTGGTCGTTAAAAATCCAGGTCCAGGTCAAGCCAATCAGGGCGGTGGGTAAGGCCCAGGGCAAAATGGCAATGGTTCTGGCCAGTCCTCGACCGCGAAAACTCTGGTTAAGAACCAGGGCCACGCCCATGCCCAGGATCAGTTCAATACTGACTGCGATCGCAGTAAAAATCGTGGTATTGCCAATACTTTGCCAAAATCGTCCATCGCCCATCATGCGGCTATAGTTGCCGATGCCTGTGAAAACAGGCTGTAAGTTAGTGCCTAAGTTTTTGGTAAACAAGCTCAACCAAATGGCCCGACCAATGGGATAGGCAAAGACCAGCAGTAAGAGGAGCAAAGCGGGGGTAATCAGTAACCAACCCGTCAATTTCTCCCGATCTCGAACCGTTTTGAGGTTGGACATAGGCATACTCGGCACTAAATGAGTGGGTCAGACTTCCCTCTAGAATAGTAGACAATGTCCCACCCACTGCGAGTCAGCATTACCTGCCTCCGTTATCTGGCCTTGGCCCTTGTTTTTGTCGTCAGATAAAAAACATTAAGATCCTCCTCTCAATTTTTATGATTCAAGGCTAAAGTGGGCTAGAGAAAGATTTTTCTCCCTCCTCACTGATCCCACAATGCTCTGCTGCCTGAATCCAGATTGTGAAAAGCCCCTAAACCCTGACAATCACAAGCATTGTCAGCAATGTGGTCTGCGCTTAGTTCCGTTATTAAGCGATCGATTTAAGATCCTGAACCCCTTGGACCGGGGCGGATTTGGCAAAATCTACCTCGCAGAAGATACCCATAACCACCATCAACGCTGTGTGGTAAAGCAGCTGGCCTATCAGTCCCAGGGAACCTGGGCCATTCAGCGAGCAGAAGAGCTATTTGCCCAAGAAGCCCAACAACTTCAGCAACTGGGCCAAAATCCTCAGATTCCGACGTTATATGCCTACTTTACGGAAGGAGCCAATCTCTACCTGGCCCAAGAATTTGTCAAAGGCCATACCCTCCTCAAAGAACTTCAAACCACGGGCGTATTTGGCGAGCCTAAAATTCGTGAATTACTCCTGAATATTCTGCCCGTCTTGCGAGATATTCATGTTCAGGGGGTGATTCACCGGGATCTGAAGCCCGAAAACATCATGCGACGAGATGATGACGGCAAACTGGTCTTGATTGATTTTGGGGTGTCCCGACGCTTTACAGAGTCGATGCTGATGAAAACGGGCACGACTTTAGGATCCCAGGGGTATGCTGCCTTAGAACAAATGCAGGAAGGCAAGTCTATCCCCGCGAGCGATCTCTTTAGTCTGGGAGTGTCTTGCTTTCAGTTAATGACGAACAAGGTCCCCTATACCTTCTTTTTGCAGTACGGCTATAGCTGGATCAGTCAGTGGCAGCAGTATGTTCAGATTCCTTTGAGTTCGAGATTTCGGACGATTCTGGATAAACTCTTGCAAAACGATTTGCGCCAGCGCTATGGCTCTGCTGCTGCTGTTCTCGCAGACTTGCAAGCTCAGCATGTGGTCCAATTGTCAACGCCAACGCCTGCCAAAACCGTCTCCCAGCTTTCGATCGCCCCCACTAAGCTGGTGACCAGCCAGCCCCATAACAAACCTGTTCCCACTCCTAAACCCGTCCCCATTCCGCCCCAAACGATTCTCACTGCCGAACATCCGTTGCTGAAAACGTTTCAGTTTGAGGTGGTGACCGTTAACAGTAAAGGCGAGGTGGCCCAGCGTCGGCAGCAAAATGCCGAGTTCTTTCAAGAAAGTTTGGGCAATGGCGTCAAGTTAGACATGGTGGCGATTCCTGGAGGACAGTTTATGATGGGCTCCCCCAGCCATGAACTGAATCGGGATGCCAATGAAGGCCCTTACCATTCCGTCAAGATTGCCCCGTTTTTTATGGGTAAGTTTGTGATTACCCAACTGCAGTGGCGGGCGATTGCATCTCTGCCGAAAGTATCTCAGGACCTCCATTACGACCCCTCCAAATTTAAGGGAGCCACCTACCCTGTCGAGCAAATTTCATGGCGAGAAGCCATCGAGTTTTGCGCTCGCCTATCGCAAAAGGCAGGTCGCGAATATCGGTTACCTAGTGAAGCCGAGTGGGAATATGCCTGTCGGGCAGGCACAGCGACCCCTTTCTCCTATGGACCGACTCTCTCTTCTCAACAGGCCAATTATCAGGGGCAATTTGTGTATGGCAATGGCCCCAAAGGAGTCTATCGAGAATCGACAACCCCCGTAGGACGGTTCTCGCCCAATAACTTTGGCCTCTATGACATGCATGGCAATGTCTATGAATGGTGCTTAGACTGCTGGCATAAAAACTATGATGGGGCCCCAGTCGACGGCAGTCCCTGGATGACCACAAGAGAGGGCGATCCCAGGGTTCTTCGGGGTGGATCTTGGTATAACAAACCTCGGTATTGTCGCGCCGCCAATCGCAGCCGTTATACCCCCAATAACCGCGTCAATGATATTGGATTTCGGGTTGCCTTGACCCTGTAAAAGGTGGGGTAATTAGGTTTTCAACAGCTGTCGGGTTTCCTGTGCCGCAGCCTGCATAGCTTCCTCGGGAGTTTGCCGTCCTGTTAAGGCTGCGCTGAGATAGCGCTGCAAAATATCGGAAGCCTGGGCGTACTGGGCAATCGGAGGTCGTAGGACTGAACTCTCAATCACCTTCTGTAAGTCAGGTAAATACTCATATTCCTTGACTAGGGTGGGGTCGGTAAACAGCGCTTTGCGGCTGGGCACAAACCCGGAGGCCAGAATAAACTTACGCTGGGCTTCCGTGCTGCTGAAGTATTGGACGGCTCGCCAGGCTTCATCGGCATGGCGTGTGGTTTTGGCAATGCCGACGCCCCAGCCCCCCTGACAAGCACCACTCCCTAGCCCTGCAGCATGGACCATAGGCTTAATCCCAAACTTGCCTTGGATTGTGGAGCTGGGTTCGGTGTTGCCGAGCTTCCAAGCATAGGGCCAGTTGCGCATAAACACCGTGTTGCCACTTTGGAACTGCAGGCGAGCCACTTCTTCATCCGTGGCGGTTGTTCCTGGGGGAGAAATCTTATCGGCAACAGTGGTTTGCAGGAATTTGAGGGATTCAATAGCTTCTGGACTATCGAGTCCCACCTCTTTGGTTTCAGGATTGACCCAATAGCCACCAAAGCCTTCTAACATTTCCACAAACATGGCAGCAGCCCCTTCGTACTGCTTGCCCTGCCAGACATATCCCCACTGAGCCTTGCCTTGGGATTGCAGAGCTTTGGAGATTTTGATCAGTTCAGCCGTGGTTTCAGGTGGGTCAAAGCCAGCCTCAGACAGCAAATCCTGGCGATAGTAGAGCATGCCGCCATCGGAACGGAAGGGCATCCGATAAAGCCCTTCCTCGTAACGTCCTCCATCTACGTCGCCGGTCATGAATTCAGCGAGTTCTTCATCAGAAATGCGATTAGAAATGTCTAGTAGCCATCCTGCAGCAGCGAATTTGGGGGCCCAGACAATATCCATATAGATCAAGTCGTAGGGGGAATCGCCGAGTAGAAAAGACGTGGTGTAGAGGTCTTCTCGAAGATTGGTGGCGTTGGGGCCTTCAATCAGGTCAATTTTGATATCAGGGTTTTGGGCTTCAAAGTCATCAACAATCAGCTGCCAGTTGGGAATTTCCTGACCCTGGAGCATCATGGATAGGCGAACGGGCTGTTGGGCCCACACCCAATAGCTGCCGATGACGCTCAAGCAAACCAGCAGACTCAGCACTATAAAGCGTTGTCGTCTCGACAGGCGATGGAACGGATTCAGGGTGCGCCAGAGTTGTGGTGATCGCATGTTCATGTTGATGAGTCCCTTAGCAGGCGTTCCCAACACTCTAGATCCCCCGTGGGTAAAAATCAAAATCCGATGGTAGGCAAGCTGTCTGCCAGCGATTAAGGTAAAGAAGGGTAAATTCAATGCCAACACGATGATTGATTCAACGCTGCCCACTGATACGCTTGAGCGGGCGCAACCCAAAATCAAGTTTTTGCAGCAACCCACGCGCCCAGACTGGATTGACCAGGCCCTGCAGAATCTAGATACGATTTTGCTGGATCACTCCCACTGCGAGCGTAAGGCGGCGGGGGTGGCGGTCAATATGATGTTTCGCTATCCGTCTTATACCAAGCTGGTGCGGACGCTAACGGCGATTGCCAGGGAGGAGCTGGAGCATTTTGAGCTGGTGAATCAGTGGCTCGATCTCCGGGGGATTGCTTTAGCACCTCTCCCGGCCCCGCCCTATGGCTCGAAGCTCAGTGCCCAAGTTCGCCGAGATGAACCGGAGCGCTTGCTGGATATGCTGCTGGTCTCAGGCCTGATTGAAGCCCGCAGCCATGAGCGGTTGGGGCTGCTGGCCCAGCATTTGCCAGATCCAGAGTTGGCGAAGTTTTATCGCAGTTTAATGGCGTCGGAAGCCCGGCACTATGGGGCCTATTGGGTCTTGGCAACGACTTATTTTGAAGTAGATGTGGTGACGGCTCGCCTGCAGGAGTTAGCCACGGTTGAAAGTGAGCTGTTAGCGACCCTCCACCCTCACCCCCGGATTCATAGCTAATGCAGGACCAATTTCGTGATTTTGTGATTCGCGCCTGGCAGCTTAAAGATCGTCAGGTGGCGGCAGAGGTGATTCGATCGGTGCTGGCGGAGTATGGAATTGGCTGGGAGCCAGATGGGGCGGATCGTGATGTTTATGAAGTGGAGACGGCCTATGTTCAGGTGGGGGGTGCGTTCTGGGTGGTAGAGTACCAGGGCCAGGTGGTGGGAACGGCGGCGTTTTACCCGGTCAAGCGTGGGGTCAGCACGGTAGAGATTCGCAAGATGTATTTGTTGCCCCAGGTGCGAGGGCAGGGTTTAGGGCGTTGGTTATTGCAGCGGTTGGAGCAGGAAATTGTGGCTCAAGGGTTTCGAGAGGTTTGGATTGAGACGGCTTCGGTGTTGAAGGAGGCGGTGAAACTATATGAGAGTAGTGGGTATTTGCCAGCGACAGGTATTGAGACAGAGCGCTGCGATTTGATTTACTCGAAGGTTTTGCGGCCAGATTAGTGAGGCGAGTCACCGAATAATGGGCGATACTTTCCCCTCCTGGGAGGGGTTAGGGGTGGGTTGGCGGTTGGCGCTGTTTTTCTGACCCACCCCGCCCGTTGGGCACCCCTCCCGAGAGGGGATGGGTTGCTGGGATGTTTGGGTGAGGTTTCGCTGGTGTTTCTGGGGCTAAGACTTTGCGGGTTCAAAGGTGATGCCTTCGTAGAGGGTGGCAACTGTGAGTTCGACGTTAATGGAAGTTAGGGAGAGGGTATCTGCAGCGGTTTCATAAGCACGAAACATCCAGAAGTCACTGTCGGTTTTGGTGTATTGCTGGACGTCTAGCTCGTATTGATTAATCAGCAGATATTCTTGTAGGTCTGGGATGGAGCGATAGTACTTGAATTTATCGCCTTGGTCATAATCTTGGGTTGATTTGGACAGAACTTCAATGATGAGTTTGGGGTTGGTAAGGGTGTCGGTGCGATCTTGATAGGGTTGGGGTTGGCCCTGAATTACCATCAAGTCGGGGTAGGTAAATTTATGATATTTGGCGATCCACAGGCGCACATCGCTACTAAAGGGTTCGTAGTTTTTGTCTTGAAGGGCTTGCAAGAGGTAGGCACATAGGCGGGTGATGATGCGATCGCGGCTAAAGGACACTCCCGTCATGGGGATAATCTCGCCATTATGATATTCACTTTTAAACTCAGCTTGTTCTTCTAAAGCCAGGTATTCTTCTGGGGTATATCGGATTTTGGCTGCTGCGGTTTGCATGGTAGCCCTGCTGAATGACCTGCCTCAATCATAGACAAGAGTTCAGGGTGGGTTGAGCAGTTGAGGTTAGGACGTTAATAAAGCTTCAAAGGCTTCGTTGTCTCGAATCGAATCAAAATCGGAGTTAGTTTTTGCCATTTCTCGATATTCATCTGGTGCTAGGGCAATGGCAAGACTGAGGTATTCAATTGCATCTTCAGTATTAGATTGCAATGCATAGCAGCAGGCTTTGTTATAAAAAATCATTGGATCATTAGGTTTCAGCTCTAGAGCCTTGTTATAATTTGAGACTGCTTCTTTATGCCGACCTATATTATCTAGAGCAGCCCCTCTATTATTCCAAGCTTCATAAAAATCAGGTTTGATTTCTAAGGTCTTATCAAAGCTAGAAATCGCCTCTTTATTCTGATCCAAATGTCCTAGAGCAATGCCCCGCTTATTCCAGGTTTCGTATAGATCTGGTTTGATCTTTAAGGCTTTGTTATAACTAGTGATTGCCTCTTCATATAGGCCTAAATGACCTAAGACGCTACCTCGGTGGGTCCAAGCTTCATGGAAATTAGGTTCAATTTCAATAGTTTGCTCCCAGCTTTCTAGTGCCTCCTCATACATTCCTAAATTAAAAAGGGCAACTCCTTTGTTGTACCAGGCTTTATGTTCATCTGGTTTAATTTCTATAACTTTGTTCCAACTAGAGATTGCTTTTTCATGTTGATCTAATTTCCCAAAAGCAATGCCCCGGTTGTAATGAGCCTGTATGTCATTCGAGTTGATTGCCAAGGCTCTGTCAAAACTTGAGATTGCCTCTGCATACTGACCTAAATTCTCAAAGGCAACTCCCCGGTTATTCCAAAGTTCAGGGTAATCTGGTCTATATTTTAGGGCTTTGTCAAAACTTTCAACTGCCTCTGTATATCGCCCTAAATCTACTAGGGCAACCCCCCGGTTATTCCAAGCTTCATATTTGCTTGGCTGAAGCTCTAAAGCTTTATCACAACTCGCAACTGCCTCTTGATGCATCTCTAAATGATTGTAAGCAATACCTCGGTTGTACCAAGCTTGGTGATAGTTAGGCTTGAAGTTTAAAGCTTGATCATAAGCTCGAATTGCCGATTGATAATCAGCCTCCGCAGCAAAAAGGGTTCCCAACTCAAAAAACAAACCAGACCGTTGATTAGAACTAGATGGAATCTCATCAAGCAACTCTCGAATCTCTAAGATTTTGTGAGTGCGTTCTTGTGAGGAGAGAGTTACATATTCCTGAAAACTACCTTCCAGAAGAAGCTTTGACGCTTCCTGCTGAAGTAATTTAGCGTCAGTTCTAAATTCCCACACCCCCGATCGCCAATCAAAAAAGTCCGGTGCCCGTCGCGTAAAGTATTTCAGGGCAAACAGCGGCACCAAAAAGATGAAACAAATATCAAAATCATCCCGGAATCTTTCCCGCTGTAAATTCAGGTGACCTAAGATCCGAGGCAGTGTGTTGAGGTTGTAATATTCACCTTCCCCTTGATAACCAGGCTTGATATCAGCAATCAGAGACTTATCAATGCCCGTAATAAATAGAACATCTATTTGGTCTTTATTGGGCAGTGCCACCACAATTTCATACAGGTTATCAATAGGTTGTTCGAGCCTTAAAACATCGATCTTTTTTTGTGATTCAGACGGTGGTTTTTGACTCCCTAAATCTTGTTGTATTCGCTCAATTAAGCGATCTGCTTCTGCGGGTGAGCACCGCACAAACGATAGGCCAAAGCCATTAGTCCAGCGTATAGTCCTTAGCAGTGCTTGATACTCTGCCTCTGGATCGACAACTACATCTTCATCCCAATCTGTCAGTGATTGAGTCATGATGTCTCGCCCTCAGCCAAAGCAGTTCTAAACTCTTGAATCCCACGAATTAAAGGATGCACATCATACCAGCATCGCAATTCCTCGTCCTCATCTAGAAACCGATATTCCAGAATACAGCGGTTAAACAATAGCTCTCGATGAACCTCATCATTCAAGACTTTCTTCGTTCGGGCAACCTGGGCTAAAACTGACCATTGGCGTTCATAGACTGCATTCCGATAGGTGTTGCGAGCTTCTGTAATCGCTCGTTTTACCGTTCGGGCTGTGATCGGCAATGCTTGAGTTCGCCGCACTGAAGACTGGGCCAACAACATCAAATTGCGGACATGTCCTCCACTCATCAAACAAAGTTGATCTAAGGTTTCTGGAGCATCAAAAATCTTCGAGTCTAATCCTAAACTAGGACTCACAGCTTCGGTCTGATAGACCCGCTTAGCAATGACTTCTTTCATGGTGTCTAAACCTGGCTGGTACACGTCCCCATCAGACTCACGCACCATAATCATGGGTAGCACCTGCGGATCGGTATCGTAAATATCCCGCAGGTCTGTGACTCGACCTGAATAAACCAAAGATATCGGCACCGTATAAATCACATGGCAATTAAGCGCCTTGAGCTGTTCATTGCGGTCAATAAAGATCTGCTCATGGTTGCTACGTGCCCCTTCCCTAGCAATTACAGGCGTGATTCGGTCTAAGTTATCAGCAATCACCACCAGCTTTTGAGTCGATTGTTGCGGCGAGTTGGTCATTGCCTCCTCAATAAACTGATTAAGCGCCTCAATCAAAGACACTGTATGAGGTTCGACAATCTGGCGAATTTTGGCGCGGGTATCGGGGCTAGCCTTCAGCGTTGCCGTCAGTTTGGCAAACTGAGTAATTTGAGACTCAATGGAAATATTGTCCAAGGTAATTTCGCTTTGCAGCAGCTCCTTTAAAGCTTGCATCCGCGACTGCACCCAACGCCAAACCGGGTTTTCTTGCGGTCCTTTCAAGACTTGCAGCAAATGGCGGGTACAGGCCAGCAAAATATCTGTATATTGAGCATCCTCCGCATCAATATCCTCATCATCCGCGGCAAAATAAACCACCTGAAAGCCATGCTCTTCCAAAAACTTGGCTAATCGCAGTAGCTCTGTTGATTTCCCTGCCCCGCGATGTCCGGTATACAGTTGGTGGGTAAAGCGCTCCGCTAGGAGAATCTGGTTGCCCAGTTCCACCAAGATGTCTCCATCCCCCCTTACTTCCTGGCAATCCACATATACTGGGTCTTTCGCGGGCAAAGGCCGAAAAGGATCAAAGGAGTTGTAAATTCCCCGTAAAATTTCGAAATCGTCAGCCACGTCCTGACTCCCGGCAAACCATACCTTGCTGCAATTCTATGGCATGGGTCCTTAAATTAGGCTTTTTACTCATGTTTATGACTAGATTTTAGCCAGGTTCACTGAAGATAAACACCCTATTTAACGGCTTAAATCACGAAGAGTAGCCAGAAAATCTTTCACGGCCTGCGGTTGATCCTGAGGTCGCACAAACTGGGCCAACAACGCAAAATCCAGCTCAGGAAAAAACTGACTGCGAGTCACAACTTCTATCCCATCATGCAAATCAAAAAGTTGCAGCCGATCATCCTGCCAAATCAAAACTTCCGGTACTCCCAACCCCTGATAAATCGCCAGCTTATCCACCCCACCACTCGTCAAATTCACCTCAATCGCAAAATCAGGCAAATCTTTTAACGCCTGCACACAATAACACTCATCCGGCTCCAACCCTCGTGCCTTCGCCTCCAGTCGAAACGTCGTCGAACCATATCCATGCAGCGGAATATCCACCTCCTCCGCATATCGCTCCAGCAAGCGAGCAATCACCTTCTTCAGCATTTCCTGTTCCGGCGAAGGCATAAAAATCTCTAAATTTCCCTGCAAGTACAACAAGCGCAGCCCAGGATAGTCCCCCAGCGCCGATAACAACCCCTCATACTGCTGCCAAGACACACTTGGGAGAATCACACGCTGATCTTCCGTAGCAGCTGGTGATGGTATGAAAGTGGTCATGACAGTCTCTCGATAGCTACCCTGATCTTAGCCAGATGAGCAGCAATTCACAGCATTATCAATTCGGAATAAGTTTATGTGGGTTCAATCGATTCTTATCATCCAGGCAACACATCTAGACGCAAGGGATAAGTTGCACCGGATAAAGCAGGTTCCCAACCTTGTCGAAGAGCCTGGCGAATAGCATTTGTAATGTGTTGAGGTGTAATGCTGGTACTGGTTGCCATCAACCAGTTATCAGGTCTGGGTTCTGACCAAGTGATGATTAACGTCGTACCAGGTTGATCATATAGTTCTACGGCAGTGGTTAGATTGCTTTGACATAAGGCTTGGGGATAGGTTGGTTTGTGGCGAATGGACCATCGATATGCCACACCATCCACAACGATTTTTCTAGAACCTTTTTTGGCGAGGGTCATCCGTTAAGTAACTTTCAAAATGTGTGGTTCAGGTAAGGGTTTGCCTACAGCCGTATAATCTTCGATTAATAGTTCTAAGACCTCTTGGGCGTTGGTAACTGCTTCTGTGTAAGTATCGCCATGGGTGCAATAGCGTTGCAGCTCATGGGCAAATTCTGGGAGTTCTACCAAGTAACATTCATCTGGCTCGGACCAAACGATGTTGACGCGATATTTGTGTTTCATCGTTCGCTCCCTCACCAATTCTTCCAGTTCAGATTAAAAATCGACATATCTGGAAACGCCGTTGGATTTTGATTTCGATTCAAAATCGCCTGCAGTTTCTCCAACTTCGGGCTTCGTCTTGGCAAATTCTCCACCAACTGATAGGGCAATACCCCCTGATCCAGCACAAACGCCGCCGTTGTTCCCGCTGCCGCCCCCGACGACCATTCAAAACTATGGACCCGATAGGTCGCCGCACTAATGTGACTCGTGGCAATACTCTTCCCCGTCACCAGCAAATTATTAATCCGAGGTGGAATCATCGCCCGCAGAGGAATTTGATAAGGATAGGTTTGCGTCGCCCCCTGGCGTTCTCCAGGCCGTTCTTGATTGCCCGGCGCTTGGGGAGGACTAAGCTGCATACAGGGATGAAAATCAATTGGATAGTGACCAATGCCCACACTGTCCGGGTAGATACGAGATCTGGTTCGCAACTCCACCTCTGCTAGCGGCACGCGATCTAAAATCACATCCAGGGTTTTTAACCCCGCCATCCGGGTGATCAAATTTCGATAATCCGGTCCCGATAAAGTGTTGCGGTAATAAGGCAACCGAAAGTTCTGCTTAGAGACATCTGTTTCCGTAATCACAAAGCCTTGAGGATAGCCATAGCTATAGCGGCCAATTAAGCGCCGACTCTCTCGCATATAGGGAAACTTGGACAAACCGTGGGCGGTGCCCATCGGTGACTCTAGCCCTTTTAAGTACTTGAGATTGGGCCAAGGCTGCTTGGGAGGATCTGCCACCTTAGAATCTGTGGTCCCGGCTACCAGCCAATAGAAATAGCCCTGGGCCAATTCTTCGCCTCCCTGCAAACTGGCAATCCGTAAGCCCCCCTGCCAATCTTGTAGTTGCCCTTCCGCCAGTAGCTGGTCTCGGGTCAAAATCAGGTTGTCTTGGGCGGTGCCAGGTCCGTAGTCATTGCCTCCCCCCCAGTTCTGCATGGAAATATCGCCTACATTTACCTCCTCATCAGCAGTACCCGGTTTAACGCTAAAAATACGGCGATAGCTAAAGACTAAGTTGGGCGTTTGGGCATAGCGAGGTTTGTCAAAACTATAGAACGGCTCGTATTCAGGGTAGAACGCAGGCGGCTGATGCACTGGCGGCGTTGCAGTGGCCTGCATAGCAAAGGTATAGGTGCTGGCCTGGGTGCAGTAAGGGTCAGCCTGGTCACTGGAGGAAGACGGTTCTAGATGGGAGCGGGGGTCGATGCCCAGGCGATAGGGGAGGTCGGCTAGCGCCAGCAATTCCCCCGTCTCTGTTGCCTCTACCACGATCCATTGTCCGGTAGTGGGTGGCTGAAATTGCAGAATCGTTTTGGTAAAGCGGTCTGAATCTTCTTCGGTGTAGCTGTCGACTAGGGTTTGGGAAAGGGGATAGGTATTGAGAGGGGGGGCTCCGGGGGCAGGCTGATGTTGAATACCTCGGACTGAAGTGATTGAATCACCCTCAGGATTGGTTTCTAGGGACTTAACCACCGTATTGGGAAATAAATGGAGCTTACCCTTCCCGTCGGCCTCCGCTGTTTTCAGCATGTCCAAAAGCAGGGTATGTCCCTGCTGGGGTAAAAAGCAAACTAGACTCACCCAGCAATCACCGGGGCGATCGCGTCCTGATACCTCAATTAATTGCTGGCGAAATTGGGCATAGCCCCTGGGGAAAATCCCGCGAGTGCGTTGTCCTACAGTTTCATCTAAGGCTGAAGTGCCCTGGGAAGAAATCTGGCCGCCCCACCAGTCGGTTAGCTCCGTCATGCACACTTCACGGCCAGCTAGTAAGGCTTCATAGGTAGTGGCCACCCCTGCCAGGCCACCCCCCACGACTAGAATGTCGCAGTTCACCATGCGATCAATCGGGCGAGGTGCTGCTAGAGCAGAGACGCCTCCCAGACTCCAGAGAGCCGTAACGATTGCCCAGACAGATCGATTCATGACGCTCGCGAATTTATAGGTGCAGCTTTAATAGGTAGGAAAAGAAGTTAAGGAGATGCTTCTGGTTCGGGCGAAGCCTCTGGACTTGGCGATGCCTCCGTATTCTCCGGACTGGGAGAGGCGGCAGGGGATTCACCTGGAGAGGGGGAGACCTGTATTGGTGGAACGCCAGGAGGTGCGGTCCCTGGTGCGGGGCTTTCTGTGCTGGTGGGTGCGGTTTTAGGAGGATCCTTCGGCGGTGGGCTGGCTTTGGGAACGGGTAGGAGGTAGAAGATCGAGGCTGCGATCGCAACACTGGCTGCACCCAATACGGCAGACGTGGATTTTTGCAGGGCTTGGCCCGACACTGCTTCTGAGCGAGACAAGGGTCGTACAGCCAGGGATAGATTGGGCAGGGTTTGTTGATCGGCCAAGAGTTGATCTAAGGCTTCCACGAGATCAAACAGCTGGATCGTGGTTAAGCCCACTCGCACTGGATCGTCGGTATCGCTGGGGGCTTCGTTGAGGAGTTCTAAGGGAATGGTCAGTTCAAACCCATCTTCTTCCTTGGGTAACAGGTGAACCGCAGACTGATCTTGGTTCAGCTTTGCCAAGCGACGATGGGGGACACCACTCATCCAGGATTGAGTACATTGATTCGTGGCTTGAATCAGGCTATTGAGCAGATCCAGACCGCCGATCAGGGGTTTTTTTAAATCCCCAAATTGGCACTCTAGACGTAGGAGCACATCTAAGGATTCTCCGAGGGCGGCATCTGTGATTGAGTTACTAATGCCTTCGAGGTTGAGGGTGCAGTTGGGCAGAATAAATGGGCGTTGGATGGTCATTGGGGTTAGGCCACTTCTCCATCAAACAGACTAGACCAAAATCGTTCCATTCCGGCTGTTCCGGTACAAAATAGCACTTGTTCCAGCAGACTCAAAGCCAGCTCATCCAGCCGGTCATTGTCTTTGTAAGCCGCAATAGCCGTACGATTGGGATTCATCCGACTGCGGAAATGACGGCGAAATCGTTCTAAATAATTGGCTAACGGCACACTGTGATCGGGCGTCAGCTGTTTCTCAGCGAGTTGCCGCTGTACATTTAAAAGCTGTCGGACCTGGGCGGTTTGGCGACGAGCGATGTGACATCCTACGGCCACCAAGGCTTTGGCTTTATCTAAGCTCAGGGAGTCGCGCTGATGAGAGCGCCGTAGGGGATTGGTATTGCGAGACTGCCAAAAGTCCACCCGATTTTCGATCACATCTTGGAGCTGCAGTTCTTCCAAGCTCATCAACATTAATTCCGAGGCATAGAGGTCTAATGCTTCGATGGCCAGCAACACAAAATCGAGCTGAATTCGGGTTCGTCGCGGACAGACCTGGGCAGGGACATCTGGGTCTGGCAACGCCTTCAGAATAGGGGAAGTAAATTGTTCAGTGGGGCTATCGGCTTGCATTACGAATCCATTACGACAAGAATACGGAAGAGATTTTGAATCAACGGCTGAAGAAACCTTAGCATTGGCATCCAGATCTAGACTGCCCGAAAAAGCCCCTCGACGATGCGTTGCTCTAAAAGTTCACACCCAACCCGGCCTGATTTGGCAGGGTATTAGAGGGAATCAGCGGGAGCCATCCAGATTGTCAACCACATTAGTGTACGATTTCTGACGTACCGTCCCCTGTCCTTTAATCAGGATAAAAGGTCATCCCATCTGTTCACCTTGCGTAAAATCACAACCCCTATGGATCTCAAATCACTGATTCGCGATATTCCCGATTTTCCCAAGCCTGGCATTTTGTTTCGGGACATTACGACCTTGTTGCAAAATCCTGATGGTCTTCGTTATGTCATCGATCAATTTACGGATGATTATAGTGATCAATCCATTGATTATGTGGTGGGGATAGAGTCGCGGGGGTTTATTTTTGGTGCCCCGTTGGCCTATCAACTTGGGGCTGGCTTTGTCCCGGTTCGCAAACCCGGCAAGCTCCCTGCCGCCATCCATGCCCAAGAATATGAACTGGAGTACGGCACTGATCGCCTGGAAATTCACCAAGATGCTTGTCCTGCAGGTAGTCGCGTGCTGGTTGTGGATGACCTCCTCGCCACCGGAGGGACGGCTGCGGCAACGGCTCAGCTTCTCGAACCCCTAGGCTGCACGCTGGTCGGATTTGGGTTTATTATCGAGCTGACGGGCTTAGCAGGGCGACAAAAGCTGCCCGATTGTTCCGTTAATGTGTTGGTGGAGTACTAGTTATCGGTAGCGAACTCCTCGGGTACACCATTAAGCGGGTGTTTCAAGGTCTGATCACCCTATTTTTGGCGTCGCTATTGACTTTTTATATTGTCGATCTAGCCCCTGGGGACTACCTCGATCAATTCAAAAATAATCCCCAGATGTCGCAAGAGCGTCTAGAAGAGCTGCGCCAAGAATTTGGGTTGGGCAATACCTGGGGCGATCGCAGTGCCGTAACCACATTTGCCGCCAAAGACATTACCGCCGTAGCCATCAAGCCCGATGGCAGCCAGATCCTGACCGGGGAGGCGAATACCGTTGCCCTTTGGGATGACCAGGGTACTGTTCTCAAGACCCTAAAAGGTCATCAAGGGGCGATTACCACCCTCGCGTTTAGTGCCGATGGCGAGGTGATCGCGTCCGGTAGTGCGGATCAAACCATCAAGCTCTGGAAAGCCGATGGCACCCTGGTAAATACCCTAGAAGGTCATCAAGGGACGGTCACAAGTTTAGCCTTTAGTAGTGATGGGAAAACCTTGGCCTCCGGGAGTGAGGATAAAACGGTGCGCCTGTGGAAAACTGAAGGGGGTCTCCTTCAAACTTTGACAGGGCATGCAGGCTCAATCTCTTTTCTGGCCTATAGTCCAGACGGTAGTCTTTTAGCCTCTGGCGGTGGGGATAAAACGGTGCGCCTGTGGAAAACTTCTGGCACCCTCCAGCAAACCTTGACCCATAAAGGGGCGATTACGGCCCTACAATTTAATCAAAATTCAGACGGGCTGGTGCTCAATACCATTGCCAATCATCAGACCTGGCAGCAATGGAATTTAGAGGGTAAATCTCTGAAAACGGAGGATTTAAATCAACTCCATTCTCAACCCATCACTGAAGCTGCCTTTAGTCCGGATCGAACCACCTTTGCCACCAGCGCTGGCAAAACGGTGCGCCTATGGTCCCAAAACGAGAATCAGCCTTTGGGAAATTTCGAAGGTAAGCAAGGCCCTCTCAAAGGGCTCCAGTTTGCCGATAATGGGGAACGATTGGTCCTGATCAATGCCGATCAGTCTGTGCAGGTGTGGCAAAAGGATCGGTCTTTAATTAAGCAGTATGGCCTCTGGCTCAAAAATATTTTTACCTTTGATTTATCTCAGATCTGGAAAGGCCACTGGGGACAGGTTTATCAAGGGAATTTTGGCGAAAGCTTTAGCTATCAGCGCCCCGTTACCGCTTTAATTTGGGAGCGGATTCCCAATACCCTGCTGTTGGCCATTGCCTCTCTAGTGATTAACTGGAGCATTGCCATTCCCTTGGGGATTGTTGGGGCAGTGAATCAGAATCAGTGGAGCGATCGCATTCTCCGTATCTTCAGCTATATCGGCCAGGGCTTTCCCAGCTTTATCACCGCCTTACTGCTGCTATTTTTGGCTCAGAGTACGCCCCTGTTTCCCGTAGGTGATATGACCAGCATCGATCATGCGGATCTCAACTGGTTCGGCAAAATTTTGGATGTGGGCTGGCATATGATTCTGCCGACGTTGGCCCTCAGCGTCACGGGATTTGCGGGTCTACAACGAATCACGCGCGGCAATATGCTGGATGTCCTCCGCCAAAACTATATTCAAACGGCCCGGGCCAAAGGCTTACCAGAAAATAAGGTGATCTATACCCATGCCCTGCGCAATGCCGTCAATCCCCTGATTACCCTGTTGGGGTTTGAATTTTCCAGTTTACTGGGGGGTGCCTTTATTGCTGAGTTCTTTTTCAACTGGCCCGGCTTGGGGCAGCTCTTGCTCAAGGCCGTCCAAGCCCAAGACCTGTATTTGGTGATGGCGGGGTTGATGATGGGAGCGGTGATGCTGATTGTGGGCAACCTACTGGCAGATATCCTCTTAGCCGTCGTCGATCCGCGCATTAAGCTCAGTAATCTGAATTAAGCCCATGAACACTGCCCTCTACTACACGCTCCGCTCTCGGGCCGATGGCAATTATTTAGCTGCTCGGCCTGACCCAGACACGACCCAGTGCTATTTGCTGCTGTTCCCTGAGCATTATGATGCCCTCAGCTATCTCAATACCCATGCTCAAGCCGCCGCCTCTAAGTTTAGTGTCGAATCGATTGGTAAAAGCCAACTACGAGGAATTATGGACCGTTGGCAATTTCAAGGCATCGGTATGGTAAAAGATCCTCTGATTCCCCGCATAGAGTTTATGAGTTTGGCAGGATGAACATTGGCATCGTTGGCCTCGGTTTAATTGGTGGTTCCTTGGCCTATGATTTCCGGGCCTTGGGATATAAAGTGCTAGGCGTGAGTCGCCAGCCCCAAACCTGTGAGGATGCCGTCAAACTGGGAGCTGTCGATGTTGCCAGTGGCGATCTCACTTCTCTGGCTCCCGTGGATGTCGTGTTTATCTGTACCCCGGTGAGTGTGATAGATGCGATCGCAGCCCGTTTAATTCCTCATTTGTCTCAAAATGCGATTCTCACAGATGTCGGCTCTGTCAAAGGATCCGTGGTGAAACGCTTAACCCCCTTATGGCCCTGCTTTATTGGCGGCCACCCCATGGCGGGCAGCGAAGAAACGGGTATTCATGCAGCCCAGTCCCGACTTTTTGCAGGAAATCCCTATATCCTGACGCCGACGGCTGAAACGCCAGCCGATGTGATCGAGACGATGAAAGAGCTAGTCAGCCAGCTAGATTGCAACCTCCATGAATGCTCGCCTACGGTTCATGATCGGGCGGTGGCGTGGATTTCCCACCTGCCTAAAATGACTAGTGCAGCTTTAATTACCGCTTGCTTAAGTGAAGCAGATTCAGAGATTCTACAACTCGCCCAATCTTTTGCCAGCTCTGGCTTTCGAGATACCAGTCGCGTGGGGGGTGGCAACCCGGAACTGGGCTGCATGATGGCTCAGTACAACCGGGAAGAACTGTTGCGATCGCTCCACCAATACCGCCACAGTCTCGATCAGCTTACAGATGTTATTGAACGGTCAGACTGGTCAGCTTTAGAAGATCTTTTGAATCAAACTCAGGCAGAACGACCTAAATTCTTATAACGCCAAGAGTAGTTATTGCTGATGTTGTTTCATCACTTCAGCGGGTAAAGGATTATTGGACAAATTTAGATACTCTAGGCGTGTGAGTGCTTTCAGCTCGGGAGGTAAGCTTTTCAGTTGGTTATAACTTAGCTCTAGTCCCTGTAAGTTAGCGAGTCTGCCGATCTCGTGAGGTACGCTCATCAGTCCGTTATTACTGAGGCCTAGCATTTGTAGGTTAACGAGTTGGCCGATTTCGGGGGGTAGATTAAGCAACGTACAAGATCCAAGGTTAAGATCCTGCAACTGAGTGAGTTGGCCAATCTCGGGAGGGAGTGAACTGACTTGGTTGAAGGTAGTTGCATATTCTTCCTTGAGGTGAAATTGCACACTAAATGCCAAGCTTTCTGGTGAAGCACCCAGGTGAAGGACTTCCAGATTGGTCAGGTGGATAATCTCAGTGGGGAAACGCTGCAGTTTATTGCTCGTTAGACTCAGTACTTCTAAGCGGTGCAGTTGTGAAATTTCTGGTGGCAGATGTGTTAACTGATTGAAATTGAGCCCCAACACTTGAAGGTTGTTCAGTTGACCGATGCTGACCGGCAGATGCTTGAGTTTATTGTATGGCAGGCCTAAGGACACTAAATTCTCAAGTTGACCGATTTCCACAGGCAGACGGTGTAGTTGATTGTAATCAACCGCTAATTTTTGTAAGTTTTTGAGTTCACCGATCTCTGGTGGAAGAGTCTTGAGTTGGTTGTGGTGCAGAGTGAGTCGTTTTAGGTTCTGTAAGCCTCCAATCTCTGGGGGTAGAGCGCTCAACCGATTATTGCGAATATCCAGCCTTTGGAGTTGTTTAAGCTGCCCGATTTCGGGTGGAAGGGTTCTGAGCTGATTCTTATAGAGGTTTAGCGACTGCAAATTCGACAACTGACCTATTTCTGGAGGCAGGCGATTGAGGTTGCCGCCAGACAGATTGAGGGTTTTGAGTTGTTTGAGCTGCCCGATCTCGGGTGGTAGCGTTTGTAAGCTATTGCCCACAAGGTAGATGATTTGAACATGTCGCAATTGACCAATGTCTGGTGGGAGTTCAGCCAAACCTAACCCCTGAAGATCTAGGGTTGTCGCTTTTGTCTCGTGGGCAGCTTGAATCCGTTTCTGAGCTTTGAGATAGCCTTTTTGTTGTGAAGCCGTAAGCGGTGCTGGTGCAGTCAGAGAAGGGGAAACATCTAGTTCTGCACCTTGACTGGTCATCCAATGATACGCACTAGATATGGAGAGAATCAAGCACAACAGTCCAGGTTGTAGCCAATACTTTTTGTGCTGGAGTTTCATAGTGTAAGCCTGCTCTAGTTGAATATGTGCTAACCCTTTGCCCATTGTGCATAAGGAATACTGTTTTTTACACAGCTTTACCTGCAAAAAGGCAGTATTCGAGATCAGTGATCAGGTCCTTGGAAAATTTGAAACACTCAGTTTTCCAACGCCAGATCACCCAAACTGAATGATTGATCACTTCGACCAGAAATCTAAAGACTCTTGGAAATTGTACCGATAGCGACAATGGGATCCAATGAATACTCCTAGGCTGGTTGGAGTCTTAATATCTCCTCCACTGCCAGTTATGGTGGTGGTTCGCTCATCTCAAATTCAATCTCTATGCAGCTAAAAGAAAAAATCCCAGTCAATATTTATCGTCCCAAAGAACCCTTAACGAGTCAGTGCCTGACCAATGAAGAGTTAGTTCAGCCCGGTGGAGAAGGAACAGTTCGCCATATCACCTTTGATTTAGCAGGGAGCGATTTTCATTATCTTGAAGGGCAAAGCTTAGGGATTATTCCAGAAGGGACCGATGAAAACGGTCGCCCTCATAAGCTGCGGCTGTATTCAATTGCCTCCACTCGCCATGGCGATCAGGGTGACGATAAAACCGTCTCCTTATGCGTTCGGCAGTTGGAATACAATCACCCCGAAACAGGCGAGCGCGTATATGGCGTTTGCTCTAGCTATTTAAACCAGCTCCAGCCCGGTGCTCCTGTTAAGATCACAGGTCCGGTGGGCAAAGAAATGCTTTTGCCTGATGATCCAGAAGCCAATGTGATTATGATTGCCACAGGCACAGGCATTGCCCCGTTTCGGGCTTATCTGTGGCGGTTGTTCCAGGAAAAGCATCCTGACTATCAATTCCAAGGTAATGCATGGCTATTCTTTGGGGTGCCCTACACAGCCAATATCCTCTATAAAGAGCAGCTAGAAGCCTTAGCCAGCCAATTCTCAGATCAGTTCCAACTCACCTATGCCATTAGCCGGGAGCAGCAAAATCCCCAGGGCGGCAAGATGTATATTCAACATCGCATTGCGGAGCAGGCAGATGTTCTTTGGGAATTGATGCAGAACGACAAGACCCATACCTATATCTGTGGTTTGAAAGGTATGGAAGGGGGTATTGATGACGGCATGTCCGTTGCGGCCCAAAAGCATGGTGTCGATTGGATCGAATATCGCAAAGCTCTCAAGAAAGCCGGACGATGGCATGTTGAGACTTATTAAAGTGAGGTCAATTAATCATTTCTTTGGCATTCGCGATATCTTCACTTTTGACTGATATCTTTAATTCCAGAGATAAGCAAACCCTTTAAACCTCATTAGCGCGTTGGGTCGTCATCAACCCAATACGTGCATTCCAACAAATATGCCCCCGAAAGGGGGCGTTTTTTTTGTGCATTAGGGTTTTGGTTTAACTCGCGGCTTGGAGTTCGTCTAAGCGGGCTAACACTTCTTCGCTATGAATCACAGGACGCACCTTGACGTACTGTTGTCGCAGAATTCCCTCTGGATCGATCAAATAAGTGTGCCGTAGGGAAAAGTAGCTCATCCAAGATCCATAGGCTTTACTCACACTGCCATCTTCATCGGCTAACAAGGGAAATTTCAAGCCTTCAGAATCACAAAACTCAGCATGACTGTCTACAGAGTCAACGCTAACGCCAATGACTTGGGTGTTGCGCTCGATATATTTCGGTAGGTCCTGCTGGAACCGTTGGGCTTCGACAGTACATCCTGGCGTAAAGTCTTGGGGGTAGAAGTATAAAACCACCCACTGACCTCGATAGTCCGATAATGACACCTCCCCATCCCCTGTATTGCTAGGCAATGTGAATGTGGGTGCAGGTTGATCCAGAGGCGGTGGGTCACCCCCCATGGCAAAAGCTGCAGGGGCAGCCACAACTAGGGAAACAATTAGCCCCAGAACAAGACAGATACGGGTTAAATGATGACGTAGCGGTTTCATATTTTGGTTATACCTGGAAAAAGAGATCACATGCACATCACTTGATTGCGCCCTGCCGATTTGGCCCGATAGAGATAATCATCGCTTCGCTGCATCCAGGTCGTCCAGTCTTCTTTAGGATGTAGGGTGGCTACACCAATGCTGACCGTTACGGAATGATCCGGGAGAAATGGTTGGCTTCCAATTAAATGGCGTAGTTCTTCCGCGACCAGATATCCACTCTCGGTATCTGACCCATAAAAGAGCAACAGAAATTCTTCGCCTCCAATTCTAAAGACCTGATCGACACGGCGCAATCGTTCTTTGAGCAAGCCGCTGATATCCCGCAGCACTTGGTCGCCAGTAGCATGGCCAAAGGCATCATTAATGGCCTTAAAATGGTCGATATCTAGGGAAGCAAGCGTCATAGAAATGCCCATCCGCTTACTTTGGGCGATAGCTTGCTCAAGGGTCTCATGGAGAGACGTTCGGTTCAGTAACCCAGTCAGTGGATCTGTGATGGCTTGAAGCTTGAGTTTCTGTTGTTGAGCATTGATCACTCGAACAAAAATCGCGGAAAAAATGCTCACCATCACTACCGTCGAGATCATCCGCAAGGCCAAGGCGGGCTCAATAATGTGCCAGGCAATGGGAAACGTGATTGACAATAGCGTGAGGTTGGCAAGCCAGGCTTTTCGCTCTGGCAGCATAAAGTAGCAGGCAATAACAGAGGGATAACACCAAAAAACTCCAATTATCCCCTGTTGAATAAATGCCAGGTTGAGAAAGAAGATGACGATGGGCACCAGTACCCACAGGGTGAGGGTATCAGAGTAATAATTGCGCTTCGTGATGGTCCAGGTATTGAAGGCAAAAATCCCATTGATTAATAGTCCACCTACGCCGAGTAAATACCGCCCTTGTAGAAAATTGTTGATGGAAAACGGTGTCATCAGCACAATGCCGACAATCGCTAGACCTAGGGATGATTGATGTAAAAAATCGTGAGCCTGCTGGGGGGAGTGGCGAGTCAACGGCGTGTATCTTTAGAAACTTCAGCAATTTTATCGGAAGAGAGCGGCATTCTTTTGTAGTAGTGAGAGGATATCCAGTGAAAAATGAGGATTTGTTGACCTCTAGGCGCTAAATTTGACTCTGGTGCCTGCTTGAGACGATCGCTATTCCATGTCTCCTAGCATGATTGAGGCTTGCTCAAGAGTTCAATGTTAAGATGGCAAAGCTGTATTTTTATTTCCTAATCGATACCCATGGCTGTCCCAAAGAAAAAGACATCCAATTCTAAGCGCGATTCTCGTCGAGCCCATTGGAACCGCAAAGCAAATTTAGCTGCTCAAAGAGCGCTGTCTACTGGCAAATCTATTCTCACAGGCCGAGCCAAAGGCTTTGAATATCCGACTAAGGATGACGACGAAGACGATGATGAGTAAGGAGTGTGGGTAAGTATTTTCGCAAACCCAACATGAGCGAAAAGCAGCGTGTTCCTCCAGGGCAGCATCTGGCGAATCGGTTTCCAGTGCTGACCTATGGTGAAACGCCGCACATTACCCCCCAAGATTGGCAATTGAAGGTTTGGGGCTTAGTTAAGGAACAAACCTTTGCCTGGTCTGATATCTTAGCCTTACCTCAATCGAATTTCACCGCTGATTTTCATTGTGTGACTCACTGGTCCAAGCTAGATGTAAGCTGGGCCGGTTTTGCTGTGTCTGAACTGATGCAGCTTCTCGAGCTGCAGCCAGGTGTTACCCATGTGATGCAGCATTGTTATGGGGGTTACACCACGAATCTCACCCTCGACGATTTCCTACATGAGCAAACCTTTTTTGCCCATACCTTAGATGGACAACCACTCCCCGTTGATCATGGTGGGCCTTTACGGTTGGTCGTGCCCCACCTCTATGCCTGGAAGAGTGGAAAGTGGCTGAACGGTTTAGAATTTTTGGATCACGAACAGCTCGGGTTTTGGGAAGAAAATGGCTATCATCGCCGAGGAGAGCCATGGGCAGAAGAACGCTACAG
Source organism: Acaryochloris sp. CCMEE 5410 (assembly GCF_000238775.2). NCBI lineage: Bacteria > Bacillati > Cyanobacteriota > Cyanophyceae > Acaryochloridales > Acaryochloridaceae > Acaryochloris > Acaryochloris sp. CCMEE 5410. The sequence goes on along the minus strand of NZ_AFEJ02000001.1, from coordinate 3,605,350 downwards.
CAGTCGCTGAAAATTATTGCAGTGCATTCTTGAAGTTTTTGGGACCCTGATAACCGGAATATTCTGCTAAATCGATTAAAGATTGCTGACCCGAATAGTAGTTATCGCCAATCTTCCACGTTGGGAATCCGGCATCTCGGCCAATGATAGGTCGTAGTTTTTCGCTGGCTTTGCCTAATTCTGCTGTACATAAATCCACTTGTGGACTAGGACCTTCCGGTGCACATTCAACATAAGGCATTTCAGAAATGGCTTGGACCCCAAACAGCTGTTTCTGAGCTGCACAATGTTGACACCAAAAGGCACCAAACATTTTGACATCCGTTTGTTTGAGATGTTTAGCTAGCTCCAGCTCAGCTTCTCCAGAGGAATCGGTGATGGTAAAGAATACCTGGCCCGTTGCAGATGTGATCTTGTACTCTGTGTCTGAATTGGCTGTTGCAGGCTTATCGATATGTGAGTAGATACCTAAAGTGCCAACTAACGTCACCACTGAAACAATAATGCCTGTAAAGACAATCTGACCGACATCCTCCCATGACCGTCCCAGAATGGTGAGGAGGAACATCAAGGTGGCCAGAGTCGCTGAGGCAATGCAATAGATGCAAATAGCGCCAGCGCCAAAGGGCACCACAAACTTAGCGTACATGATGTACATCAGGTACCAACTGAAGAACATCATGGCAGTGGATCCCATAAATAACAGGAACCAGGTGGTGTTCTCAGCGGTTGCTCGCAACTCTTTATTGTCACTACCGATGGCCAGGGGGGCCAAGGCAAAAATAGCCATGGCAATATAAGCCAGCAGGCCAAACAATGCTAGGGGTTGACCTAAGACGGTGGCATAGGGACTAGACAGAACCAGATCGCATCCCTCTGTAGGACAGGCTGCTTCTCCACCTGCCAGTTTGGTGGCCGTCAAATATCCTGTATTCGTAGCCCCCAAAACAGCAAGGGCTCCAATCAGTGGTCGTGACCAACGATGTAACCCAGAAGTCTTTGTACGACGGCGTGGCATAGGTGTTCCCTAAGTTGAATATTGATAGACGCAAGACTCATTTATCTTAGACCATAACCCTGAGAACTTTTTGAGCAGAAGATCCCTGATCCGTTGACAATAGGGACAATAGTCGTTGTAACAGTCTTGATAATGACGATCTCTCAGTGGTTTACGATTGCCAACGTGTTTGTGCTGCCCTTCTGGGCATTAATGATTATTTTGCCCCAATGGGATTGGACCCGTCGCATGCTCACGTCCTATTTGCCCTTTGTGGGCTTGGCCATTGTGTACACCTCCCTATTTGCTGTAGCGCTGACACCTGAGTCTGCCAAGGTCTTAGCGAATCCCACCCTTGCTGATATTGCTCAGTTGTTTGGTCAAGAGCAGATCGCAGCGGCAGCTTGGGTGCATTTTTTGGTGATGGATTTGTTTGTAGGACGCTGGATCTACTGGGAAGGTCAGCGCACAGGTATCTGGACCAGCCACTCCTTGGTGCTCTGTCTGTTAGTGGGTCCCATTGGTCTGCTGTCCCATATTATGACGGCGGCGATCTCGGAGCGTTTCTCATCTGCTGAGACAGTAGCGGCTGAGGAATAGAAATGGCGAAGACAATGGTTTCAATTCGAGCTGCCGAACAGGGCGATGTCTCTGCATTGTTTGCGTTGATTATTGAACTGGCCCAGTATGAGCATTTAGAAGATGCAGTCACCGGGAATGCAGATGCCTTAAGAGAGCATTTGTTTGGAGATCAATGCTATGTGGAAGCTCTGGTGGCTGAAATCGATCAGCAGATTGTGGGCTATGCGCTGTTCTTTACCAGCTACTCGACCTTTTTAACGCGGCCGGGGTTGTACTTGGAGGATTTGTATGTGCAAGCGCACCATCGAGGCCAAGGGGTGGGTAAGGCTTTGTTAAAACACGTGGCAAAGCTAGTGGCAGAGCGGAATTATGGCCGCTTGGAATGGAGTGTTTTGGATTGGAACGAATCTGCGATCGCATTCTATGAAACACTAGGAGCAACCGTTCTCCCCGACTGGCGAACTTGCCGAGTTACGGGGGCTGCTCTCACCACTCTAGCCTCAGGATAGTGTTATGACGTTAGCACCAGATACCCTAGACGGGTCTCAACTCCTCCAACAACTCCTAGACGGTCAGTCCTTGACCCAAGCAGAAGCCTCGCAATTAATGGAAGGCTGGCTTCAAGACGCTGTGCCTCCTGTCCTGTCGGGAGCGATCTTGGCCGCCCTGCAAGCCAAAGGCGTGTCAGCAGACGAGCTATCAGGGATGGCCACCGTGCTCTTGCAGCAATCGGTGGAGTCAGGGGTAGCAATGCCCAGCCCCTTGATTGATACCTGTGGGACTGGAGGCGATGGCGCTTCAACTTTTAATATCTCCACTGCCGTTGCCTTTACGGCTGCCGCTGCTGGGCTCCCAGTGGCCAAGCATGGCAACCGCTCTGCTTCTAGTCGGGTTGGTTCTGCTGACGTGCTGGAAGCCTTGGGCATCAATCTGGCTGCTCCACCGGAAAAAATTCAGGCTGCTGTGGCAGAAGTCGGGATTACATTTTTGTTCGCTCCGGGCTGGCACCCGGCCATGAAAGCAGTGGTGCCCCTGCGTAAAACCCTAAAAGTACGCACCATCTTCAATCTATTGGGGCCTTTAGTGAATCCTCTCCGACCCACGGGGCAGGTCCTAGGGGTTTACGATCCAGCATTGCTGTATCCCCTCGCCTCGGCACTTAAGACTCTGGGTGTGCAAAGAGCGGTCGTTTTGCATGGGCGAGAAAACTTAGATGAAGCCGGATTAGGCGATCTGACGGATATCGCAGTGGTTGATCATCAACAGGTCAGCCAGGATATTTTAGAGCCTGCAGAATTAGGGTTGACTGCAGCGCCTCTGACGGCCTTACAAGGGGGTGACGTGGACGAAAATGCCGCTATTTTGCAAGCAGTGCTCCAAGGCAAAGGCACAGCCGCCCAAACGGATGTTGTGGCCCTGAATACAGCATTGGCCTTATTTGTCGGTCATGCTGTAGAGACCTATGGTGAGGGAGTAACCCAAGCCAAAGCCATTCTGGCTAGCGGTGCTGCTTGGCAGAAGCTACAAGCGTTAGTGGCCTTTTTACAGCAGGCTTAAGTTCCGTTTTCGGAACAATCTAGAGACTGTGCCAGAATGAAGGTCATGCATTGTCATTGCGTTTTTGATTGTGATTGAGGTCGAAGTCCACCGCCAACTCCATGCTTTCTTGCGAGAGCAAGGATCTGACCAATGGCCTCATCACCTCACCATTGCTCGCCTCGTCGCTCGGGCGTTTCGGCTGCGACGGAGTGCCCTGATTCAAATTAGTGCTGCCGCCAAACACCAGGGACTCCATCGGCTGAGCTATTTAGCTCCCCTGATGATTTGGCGAGAGGCGGTGATCTTAGTTGCCCCTCTGGCTGCACAACAGCAATTGCTCCGGGCTGAGATGCCCCACCTTCACGAATGGATGCAGATCAAAAAGCCAATTTTGGCTGCTGACCATTGGCCCGGAAGTCACTTTAAAGGCGTTTTACTGGTCACTCCAGAGGTATGGTTACGAGACTACCTGACCCAGGCCTATCAATTTCCCACTGATATTCCTACCCTGATTGATAATGCTGACCAGCTTGAAGGTTGGGCTCAGCAACAGCTCACCCTGTCGCTCCACCCACCGGACTGGGAGCAACTGATTTGGTGTTACCCGCCGCTGCTAGAGTTGATTCGGGAAACTCGGGTTAAGCTAACTCGTGCGCTTTTCCAGCACCCTGAGAATCCCTATGGCCACACCCTGATTGAGCAGAAAGAACGTCAAATTCTAGCCCAGCTACATCAAGCGATTCTGGCTCATGGTATGGCCCTTAGTCCGTCGAATTGGCAGCAGTTTTGGCAGGCCTATCAATCGGATCATCATCTATTGTGGAGTGGCCTGAACCGCGACAATGGTGCTTTTACGTTGTACTGTGCTCCCAATGAAGTCAATCTCAGCTTGCAGGGGCTATGGTCGCGACAGCCGGTTGTGCTGATGGGTAGTGGCTTTGACCTTGAACCTGAGGCGAAGCTGTTTCGACAGCAACTGGGCCTTGAAGACATGACCTATGTTCAATTTGGAGCCCATCGAGAGGCGGAAGCGGTGCAGCTGTACCTCCCTGATGGCTTACCTATGCCCAATACCCCTTCCTTTCAAGGGGCCTTACTGAAGCAGCTGCATCTCCTGATGGTCGCCAATGCCCAGCCTGGGGGACCGACGGTCATTATTATCGAAGACACACCGATGCAGCGCCAAATGGCGACAGCGATGGCCTCGGAATTTGGCTCCCGGGTCCAACTGGAAACGTCGGATCTGGATGCAGAAACGATTCTGATTACCGGCTGGGACTATTGGTTACAGCATCAGGCTACCCTGCCAATTCCTGCCCTGCTGGTTGTGGCTACTCTGCCCATCCCCTCCTTGGAAGATCCGCGGGTAGCGGGTCGAGTGGCTTACTATAAGCACCATCGCCAAGATTGGTTCCGACTATACCTATTACCCACTGCCTTAAGAACGCTACAGGCTGCGATCGCACCCATCAGACGTCATCAAGGTATCGTGGCGCTCTTCGATAATCGGGTCTTACATCGCAGTTATGGCCAACAAGTCTTAACAGCCATGAGTCCCTATTCGCGCATTAACTATTTGGATGACAGCTTGTTCGCGACGTCGTCTGGTCAGCAGCGGCTCTAGTGAACGGGACCGTATCTTAAATCAGGATGATCCCTCTGTTATCCATCCCCATTTTGTCGATAAGATTTAGGCAGTACTGTTTGCGACTTTAGTGGTCTAGATTAGGGAAAAGAAATGGGTGAAGCAAAACGTCGTCAAGAAGCATTAGGAAGCGACTACGGTAAAGAATCCAAAATGGTGTCTTGGTTCCCTTTGACCAAGAGCCAGCTGGAAAAAATTTATAACTTGGTAATGAAAGGGAGTTGGGTTGGTGTATTCATTGTGCTGGCCTCCTGGTTAGTGGTGCGGTTTGTTGGACCGTCCTTTGGGTGGTGGGAATTGGTTCCCAAAGAAGGCTTATAAGGCATGACATCATAGGCTGCTGAGTTGAGTCTGCTTGAGTCATCCTTAAGCACTGGCTTCTAGGCAGCCATTCTTCTCTAAACCATGATATGGTTGGTGGTTGCTGAGCTTTTCGTAATCTTGCTAACCTAAAGGGTAGTAGCTTAAAGTTCTCCAACGGCGGCATAGCCAAGTGGTAAGGCAGGGGCCTGCAAAGCCTTTATCCCCAGTTCGAATCTGGGTGCCGCCTTTGACAAAATAACCGCTAGAAGCAAGTTGCAGGGCGA